>JBKECY010000012.1:0-34590 GCA_047975025.1 Lachnospiraceae bacterium
CCGCCCTTGAACAATCCACCAAGAAATGTTACGATGTCGTCAAGCTGATAAGGATTTACCCTACCGGATACCGGTCATTACTAACATTGCGACTGGTACAAAAATCGGGGGCAGGTCAATCGCACTAACAAAATTTACAACGGGTGATATTCCTGATATTTATATGCATTTTGGGAATAGCAACCTGCTGAACTTTAATGTTGAGGAAAATTTTTATGACTTTAGTGATGCGGAGTGGGTAGAGGATATTCAGGACTCAGTTCTTCCGCAAACCAAGGTAGATGGAAAAGTGTATGGACTTCCCTTCTGGGAAGCATCAATCTCAGGATGCTTCTATAATAAGCAGATATTTGAAGAGCAGGGAATTGAGATACCGACAACACAAGAAGAGTTCAATGCCGCTTGTGACACATTGGTGGAAGCGGGAATCCAACCAATTTATATGGCAGTGAGTGATGCATGGCCTGTGTTGTACCAATATGCACTGGACCCGGTATTTGACAGTGAAGAAGGGGAGGTTCTGCTGGAACAGCTGAACAATAATGAAATTACATATGCAGACATCCCTGAAGTAACAGACATGCTTAATTGGTTCAAGATGGCAGCAGAGAGAGGCTGGCTGGGTGAGTCCTTTATGACAGATACATGGGACTATAGCAGTGAAGTGCTCGGTACGGGAGAAGCAGCCATGATGTTCGGCTGGGATACGTGGTTTGACACAGACTATGACAGCGAGTCTTATGATTACACATCAGATGATTTTGGTATTATGCCGGTATTCTGGGGAACCGCTGATGAAGGAACTTATGAAGGACCTAATGTAGAGCTTACAATGGTCAACAAGAATAGTGAAAATGTTGAGGAAGCATTAGATTTTGTTAACTTTATGGCACAACCGGAAAACTATAATGTAGCGTTTGATGGTGTTTCCACCTATCCGGTATTTAAAAGTCAGACTACAAATATTATATCAAGTCAGGCAGAGGAAGCCGCAGATTCTATTGATACGCTGGCCAGAGCTTCTGTGGCACAGCCGCGTATTATTGGGTATTCCCAAAGTGAGGGAGGTAAGGCAATTCAGGAACTAATTGGAGGCAATATCACTGTTGAGGAATGTATCAAGCTGATGGATGACGACAGAATTGCTACATTGCAGTCTTTTTTACAAGAGTAAGTAAACATAATTAGAAGAGGGCTGAGGCCGGGACAAATGTCTGTGGCCCTCCGCCCGCAAGGAGAGTTGTAATGGACAGAAAAAAGATATACCCGTTATACCTGATTAGCATTTCGGCCGTCATTTTTATAGTGTTTTTTGTAATCCCTTCTACAGTCGGTTATGTCTATGCATTTACAAACTGGAGTGCGGCTCGGACAACAGCACTAAAGTTTGTGGGCTTAGATAATATTATAGAAATGGTACAGAACAGAAAGCTGCCAATAGCATTCGTCAACACACTGATTTATGCATTTGCCAAGACTGTTGTAGTCACAATCCTAGGCTTTGTGTTTGCTTATATTTTGAACAGAAAAATCAGAAGCAGGATTGCTTTGCGGACTGTATATTTTGTGCCGGCGATTTTTTCGGCCCTTGTAGTCGGTTTGATTTTTACAGCGTTGTTTCAGACGAGAAACGGTACGATAAATACGATTCTTGAAGTGTTTGGCATAGATCGTATCCAGTGGCTGGGGACGAGGTGGAAGGCGATATTTTCCATTTCAGTTGCTGAGATATGGAGAAATGTAGGGTATGCGATTATTATATCTTTGGCTGGTATGCAATCTGTATCGTCAGACTACCTGGAAGCGGCTAAAATTGATGGAGCATCTGAATGGCAAATTTTTAAGAATATTACGCTTCCGCTCATTATGCCAACTGTAAATGTAAATATCTTATTTAGTCTTATTTATGGTCTCAAGATGTTCGATCTTATTTACATTATGACGGCAGGAGGACCGGGAAGCTCGACAGAGAGCTTTGGTACATTGATGATGAATGAGATGTCGTCCGGACGATATGCACAGTCGGTGGCAGTTAATCTGATCTTTACAATCCTTTTGGTAGCGATTTCGATACTTTATCAAAAATTCAGTTCAAAATGGGAGCATGTACAATGAGCAAAAAAAGCAGAAAAGTTAATCTGATATTAGAAATCATCCTCTGGCTTGTTAGTGTTGTGACATTGTATCCAATCCTTATGATTGTCATTACTTCTTTTAAGACAAAAGGGGAAGCAAGTTATCTGAATATACGTTTACCAGAGAGTTGGCAATGGAGCAATTATGTAGAAGTGTTTCAGGCGAATTTTATGAGAACCTTGTTTAATAGTATTTTTATTACTGTTCTCTCTGTACTGTTAATCCTCACGACTTCGTCAATTCTTAGTTACATTATTGTACGAAGAGACACTAAGTTTTGTCGGGGAGCCTATAAGCTTTTGACTTTTGGAATTATCGCACCTTTTGCAGCGATGCCAACCATACAGCTTTTAAAAGGTATTGGGCTTTATGGATCACAGGTAGGACTTTGTCTGGTGTATGCAGCCTTATATATGCCCTTTACTGTCATGCTGTTTTCGGGATTTATTAAAGGTATACCACGTGAATTAGATGAAGCGGCTGTTATCGATGGTGCTACAGGATTTAAACTGTTTCGTCTGGTGGTTCTGCCATTGTTAAAGCCTGTGATTGCAACGACAGGAGTTTTAAATTTTATGTGGGTCTGGAATGAACTGCAAATTCCTATGTATTTATTGAATTCTTCATCAAAATGGACATTGCCATTATCCGTATACAACTTTTACGGACAGTTCAGCAGGAGCTGGAATCTGGTGTGTGCTGATGTAGTGTTGGTGTCACTGCCGGTTGTATTGGTCTATATCTTGGCCCAAAAGTATATTATTGCAGGTATGACGGCAGGAGCTGTCAAAGGGTAAGTGTGTTAAATGTAAATAAATAGCGAAATCAAGCAGTATCCTTGCCAAAAGGGATACTGCTTTTTTGTTCACAATTGCTTTTTTTACTTATCCATATGTAAAAAGTGACAAAAAAGTAGGCGAAAGTTGATATATAATGGAGCAGTGTGTAAAAAAAACACCACAATTTGTTGGTACAAAACATCTGGAGGCCAAGGTCTGTTCGGCAATAATTCTGGATGATAAAAGTATAGTATTACTAACGTATATGGACAACACAACATTAGGAGGGGAACACAAATGAAAAAGATGAAACGAGTACTGGCACTGCTCCTGGTAGTCGGTCTGCTGTGCAATGGTCAATGGCAGGTTCTGGCGGACACAGAAGCGACATTGACAGAGACTGTGGCGGACGCAACCCCAGCTGCAGAAACAGCTGCGGAGGAAACCCCGGAAGCTGCGCAGACACCGGCAGCGGAAGAGACGCCAACAATTGAGGAGACACCGACGGTCGAGGAAACACCGGCCGTTGAGGCAACACCGACGATTGGAGAAACAACAGCAGTAGAAGAAACACCTGCTGCCGCAACCCCAGAGGTGCAGGCAGTACAATCACAGTCACTTGTAAAAGTATGGAGGGATCAGCAAAATACGGGCGGAATCCGGCCGGATGCCCAGTCCTATATGGCAAGAATTGGCTTGGAATTCAGGATTGCAGGAGGCGCATGGCAGGCACTCAATGAAGTTAGCAAAAGTTTACTTAGTCTGGATGTACTGCCAACCCCGGAAGTCGAAACTTCCACAGAGGATACGTATATCTATACATATCAAAACCTACCGGAAACGACAGCAGACAACGAGCAGGTCAGTTATCGGTTTACACAGCAGGCGCTGACCGGTTATGTGAGAAGTGAGGATACAGTAGAACTAAACGTAACAACGAGCGTTGAAATTTTGCTCAGCACATATCAGGCATCTGTCGTGTGGGCGGATGATTCCGATGCAGCGCAGGTTCGTCCGACGAGCACTGCCTGGGAAAATACCGCCGTACTTTACCGTTATAGTGAAGGGCAGGCACCGGCGGATGCTGTTGCCTATACGCAGGCGCAAAGCAGTATAACACAAAATGACAATACATGGACACTGGTATTCGAGCAGCTGCCATCTTTCAATGAAGCAGGCACAGCCTATCATTATTACCTGCTGCAAGGTGAGCTTACAGACTACCAGGCAAGCGTTAGAAACACCGGAGTTTATGCCGATGATACGGAAAGGTTATATACAGATGGGACGCTGATCAATGCGCTGACGGCAGAGGAGACAGAGGACTCTGCTACGACAGAACCGGAGGCAGAGGAGACGCAGGATACCCCCGCTGCCTTGCAGGGGCGTACCGCCGCGCTTGCTGAGGCGAAGGTTCTGCAGCTGGCTGATGAACAGGTGCTTACGGTACAGTGGAACGATAACGACAATAAGAATGGAAGTGGGGATCGTCCTGACAGCCAGTTGTACCAGGACCTGCTGTCTTTGCAGTTTAGAATTGGAGATGAGGGAGAGTGGATCACACTCAGTGAGGATGTGCTGGACTTACTGGGGCTTAGTGTGATGCCGCAGATGCAGGAGGATACTTCGTCTGAAAGTACCTGGACCTATACATATGACACACTGCCCGCTGAGACGGAAGACGGAGAGGGGATTACGTACCGATTCAGGCAGCTGCCGGTAGCGGAGTATATCAGCAGTGACCCGGTAGATGCAGCGAACAGCACAACCATTACCAATACGGCAACAACGACCTTCGAGGCAGGAAAACTCTGGCTTGATAATGAGAATGCATATGAGACCAGACCATCGCTTGCAGAATGGTCAGACACCATAGTACTCAGGCAGTATGTATATGGTGATGAACCGAATCCGGCAGAGGACGCGGTGGTTACATGATCCGTACAGGAAAGTACCGACAGTGAGTGGAGCGTAACGGGAACAGGGCTTCCGGCTTACGATGAAAATGGAGTGACCTATGTATATTATCTGAATGAGGAGACGGTTCCTGACCAGTATCAAAGTGAGTATAAAAACATCGGTGAGTATGCGGCGCTGACAGGAGAACTCTATGAAGGCGGCACACTGATTAATACGCTGGTGGATACAACTCAATTTACCATTACAAAAATCTGGGAGGATCAAAGTGCTTCCAAAGATTCCAGAAAAGAGGCAAGATGGTATTTGTATCGTTTTACGGACGATGGAACTTCGGGGTTTGATGCATTTAGTCCGGTTCAGAATTTTGACTATACGGAGGTACCCAGAGAAGGAGCAGATGCAACAGCACAGGATGTCTTTGCGGAGTACGTGTATGTGAATGAGGATGGGGCTGCGGATCTTCCGATGTATGATGCAAAAGGCTGCAAGTATATTTATTTTGTCAGAGAATGCTTTACTAATGGTGCAGGAGATTATGTACAAATCATTGACAATACACAGCTGACAGATGAGGATTATGCGTCCTATGCACAGGCAGCCGGGAATAGCTATGTTTTAAACGGCGGTACGATTACAAACAGGCGAGAAGCGCAGATCAGTATCTCCGCGACGAAAACATTTGTTGCCCAGGCCATGCATTCCTTTGATAACGAGCAAAACTCAGTCACACTGCGTTTGCAGAGAAGTCTGGATGGTGTCGCATGGGAGGACGTGCAGGGAGATGACGGTACAACGCTGGAATTGACGATGACGGGCTTTCGGGAGGAAGCGATGTCACAGACACAGTCGTTTGGTGAGAGTGTTCCCAAATATGATGCAACCGGAAATTTATATACCTATCGGTATGTTGAAGTCGGACTGACGGTAGAAGGAAGTCAAAACGCAGAGGATGCGCTGAATCCTGGCAACGGCGAGAGTACGGATGGTGAAATTATAGTTCTGGGGGAAGTAGGACTGGATCAGACGACGGCAAAATTTGTGACGACCACGCAGGAAGACGGAAGTATTCAGAATACATTGGTGGGCAGCACACAGGTGCATGTGGTAAAAAGCTGGAGTTATACAAACGCAGCGGGCGAAGTATCTACGGAAGCGCCGGAGGGTGCTGTTGTGACAGCGACCTTGCAGCAAAACGGAAGTGCACAGGGGATTGTGGACAATGCTGGAAATACGGTGACAGAGATCACCTTAAGTGAACAATCCGGATGGACAGGAGACTTTACAAATCTGCCGCGCTATGATGCGCAGGGACGTGAATATGAATATACCGTTGTCGAGTCGAATGCAGATCTCTATGGGTACAGCAGCCACGTCACGTATGATAAGACGGTCGTAACGGATACTAATGGCGAAGTGATTACACAGCTTAATACCAGTATTGTCAATTCCAAAACAGAAGGGACAGAACTTACATTTGATGTCAAAAAAGTATGGCTGGATGATGGTGATTTACTGCTGCGCAGTCAGGTTACGGTAGGTCTGTATGACCGCAGAACAGGGGCAAAGAAAGCCGAAACGGTTTTGAATTCTTCGAATTTGTGGAGTGCCAGAATCACATTTTCTCCGGAAAATCCCACAGATACCGTCCAAGATTATGTCCTTCGTGAGACTGCCATACAAAGCACCGGAGCGGTGGTATCCTATGCCTGGGATGCGGCTGATCTAAGTGATGCGGATGCCAGACTGCATGCGACTTATGCAAAAATCAAAAATGGCACAGCAGAGATTGCCGGTTCTGCAGAAACGGCGAGCCAGCTGTATAATGTGTATATTGATCATACGAACTCAGAGGATCTTATATCCGCCTCCTATACGGTAACAAATCAGCGTGTTGGTGTACTAAGACATACCCTGACGAAGACCTGGAAAGGCGGAGGGGATGCTCCGGCTTCAGAATTCAGACTGACCCGTACTGTTGGAGGTAAACAGGATACAAGCTGGACATTGGACTTCACGTTGGAGGCAGAAGAAAGTGATTCAGTTGTCAAGACTGCCAGCTGGCAGTCAGAAGAATTGCCAAAATACAATTCGCTGGGCGAACTTTATTCCTATCAGTTGTCCGAACGTACGATTGGAGGGAGTGAAATACAAGACGGTCAGGCGGTAGTCGATGATGAGACATACTCTTCAAGTATCTCTCTTAAGAGTGTGGACTATAACGCGCAGAATACCAACGACCTCTATACATGGAGTGCAGTCAATCAAAAAGTCGGTTCAGACCGTCTTACAGTAAACAAGGTATGGCGGGATGACGGTACGGCCAAGAATACGACGGCCCGTCCGGACATTACATTTAATTTGTACAGCACGACTGCCAAGACAGCAGAAGAGGTGCTTTCACTGACATCAGCACAGCTTAAGACTTTCATCAGTGATACAACAAGTGTCAAAAAAGAAACTTGTGAAACCTTATGGAATACGCGGCATAATGACTGGTACTGGAGCTGCGATTTAGGAACATTTCCACGCTACGATTCAGATGGGACAAAAATAGTCTATTTTCTGCTTGAAAATATGCGCGGGAATGTCAACGATGTGTATCAGACGGTCTACTATAATGGTACGGAGCAGCCAACCGCTGCTATCGGAAGCAGTGGAACGACCAAGGAAGCGTTTGACCCTTCAGACTATGAAGAGAAAATCAGCAGCAGTGTGATGATCGTTTCGGATGGAACGCAGACATACAGCAGCGAGGATGCCAGAACCACTGTGAATACAAGGACAGGAACCAAGGAGGTAAAGGGAGAGAAGATCTGGCTGAATCTGCCCTCATCTTTTAGTACAAGCAATCTGCCGACAATTACGCTGACCTTGTACCGCAACATATCGCTGGAAGATGTATTTACGACGCCAATGCTGGATCAGAATGGGTCGCCCGTTCAGACCACGCTTGCAAAAGGTGCAACGACGTATGTATTTGGAAGCGGTTCTACGCTCCCCACCTATGACGAGTATGGCAGGCTCTATTATTACAGAGTCAAGGAGAGTCCGGTCGATGGTTATAATATGGGTGAGAAACTGGGGAATTGCTTCGTACTGCGTAATACGTATCTAAAAAATTCTGCGTCGAACAGAGTGGAGATTACGATTACCAAGAACTGGCAGCTGCCGGGAGTGTATGACAGCTTCCCGCTGGCGGATGTGACCTTCATATTAAAACAGCAGATGGTCGATGCCAGTGGCAACGTGATTGCCGGAAGCACACAGGAAGTAAATCGAAAAGTTCTTGAAGTAGACAATCATGACGAAGCCACACTCACGTTTACCAAAGACAGCGCGAAGCTTACCTGCCCTACTATGCACCCAACGGGAACCCGTACCAGTATTTTGTGCAGGAGGTTGTCCCCAATGGCTATACAGGCGCAACAGGAAGCCACGTTGTGGAATCCACACAGGAAAGCGGCAGCAGAGTGCTGACAGCCGATGCGCTTACCTTTACCGCCAAGACCGATTCTTCAGGCATAACCTATTGGGTCAGTGCAGATACGGCAGCCGCAACCTTTGCGAATACTTATACGGAAGAGCCCAGAATATCGGTTACTGCAACGAAAACCTGGCAGGATGCAAGTAACAGCTATGCAACCAGGCCATTGCGTGTTACGTTTGATCTATACAGAAAAACAACGCTTTTGGCTGAAGAATATGTTACCTCGCAGACTATAAATATTACCTCTGCGAATTCACAAAGTGCCGTATTTACAAGTCAGCTCAAGTATGCGACGACAGGAGAAACGTATACGTACTATGTGAAGGAAGCTGCCGTAGCAGGTTATGAGAAGACGGAAGACGAACTCGAAGTAACGAATACGCTGCCGGTGCGCAATCTGACGGTCAAGAAAACGTGGAAAAAACAAAATGGTACCACAGTTTCAGACCTGACGGCAACGCAGCTCCAGCAGCTTAAAGACTTAGGAGCACTTCCCGCAAAAGTGGATTTTACACTCCAATACCGCGACAGCGACTCCGAGTCATGGCAGAATCTGAAGAAAACGGTAAACGGTGTTATGACCGATGTGACCGCCTCGTTGGACGTAGCGGCGCTAAGTGATATAACGAAGCTGCAAAATGCAACGGTTGGTTTTAATGGAGTACCGAAATATGTTGAGGGCAGCACGCAGGTGCTTCGCCAGTACCGGGTCGTGGAAACTTTCCCGTCAGGGTATAGCAATTACACTTCAAATGCTTCTTCCGTAGTTGCCGACAGTAACGGCCAGATTGCGGTGACCAATACACTCCCTGTACGGGAAGCACAAATTGATAAGGCGTGGATTGATAATACGAACCGGGACAACACGAGACCGTCAAGCATCAGCATCAGTCTTACCAGAGACGGTTCGTCTACGTTAAATATTTCCTTATCGCGCAGTAATGCGGTGTCCGTCGGAGATTCTCTATATGACTATAATACATGGACAACAGGTACATTTTACATACCGTTATATAAAAATAACAGCACGCAGTATAGCCAATATACTTCGCAGGAAACACAGCCGGAAAATTACAATCAGGTGACGACACAGGGATTCCCACAGCAGACGGACAGCGAACGTTACGATGGAGCAGGCAATAATTACTGGAAATATACGAATCAGCTTGTGCAGCTGGATGAGCGTCAGGTCATTACTGTCAGTGCGGAAAAGAAGTGGTCACAAGATACGGCTGTCTCCACGCTGACGCGGCCGGCTACGGTGTATTATACATTATATGTGAAAGTAGGGGATACCTTTGTACCGGCGACAACTGCGAATTGCGGGCTTTCCGGTACCGCAACGCTGTCCGCAGCAGCGGGAAGCGCAAGTACCTATTCTGTTTCGTGGAAAGATGTCTGGAAATACCGTACCGAAGATGGAACGGCCATTGCCAAGGCGATGCAGTATCAAGTGTTTGAAACAACAGCTGCAGGGGTCAAGATTACAGCAGATTCCACCTTCCCTTATACACCAACGTATGAACCGGCGCAGATTACCGGGACAGATGCATTAACGAAAGTCGTAGTGACCAATACACTTAAGACTACGACGGTCCTTGCTGATAAAGTATGGAGTTCGGATACTGCGGGAACGCAGGTATTCAGTACTACTGAGCTGCAGAATCTGCTGGATGCAGGGGTGCTTCCCAAAGCAGTTCGATTTGGAATCTATTATGCGACAAGCGCTGATGCGCAGCAGTGGAGTGCCTATACCAATAACGACGGTGCCGTTACAATCGATAAAGCGACGGCAACATTAGAGAATCTCAACGCATTGCGCGGCACGAATTTTACAGTGTCAGGATTGCCGCTTTATAATAGTGCGAACCAGACACTCTATTACAAACTTGTGGAAATTGCTGTCACATATAATGGGACAGATTGGACATCGGTAGCACCGACAGGAGGAATCGCCGGTGGGTTTGCCGCCAGTCATACATGGAGCACAACGACACAGTACTCACGCGGCAGTACACACAATATCAACCAGCTTGAAGTGGGCAGTGTCTCTGTTTCTAAGACATGGACGGATGAAGAAAATCGTGATGGTACCCGGACCTCCATTGAGGTACAGCTGGTACGTGACGGTCTGGATTATGGCGATCCGGTTACAATACAAAAAAGCAGCGATGGATGGAACTATACGTGGAATAATCTCCCTCTCTATAAAAATTCCACAGTTTCCGGGGAAGAGAATTTGTCTGTGTATACAGTACGAGAGACGGAAGTGGATAAATATAGTTCACCAACCTATGCACCAGCTTCAGGTGTCACTGCCGCAGAAGAACCGCAGAATATAACCATAACAAATCAAGGTGACAGTATGCAGCGCTTTAGCATACAGGCGACCAAGACATGGCAGGACAGTGAGAATGCCTATGGCACCAGGCCATCTGATGGAAAAGTGTCACTGCGTCTGCAATATCTGGATACACTTGATAATACATGGAAAAATGTGGTAAAAACCACACTGTCAAGCGGTCTGTATGCGGACGGTACAGGGGTGTACACGACGAGTGATATAACACAGCAGATTACGTCTGCACAGACGGCTGCATGGGCCAATCTTCCGGTCAACCGGGTGGTTGCGGGAAGCAGTGTCAAAATTTCCTACCGGGTTGTAGAGGAGACAGTTCATGGCTATACGACATCCTATTCTTCCACATCTGTTACGGGCAGCAGCGGTGCAACACAGAGTATCAGTGTAACCAATACACTTGATACGACTAGTCTTACCCTGACCAAGACTTGGAATCACAGCTCCAGCCTGACGGATGCAGGACGACCTGTCGAGATTGGGTTCCAGGTACAGTATTCCAAAGATGCGGGTGAGAGTTGGACGAATTTCGGAACAGTACGAACCGTTGCGGCAGACAGCAGCGGTAACTGGAGCAGTCAGCTTACGAATCTGCCTAAAACAGATGCGGCCGAGCATACGTATAGTTACCGGGTGAGTGAGGTATGGATTTCCTATGATGGATTGGCCAAAATCCAGGCCATCGGATCGTATCAGACTCAATCCGTTTCGACCTGGAGCGGTAGCGCGGGAACGTATCAGACAGAAGTAACAACGGTGCAAAATGAAGGCGGCAGCTGGAGAGCACAGGCGACCAATACCATGCAGGTAACGACCTATACGGCTCAGAAAGTCTGGAATGACAATGTGAATCGGGATGGCACACGTGCAGCCATAACATTGCAGCTGTATCGGGATGATGATGGCACATACAAATCGGCCAATGCGTATGGTACGCCAATCACGCTTACGCAGAATGCAGACGGAAGCTGGCAGACGGAGTATGTATGGAGTCAGCTGCCAATGTACCAGGAAGATGCAGCGGTGCAGACAGATGCCTATAAAAGCCAATATTCTGTCCGGGAGATAACAGACCTGGCTGCCTATACTGAATCGGTTTCAGGAAATACAGTTACCAACAGTTATACAGCAGAGTCCTTCTCAATTACAGCAACGAAGGTCTGGGACGACGATGACGATCCGTATCTGCTTCGTCCGGAAGCGGTCACAGTGAAGCTGCAGGCAGCTACGAGCACGAATGGTATAGTCTACACAGCATATGCTGATGTCACATCAGCCAGCTATCGCAGCTCTGCGGCCGGTGCCTATACTTCCAGCAGTGTCAGCCAGCAGATTGCGCCGGATGCGCAGGGTGAGTGGGGAGAGGCAGTATGGGAAAATCTGCCGGTCTATGCGAATGGATATAAAATCCATTATAAGGTGGTTGAAACATCAGTGCCCTCATACTCCACAGCGTACTCTACCGAACAGATCACTGGCGGTAATGGCAGTCATCTTTCCGTAGTTATCACGAACACATTGGCAGAGAAAGTATCTGTCGAGGTGGGTAAAACGTGGGAACCGGAGGGTGCCGCCGCCATGTACCAGGCACTTCCTGACAGCGTGCAGATACAACTGCAGTATCGTACGGATGGTGAATGGCTTGATGTAGAGGCGAATGGTACATTTGATCTGACGCAGGAAGATTCATGGAATCATACATTTACGGAATTACCGGCATCTTATGGCACAGAGCTGCAGCACGAGTATCGTGTGATTGAAACAAGTATCACCTTTACCGATGCTGCACAGAGTCAAATTGTCATACCGGTCGTATCTACAGAAGGGGATCAGGAAGAGGGGACTGTCGGGAATTTTGAATACACATCCCAGACGACCTACAATACATTGACTCGGAAGTACGATTGTGTTCTGACCAATACATTGCCGGAAACGGAGCTTACGGTACAAAAGATATGGGATGACAATAAGGATCGTGACGGTATACGGCCTGAAACAGTCAGCGTGCAGCTGCTGCGTGATGGTGTGGAAGTAGGAGAACCGGTGACGCTGGAGGCAGAAAGTGATTGGGAGTATACATGGTCGTATCTTCCGGTCTATCAGAACCTGCTGGCAGAGTCCAAGTCAGAGTATACGGTACAAGAGCTTACCGTGCCTGAAATGTACCAGGTGGAGTACACCTATGAGGAGGCAGAAAGCAGCTGGGCGGAAGTGACCGTCGGTGATGTGTCTGCGGCTGAGATTACAAATACCTACACAGCGCAGTCCTTTTCTATTACGACTGATAAGCAATGGACAGACTATGAAGATCCGTATGGTCTGCGCCCAGTACAGGTAAGTGTGAGCTTAAAAGCTTCCATCAGTACAGATGGAATAAACTATTCGGCCTATGCGGATGTCACACAAGGAACTTTTACAAATACCTCTACAGGTGCCTATACAACAAGTGATGTGTCACAGCTCCTTTCCCCGAATGCACAAGGGGTGTGGAACCAGGCGCTGTGGGAGGATCTGCCGGTCTATGCGAATGGCTATTTGATACACTACCAAGTGGTAGAAGAACCAATCCCCGGTTATGAGTCACAGTTTACCAGTGAGCAGATTACCGGAGTACAGGATGAACAGATAGATGTACATCTTACCAACACGCTGAAGGAAGAAACGTCTGTAACAGTGCAAAAGAGCTGGCTGCCGGACACATACGCTGCAATCTATGACGCTTTGCCGGATCGTATCCAGGTTGCACTGCAGTATCTGGATGGCACTGTGTGGAAAGATGTTAGTAAGAATGGTACGGCGGATCTGGTTGCGGCCAGCGGCTGGACCTATACGTTCGCACAACTGCCGTCCAAGGATGCACAAGGAGATAACTATCAATACAGAGTACTTGAAAAAAGTATGACGTATGGTACGTCGGTAGTATCCGCGGTTCCCGATGCAGGAGATCCTGAAAATGGAAGCATTGGAAACTTCACATATAGTGCAGTGACGACCTATGAGGAGGGAGTCTTCGATACGCTGCTTACGAATGAGCTTCCGGAGGCCAAGCTGACGGTGCAAAAGCAGTGGGCGGACGATGCTGACCGCGACGGATTGCGGACAGAAAGTGTCGAAGTGCAGCTGCTGCGGGATGGAGAACCAGTTGGCGATCCGGTAACGTTAAGCGAAGCAGAGAATGAATGGAGCTACACTTGGAATTATCTGCCGGTCTATCAAAATGGTACGGCGGCGCTGGAGGATACTCGCTCCATCTATACAGTTGAAGAGGTGGAGGTGCCCGAGGAATATCAGGTCACATACAGCTATGGGCTGGAACAACAGGAAAGCACGACCGTATCGACCGAGTCGGCAGCGGACGTAGCGGTAGTTAACACACATACGCCGCATACATTTACAATTGAAGCAGAAAAAGTCTGGGAGGATGCGCAAAATTATTGTGCTACACGCCCGGATTACGTAACCTTTGTCCTGCAGTACAAGAATGCACAGGGAGAGTGGGTGGACGTTCCGGATACAGAGTCATCAGGATTGATAAGCGGTCTGACACCGTATACGGAGCAGGAGAATCCGCAGACCATCGCAGGTCCTGAGTTTACAGGGACAACCGTATGGGAAGTACCATGCAATCTCAACGATGGCACAGGCCCTGTGGCAATCGAATACCGCGTCTACGAGCAGGAGATACCTTCTTATACTGCCACTGCATCTATCGAGCTGATCAGCAGTACTGAGGATGGTGACAGCCAATTTGTAACCATGACGAACTCCTTGTTCTCGACCAGCCTGACGGTGAACAAACTGTGGGAAGATTCACAGGATGCGTTTGCAACACGTCCGGAGAGTATTACAGTTCAATTGCAGCGTAGAGTCGCAGCAGGAGAGTGGGAAGATGTAACAACGGGAACAATGACCACAGCCACCTTGTTGAAGTCCAATGACTGGCAAAGCGTTGTCTTTACCTCTTTGCCGCAATATGCGGATGAATGCAGTACAGAATTGTATGAGTATCGTGCGGTTGAGACCGAACTGGTCTATGCAGATGAAACAGGAACGTATACCGTTTATCCGACGCAGGATACTGCCGGGTCACAGAGTAAAGTGGCTGGAGTGTATCAGATTACAGAAGATACCCAAACTGCGGAGGATGCCACATTTGAAACAACAATTACGAACACGCTTGAGCGCACTGAACTTTCGGTGACAAAGACCTGGGAGGATCAGGATAACTATTACGAGACAAGACCGCAGACAGATCTGACAGTTAAGCTGCAGCGGCGTCTGGCCGAAGGGGAAGGAGTGATAGCCCAGGTTACGGCGCTTCTGACGGGATCAGAAGGTTGGGAAGATGTGCAAAAGGACGGAAGTGTCTATGAAACGGCTTTAGTGTATGATCTTACATCTGACAGCTGGACGCAGGCTGAATTTACACAGCTGCCTGCGAAGGATGCAAGCGGTGCTGCGTATGAATATCGTGCGGTAGAAGTTACAGAAGTACCGGGCTATACCTCAGAAACGGAAAATACGGATGCTTCTCATAGTGTGATTACGAACACACTGACGCAAATGGATATAAGCGGTACTAAAACCTGGGAGGATTTCGAAGACAAGTATGGAGCCCGCCCAACAGACATCACACTAACGGTCAGTGACCAATATGGTGAACTCAGTACGCAGCCGCAGATCGTGTGGGATACCACAGAGGATACGTGGAGCTATGTGATTGAGGGACTTCCGCTGTATGTACCTGGTTCGGATGAAATAGCAGACTATACAATGAACGAGCAGCCGGTGGAGCAGTATACGGCACAGGATGCGCAGGTTGAAGTGACAGAGGGAAGAGCGGATTTTGTCAATCTTCTGGATATGCCCTCCGGTGCAGCAACACTCACGAAATACGGTGAGAGTACAGAAGGAGCGAAACTCTCCGGAGCAGTTTATATCCTCTCCAGGAGTCAGGATACCGGAAGCGGGGTCGAGTACTTTAGCGGGATGGAAGATCAGAGCGCGGGCTTTACACAGGATCGCTCGCAGACAGCTGAAGTGACAACACAAGCTGACGGAACGCTAAGCGTAACGGGACTTCCGTACGGCGACTATTATTTCACAGAGGTTACCGCCCCCACAGGGTATGAAGTGAACTCGGATCCTGTCGAATTTGAGATTTATGCGAAGAACCAGGAGAAGGTTCAATATGTCATACAGGTGGATGAGGCCTCGGCAGTCGTACCTGTCTCGCAGCAGTCGACAACAACAACAAGTACGACGACATCTCCTAAAACAGGAGATCCAACGGCTTTGTGGATGTTATGGGGACTGCTGGCCATAGTGCCTGCCGGTGCAGGGGTGCTATATCGCCGGAGAAAGAAGGATTCTGTACAATAAACATAGTGGACAGATAAAATACAAAAGGTTGAACACACGATACGGTGCGGTTCAACCTTTTTTGCGTTAGTTTGTATAAAAATTTATATAAAAGATTATATAAAAGCGAAGGTAAAATAGTGAACCTCCTTTAAAATGGGAAGTAATCCATAAAAAAAGCAACGAGAGTCATACAATAGCTACAAAGTTATGAATGATAATTGAACAAGAATGTAAATATTAATATAATTAATTTATATTATTTTACATGAAAGGAGTAATTGGTCGTATGGTAAACATTGGATTTGCACCGACCAGACGCAGCATATTCAGTGCGCCGGATGCTATAAAATACCGCAATCTTACAGCAGAGCGGCTGCATGAACTAAATGTCCCGTTTGTAGACATTACTGAAATTAATGAGGAGGGGCTCTTATATAATGATGCGGATATGGAACAAATTGCCGAGAAATTTAAGAAAGAGGGAATTGATGGCTTGTTCCTGGCGCACTGCAATTTCGGTACGGAATATATTTGCGCCCGGCTGGCCAGAAAACTTGGTGTACCAGTCCTCTTATGGGGGCCGCTCGATGAACGTCCCGCAGAAGATGGCAGCAGACTAAGAGATACGCAGTGTGGATTATTTGCTACCGGAAAAGTCTTGCGCAGGTTTCAGGTGCCATTCACCTACCTGACGAACTGCAGACTGCATGATCCTGTATTTGAAAGAGGCATCAAAGATTTCCTCGCTGTCTGCAATGTTGTAAAGACATTTCGTAACATGCGGATTTTGTAGATTTCGACTCGTCCGCAGGATTTCTGGTCGACCATGTGCAATGAAGGCGAATTGCTCGAGCGGTTCAATATTCAGCTGGCACCGATTCCTATGCCCGAGCTGACAGACGCAGTGCGAAGAGCCAAAGAAGAGGGCAAAGAAGTAGCTGAGGTCATGCAATACTGTAAGAACAATATGGAGATTCAGATTGCGGAAGAAAATCTGGAAAATGTGGCGGCTCTTAAGGTCGCAATGAAACATCTGATTTCTGCGTATGGATGTCAGGCGGCAGCGATCCAATGCTGGAATCAGCTGCAGTCAGAGTTGGGGATTATGCCTTGTGCTGCCAATGCGTTGCTAAATGATGAAGGAATCCCGGTTGTATGTGAGACAGATATTCATGGAGCCATTACCGCACTGCTGGTGGAAGCGGCGGGCATGGGAGAGAATCGAGGCTTTTTCGCCGATTGGACCATCCGGCATCCGGATATTGAAAATGGGGAGTTGCTCCAGCACTGCGGGCCTTGGCCGGTATCGGTTGCAAAAGAAACCCCTAAGCTGACAACACCCCTGGCGTTCGATTACCCGGGGAGTCTGACAGCCGAAGCCAGACATGGTGAGATTTCGCTGGTCAGATTTGACGGAGATCATGGTGAGTATTCTTTGCTTTTGGGGAATGCCACAGGTGTCAGCGGACCTAAAAGCATGGGAACGTATTTATGGATTGAAGTGAAAAATATAAAACGGTTAGAAGCCAAAATTGTAGAAGGTCCCTATATTCATCATTGTGTGGGTATTCACCAAAATATAGTTCCTGTGCTGTATGAAGCCTGTAAGTATAT
The DNA here is from genome assembly GCA_047975025.1 of Lachnospiraceae bacterium. Lineage (GTDB taxonomy): Bacteria > Bacillota > Clostridia > Lachnospirales > Lachnospiraceae > JBKECY01. The sequence continues at coordinate 17,660 of JBKECY010000012.1, forward strand.
GGGAATCACCCCTGATTTATATGACCCGGTAGAAGAGGATGTGAAAGCTTATTTAAGAGGCGAAACGGTGGGATAGGACGCGGCAGGGAAAATATCCTTCGCGTACAAAAAGCAACTTGCAAAGTATATCCCTGCAATGGTAAGATTCTCTATATAAGTAAACAGAGGGGCACACAGGAGGGGATATGAAGGTCAGTATCAAGCAGATTAGCGAACGCACAGGATTTTCACCGGCAACGGTTTCAAATGCCTTGAACCATAAAAAAGGAGTCAACAAAGACACTTCGGCACTGATTTTTAAAACGGCGAAGGAGATGGGCTATCTGGAAGAAAATCGCATTACAAAAATTAAGTTTGTGATTTTCAAAAGAAATGGTCTGATTATTGATGATACTCCTTTTTTTCAGCTGATGATTGATGGTGTGGAGAAAGAGTGCCGCAATTGCGGTTATGAACTGATGGTGTCTACGCTGCATCGTATGGCTGCGGATTATGAAGCGCAGGTGCGCTGGCTCCTCGAGGACCGGGATGCGGCAGTCATTCTGCTTGGAACCGAGTTAATGGAAGATGATCTTAAGCCATTCTATGGCGTGAAATGTCCGCTCCTTTTGTTGGACAACTGGTCGGAGGATATGGCGTTTAACGGAGTTTTGATTAACAACTCTGATTCGGCCAGACGTGCTACGGAGTATTTAATAGGAAAAGGGCACCAGGAAATCGGATATTTGAGAGGTGAGTTCAGAATCAAGGCGTTTCGTTCCCGGGCGGTGGGATACCAAATCGCCCTTACGAAAGCAAAACTGGAATTTAATCGTGATTTCACAATTACATTAGGCACCACAGTAGACAGTGCTTACCGGCATATGAAACAGTATCTGGAACGAAAGCCTAAACTTCCCACAGCCTTTTTCTCAGATAATGATGTGATTGCCCTCGGTGTCATGAAAGCACTTCAGGAAACAGGAGTGCGTGTACCGCAGGATATATCCATTATTGGATTCGATGACCTGCCATTTTCTTCGATTTCATCTCCTGCGCTTACGACGCTGCGGGTTTCAAAACGAGAGATGGGGCAGGTAGCTGTGCGAAGAATCAGGGATATGATTGAGATGGGGGAAGACTCCAAACTAAAGATTCAAGTATGTACAGAGTTTATTGTAAGAGACAGTGTTGCTGAGCGGCCGGTTGAGAAGTAGGCAGTGATGTGCCATATAGAACATCGTAGAGAACGACAAGCGAGAAGCCGGGCAGGTCAATGTATGACCTGTCCGGCTTCTCACTTATGAATCTTTTGAATTGAAATGTTCCTCAATCGAAGCTGTCTCAGCATTGACGAGAATCAACTCTTTGCCAAGTGCGACTAATTTCTTGATTGAAGCTTCCGGTGCTTTGGTATCAGTAATCACGATATCAAGCAGATCCAGACTGATGGAATTGCACAGTGAGTTGACATCCCATTTTGAGTAATCCAGGAGTAAGATCCGCTTCTCGGCGATGGAGGCGAGAGCCTGCTTGGTTGCCGTAAGTGTTTGCGAATGTTCGAAAGCACCACCGGGCACACGAAAAGAACGGCATGATAGGAAGGCAACATCTGCCCGGTACTGCTTCATGCGCTCCGACTCGGCCAGCAGAATCGAGCGGTTACTGTGATGCAGAAACCCAGTGGGCAGAAGAATCTCGATGGATTTATGCTCGGATAGTGTCAGTGCGGCAGTCAGGCTCGAAGTGATGACGGATAAAGAGAGGTCTCTGGGAAACAATTCAACAAGCTGCTGAATGGTGGTTCCGGAGTCCAGGCAAATACTTTCTGAGGCATGAACATAGTTAAGTGCCACAGTAGCAATCGCTCTTTTTTCCTTAATATTTTCCTGAATCTGCACATAGTAGTCGGTAGCCTGTGCTGTTTTCAATAGTGTTGCATAGCCCCGTTCTCTTTTTACAAAGTTCATCTCTGCCAGTTCGTCAAGATTCCTTCGGATCGTCATTTCCGTACAATTTAATGCCTGTGCCAGTTCCTTGATGGAAACTACACTTTTGTTTTCCATTATTTCAATAATTCGGGAATGCTTTTCTTTTCTCATAGATTCTCCAACAAAATTGTTTATTTTTGACTAATTTATACTACTATTATATTTCATATTGATGAAAGTTGCAACCAGAAAAAACCTAAAAATGTTCAAAAAAGAGCCACAAATCGATTGATATTTTATCTAAATAGAACTATAATGTTTGAAAAGGAACATTAAAAGATAATAAATATACGGAGAGTGTTCGAATGGGAAAATACGTGATTGGCATAGACCAAAGTACACAAGGAACAAAAGCAGTGCTGTTTGATGAAAGCGGCAGGCTCCTGGAGCGATGTGATGCGGCACATGAGCAGAAAATTGACGGACAGGGCTGGATATCGCATGATCCCCAGATCTTATACGCCAATGTGTTACGCGTGGCAAAGCAAGTAATCGAAAAAGCGAAGATCGATAAAAATCAGGTGGCATGTCTTGGTCTTACGAATCAAAGAGAGACAACAGGGGTGTGGGACAAACGCAGCGGCGAGCCTTTGGCAGATGCCATTGTATGGCAGTGCAGCAGAGCCAAAGAGATTTGCAGCAAGATGGCGGAGGAACATCAGCAGACGCAGCAAATCTATGCCGCGACAGGCCTGACACTATCCCCGTTCTATCCCGCATCCAAGATGCGCTGGTTCATGGAACATGTACCGGAAGTGGAACGGGCAGTCACAGAGGGTCATGTGGCTTTCGGCACCGTAGACAGCTGGCTGCTCTTTAAATTAAGCGGGCATACAGTGTTCAAAACGGATGCCACCAATGCCCGCCGCACCCAATTATTCAATATCCATACCTTGTGCTGGGATGAGGCAGTCTGCGGCGCATTTCAGATTCCCATGCAGGCACTTCCGGAAGTGGTAGATTCTGATGACTATTTTGCAGAGACAGATCTGGATGGATACTTAGAGCATGCGATACCGATTCGGGCTGTTATGGGAGATTCACATGCAGCGCTTTTTGCACATAATTGCCGTCAGCCGGGGCAGCTAAAAGCCACCTATGGAACCGGATCTTCTGTCATGCTGAATGTAGGGGAGCAGGCAGTGGTCAGTCAACATGGACTTTCCAGTTCGATCGCATGGAAAATTCAGGGAACTCCTATGTATGTGCTGGAAGGAAATATTAACTATACAGGGGCAGTCATTACGTGGCTGAAAGAATTGGGGGTACTTCTCGATCCTGCGGCGGCGACACAGATGGCACAGCAGGCCAATCCGGAAGATCAGACTTGTATTGTACCGGCATTCTCAGGGCTGGGGGCGCCATGGTGGAAGCATGATGCGCATGGCATCATTGTAGGTCTTGGCCGCTCCACAGGTAAAAATGAAATGGTCAGGGCTGCCTGTGACAGTATCGCATTTCAAATCTATGATGTAATCGATGCCATGAGAAAAGATACGGGTCTGCCGATTCATGAAATCAAAGTTGACGGTGGCCCTACAAGGAACAGCTATCTTATGCAGCTGCAAAGTGATTTGATCGAAGGGCGTCTTATGATTCCTAAAAAAGAAGAGTTGTCTGTCATCGGGGCCGCCTATCTTGCGGGAATCGCAGCAGGGATCTATGACGAACAGGAGGTGTTTGCCAGAACTGTATATGATACGAGATCCCCTGCACTTGGAGAGAACGAAAGAATACAACAATTAGAAAAATGGAAACGGGCAATATCGGTGCTTTTGAAATAGAAGGAGGAACGTATGGCTATCAGTAAAACACATGTAAACGAACTAAAAATCCAAGCTGCCAAAGTGAGAAAAGAAACAGTTCAACTGATTTTTGACGGCAAGGGAGGACATATCGGCGGAGATCTCTCAGAGGTGGACCTGCTTGTAACAATCTATGATTATATGCAGCATGATCCGCAGAATCCAGAGTCAAAAGACAGGGATTACTTCATATTAAGTACAGGTCACGCAGCCGAGGCATATTATACCGTATTAGCAGAGCATGGCTATATCAGTCGAAAAGAGCTGGACAGCTTCGGCAAGTTCGGCGGGGCGCTGGGGGGGCATCCGAGCAAAAAGACGAAGGGTGTAGAAGCCAATACAGGGTCATTGGGACATGGCCTTGGCCTGGCCACAGGTATGGCACTGGCATTGCAGCGGGATGAGCGCAGCAACCGGGTTTGCGTTTTGACAGGAGATGGAGAACTTGCGGAGGGCAGTGTCTGGGAGGCAGCCATGTCGGCAGCCAAATTCAAACTCTCGAATCTGACCTGGCTGATCGACAGAAATCATCTGCAGATCAGCGGCAATACGGAAGATGTCATGCCGCTGGAAGAACTGAAAGGTAAGACAGAAGCCTTTGGGTTTGAGACTCGGGTGATTGACGGACATGATATTGTGCAGATTCATGAGGCGCTTGCGGCCTCACAGCAGTCGAAGCCGGTATGTATCATTGCCAATACGACCAAAGGAAAAGGGCTGGCATGTGCAGAAAATCAGGCATCCTGGCATCATAAGACACCTACTCTCGAACAGGTGGAACAGATGGAGCATGCCTATGAAGAAGTCAGAAAGGAGCTTGCATAATGGATAAAGAGACATGCAGAGGAGCTTTTTCACAGAAAATACTAGAGGAAGCAAAACTGGACAAAGATATTATGGTAGTCTGTACAGACTCCAGAGGCTCAGCCTTGATCGAGGAGTATCCGCAGCAGCTGCCTGAGCAGTTCGTTGAGATGGGAATTGCCGAACAAAATGCAGTGACGGTATCTGCCGGACTGGCATCCATGGGAAAAAAAGTGTTTATTATTGGCCCGGCCAGTTTTTACAGTATGCGCTCGGCGGAACAAGTTAAAGTAGATGTGGCATATTCGCACAATAATGTAAAAGTTATTGGAATCAGCGGAGGTCTTAGCTATGGCGCGTTGGGTGCCACACATCATTCGCTGCAGGATATGGCTTTGATGCGGGCGGTTCCGGGATTAATTGTGGAAATCCCGTCAGACGCAGTCATGATGCGCAAGCTCGTAGATCAAATGCTTCAAATAGAAGATCCAGCCTATATACGTATTGGCAGAGGTGCAGTTCCGATTCTCTATGATGAGCAGCAGGAGATTCGCATTGGTAAAGCGATTCGCTGGTTTGAGGGAACGGATGCGGCCATTATTACCTGCGGACAGATGGTGTATCGTGCGCTTGATGCGGCCCGCCTCCTGCAAAAAGAGGGGATTTCGATTTCTGTATGGGATATGCATACCATTAAACCGATTGACAAGGAAGCAATTCTCACTGCAGCCAAGCAGTGCGGAAGTATCCTATCGATAGAAGAACATAGTATTTATGGAGGCCTGGGCGGTGCGATTGCTGAAATTCTGGGAACAAATTGTCCGGTACCTCTGCAGATTGCAGGTATTCCTGACGAAGATGTGCCAAACGGCACAGACAGCGAAGTCCTGGCACACTATGGACTTGATATGGAAGGAATTGCTGACAAAGTCAAAGAATTGATAAAGAAAAAGGAGGACAGGCAATGCAGGGTACTATGAAAGTATGTGTTTTGACAGGCAAAAAAAAGCTTGAATGGATACAGCGGGCAATCCCGGAGCCGACAAAAGGGGAATTACTTATTAAATTGGAATATGTAGGAATCTGTGGTTCGGATCTGCATTTTTACAGTGAAGGCAGACTGGCCAATTGGGAACTGGACGGACCGCTGGCCCTTGGTCACGAGCCGGGTGGCGTTGTAGCAGGAATTGGAGAAGGTGTTACCGGTTTTGCGGTAGGTGATAAAGTAGCGCTGGAACCGGCTGTGCCCTGTGGTGTCTGTGAAGATTGCAGGACAGGACATTATAATCTGTGCAAAGATATCAAAATGCTGGCCATACCTCATGAGAAAGACGGTGTGTTCGCAGAATACTGCGTACACGATGCGAGTATGTGTTACAAACTGCCGGATTCTGTTGGTACGATGGAGGGCGGGTTAATTGAGCCTTTGTGTGTAGGACTTCATGCGACGGAGCTGTCCAATGCCAAGATCGGTGAAAGCGCCATTGTTCTGGGCAGCGGCTGCATCGGCCTATGTACGGTAATGAGTTTAAAGGCTCGCGGAGTCAAAGAAATCTATGTGGCGGATGTGCTGGATAAGCGGCTGGATAAGGCAATGGAACTGGGGGCAACAAGGGTCTTTAACAGTACCCGCGAGAATATTGAGGACTTTGCTAAAACACTTCCGGGGGGAGGTGCAGATCAAGTATACGAATGTGCGGGTAATAAGGTGACAACTCTCCAGTCGTGCCGGCTGATCAGAAGAGCGGGAAAAGTAACACTGGTAGGTGTTTCGCCGGAGCCGGTTCTAAGCCTGGACATCGCCGCCTTAAATGCGATGGAAGGAACCATTTTCTCGGTTTACAGGTACCGTAATCTATACAGAAAAGCGATAGCAGCGGTGGCAAGCGGAGAGATTCCTTTGAAAAAAATAGTATCACATGTATTCGAATTTGAAGATTGCATTAAAGCAATTGAGGATAGCATTAACCATAAAGACGATGTTATTAAATCCGTAGTAAAATTTTAAAATTAAAAAAAGTCCAATCATGGGGGATGCCGGATTATATGGAATCCCTTTTCGATGGCTTCACAGACAGCCGTACATGGTTTGGATACGTCAAGAAAAGCTTGACTTTTTTTGCGTTCTATGATACATTATTTGAGCAAGACAAATCGTGTCTTTTTTTTATGTCTAAAATCGTGCCAAAATGCTCGGTTTTGTGACATTTTTAGACGTTTATCTTAATAAAAACAGTGGAGGTGGAAAACGTGCGCGTAAAGATCACATTAGCATGTACAGAGTGTAAACAACGTAATTACAATACTACGAAAGAAAAGAAAAATCATCCTGACAGATTAGAGACAAAAAAATATTGTAAATTTTGTAAAGCACACACACTGCATAAAGAAACCAAATAAAATTAGTGAAATCTAGTGAGGGAATAGCATGGCAGACGGTAAGGAAAAAAGCGTAGTTAAAACCAAAAAGAAAAGCAAACTGCAGGCACTCCAGTCAGAATTCAAAAAAATCATTTGGACCGACCGGCCGACTCTTGTAAAACAGACGATCGCCGTAGTCGTTGTAACATTCATTTTGGCGGCTATTATTAGTATGCTTGACAGCGTGATTTTACAGGCAATTAATTTCTTGCTCGGACTGGGATAAGGTGAATGTATGTCGGATGCAAAGTGGTATGTTGTGCATACCTATTCAGGGTATGAGAATAAGGTAAAAGCAAATATTGAAAAAACAATAGAAAACAGACATTTAGAGGATCAGATCCTAGAAGTGCGAGTTCCGCTGCAGGATGTCGTTGAAATCAAAAATGGCGTTCAAAAGCAGGTGCAGAAAAAACTTTTTCCGGGCTATGTACTGCTGAACATGGTAATGAATGATGATACCTGGTATGTAGTGCGTAATACCCGCGGTGTTACCGGATTTGTCGGACCGGGTTCCAAGCCGGTGCCGCTTACGGAAGAAGAGATGAAGCCGCTTGGAATCAAGTCGGAAGAATTCGTGTCTGATTTCGAAAAAGGTGATATGATTGTCGTTGTAGCCGGAGCGTGGAAGAACACGATGGGCGTGATACAGTCAGTGAATCTGCAAAAGCAGGTGGTTACCATAAATGTTGAACTGTTTGGACGGGAGACTCCTGTCGAAATCGGTTTTTCAGATATTAATAAGGCCTAGGGGTGACCTGAGGTCTTACGTTTAAGAAGTGGGAGGGTTTGACCCCCGCTATTACCACAAGGAGGTGCCATTATGGCAAAAAAAGTCGAAGGTTATATTAAGTTACAGATTCCAGCTGGAAAAGCAACACCAGCACCACCGGTTGGTCCGGCTCTCGGACAGCATGGTGTTAACATCGTACAGTTCACAAAAGAGTTCAATGCAAGAACAGCAGATCAGGGAGATATGATTATCCCGGTCGTTATTACTGTATATGCAGACAGAAGTTTCAGCTTCATTACTAAGACTCCGCCGGCTCCGGTATTGTTAAAGAAAGCCTGCAATATTAAATCTGGTTCAGGTGTGCCTAACAAAACCAAAGTAGCTAGCATCAAGAGAAGTCAGCTGCAGGAAATTGCTGAGCTTAAAATGAAAGATTTGAATGCGGGTTCCATCGAAGCAGCCATCAGCATGATTGCCGGTACTGCAAGAAGTATGGGAATCACGGTGGAGGACTAAGCGATGAATAAAGGAAAAAGATATAACGAAATTGCTAAGACAATCAACAAAGCTACATTATATGATACAGACGAAGCAATCGGTCTGGTAAAAAAAGCAGCCGTTGCTAAATTCGATGAAACAATCGAAGCACATATCCGTACAGGATGTGATGGACGTCATGCAGACCAGCAGATTCGTGGTGCAGTTGTACTGCCACATGGAACAGGCAAGAAGGTTCGCGTTCTGGTATTCGCCAAAGATGCGAAAGCTGAAGAGGCGCAAGCAGCCGGTGCTGAATTCGTTGGAGCAGAGGAATTGATTCCGAAGATCCAAAATGAAGGATGGTTTGATTTCGACGTTGTTGTAGCGACTCCGGACATGATGGGTGTAGTCGGAAGACTTGGACGCGTATTAGGACCGAAAGGCCTTATGCCTAACCCTAAAGCAGGAACAGTTACCATGGATGTTACGAAAGCGGTAGCCGACATTAAAGCCGGTAAGATCGAGTATCGTCTGGACAAAACTAATATCATCCACGTGCCGATCGGAAAAGCATCTTTCTCCGAAGAGCAGCTTAACGATAACTTCAAAACTCTGATGGATGCTATTGTTAAAGCAAAACCAAGCACATTAAAAGGTCAGTATTTAAGAAGCGTAGTTGTAGCTCCTACAATGGGACCTGGTGTTAAGATCAACACAGCAAAACTGGTATAATATACTAGGTAACGTATGGCAGGTCAGACCTTGGTTTGACATCTTCTCCTTGACAACAGGGGGAAGAGCGTGCTATACTGCTACAAGTGTCACGCCTAAGACAGCAGGTGCCGCAAGGCATAAAGAGAAATCACCCGCCGAGGAGAGAACGATTTTATATACGAATCTTTCACCCTCTTTGTCTTTTTGGCAAAGGGGTTTTTATATGCTGAACAGTCCTTTGCCGGCAATACAACAAAGACATAAGCGTGTTACGATATACATGTAACATATACTAATAAGGAGGTATACCATTCTATGGCAAAAGTAGAACTCAAAAAACCAATCGTAGAAGGCATCGTTGCTGATATCAAAGATGCACAGGCAGTTGTACTTGTAAACTACAGCGGAATTACGGTAGAGCAGGATACGAACCTGCGTAGAGCATTACGTGAAGCAGGCATTATTTACAAAGTACAGAAGAACACAATGCTTAACTTTGCATTTAAAGGAACGGCTTTTGAAAGTCTGTCAGAGCATCTGCATGGAACCAACGCAATCGCGATTTCTTCAGATGATGCTACGGCACCGGCCAGAATCCTTTCAAAGTTTGCGAAAGACATTCCGGCACTTGAATTAGTAGCTGGTGTGGTCGAAGGTCACTACAACGATCAGGCAGGAATCAAAGCACTGGCAGAGATTCCGTCAAGAGAAGAACTTCTTGGCAAATTGCTGGGAAGCATCCAGTCACCAATTACAAACTTTGCACGCGTCCTGAATCAGATTGCAGAAGCAGGCGGCGCACAGGCAGCACCGGCAGAAGAAGCAGCTGAAGCTGAGACAGTAGAAGCCGCTGCAGAAGAAACAGTTACGGAAGAAGTTGCAGCAGAAGCAGTTGAAGAAGAAACTAAAACAGAAGAATAAAATTATAAATGGAGGTAATAAAACATGGCTAAGTTAACAACAGAAGAATTTATCGAAGCGATCAAAGAGCTTACTGTATTAGAATTGAACGAGTTAGTAAAAGCAGCAGAAGAAGAATTTGGTGTATCTGCAGCAGCAGGAGTTGTAGTTGCAGCCGCTGGTGGAGCTGCAGTAGCAGAAGAAGAAAAAGACGAGTTTGACGTAGAGCTTACTGAAGTAGGACCTAATAAAGTTAAGGTTATCAAAGTAGTTCGTGAAGTTACAGGTCTTGGACTTAAAGAAGCAAAAGAATTAGTAGACGGTGCTCCTAAAACTGTAAAAGAAGCAGCATCTAAAGCAGAAGCAGAAGATATCAAAGCAAAAATCGAAGCTGAAGGCGCTAAAGTAACTTTGAAATAATCCGAACAATTTATAATCTGAATATAATGAATAACCTCAAAGGCATTGCTTTTGAGGTTACTTCTTTTTTACGCTCTGCGCCTTGTTGTTTTTTGTATCCTTAAAAAAACAAAAAGAGAATTGACATAGAGTGTATATTGTGATACATTAAAAAATGCACTATTATGGCTAGGTATGTCTTTCTACAAGTAAGGCAAATGGTAATAGGCGAAAATTTAAGAAATAGGGGTGAATCGTCAATGGAAAAAAACAGAATGCGCTCTGTAAGAACCGGAAGCACTGTGCGTATGAGTTATCAAAGACAAAAAGAGGTCTTGGAGATGCCGAACTTGATTGAAGTCCAGAAGGACTCTTACAAGTGGTTCATTGAAGAGGGCTTGAAAGAGGTGTTTGCGGATATCTCTCCAATTGCAGATTACGGCGGTAAGCTGAGTCTCGAATTTGTCGGATTTACTCTATACGAGAAAGATGTCAAATACTCAATTGAGGAATGCAAGGAACGTGATATGACCTTCGCAGCACCTCTTAAAGTAAGAGTACGTCTGATTAATAAGACAAACGATGAGATTAACGAGCATGAGATCTTCATGGGCGACCTTCCGCTTATGACGGAGACAGGTACCTTTGTAATCAATGGTGCAGAGCGTGTCATTGTTAGTCAGCTTGTCCGTTCCCCTGGAATATATTATACCATAGCTCATGATAAAGTGGGAAAAACTCTATATTCCTCTACCGTAATTCCGAATCGTGGAGCATGGCTGGAATATGAGACGGATTCCAATGATGTCTTCTATGTCCGCGTCGACAGAACCAGAAAAGTACCGATTACTGTACTGATTCGTGCTCTGGGACTGGGAACAAATGAAGAAATATTAGAGATGTTTGGTGATGAACCGAAAATATTGGCAAGTTTTTCAAAAGATGTTGCTGAAAATTATCAGCAAGGTCTTTTAGAGCTGTATAAAAAGATTCGTCCGGGCGAGCCGCTGGCAGTGGAAAGCGCTGAGAGTCTTATTACCAGTATGTTCTTTGACCCCAAACGCTATGATCTGGCCAAAGTCGGCCGCTACAAATTTAATAAGAAGCTTGCGCTTAAGAACAGAATCACAGGACACCAGTTGGCAGAAGAAGTAATTGATACGACGACAGGTGAGATTCTGGCAGAGAAAGGAACCGTAGTGTCAGCAGAGCTGGCAGATCGGATTCAAAATGCTGCTGTGACGCATGTTATGATCGTAACTGAAGAGCGCAATATACGTGTGCTTTCTAATATGATGGTAGATATTACGAATTTTGTAGATGTTAAGCCCAAAGAACTGGGTGTTACAGAGCTTGTATACTATCCGGTGCTGGCTAAAATCCTGGAAGAAAATGAGAGTATTGAAGACGTGGAGGCAGCTATCCGCAGAGACCTGCAGGATTTGATTCCGAAAAGCATCACTCTCGATGATATTTTTGCGTCAATCAACTATAACATTCATCTGGAGTATGGTCTGGGCAATTCAGACGATATCGATCATTTGGGTAACCGCCGTATCCGTGCGGTAGGAGAATTGCTGCAAAACCAGTACAGAATCGGACTTTCCCGTCTGGAAAGAGTTGTACGTGAGCGTATGACGACACAGGATATCGAAGGGATTTCGCCACAGTCGCTTATCAACATTAAGCCTGTGACTGCAGCTGTCAAAGAATTCTTCGGTTCTTCCCAGCTGTCACAGTTTATGGATCAGAATAACCCGTTGGGCGAGCTGACACACAAGAGACGTTTATCTGCACTGGGTCCCGGTGGTCTTTCCAGAGACCGCGCCGGATTTGAGGTGCGAGATGTTCACTATTCCCATTACGGCAGAATGTGCCCGATTGAGACGCCTGAAGGTCCTAACATCGGTCTGATCAACTCCCTGGCATCGTATGCCCGTATCAATGAATATGGGTTTATTGAGGCACCATATCGTGTGGTAGACCGTACAGATATGCAGAATCCACGCGTTACTGACGAAGTTGTCTATATGACGGCTGACGAGGAAGATGACAAGCACGTGGCACAGGCGAATGAGCCGCTGGATGAGAACGGATACTTTGTCCATAAAAATGTATCTGGACGTTATAGAGATGAAACACAGGAATACGAGAAAAGCATGTTCGAATACATGGATGTATCACCTAAAATGGTGTTCTCAGTGGCAACAGCGCTGATTCCATTCCTGCAAAATGATGATGCGAACCGCGCGCTGATGGGATCTAACATGCAGCGTCAGGCCGTTCCGCTTTTGGTCACTGAGGCTCCTGTTGTAGGAACCGGTATGGAAACTAAGGTCGCAGTCGATTCCGGTGTATGCATTGTGTCCAAGAAAGCCGGTGTGGTGTCAAGGGCGACTGCAACTGACATACAGATCAAGAATCATGATGGTACGACTTCTAATTATCATCTGACTAAATTTTTACGAAGCAACCAGAGCAACTGCTACAACCAGAAGCCCATTGTTTTCCAGGGGGATGAAGTGGAAGAAGGCCAGGTCATTGCAGACGGTCCTTCTACGGCACAAGGCGAGCTGGCGCTGGGCAAGAATCCCTTGATCGGATTCATGACCTGGGAAGGTTATAACTACGAGGATGCTGTTTTGCTGAGCGAAAAGCTGGTACAAGACGACGTCTATACATCCGTGCATATTGAAGAATATGAAGTAGAATCCAGAGATACGAAGCTCGGACCGGAAGAAATCACGAAAGACGTACCGGGCGTGGGTGATGATGCACTCAAGGATTTGAATGAGCGCGGTATCATCCGTATCGGAGCAGAAGTAAGAGCCGGAGATATCCTGGTTGGTAAAGTAACTCCCAAGGGAGAGACAGAGCTGACAGCGGAGGAACGTCTGCTGCGTGCCATCTTTGGTGAAAAGGCACGTGAAGTCAGAGATACCTCACTGAAAGTGCCTCATGGAGAATACGGTATCGTTGTAGATGCCAAAGAATTCAGCCGCGAAAATGGAGATGAACTCTCTCCGGGTGTAAATCAGGCAGTTACGATTTATATTGCACAGAAAAGAAAGATATCCGTAGGTGATAAGATGGCTGGACGTCATGGAAACAAGGGTGTTGTTTCCCGTGTGCTCCCCGTAGAGGATATGCCGTTTTTACCTAACGGACGCCCGCTTGATATCGTCTTGAACCCATTGGGTGTACCTTCCCGTATGAACATCGGACAGGTACTGGAGATTCACCTGAGTCTCGCCGCTAAGGCTCTGGGCTTTAATATAGCGACGCCGGTATTTGACGGTGCTGTCGAGGAAGATATTACCGATACACTGGCATTGGCCAATGACTATGTCAACATGGACAATTTTAATGAGTTTAAAGCGAAATACGAAGCTGACCTCAATCCGGAAATCATGCAGTATTTAGAGGAGCATCAGGAGCACCGCGAGGTGTGGAAAGGTGTGCCGATTGCGGCAGACGGTAAAGTCCGCTTGCGTGATGGACGTACAGGAGAGTTTTTTGACGCGCCTGTAACTATCGGACACATGCATTATCTGAAGCTTCATCATCTGGTAGATGATAAGATTCATGCACGTTCTACCGGCCCTTACTCTCTGGTTACACAGCAGCCTCTGGGTGGTAAAGCGCAGTTCTGTGGACAGCGTTTCGGTGAGATGTAAGTATCGGCACTTGAGGCATACGGTGAATCGTATACACTGCAGGAAATCCTGACTGTGAAATCGGATGATGTAGTTGGTCGTGTTAAGACCTATGAATCGATTATCAAGGGTGAAAATATTCCGAAACCGGGTATTCCGGAGTCCTTCAAAGTACTGCTAAAAGAGCTGCAGTCACTCGGACTGGATATTAAGGTGCTGCGTGAGGATCAAAGCGAAGTACAGATTCTTGAAACAATCGATATGGGAGAGACAAACCTCAGAGCTGTCATCGAGGGAGATTCCAGAGGGGATTATGACGCATCGTTTGGGGCACATGGCTATACACAACAGGAATTCGCCGGAGAAGAACTCGTTGACATTGAAGAAGACGATGAAGTAGAGGACGAATTCGTAGAAATAGAAGAAACCTTGGATAATGAGTAGGAAGGGGAATTAGTTCATGTCAGAAACTGTGAATAATCAGGAAGTATACCAACCCATGACCTTTGATGCCATCAAAATAGGCTTGGCATCCCCGGAGAAAATCAGGGAATGGTCCAGAGGTGAAGTACTTAAACCGGAAACAATTAACTACCGTACTCTAAAGCCTGAGAAAGATGGTCTCTTCTGCGAAAAGATCTTCGGCCCAAGCAAAGACTGGGAGTGCCATTGCGGTAAATATAAGAAAATACGTTATAAAGGTGTTGTCTGCGATCGTTGTGGAGTGGAAATCACAAAAGCAAGCGTACGTAGAGAGCGCATGGGTCATATTGAGCTGGCTGCGCCAGTCTCTCATATATGGTATTTCAAGGGAATTCCATCCCGTATGGGACTGGTACTGGATCTGTCTCCGAGAGTATTGGAGAAAATTCTGTACTTTGCAAACTATATCGTACTGGATCCGGGCGATACCTCTTTGCAGTACAAAGAGGTTCTGACCGAGAAAGAGTACCAGGAAGCGCGTGAGAAACATGGAAATGATTTCCGCGTTGGCATGGGAGCAGAAGCAGTAAAAGAGCTGTTAGAAGAAATTGATCTTGAAAAAGAGACAAAAGAACTTCGCAAAGCACTCAAAGATTCCACCGGGCAAAAGAGAGCCCGTATCATCAAACGCCTCGAAGTTGTTGAGTCCTTCAGAGGTTCAGGCAACCGTCCTGAATGGATGATACTGACAGTGATTCCGATTATCCCGCCTGATTTACGTCCGATGGTACAGTTGGACGGCGGTCGTTTTGCAACCTCAGATCTTAACGATCTGTACAGACGAATCATCAACAGAAATAACCGTCTGAAACGTCTGCTCGAACTTGGAGCACCGGAAATTATTGTAAGAAATGAAAAAAGAATGCTCCAGGAAGCTGTGGATGCATTGATCGACAATGGCCGACGTGGCCGTCCGGTCACAGGTCCGGGTAACAGAGCGTTAAAATCTCTGTCAGATATGCTGAAAGGTAAATCCGGACGTTTCCGTCAGAACCTTCTGGGAAAACGTGTCGATTACTCCGGACGTTCTGTTATCGTCGTAGGCCCTGAGCTTAAGATTTACCAGTGCGGTCTGCCCAAAGAAATGGCAATCGAGCTGTTCAAGCCTTTTGTTATGAAAGAACTGGTTGCGAACGGAACTTCACATAATATCAAAAGTGCCAAGAAAATGGTAGATAAGCAGGAACTTGAAGTCTGGGATATCCTGGAAGAAGTTATCAAAGAGCATCCTGTTATGCTTAACCGCGCACCTACGCTTCATAGACTGGGAATCCAGGCATTTGAGCCGGTTCTCGTAGAAGGTAAGGCAATTAAACTGCATCCGCTGGTATGTACAGCGTTTAACGCCGATTTCGATGGTGACCAGATGGCAGTGCATCTGCCTCTTTCAGTGGAAGCACAGGCTGAGTGCCGCTTCCTGCTCTTATCACCGAACAACCTTCTGAAACCATCAGATGGTGGCCCGGTAGCCGTTCCTTCTCAGGATATGGTATTAGGTATTTATTACCTGACACAGGGCAGAGATGGCGCAAAAGGCGAAGGAAAAGCATTTAAGAGTGTGAATGAAGCCATACTTGCCTATGAGAACGGAGTCATTTTGCTGCAGTCCAAAATCAAAGTGCGCTGCAAAAAAGAAACTGTGGATGGCAAAGTAGTGGAACGAGTAATCGAATCCACACTGGGACGGTTCCTCTTCAATGAGATTCTGCCGCAGGATCTAGGATTTGTAGACAGAAGCATAGAGGGCAATGAAGTAGCACTTGAGGTCGATTTCCACGTAGGTAAAAAGCAGCTGAAACAGATTCTGGAAAAAGTCATCAATACACATGGGGCTACCAAGTCTGCGGAAGTGCTCGATGATATTAAGTCCATGGGCTATAAATACTCGACCAGAGCCGCCCTGACAGTATCCATCTCTGATATGACGGTGCCGGAAGAAAAACCGGCTTTGATTCAAAAAGCAGAGGATACGGTAGACTTGATCACCAAGAACTTTAAACGTGGTCTGATTACCGAAGAAGAGCGTTATAATGAAGTCGTAGAGACCTGGAAAAATACGGATAATACATTGACAGAAGCACTGCTGACCGGTCTGGATAAATACAACAACATCTATATGATGGCTGATTCCGGTGCGCGTGGTTCGGATAAGCAGATCAAACAGCTGGCGGGTATGCGTGGACTTATGGCTGATACGACCGGTCATACGATCGAGCTGCCAATCAAATCCAACTTCCGTGAAGGCCTTGATGTACTGGAATATTTCATGTCAGCGCATGGAGCTCGTAAAGGACTTTCTGATACGGCGCTTCGTACTGCCGATTCAGGATACCTGACCAGACGTCTGGTAGACGTATCACAGGATCTGATTATTCGTGAAGTGGACTGCTGTGAAAGCAAGGGCGAAATTCCGGGAATGTACGTAAAAGCATTCATGGATGGCAAAGAAGTTATTGAAAGCTTACAGGAACGTATCACAGGACGTTATGCTGCCGAGACAATCACAGATAAAGACGGTGAAGTCATTGTAAAAGCAAACCACATGATTACGCCCAAACGTGCGGCT
>JBKECY010000063.1:0-15023 GCA_047975025.1 Lachnospiraceae bacterium
TTACCCGTGTATTATTTGTGTAGTACGTGTAAATTTTCGCATGTTCTGACACGTTTTTGTTTCTGCAAATTCCTTATAAATACGCGATTCTTTAGAATTTCCCTGCCTGCGCAGCTTCTTCAATCGAAACCGCAACAGCAACCGTAGCACCGACCATCGGATTATTTCCCATACCGATCAGCCCCATCATCTCCACGTGTGCCGGTACTGAAGAAGAACCTGCGAACTGTGCGTCTGAATGCATACGTCCCATTGTATCCGTCATTCCATAGGAAGCAGGACCTGCTGCCATATTATCAGGATGCAGCGTACGTCCTGTACCACCGCCTGAAGCTACGGAAAAATATTTTTTGCCATTATCCACGCACTGTTTTTTATATGTTCCTGCAACCGGATGTTGGAAACGTGTTGGGTTGGTGGAGTTACCTGTGATTGATACATCCACGCCCTCTTTTGTCATAATAGCCACTCCTTCAACTACGTCATCTGCTCCGTAGCAATTAACTTTTGCACGAAGACCTGTTGAATATGATTTACGGAAAACTTCCTGCAGTTCTCCTGTATGGTAGTCAAGTTTTGTTTCTACAAAAGTAAATCCATTGACACGCGCAATGATCTGTGCTGCATCTTTACCAAGGCCGTTCAAGATAACACGCAGTGGCTGCTTACGCACTTTGTTCGCTTTTTCAGCGATTCCGATAGCACCTTCTGCAGCTGCAAAGGACTCGTGACCTGCCAAGAATGCGAAGCATTCTGTATCCTCTTCCAGAAGCATTTTGCCTAAGTTTCCATGACCAATTCCAACTTTTCTCTGATCTGCAACAGAACCCGGGATACAGAATGCCTGCAGACCTTCGCCGATTGCTGCGGCAGCATCAGCTGCCTTTGAACAGGCTTTTTTGATTGCAATCGCTGCACCTACTGTATAAGCCCATTTTGCATTTTCAAAACAAATTGGCTGAATTCCTTCTACCTGGCCGTATACATCCAGACCGGCAGCTTTTGTGATTTCAGCAGTTTCTTCGATTGAGTTGATACCATATTGTTTAAGTACAGCCAGAATTTGTTTTTCCCGTCTGTCATATGATTCAAATAATGCCATTGTTTATTTCCTCCTACTCTGTATTCATGACAAATTAAGTTTCAGTTCACAACTTTGTTATATCAATTATTCTTTTCTTGGGTCTACGATTTTAACAGCATCGTCCACTCTTCCATATTGTCCCTGTGACTTTTCAAATGCTGTATTAGGATCATCACCAGCTTTAATGAAATCCATCATCTTACCAAAGCTTATGAACTTGTAGCCGATGATTTCATCGTCTGCATCCAGTGCGATACCTGTGATATAACCATCTGTCATTTCCAGATAACGAGGTCCTTTTTTCAATGTTCCGTAGAGCGTTCCTACCTGTGAACGAAGTCCTTTTCCAAGATCTTCAAGTCCGGCACCGATGGGCAGTCCATCTTCAGAAAAAGCACTCTGTGTTCTGCCGTATGCAATCTGAAGGAACAACTCACGCATAGCTGTATTGATTGCATCGCACACCAAGTCAGTATTCAATGCCTCAAGCAAGGTTTTACCCGGCAAGATCTCTGCTGCCATCGCGGCACTGTGTGTCATACCTGAACAGCCAACGGTCTCTACTAAAGCCTCCTGTATAATACCTTCTTTTACATTCAGCGTAAGCTTACAGGCACCCTGTTGTGGTGCACACCAGCCAACACCATGTGTCAAACCGGAAATATCCTTGATTTCTTTTGATTTCACCCATCTTCCCTCTTGAGGAATTGGCGCTGCACCATGGTTTACTCCCTGGGCAACCGGGCACATTGTTTCTACTTCGTGTGAATAGATCATGTTAAAACTCCTTTCATTTATAGAAAAACTCCATTCGCATAGGTCAATTTGACCTCCTATATTTTCTCATAAAGTGACAAAATAGTCTAGCGAAATTTGTTGCTATTTCTCTGTTTCTAACATTTCCTGCAGTCTGTTCGGACGGATGCCTATTCAGCGCCGATGGAAAGTGGTTCATCTTCGTACCGGATTGCTTTATTTCGCAATGTAAAGAAATAAATCGACTGGTAAAATGGCACAAACAGGGACAGGATTGAATGAAGTAATGCCATGTTGGGCTCAGCATACATTGAAAATATTTTTTTGTTTACAAATACATACAGTACATACAGTGCGATTTGCACGATACTGACAACCAGTATATACAGCAGACAAATAACAACAATCGACATAATCATAGATACCGGCGGTGTTGAAAAACTGCTGCGATACGACATTGACACACCGGCAGCAATCGCGATAAAGTAAAACACCAGGAAAACAACTGTCAAAACTTCAATGACTAACGGCACTATGACCATCCACAAAGCGGCGTCTATCTTCTTTTTCTTGAAATTGATTGTTCCCGCAAGCTTTCCCTGCAGATACAAATTGGCATAAGGAATGAACGCCAGCCAGGGATTTGGCATATTTCTGTTTTTAGCAATGCCATAGATACCAAAAGCTTTCAAGAGATAACTTGCAAGTACCAGCAGGCAGATCACTGCCATAACAATAACATAAATTCCTAAAAAAGCTGCAACCATATTCATATTTTTCTCCCTTCATAATGCAGTATACTTTTTTATATAGTATCATAATTAGCTTTCTTAGCATAGCATCCTATGCTATAATTTACAAATCAAATATAGAACCAGCGATTAGAGTATAGGAGAACCAGATGACACAAACCTCAGTAACTGCCCCTGTCCGTAAATGGCAGCTGTTAAGCGGCAGCAGTTTAAAGATGATTGCCATGATTACCAT
Source organism: Lachnospiraceae bacterium (assembly GCA_047975025.1). Lineage (GTDB taxonomy): Bacteria > Bacillota > Clostridia > Lachnospirales > Lachnospiraceae > JBKECY01. Next base: position 2,828 of record JBKECY010000063.1, read on the forward strand.
GCTGATCGACCATATTGGCGCCCTGCTTTTATATGCGTCCCCCTATTACCAGACTTTTAGAAATATTGGGCGTATTTCGTTTCCTCTGTTTTGCTTTTTACTGGTACAAGGCTTTAAACACACCAGACATATGAAACGCTATTTTCTGAGCCTGGCTGTTTTTGCCATTATTTCGGAAATCCCATTTGATTTAGCTTTCTCGCAAACAATGTTCGACTGGGAATATCAAAATATTTTCTTTACCTTGCTAATCGGGCTTGCCGTAATCTGGGCGATGAACCGCTATTGCCGTATCCCGGTATTGCAGTTTGTTTTTCCGGCTGCCGGCATGGTACTGGCCTATCTGTTAAAAACAGATTACTCCTACATTGGAGTGCTGCTCATTAGTGTATTATACTTTTTCTCAAACGCACGTATTGTACAGGCATTTACCGGTGCTATATGCATGCTGCAGACACCTTATGCCCTCTATGCATTTATCCCGGCACTTATGTACAACGGAAAACGCGGCTGGATTACAGGACGTTTCAAATACTTGTTTTATCTGTTCTACCCCGTACATCTTCTGGTACTTATCGCGATACGATTCTTTCTGTTTCCTAACGGTCAGTAACCACTGGTCGTTTTTTATCTGTGCTCTTCTTTTGCCAGAATCTCAGATTGATTCTTATATATACGATTTGATGAAACATATCCCCGGACACTCGACAGAGGATAAATATTGCTGTGTGGAGCAATCACCGTCCCGGGGTTTAAGACACTGCCGCACCCGATTTCCACATAATCTCCCAGCACCGCACCAAACTTTTTTAATTTTGTCTCCAGCAACTCCGAGCTGCTTTTGACTACGATTTCCGTCTTATCCGACTTGACGTTGGAGCAGATTGACCCCGCCCCCATGTGCGCCCGATATCCCAGAACAGAATCTCCCACATAATTATAATGCGGTACTTGTACGCGGTTAAATAAAATACAATTCTTAAGCTCTGTGGAATTTCCCACCACACACTGATTCCCGACGATAATACTGCCTCGTAAGAAGGCGCAGTGCCGGATTTCCGTATCTTTTCCAATAATCACAGGGCCTGTGATACTCGCACTGTCAGCTACCTTGGCCGACTTGGCAATCCAGACGTTTTCTGCCGTCTGCTCATACTCATCGGCAGAAAGCTTAGGTCCATTTTCAAGAATCCATCCTTTGATATCCGCCAGTACTTCCCATGGATACTGTGTGTTCTCAAATAATTCTTCAGCAATTGTCTCTTTTACTGACAGAAGTTTATTACTTTCAAAATCACTCATGCTCTACTCCTTTGTATGCTTTTTATAATTGGGCGCAAGCAAATCAAACTGTCTGCGCAAGTTGCCTTGATGATTGGTATGAGCAACATTTAGTGTGTGCTTTCTCACAAAAGCGTTCAGCTTTTCCATGTACTCATCCGTTGATATTTCTCCGGCCGCCACCAGCGTCAGCCCTTTTTCCCAGCTTGCTGTCAGCTCCGGGTTCAGAAGCGACCGCACAGATACGCTGACCACATCGTAAATCATTTCCCCCAGCAGACTGGGTGTTATGATCTGCGTCTTCTTGTTCAATCCAATATATTTTATGGTAATCAGTTTTTTCAGGATTTCGGCTCTGGTCGCACTGGTGCCGATGCCGCTTCCTTTTATCTGATCCCGCAAGTCTTCATCCTCTATGAACTGACCTGCGTTTTCCATGGTCAGAATAATAGAACCGGAATTATATCGTTTGGGAGGTGTTGTCTCGCCATCCTTTATAGTAATCTCTTCCACGGGGAGTATCTTCCCTTTCTTCAGACTATCCAGCACTTCCTTGGACAGCTTGGCTTCTTCCTCCTTTTTGCTGGCAAAAGAGGCTGTCGCAACTTTAAGATACCCTTCGTCTACAAGGAATTTGTCATTCAGGAAAAACTTTTCGTCTTGTATTCCTACTGCAATGGCTGTTTTTTGGTACACCGCAGGCGGATAAAAAATGCTTAAAAATCTGCGGGCAATAATTTCATATACGTTTGCCGCCAGGCTGGTCAGGCTGGTCAGCGCACTGCCGGTCTGTCCGGTCGGAATAATGGCGTAGTGATCCGTAATCTTCTTGTCGTTAACATAACGGGAACGCGCCAGATTCTTATGGCTGCCCTCCTGCAAGATCCAGACAGCCGCCTCTTTGCAAAGGTCATAGCGCTGCAAACCGGCTATGTTTTTATGAATTTCTTTTGAAATTGCCGTAGAAAGCACGCGGGCATCTGTACGAGGGTAAGTTACCAGTTTTTTCTCATAGAGTTCCTGTACGATACGTAAAGTTTCGTCAGGCGAAATTTTAAACAGCTTGGCACAGACATTCTGCAATTCAGCCAGGTTAAATAAAAGGGGCGGATTCTTAAGTTCCTTCTTCTTTTCAACCTGTTCTACTACCGCTTGCACAGGCTCTTTCGCAACTAAACTTCGGGTGAGTTCCTCGGCAGTCTGTTTTTGCGTGAATCCGTTATCTTTGTAGAGAAATGGGGAGCCTTTATAGCGGCTTGTCTCCGTAACCTTCCACTCGGCTTCGAGCAGACTGTCTTCCACCTTCATTCCGGCAATTACCTTGTAAAATGGAGTTTTCACAAATTCACGAATTTCTCGTTCCCGTTTTACGACAATCCCAAGTACACAGGTCATGACCCGGCCAACGGAAATAGGCTGGTATTTTTTACGCAAATAATTCGCTATATTCCCGCCATACTTTAAGGTCAGTACACGCGAAAAATTGATTCCCATCAGGTAATCTTCCTTGGCCCGCAAGAACGCCGAATCCGACAGTGTATCGTAGGCACTCAGTTCTTTAGCCTGCTGTATGCCCCGCAAGATTTCTTCCTCGGTCTGTGAATCAATCCAGACACGCTTTTGGACTTTATCTTTGACATTAGCCTGCATAGCTACCAGACGATAGATATATTCTCCCTCACGTCCGGAGTCAGTACACACATAGATTACATCTACATCCTCACGATTCAAAAGCTCCTTGACTACTGCAAACTGCTTTTTAGCTCCCGGTATCACTTCATACCGGAATTTTTCAGGTAAAAATGGCAGTGTCTCCAGACTCCATCTACGATATTTCTCATCATATTTTTCAGGATAACTCATCGTGACCAGATGCCCTACGCACCAGGTCACAATGGCCTGTTCCGCTTCCAGATAGCCGTCCTTTCTTTTTGTTGTAAGTTTAAGTGCTTTGGCAAATTCTTGTGCCACACTTGGCTTTTCCGCAATATAGATTGCCTTCGACATATTTTATTCTCATACTTTCCCATTATTTGCAATTACAAAGTAATTGTATCTATTATATCATTATTTGGGGCAAAAAGAAAAGAAACACGCCATGCGAGCTTCTTTTCTTTAACGTTTTATGTGGTTCATATTTTACACTAATTATCAGGTATTGGGTTTTTGATCACTCATCATGAACAACGGAACCGCTAAAAGCACTCCTCCACCAATGATATTTCCAATTGTTACAACTAACATGCTTCTAAGAATTGCAAGAATTGAGATATCCGGCACCAGAAAATAGGAAAGAGTAAAAATACTCATATTCGCCACACTGTGTTCAAATCCGCCAATAATGAAGCCGGCGATACAAATCATAATCATCAAAAACTTGGTAGCCTCTGATTTGATCTTAATACCGCATACGACTGCCAGACAGACGAAGAAGTTACAAAGGATCGCCCGAAACAACAGCTCGTGCAGCGAAAGTGCAAGCTTGGTATGAATAAATGTATCTATATAATCACCCAGATTATTGCCGCCTGCCAGCAGAAAAATTGCAATCAATGCGATGCTGCCCACAAAATTCCCGAGATAACTCGCCCCCCACACTCTAAGGAGAGCGCCCCATGTCACTTTTTTGTCATAGGCACCTATTGCCATAACAAAATTATTACCTGTGAAAAGTTCTCCTCCAATAAATATAATCAAAAGGACTGCAGCCGGAAAGATAAAAGCTGACAGGAACTTTCCGGTTTCAGGCATCGTCTTATAGAAAATATTAGCAATTGAGTAGCACATAATAGTTGCCGCTGCCACAAAAAGACCGGCTACGAATGATCTCCAAAAATACTTTGATTTTGCATTATTCAACAAGTTGACTTTATTTACTGCTGCGTTAGAAAATTTTTGTAAATCCTCGTAATTCATACCTTTGCACTCCTTATATCAATCAACGATCCTACTCTATTTCTTGGTGATATATCCCTGTGCTTTTAATGTCTCTGCACAAAGTACAGCTCCACCGGCCGCCCCACGAACCGTATTGTGCGATAAGCCTACAAATTTGAAATCGTACACACTGTCTTCTCTGAGTCTTCCGATTGACACACCCATACCGTTTTCATAATTAACATCCAGCTTTACCTGCGGTCTGTTATCTTCTTCCAGATACTGGATGAACTGCTTAGGCGCACTTGGTAATGCAAGCTCCTGCGGTACTCCCTTGAAATCGCGAAGTGCCTGAATCAACTGCTCTTTCGTAGGTTTCTTTTTGAATTTCACAAAAGCTGCCGCAGTATGTCCGTCAAGTACAGGAACACGAATGCACTGTGTTGTAATCACTGGGGAAGTAGCACTTTTAATGACACCATCTTCTACTTTGCCCCAGAGGCGCAACGGCTCTTTCTCGCTTTTTTCTTCTTCTCCACCGATAAAAGGAATGATGTTTTGTTCCATCTCCGGCCACTCTTTGAATGTCTTGCCTGCGCCTGAAATTGCCTGGTAGGTCGTAGCTACAACTTCATATGGCTCAAATTCCTTCCACGCGGTCAATGCCGGTGCATAGCTTTGAATAGAACAATTCGGTTTTACTGCGATAAAACCGCGTTTTGTTTGTAAGCGTTTCTTTTGTGCCTCAATGACTTCAAAATGCTCCGCATTTATTTCCGGCACTACCATTGGTACATCCGGTGTCCATCTATGCGCGCTGTTATTTGACACAACCGGTGTCTCTGTCTTGGCGTAAGCTTCTTCGATTGCCTTGATTTCATCTTTCGTCATATCAACCGCAGAAAATACAAAATCCACTGTATCCGCTACTGCCTGTACATCCGATACATTCATAACCTGTAAGGACTTTACGGCTTCCGGCATAGGCGTCTGCATTTTCCAACGTCCGCCCACTGCTTCTTCATATGTCTTTCCGGCACTTCTCTCACTTGCTGCAACAGTTACGACTTCAAACCATGGATGGTTTTCCAATAATGCGATAAAACGCTGTCCTACCATTCCTGTTGCACCTAATACCGCTACGTTTAATTTTTGATCCATACATATCTCCTCTTTGTACAAATTCGTTTTTATGTCCTCTTCACACGGACATTTGTTCGTCCTATAAGATACTACATCATAGAAGTAAAAAAATCAACTATTATTTTACTTTTTATACAAATATTCTTCATAGACTGCCAGCACCTGCTGCATGGCGGCTTTTCCGGGAGCTCCGATCGTAATACGTTTATCCACACAACTCTTCAGGCTGATTTCCTCGTAAATATCTTGTTCAAATACCGGACTTAGCTTTTTATATTCTTCTAAAGGAAGCTCATCCAATGCAATTTTTTTATCCAGGCATTCCAAGACCAGCTGCCCGACAATTCCATGTGCATCACGAAACGGCACACCTTTGTTTACCAGATAATCAGCAACATCAGTGGCATTAGTAAAACCATTTTTGGCACTTGAAGCCATCGCTTCTGTGCGAAAGGTCAGTGTGGACATCATACCGGTAAACAGTGTAAGACAATCCTGTACCGTTCTTAAAGCATCAAATGTCCCCTCTTTATCCTCCTGCATGTCCTTGTTATATGCCAGCGGCAGACTCTTCATTGTTGTAAGAAATGCCATCAAAGCTCCATAAACACGCCCTGTTTTGCCGCGTACCAGTTCTGCAATGTCCGGATTCTTCTTCTGCGGCATGATGCTGCTGCCGGTACTAAATGCATCGTCAATCTCAATAAACCCATATTCATTTGAATTCCAGATAATAATTTCTTCACTGAACCGACTCAAATGCATCATGATCGTAGCACAAGCACTAAGCAGTTCAATCACATAATCTCTGTCTGACACCGAATCCATACTGTTAAGCGTCGGCCCATCAAAGCCTAGCATATCCGCCGTAGAATCACGATCCAGCGGATACGTTGTTCCTGCCAGCGCACCTGCCCCCAACGGACATTCATTCATTCTCTGATAAATATCAAAGAGCCGACCTCTGTCTCTTCTGAACATTTCAAAATAAGCGCCCATATGATGTGCCAGTGTCACAGGCTGTGCTTTTTGCAGGTGCGTAAACCCAGGCATATAGGTATCTATATTTTCTTTCATGATTTCGTAAAGCACCTGTAACAGCGCCTCCACTTGTCCATCGATGTAAAAGATCTGTTTGCGTACATATAGACGCATGTCTAATGCCACCTGGTCATTTCTGCTTCTGCCGGTATGAAGCTTCTTCCCAGCATCACCGATGCGGTCAATCAGATTCGCCTCAACGAAGCTGTGAATATCCTCGTACGTATCCGTAATCTGCAAAACTCCCTTTTGAACATCCTCTTCGATTCCACGTAAACCTTCCAGTATCTTCTCAGCATCTTCTTTTGCAATAATGCCCTGGCGCCCCAGCATTTCTGCATGTGCACGACTGCCCTCAATATCTTCTGTCAATAATGTCTGATCGAATGAAATCGATGCGTTAAAATCAAATACTTTCTTATCTGTTGCTTTTGTAAATCTACCACCCCATAATTGTGCCATGTTCTTACCTCTTCTGCTTTATTTAGTTACTCTGTGTATTCAAAATCAATTTGACTGTTAGCTGCTTTTCATACAATTTCGCTGCTCATAGGAGTATACACATCCACAATAGTCCTGCCGATACAGCCCATATTCTTTTGACAGCTCAATTGAGCGCTTGTAACCCTCCTTTTTCTTGAAATCCGAAAATAGATAGGGCACCTCATAGGCCTCCTGCAGCTTTTGCCCAATCTCATTTAGAACGGAAGCGTTCTTCATGGGACTAATACTCAATGTGGTCGAAAAATAGTCATATTCCAGCTCTTTCGCAAGTCTGGCGGTCTCCTCGAGCCGCAGCGTATAGCAGCCAACACAACGTTCACTTCCTTCCGGGAGCATGTGCATCGGAGCCGCCATTTCGTAAAAGCGCTCTTTGTCAAAGTCCCCTTCTATAAAAGTAACCGGGTACGGGAACGTCTTCTCTTCAATAAACTTCCGCTGTTCAACAACTCTCTTTGTATATTCCGTATCCGGATAAATGTTGGGATTATAGTAATAGACTGTTACCTCAAAATATTTTGTAAGATATTCCAGAACATAACTGCTGCATGGAGCGCAGCAGCTGTGTAACAACAGCTGGGGCGTTCTCCCACTCTTAAGATTTTGCTCAATTATTGTTTCCAGAATTGCCTGATAATTGATCTTCATTTTATATCTCCACATGAATAATTCCTGCTTTTTCCATCGCCGGATATCAGAATATTATAGCATACCTACTATAAATTTAGTACATATTTCTATGATTCTCTCTGCAAATTCTTGCATTTATGCATCAATTCGGGTATTCTATTTCTAAAACACCACAAAATCCACAGTAGCTGTTGTAAAATACTAGAATGGAGATTGGCAATGACAAAAGAGGAATTTAAAAATCTATGTAACAAAACAGTTTTATTGGACGGTGCCACCGGTTCCTATCTCATGGCTGCCGGAATGCCGAAGGGTACCAGCTCTGAGCTTTGGATCATGGAGCATCCTGAAGTACTTATCCAATTGCAAAAGGATTATGTGGCTGCCGGTTCTCAGATTATCTATGCACCAACGTTTGGTGCCAATCGGGTGAACCTTGCTAAGCACAAAAGTGCGGATGATATCATCCGTATTAACGAAACTCTAATCTCATATTCCAAGGAGGCCGTCGGTCAGAGCGCCTACATAGCCGGTGATATTACAACCAGCGGTGAGATGATGGAACCCTATGGTGATTTTACGTACGAAGACGCCTACGCGCTTTATAAAGAGCAGATTTCCATACTCGCCGGCGGCGGTGTTGATATGATTGTTGCAGAAACCATGTTCTCAATTGATGAAATACTGGCGGCGCTGGATGCTGCCAACAGTGTCTGCACATTACCGGTGATGTGTTCGCTTACGGTAGAAGCTGATGGCAGTATTTTCACCGGTGGAAATGTAATTGATGCTTCGCTTGCGCTGGAGGCGGCCGGTGCAGATGCGGTCGGTATCAATTGTTCCGTCGGTCCTGATCAGCTTGAGGCTGTCGTGCGCAGCATACGTAAAAGTGTTAACATACCTGTCATCGCCAAGCCCAATGCCGGCATGCCGCAGATTTCCGCAAGCGGCTTGGCTGTCTACGATATGAATTCTGATGACTTTGCTCTGCATCTAATGACTCTTGTCGATGCCGGAGCCACGCTGATTGGCGGCTGCTGCGGGACTACGCCAGAGTATATCCAAAAAATAGCGGCTCAGCTAGGAAGCTGATTTACAAAAATTCAATTCAAAAAGCACTTTTTTACACACGCGGGGCATTCGTTTGTCCCGTGTTCTTTATTATATGTGCAATGTATTCTTCTTTCGACAATTTAGGAACAAAGTCCTCGACGATGGTTTTCGCCTGTACTGCCTGCTCTTTCAACAGGTGATATGCTGTAAGTGCCATCATCTGTGCCGGTACCAGATAGGCTTTTTCTTCATCTGTGATTGCAAAATCCGCCCCATGCAAGGCCCCCGAAAATCCACCATGCGTAAAGTTCAAAATCGGCATCAGATGCGTCAAATCACCTACATCCGTACTCGCCGCATTGTGCATGCTCTCCTGCACATATTGTGATGTCGTACCGGAATACTCCCGCAGACAGTTTCCCGCAGCAATAAGCGCTGGGTCAGCCGCCCGATATAAGACCGGAAGATATCCCTGGAGATTTTCAATCTCTGCTTCTCCTCCAAAGGCATAGGCAGCTCCATGAAAAGCCGCATCAACTTTTTTACCGGTCTCAACAATTGCCTCCAACGACTTGGCACGCACCTTTTCTTCCAGAATCACTTCTTCCGGAATGCTGTTTAATGCATCTCCACCCTTTCGTATGACACTGTGTACTCTGATTTTTTCTTCATCATTAAACCCTTCCCGCATCAGACCGATCATCTGCAGTGCACTTGTCGCAATGCTTAGTGCATTGACACCTTCCCATGGTGCGATTGCCGCATGGGCAGTCCGGCCATGTACCGTAACGTTCTTTGGCGTAAATCCATTGCAGGCGACATTTCCAAGCAATAAATCCTCCTGCACCGGCAGCATATGGACATGTGTTGTAAGACCTATTGATATAGAATCAAACTCTCCCAACCGCACCAATTCGCTCTTTCCTGAACCAGCGAACACAATTCCGTCTTCGTCACGAAGCACTTCACGCTTTGCGGCATCAATATACTCCTCTGCAGGTACGGCGAAAAAGCTCAGATTTCCGTCCAGTTGTTCTCTAATCTGCGCATCCATCAAAGCAATAGCTGCCCCGTATACCGCGGCCATCTGCGCATGATGACCGCAGGCATGCGCTACTTTGGTCGTACTGTCCGCAAAGGGATGTGACGGGCACATAATAGCATCCATTTCTCCAATTAATGCAACTGTCGGACCTTTATTTCTGAAGCTGTCTGCCCGCACACCGGTCTTGGCCAAATGCTCACGTACAGGAAGTTGTAACTCTTTGAACTTAAGAGCGGCTAGTGCCGCCGTCTTATCCTCCTGAAAACCCGGTTGTGGATTGGCAAAAATTTCTCTGGCGAATGTAAAGATTCGCTCCTTATTGTCTGAAATGATTTGAATGATTCTCTCTTCTACCGCATCCATAATTTCTCCCGGCGCATCGCCCTGTCAGTCGTGATTTTCTATGTAGTATCATAGCACAGATTTAGCCTGAGAGTGAAATAAAAAATACGGGCAGACTATGAAAGCTTTCTAAACTCATTGTATTTCTTGCTCATTACGTGTATATTATAGATAAGATAATTTAGCAAACAAAGGAGTGTATTACATGAAAAATCTGTTTGATTTAGACAGCCCATTGATGCGGTTTTTAAGCAGAATCGCTGATTTGATTTTACTTAACCTGATCTACCTGATCTGCTGCATCCCTATCGTTACAATCGGTGCAGCCTCAACGGCCCTATATTCTGTCACCTTAAAGATGGTAAAGGATGAAGACTCTTACATTTTTAGATCTTTTTTTACAGCGTTTAAGGAAAACTTTAAAGCAGCCACACTGCCCTGGCTATTAATGCTGGTGTTTGGAGCTGCGTTAGTCTTTGATTTTATGCTGACTCGGTCTGTTTCGGGTACTTTAATTTACATAGTACAGATTTTCCTTGGCATTATCACCTTTTTATTTATCAGTATGTCCATCTATCTGTTTCCTTATATTGCCCGCTTTGAAAATACAATGTTCAACAACCTAAAAAATGCATTGCTTATGAGCATTATCCATCTACCTTATACCATACTGCTCATTGTTCTGGCGGCACTTCCTGTTGTTGTTTTAATGATTAATATTTCCATTGGGCTTTTTATCTGGATTTTCTTAGGGCTTTCACTCGTTTCATTTGTCAGTTCCTTTCTGTTTCGAAAGATTTTCAAGAAATATGAAGGCGAAGATCCTGTAGAGGATACTGCTGGTGCAAAATAAGAGGGAGAGATACGTTTTCTCTCCTGTTTTTCTTGCTTTTTAATGTAGTTGGCGTTATAATAAATAAGCTTTTGCAGATATGGTTCATCGGTAGAACGCTAGCTTCCCAAGCTGGAAAGGAGGGTTCGACTCCCTTTATCTGCTATATATTGAAACCCCTGTATGTTCAACTTTGTTGGATTTACAGGGGTTTTCATGGGCAGTTATATGAGTTTCTTCATTTATTTAAAACAGCAATTATATGACGCCTCTCCATAAAGGTAAGTATATTTATTTGTTTTTTCGTGTATTTATATTTTCCATTGCTTATAATTGACTGTATTGAATTGTAATCCACTTCATTTCAGTATACTCTTCAACAGATATCAGTCCTTCACGACCGGTTCCACTCTTCTTGACCCCTCCAAACGGTGCCCTTGTACTTCCGACAACGGTACTATCATTGATATGAACCATACCTGCTTCGATCTTCTCTACAATTCGCAAGGCCTTATTGACATCATTAGTAAACACCGCACTAGAGAGACCATATATACCTGAATTTGCTAAATCTATTGCCATAGTTTCATCTTCTGCACAAACCACACTTGTCAATGGTCCGAAACTCTCCTCAAAAAACACATCCATTTCTGGTGTAACATCTACTAACAAAGAGGGTTGGTAAAAAGCTCCTGTGTGTTGTCCTCCACACACTAAGTTTGCTCCCTTGCTCACTGCATCCATAATATGCTGATCCAATACCGCACACTGTTTTTCATGCACTAGCGGACCTACCATAGTTTCCTTATCATGAGGATTTCCCGTTTTTATTTGTTTCACTTTATTCTGAAATGTTTTGCAGAACTTTTCATATACTTCCTTTTCTACTATAATTCTGCTACTGGACATACAAATTTGTCCTGCGTTAAAGTAGGCTCCAATAATTGCTTTTTCAGCTGCCATCTCTATATCAGCATCTTTTAAAACAATAAAAGGATTTTTCCCTCCCATTTCAAGGGAATATCGTTTCAAATGTGACGCTGCGCGTTTTGCAATTTCGCATCCTACATCACTTGAACCTGTAAATGCAATCATATTAATGCGCGGATCTTCTATTAATGCATCACCTACGACATTCCCGGCTCCAATGAGAACATTGAGTATTCCAGCTGGAAGACCTGCTTCATGAAAACACTCGGCAATAACCAAGCCAGAAACGGGCGTATATGATGCCGGCTTTAATATAAATGCGTTCCCCATAGCAATCGCATAGGCGACCTTGTCAATTGCGAGAAATACTGGATAGTTATACGGGGCAATTCCTGCGACTATACTGGAGTGCCCCCCGATCTTTGTACCAGTGGAAGAGTTAGTTTTGATATGATAAACTAACAAAAAGGAGCAGTACAAAAATGGGAAAAGCAAGGTACACAACGGAGCAAATCATCGTC
>JBKECY010000070.1:0-3082 GCA_047975025.1 Lachnospiraceae bacterium
CCGCCCTTGAACAATCCACCAAGAAATGTTACGATGTCGTCAAGCTGATAAGGATTTACCCTACCGGATACCGGTCATTACTAACATTGCGACTGGTACAAAAATCGGGGGCAGGTCACCCGGACGACTACACGATTACAAAAGACACGACATTAAATGCTTTTGTTATCACTATAAAAAAGGTCTTTACCACCAGTAATGACTATGGTCCCGTACAGTTCGGCTCGAACTATTACTATGAATCCAACGGCCAGTATGCCGGTCATATAGAGCTGCGGCTCGCCAGAGACGGAGTTAGCGCCTCGAACTACGCCCGCAGAATTTACCTGAATACGGACTTTACACAGGCCAATGGAGGTTCACTGACCTACCAGCCCATCAGTATCACAGACGAGCGCACAGTACTTTCCCTGCGGTACAACAATAATTCCTCAACTTCAGGCATCAGCAATACGACCGCATCCCTGCCTTTTGTACCGTCTTCTGTACTCGAGCTGCTGCACGTGACCGTAAGCAATGATAATTTCAAAGCTGAGATTGATGCAGACAACCAACAGGTCATCATTACCAAGCTTACCTCGACGCCCAAAGCCAGCGCCACTTTGTCGTTCTACAATACCGCTACCGGAGCGCTCGTACTAAGCAGAACACTGACAAATTATACCATCGCAGATGATACGGCCGACTTCGACCTGACGGCACTTGCAAGTGCTGAATTCGAGACGAGTTCCGTCGCCGGTATCTCCCTGCTCAAAGAACGCGACTTCAATGTACAACTCGATTCTACCAAGACATACTACCAGAACACACAGCAGCGCCCAGTACTTTATCTGCGAAATGAGCAGTATCTGACTACGGATGTGCTGCTGGAAGCTATCCTGGATCAGACTCCCTGCTTTACCCTGTATCAAGTCGAGTACAGCGCGTACCACCGCTATATTAAGCTTACACTGGAGTATAAGAGCCAGAGCATCTATTACCTGGCGAATGGCCTTTCGCTGTCTCTAAGCACCCTGGATCTAAGTACGCAAAGCCGTACGACAGCCAGTATATGGACTACCTTTACGATTCATACGGTGACAGCTTCTGCTGCCAGAACTGCTGCCGCCACTACGCAGGCAGCCCCTGCGGTCACAGAAACACCGGCTGCGGAAACTCCCACAGCCACCGAAACACCCACAGCGACTGCAACACCCGGAGTCACTGAAACACCAGCTGCAACGGCGACTCCCACAGTTACTGAAATACCGGACGCAACGGTGACTCCCGAAGTCACTGAAACACCGGCTGCAACGGCAGCTCCCGAAGTCACTGAAACACCGGCGGTACCGGAGTCATCCGAACTTACGGAAACGCCGGAATAACCGCTATCACCATTCCTATCGGAGGTTACGTAATGCGCATACTACGCACAATTATTAACATAGCCGCTACTATTATAGTCTGTGTCATCCTGCTTTTTTCCATTATGAATTATCTTTCTTCCCCTAATGGCAAAGGACTTTTCGGATACAAAGCCTATATAGTATTGAGCGACAGCATGTCCCCGGAATTTGTAGCCGGCGATTATATCATTGATAAAATGAGCCCCTATGAAGAGATTGAATCCGGAGATATTATCACATATGTATTGGAAACAAATACAATTATCACCCACCGGGTCACTGAAATTTCTCCCGAGGGTATTACCGTACAGGGTGATTCCAATGACAATGTGGATGAAACTTTGGTCACAGCAGATAACTACATTGGCACACAGACCTATATGATCCCCGGCATCGGGAAACTGCTCGTTAAATTGCAGACACCTCTTGTGCTGATTGTCATCGGAGTGCTCATGGCTCTCTATCTTTTGTATCTGTTTTTCAGAGGACAACACAAAGAAGCCTCTGCAAGGAGCAAACGTTGAAAAGAAATCACAAACGAATCTTATGGATGCTTCTGATTTTTATTGTATCTTTCGTTCTGTTCTTCAGCCTGAAGCTGCTGATTAATCAGAAGCATAAAACCAATCCCGTACTGTTGACAACTGAATCGGAAATAAGCATGAATGAATAATGCACCTACAACTCATTAAGAAAGCGCAGAATGAAAATGACTAAAAAAATACTTCATGGTGTTGAACTGATTATCGTATTATTTATTACAGCCCTCTCCCTGCTGAACTTTTTCTCTTCGGCAGACGGAATAGGACTCTTTGGTTTTAAAGGCTATACAGTGTTGAGCGACAGTATGTCCCCTACATTTCAAAAAGGAGACTATATCATTATACGAACAGGAAACTATGCGGCTCTGGGCGTAAGTGATATTGCAACTTTCAGCTATAATCAATATATCATTACCCACCGGGTGTCACGTGCGACTGACGGTGGCTTCAAGACCAAGGGCGATCTGAATAAGACAGAGGATTCTTCTCTTCTCAATTCCAATAATTATATCGGAACCTGGCTTATCACGATTCCCAAGATTGGATTTTTACTGATATTTCTGCAAAACCCTATCATTTACAGCCTGATTGTGGCGGCGGTGATTGTGCGGATATGCTATGGATTTTTCGCAGAGCGCTAGACTTAGAGGTTATTTCATTCTATGAAATATTACGCTGCTTATTTTTTTAATTCTTGTTTTTCGTATATAATATTGTTTGTACTCCCTGATTGAATAAGTAAACCTACATCAACCAGTTCCTTAAGGTACCTTCTAACTGTTGCCTCTGATTTATTAACCAGTTTTTTAGCTGTCTGTGGTGTAATCCCATCATTTTCATCTAAATACAAAATAATTTCTGTTAATCTCTTTAATGTCTTTGTATTTAAAACTCCGCTCAAAACTTCAATCAAACTCCGCTCATTTTTTTGAGCGGAGTTTGGATTATTTTCAATTATATTAGATAAGAAATCTGGATGTATCGGTATCTCTACACGAGTTGCTCTTCTATCTTCATCCGTTTCGAAAGTTGCTCTTGGAGAACCATTTTCTTCTAATTTTTCTTGAATCGTTGGTACTCCTGTTGAACGACCTTCTGATAAGTGTAATTCTTTTAGGAATTCACCCAATCTTCGATTTCGATACATTCTGGTAC
>JBKECY010000072.1:0-47195 GCA_047975025.1 Lachnospiraceae bacterium
TGACGATGATTTGCTCCGTTGTGTACCTTGCTTTTCCCATTTTTGTACTGCTCCTTTTTGTTAGTTTATCATATCAAAACTAACTCTTCCACTGGTACAAAGATCGGGGGGCACTCCACTCCTTCACCAGGAGGTACATACTCTGCTTCTTCGTATGATGCGTAGTCTTTTAATGCCAATCTTGCTGTTTCCATATTAAGAAAAACAGAGGTATCAAACCCCATGCCAGTTTCATCCAGCTTCGCCGCCACTGTATGGGTACGCCCAAAGATTTCAATCTCATCTCCTGCTTTACGACTAATGCTACTTCCAACTAGCACCTGTCCATCCTCCGGTCCATTCACTTCTTCATTTGGAAGCCATGGAGAAATAACAAAGTCCGTTGCCGGATCGTATCCAATCAGCTGTGTCTCGAAGGAGCAGTGGGAGGAAGAAAAGGAAGCAATGTATAACTGGGTTGATACCTGGTCGATGTCTTGTTCCTGCAATAATTCACGTACCTTATCCTCTTCGATATAAAAGGCACTTGGTTCCCCACGCAGCAGAACTCCTTCAACATCCTGCTGTGCCTCCAGAGGTACAATCATTACCTCTGCTCCCAGGCGATTTTTTGTACTAGCCAACCCTCTAATTAATCCAGTTGCGAGCAGCGTTCCTCCCAGAAGTGATACCGAGAGTACAATAGACAAAAGAAAAAGGAGCAGACTCCGGAATGGGCGTTGCCTCAGATTCTTTTTAGCAATCTCAATAGTACTTAATTGACTCATTTTTTTCCTTTCTGTCATTATAAGATAAAATAAACCGGAGGTTCCCGACTGCTAAGCAGTCTTGGAACCTCCGGTCTTCCGGTCAGTTATGTATATAAATCAAGTGATTTGTAAAATACATATTATCCATATAAGTCAAATTGGTTTTGTGTGTTATTCATAATACTGCACAATTTTCGTTTTGTCAATATTAATTCTCAACAATTTTTCTAATTATCCGTCTCCGGATTTCTCGACACCTCTCCGTCGCGCCCAAGATAATTAATGGTAAAGTGAAACCTGTCCTGTTTGTCGATTTCCAACAGCATAAAACTAGGACGGCGCCCCTCTTGTCTCGGATACGAAAGGCTCCCGGGATTTACAGCTATCACACCATCCTTTTCTACGATCACAGGCTTATGTGTATGTCCGAAAATAACCAGCTGCATCCGGCGGGCATCTGCCTCTTCCAAAATGCGCTCCGTTCCCATAGACACACCCATGTAATGTCCATGAGAGATCAATACGTGACGACCGGCCAGTTCAATTTCCAACTCTCTGGGCAAATCCGAGAAAAAATCATTGTTTCCCGAGACCAGATACGCCGGACAGCCCGCCAATGCTCTGATATAATCCTCATCACCTTCTACATCTCCGCAGTGAATCAGAGCATCGATGTGCCCCACCTTGTGCAGAACGGTCTTAAGATTCTCCATCTTGGCATGTGTGTCACTTACTATTAAAATCCGCATATAATCTATCCCTCATTGCCCTTAAGGCTTTCCCTCTGTGACTGAGCTCGTTCTTCTTGGCTTTTGAAAGCTCAGCAGATGTGCACCCATATTCCGGTAAATAGAACACAGGATCATATCCAAATCCATTGGCCCCGGCAGAGACATGCGCAATATGCCCTTCCATGACACCATGTGTCGTCACTACCCTTCCATCCGGGTAGACCGCTGCAATGGCACAGACAAAACGGGCGGTCCGCTCTTCCTCCGCAACACCCTGCAATTTATCGATAAAACTCTGGTTTTTAACCGCATAGGACGTATCCTCTCCCATATAGCGGGCAGAATAGATTCCCGGTGCCTTGTCCAGATAGTCAATTTCGAGTCCTGAATCATCTGCCAGAACCAGACCTCCGGTCAGCTTCCATATTTCTTTCGCCTTAATGATGGCATTTTCTTCAAAGGTACTGCCATCCTCGACAATATCCGCACTGATTCCAACGTCTTTTAAAGAAAGAATCGGTACATTAATATCTGCCAGGATCTGCCGTATTTCGACCATCTTGTCCTGATTTCCGGTTGCAAATACAATCTTATCTATCATAGTCGTCACCTCTGCTCTATGTCTAATGATTCTTACGGGGCGGTCTGGGGCCTGCGAACTGATAAAAATGAGTCTTCATCATACCATTATAGATTTTTCTGTTCTTATCTGCTTTACGTCCGATACAGCTTTCCACCTGCTCATACGGAGTAATTACATAGAGTGACCAGCTGTCAAGGCGGGCAAACGCCTCCCCCAGTTCCCGGTAAATCCCGGGAAGCGTCTCCTCATTTTCAATGCGCTCACCATAGGGTGGATTTGTAATAATAAACCCGTATTTTTTCGGATGACTCAAATCCTTGACTGCACGCTGCTGCAGATGAATCATATGGTCTACCTGCGCCAGCTTTGCATTGCCTCTGGCTGCTGTGAGCGCCTCCGGATCGATATCATAGCCTTGAATATCTACGCTGCAGGATGTGTCAACAAGATCCGATGCCTCTTCAAACGTATCCGTCCAGATTTTGGATTCTATCAGATTCGTCCAATTCTGTGCGAGAAATGTCCGATGCATGCCCGGTGCCATATTGGCCGCAATCATAGCTGCTTCAATCGCAAACGTACCGCTTCCGCAGAAAGGATCGACCAGTATTCTGTCCTTTTTCCAAGGGGTCAGCATAAGCAGTGCTGCCGCCAGGGTCTCTGTAATAGGGGCTTTGACGGTCAGCTTCCTGTACCCTCTCTTATGCAGTGATACACCGGATGTATCCAGGCCAATCGTGACAATATCCTTCATAAATGAGACACGCAGCGGGTAGCTGGCTCCGTCCTCCTTGAACCAGGAAATACCATATTGGACTTTCAACCGCTCCACCATGGCTTTCTTCATGATGGACTGAATATCTGACGGGCTGAACAGCTGGCTCTTAATGGAGTTGGCCTTGGATACCCAGAATTTGCCATCCGCCGGAATATACTGCTCCCAGGGAATCGCTTTGGTAGCTTCGAAAAGCTCATCATAGGTCGTTGCTTTCACCTGAGCGATTTTCAATAATATACGCTCTGTGCTCCGCAGAAAGATATTGGCTTCTGCAATCGCCGCCGCATCTCCCCAGAAAGTCACCTTGCCATCTTCGACCTGACTGATTTCATAGCCTAAGTCCTGGATTTCTCTTTTTAATACTGCTTCCATCCCAAAATGGCATGGCGCAATTAATTCCCATTGCTGCATAGCGTCCTCTTTCCCTTATCCTGCATTACACTTCAATGTGCAATGATTTAACAATTTCTCCATCAAACCCTTTGATTGTAAAAACAGAATCCTCCCAGATTGCATACGATGGCACGCTGCCCCCCTTGGGAATGGAAACCGAACCGGGGTTCAAGATGGTAATATCTTCTCTGGTCTCAGCCACCGGTATATGTGTATGACCGGAAATCAAAATATCATGTGTCTTCATCGGCGGCAGATTTGTTTCATTATATATATGTCCATGAGTTGCATAAAACGTATGCCCATCCAATAACAGGATGCAGTAGTCAGCCAGCACCGGGAACTCCAGTACCATCTGATCCACCTCGGCCTCACAATTTCCTCGTACTGCATAGATCAGGTCTTTTCTTGCATTCAGCAATTCTATGACCCGTTTGGGGGCATATTCTGCCGGCAGGTCATTGCGCGGACCATGGTAGAGAATATCTCCCAACAGAACCAGACGCTGTGCTTTTTCCTGATCGAACGCATCCAGCATCTTCTGACAATAGTATGCTGAACCGTGAATATCTGATGCGAACATGTATTTCATTTTCCACCTCATTCTTCATGCTGTCATGCCAAATTTATAGATAAAATACTGTCTTATTTTACTATGATATGACTAAAAAAACAAGGAGCGAAGTGCGGATACCGACAATTCTCCTTGTCTTATTCATGTGCGATGGAAAGACCATTATATTTTTTTGTAGAATTATATTGCTTTTTATTTCAGCTTATATTATAATCGACTTGTAAAAAGAATTCACCCTTCAGAAGAATTTTTTTTACGTTAGTAACCCCTTATTTTATTATTTATACTCCCCTGAAATAGCTAGTAGCTCCCCTACTAGCTATTTCTCTGTCCTTTTTTAGTGGTACGGCGCTACGTTTTTGTCAGCGCCTGTTACTTCTGATTAAGGACAGTACCAGCATAATTGCCAATAAAATCAATAGAAAGGGAAACAGAATCGTGAAGAATGAAATCAATAGAATCACGATACCGACCGCTACCAGCACTGCAATGACCTTCGCATACCATTTGGACAAATCCAGCCCGAACCAGCTTCCTGAGGAGGATCTCTTGTGTGGCTCCTCTGTCTGCGAACTGCCGAATCCTTCGTCTGCGCGTTCGTAGGACTGCTGCGTCTGCGAAGTGTACTCGGATTCCTCACGTTCAAATGCATTGGCTGAAGTTTCTACCAGTGTCTTCGCAATCAGCCGGGGATCTCCCAGAGACTCAATGACCTCTTCCTCCGTCTTGCCATTCTTCATATCTTCCAATATATATCTTTCATAATATGCAATATGGGTATTGATCTCCGCGTCACTCAATTCCCCTGTCAGCTGCAGCCTCAGCGTGGCTATAAACTCCGATTTTTCCATGTGTTTTTATATTCCTCTCTATTAGTCTGGTACCTTCCAAGAGCGGGATGTACCCGCGAATTCCTATTGCATATACGACAATTTTTACACAGTTTAAATATCTTTTTAATAATACCACAACCAAACTACATATCAATATCGAAATAATGAAATTTATATGAAAATTATATATTTTTTGCTCAACAATTTACACAGAAAGGCTTTACAAACGGGAAAATAACAGCTAAAATATGTTAGCAAGCCAACAATATACAAGGAGATAGAAAATTATGATAAAAAAGTTCTTACGAGTAGTACGCGAATATAAAAAAGATTGCATTCTGGCTCCTGCCTTCGTAACTCTGGAAGTTATTCTGGAGATTTTCATACCCATGATCATGGCTCTGATCGTCGATGTAGGAATGCCTGATAAAGATCTGCCTTATATTTTAAAGATTGGAGGTATCCTGATTATAATGGCTTTTCTGTCGCTGTTCTTCGGCATATTGTCCGGAAAATACGCCGCCAGTGCCAGTGCCGGATTCTCCAAGAACCTGCGTCACGACATGTTCCACAACATGCAGAGTTTTTCCTTTAGTAACATTGACAAGTTCTCGACAGAAAGTCTTGTCACACGACTGACCACAGATATTTCAAACGTACAAAATGCGTTTCAGATGCTGCTGCGCTCGCTGTTTCGAGCCCCCATCATGCTGATTCTGGCTTTGATTATGACACTGCGGATCAACTTCCACCTGTCGATCATTTTCTTTTTGGCAATTCCGATTCTGGGGGTAGGGTTGATTTTCATCGCACTTCGTGCCCACCCTTATTTTAAATCTGTTTTCCGCCGCTATGACCGCCTCAACAACATAGTGCAGGAGAATGTACAGGGTATCCGCGTGGTCAAGGCGTATGTACGGGAAGATTATGAAATCAGCAAATTTCATGGTATTTCAGTGGCTGTCTACGAGAAGTACAAAGCGGCTGAGAAGGTCATCATTTTTAACTCACCTCTGATGCAGTTCGT
Organism: Lachnospiraceae bacterium; assembly: GCA_047975025.1. GTDB lineage: Bacteria > Bacillota > Clostridia > Lachnospirales > Lachnospiraceae > JBKECY01. Next base: position 5,669 of record JBKECY010000072.1, read on the forward strand.
TATGTATACCTGTATCCTTCTGATTTCCTGGTTCAGCGGGCAGTATATTGCCGCCGGCACCATGCAGACCGGACAGTTCATGAGTGTTCTGATTTATGCTATGCTGATCTTAAGCTCACTTATGATGATTTCCATGATATTTGTAATGGTCATGATCGCACAGGCATCTGCCGAGCGAATCATTGAGGTGCTTGATGAAAAAACAGAGATGGCTAATCCGGAGAATGCACTGACCGAAGTTGCGGACGGCTCTATTGTGTTTGAAAATGTCTCTTTTTCATATAGAGGCAATCCAAACCCTTCTCTTAAAAATGTATCGTTTGAAATAGGCTCCGGTGAGGTTGTCGGTATCCTGGGCGGTACCGGAAGCTCGAAGAGTACTTTGGTACAGCTGATTCCAAGATTATATGATGTTACAGAAGGCAGTATTAAGGTAGCCGGGCATGACGTACGTACGTATGATCTTGAGACACTGCATACCGAAGTCGCCATGGTGCTGCAGAACAACGTACTTTTTTCAGGCACCATCCGGGAGAATATCCGGTGGGGTGACCAGCATGCGACGGATGAAGAAGTCGAGCGTGTCTGCAAGTTGGCGCAGGCACACGATTTCATCCAGAGTTTTCCTGACGGGTATGATACCGTTCTTGAGCAGGGAGGCACCAATGTCTCCGGCGGGCAGAAGCAGCGGCTGTGTATCGCCCGGGCACTGCTTAAAAAACCCAAAATTCTGATTCTGGACGACTCGACCAGCGCCGTTGATACCAAGACCGACGCACTGATCCGGAAAGCATTTCGTGAAGAAATTCCGGATACCACCAAGATTATTATTGCACAACGTATCAATTCCGTAGAAAACGCTGACAAGATCATTGTTATGCATGCCGGACAGATCGATGGTATCGGCACCTCAGAAGAGCTACTGAAGAACAACCTGATTTATCAGGAAGTATACGAATCACAAATGAGAGGAGCGACCGTAAATGAGTAAATCTACCAAGGGCGGCAATACAACCATAGCGCGGCTGATGAAATATGTTTCTGGAACCTACCGTCTGCAGTTTATCATTGCAGTCATTGCCATTGTGTTAAGTGCATTGGCCAATACCGTAGCTCCGCTATCCCTGATGTTCATTATTGATGATTTTATTACCCCGCTGATCGGACAGACCACGCCGGACTATTCTGCATTGCTGCAGATTCTGCTGATTCTGGCCATCATCTTTTACTTAGGTGTACTTTGTACCTACCTGTACAACCGTTTGATGATCAATATCTCACAAGGTGTGCTAAAACGAATTCGGGATGATATGTTCGAGCATATGCAGACACTTCCGATTTCTTTCTTTGATTCACATACTCATGGAGAGCTTATGAGTCTGTATACTAATGATACGGATGCACTGCGCCAGATGATCAGCCAAAGTATTCCTATGGCGTTCTCCTCGCTTTTCTCCGTTATTTCCATATTTATAGCGATGCTGGTGCTCAGCCCTCCGCTGGCAGTTATTGCCGTCGTTATCGTCATCATTATGTTCTTTATTACCAAGAATCTGGGGCTAAAGAGCGCACGTCATTTTGCCGCACAGCAAAACGAGCTTGCCGATGTCACAGGCTACATTGAGGAGCAGATCACCGGACAAAAGGTCGTCAAAGTATTTAACCATGAAGAACTTACCAAACGGGATTTTGATGCCATTAATACCGCGTTAAGCCACAGCATTGATAAAGCGAATACCTATGCCAATATCATGATGCCAATCATCAATAACCTGGGGAACGTACAGTACGTTCTGACCGCCATCGCGGCCGGTATACTCTCGATATTCGGTGTTGGCGGCATTACGCTGGGTGTAATTGTTTCTTATCTGCAGTTTACCAAAAGCTTTACGCAGCCTTTCGGACTGATTGCACAGCAGTTTAACGCTATCGCCATGGCACTTGCAGGCGCTGAGAGAATCTTCCGAATGATGGACGAGAAGCCTGAAACCGACGACGGCTATGTCGAGCTGGTCAATGCTTCATTTGATGAAAACAACAATATCATTGAGGAAAGTGAGCGTACGGGCATCTGGGCCTGGAAGCATCCGCATCATGACGGCACAACTACCTATACACAGCTCAAAGGTGATGTGCGGTTCTATGATATGAGCTTCGGCTATACCGATAAGAAGATGGTGCTGCACAATATCTCTCTCTATGCGAAACCCGGTCAGAAACTGGCCTTCGTAGGTTCTACCGGTGCTGGCAAGACAACGATCACCAACCTGATCAACCGCTTTTACGATGTGCAGGATGGTAAAATCCGCTATGACGGAATCAACATCAACAAGATCAAAAAAGCAGATCTGCGTCACTCACTCGGCATCGTGCTGCAGGATACACATCTCTTTAGCGGCAGTATCTACGATAACATTTTGTACGGCAATCTGACCGCTGGCAAAGAGGAAGTCTATGCCGCCGCCAAGCTTGCCAATGCCGATGATTTCATACGTCAGCTGCCGCAAGGCTATGATACGCCGCTGACCCATGACGGCGAGTCTTTATCACAGGGACAGCGCCAGCTGTTATCGATCGCACGTGCTGCCATCGCCAATCCTCCGGTGCTGATATTGGATGAAGCGACCTCAAGTATTGACACACGTACAGAAAGTATCATTCAGCGTGGTATGGATGAGCTGATGAAAGACCGCACCGTCTTCGTCATCGCCCACCGCCTGTCAACAGTACGCAACAGCAACGCCATTATTGTATTGGAACATGGCGAAATCATTGAACGCGGAGCGCATGAAGAACTTCTGAAAGAAAAAGGAACCTATTATCAGTTGTATACCGGCGCACTGGAACTTTCGTGACAGGTGCGCATCCACCAAAGTGTGGACAGGGGGGGGTACAAAAGAATGGATGTAGTTCAAAAGTTTGTTAAAATATTGACACTTATAAAGCCTCATGCTATACTAAGTAAGTAAATCAAGAGTAAAGGCAGCTGCATCCTGACGGTTTTAAGTGGATTACCACACTGGATTTGGCTGTAATATCACGCCGACCGTCTGGGCAACATTTGCTATGGCGAATGTTGCCCCTTTTTTTACCTGGAGTCTGCTGATATATGCTGTGCTGCCAATAAACGGAGGAAGTGAAAGGAGTTTTGTAATGGATTACAAGTCTGACATTGAAATTGCCCAGGAATCAACCATGTCTCCGATTCTGGAGATTGCCCAAAAAGCAGGAATTGATGAGAAATATCTGGAGCCTTACGGTAAGTATAAAGGTAAAATTGACTACAACCTGTTAAAAGAAACGGACGCTCCGGATGGAAAGCTGATTCTGGTCACAGCGATTAATCCTACACCTGCCGGTGAAGGAAAGACCACCACGACAGTAGGACTGGCAGACGGTCTGCAAAAATGCGGCAAAAATGTAATGGTCGCCCTTAGAGAACCTTCACTTGGCCCGGTCTTTGGTGTCAAGGGTGGTGCGGCCGGAGGCGGTTATGCACAAGTAGTTCCTATGGAAGATATCAATCTGCACTTTACAGGCGACTTTCACGCAATCGGTGCCGCCAACAACCTGCTGGCAGCTATGATCGATAATCATATTTTTCAGGGAAATGATTTAAATATCGACCCCAGAAAAATTACCTGGAGACGTTGTGTTGATATGAACGACCGTCAGCTTAGAAATATCATTGACGGGCTGGGCGGACGTACGGATGGTGTTGCCAGAGAAGACGGATATGACATTACTGTTGCGTCTGAAATCATGGCTGTGCTGTGCCTCTCAGATGACATAACCGATTTGAAAAAGCGTCTGGCTCGCATTGTCATCGGCTATACATACGGCAAAATCTCAGAGCAGCAGCCTGTTACCGCAGGAGATCTGCATGCCGAAGGCGCTATGTGCGCTCTGCTAAAGGATGCCTTAAAGCCCAATCTGGTACAGACACTGGAGCATGTGCCAGCAATCGTACATGGCGGCCCATTTGCTAATATCGCACATGGCTGTAACTCAGTCATTGCTACCAAGATGGCTTTAAAGCTCGGTGATTATGCAATCACAGAGGCAGGATTCGGTGCCGACCTGGGTGCTGAGAAATTCCTCGATATCAAATGCCGTCTGGCAGGTCTGACACCTTCTGCTGTTGTGCTGGTCGCTACCGTACGCGCGTTAAAATACAATGGCGGTGTCGCTAAAGCAGATCTCAACTCAGAGAATCTCGAAACACTTGAGAAAGGACTTCCGAACCTGCTGCAGCATGTTGATAATATCAAAAATGTATATGGTCTGCCTTGCGTTGTAGCCATTAATGCATTCCCGACAGATACAAAGGCTGAATTAGAGCTGGTAAGAGAAAAATGTCAGGCTCTCGGTGTAAATGTGGCTCTCTCCGAAGTATGGGCCAAAGGCGGCGAAGGCGGCGTGGAACTTGCCAAAGAAATCATTCGTCTGGCTGAAGAACCCAGCGAGTTCAAGTTCGCTTATGATTTGGACGGTACGATTGAGGAACGACTGAATACAATCGTGCAGAGAATCTATCATGGTAAAAAAGCCGTTCTGACTGCAACTGCCCAAAAGCAGGCAGAGCAGTTGACAAAGATGGGATTCGGGAATTCTCCGATCTGCGTTGCCAAGACGCAGTACAGCTTTACGGACGACCAGACGCTTCTGGGCGCACCTAAGGATTTTGAGGTAACGGTTCGTAATCTTAAAATGTCTGCCGGGGCTGGCTTTATCGTAGCTCTGACCGGTGAAATCATGACAATGCCGGGGCTTCCTAAAGTTCCAGCTGCGGAAAGAATTGATGTGGACGCGACTGGAAAGATTCAGGGATTGTTTTAAAGGATTGTTCTATAGGATCGTACTACAAAACCCCGGCGTTTCGGAGTCTCCGAAACACCGGGGTTTTTAATGTATGTTTCCCAGTCTTCTTTGTACTTACATATGTTCTGCGCGTTCTTCCACAGTCTTTTTAAAATTAATGACCTCATGATCATATTTTTGTGTCATGAATTTAGAGGTAATCATAAAATCTGCCGTCGCTTTGTTAATGGCCATCGGGATATCGTACACCTGTGCAATACGCATCAGAGCCTTAACGTCCGGGTCATGCGGCTGTGCTGTCAGAGGGTCGGCAAAAAAGACTACAAAATCGATAACACCCTCGACAATCTTGGCACCGATCTGCTGGTCACCGCCAAGCGGTCCGCTGTTATAGCCCTTAATCACAAGACCCGTCTGATCCGCAATCATACGTGCCGTTGTTCCGGTACCATACAGGTTATGCTTCTCCAATATTGCTTTATTATGCTGACACCACTCAATCAATTTCGGTTTTTCATTATCATGCGCAATTAATGCGATATCCTTTTTTTCTTCAATTGTAAATGTAATATATTCCTGACTCATGTCATTCCTCCGTTTCTTATCTTATGCAATACAATTACATATACATTCTATCATGTTGGACAGTCACCGTATAGGCTTTCCTATGTAAAATAGCAAAGTTTTGTGTAAATAAGCAGAAAAAAGCACTGCCGCGCAGCGCCTTTTCCAATATACATGCTATTATTTATTTGAATAATTCTTTGCTCATTTCATCAATTTTTGCAGTAACAGCTTCATACACACCCGGGTAGATACTTCCTACACCGCCCATGGTAGAACAAGGAATGTAATATTTCGTTCCGTTGCTTTTGCATACTTCTTCCACTACTTTATCTACATTTTCCTTTGTCCAGTCTTCTCTGTCGATCAGACCATTATCGATGCCGCCCATAAATGTAATCTGTCCGGCATATTCTTTGATCAGAGTCGGGATATCATTCGTAGACATTACACCCTGCCATATATCAATTCCCATTTCGATCATGGACGGAACCAGATTGGCACCATAAGAATCTGAATGATGTATGATAATACAGCCCTGCTCCTTGTAGAAACCATAGATTTTCTTATAGGCAGGTACCATGAACTTCTCGAACATTTCAGGAGAAATGAAGGATGAAATCTGGCTGCCCCAGTCATCATGATGGAAAATCGCATCTGGATTCATGTGTTTCATCAGTTCTTTGCCATATGCAATCTCCCAGTCAGCCAGAAAATCAATCAGCTCTTCAAGGGCTTCCGGCTCTGCGTAGAAGTTGACCAGTGTTTCTTCCATATCCATTAGATAATGGAGTTTCTCGAAGATTCCAGGTGCTACGAATGCAGTCACGAACTTCTCTTTGCGATCTACCGCATCTGCTTCCTTCTTCGTCTCTGCCCAATCTTCATCACTGTAAAGTACCGTAGGAGCTTTCACTACTTTTTTCCATTCTGTGATGTCCTGCACTACTGTATGCTCGTCATCATGTATCGGGAATGCGCCCGGTGCTCCCAGCGGATAGCTTACAGTTACGCCCCAGCCATTTACTTCTGTACTGCCCTGCTCCATAGTGTAAACAAAGCCGCCAATGCCTTTGATGATTGGATCCAGTACGATTTCAAATGGCTCATATTGATTCACGTATCTGTCGGGATTTCCTCCCCGAATGGTTTCTAACAGGTTCTCTCTTTTAGTCAGCATAATGATTCTCCTTTTTCTTCTTTCTTGGTCACTTACGCAAGTTATGTCATGCGATTCTCTACAAAAAAGTATACTCATCATCTGAAAAAATGTACATACTACATAGTATTTGACTTTTTTACAGCCGTACAATATAGTTTGTAGCAGACAGCAAAAATCCCTCCAAAATAAGCGAGGGATTTTTGCCGTATTGTACAATTGTAACAACGTCACGTTACCGGGGTGAGTAACGGCTGATGGAAAGAATAATGCACTGTATACCGATTAGAAGCATGTAAATCGCAACAATATAGGCCAGTGTTGCCGCACTTGACAGCGGGTTGAACAGCAGAAGTGCGCCTGCCATGATGCCCAATATATTGAGGATAATGGTCAGCCAATACCAGCCCTTGTTCTCACTGTTCCATAACTCCAGGTAGACCAGATTCATAATACAATCTGTGATGAACCAGATTGGGAACAGTACTGCCAACGCCACGACGCCAACGTTAATGTTGAATACCAGAAGAATCCCCAGACCAATATCGAAGATTCCTGCAATCAGGTGGATAACACTCGAATACCCCAGTTCACGCCGGATCAGCACATATCTGGAAATAACTGAAATTCCGCGAATCACCATGGCAATACTAAAGACAAATACCATCGTTCCCAAAATGCCGGTGGGGTTCGCAAATGCCAGAATACTGATTATAATGAAGATAATCCCTTCAATCAGTTCAATAAAATCAATTCCTTTTTTACTCATACAAATCCTCCTCTCCTACCCTCAGTTCCATACTAAAATTGTATTATTTCTTACTACTTATATAGTAAACCTTTTTTATGGATTCTACAAGTAGTATCCTTGGAGAAATTGTATTATTGGGATATTTTTCGATAAAATTCCGGGCAGGATTCCATATGGATCTGCACCTTGGTCTGGGTGTCTCTGGCTCTGGAAGCTGCGGCTGCCGTAACCTGCCCCGCATAGCCGTCCCAGGCAGTCGGTCCCTCTACTGTGTTGTTATGACATGCGCGAATCCACTCTTGGAATTCTATATCATAGGCTTCCTCAAAACGCTCCGACCAGTCGCGGCAGATGGGAGTCACCCGGGACGCATTCGTGCGTACCATTGCATTTGATGGCTCGGGCAGACTGATAATCCCTTCTTCACAGCAGATCTCACATTTAATGTCATATCCATAATGACAGTTGACAAATGCCTCAACATCGATGTACACTCCGGATTTTGTAGTCAATATCATGATCTGCGGGTCTTGAAGAATTTCACTGGCATATTTGGTCTTTTTGGGAAATACAACCTCTGCCGTAGCATACTCTTCCTCTAAGAGCCAGCGCAGCACATCGATTTCGTGAATCATAGAATTTTCAACAGCCATCGGTGTATCATAGAACTCCGGTACATCGTAGTTGCGGTGCGCACAGTGCAGCATCAATGGCTCTCCGTAGGTGCGCTCCTGCACTGCCTTCTTGAGCTGTCTGTATCCGGAATCGTATCGGCGCATAAAGCCGACCTGTACCAGATGTTTCCCGCCTGCCATCTCTGCCTCCATAATTCTTTGGCAGGCCTCAGCCTCCGGCGCCAGGGGTTTTTCACAAAAGACAAATTTCCCGGCGGCAATAGCCGCCATAACGTATTGCTCATGATAGGAATCCAGTGTGGTCACGATCACAGCATCCAGATTATCTGCTGCAATCATTTCTTCACCCGAGGCGAAGAATTCACAACCATATTCCTGTGCCGCCTTTCGGCCATATTCTTCGTTGGCATCTGAGCAGGCGACAACACGCCCCCCCTGCAGTTTCTCATTGATTCTTTTCATGTGTGTCCGGCCTATGGCACCTGTACCTACGACTCCGATTCTTAGTTCCTGCTTCACGTTAACTCCCTCCTTTTATACAAGCTTTTTTATAGCACGTTTCTTGTTTTACTCTCTGGTACTCCCTCATTTTTCCTTCTTTGTTTGAAAAGTATAGCATGTTTATAGTGCTTACTATAAGAACTATAAAATTACACTTTTAGCACAAATCAATTTTATAACTTTACTTTTCTGTGCAACGCGAGTATGATGAAGACAGATGAAACTTTTCAGGAGGTACAGTATGTGTGTGTATTTTGATTATCCTTCCTCAGACGTCTCTTCCATAAGCGTACAGTATGAGGCCTACAAAGATGTTGAAGAGGTTCCCTGGCATAAGCATAAACATTATGAATTTACTTTAATCAATCGCGGTACCTGTATACACAAATTTCGTGGCGTGGAAGTACCGCTGATCGCGGGGGATCTGTTTCTGATTCCGCCCGACGAAGCACACGCCTATGTCATGCACCCGGATTCCGCCTTGACAAATTGCTACTTTTCGCCGGAGCGTATCGAGCACTTAAGTGAATTTATGGACAAGAACCAGCTAAGAAAGCAGGAGATCCCCTCCGGCGTAGATGATGTACGCTATCAATGGGAACGCCTGCTTTCCTCGCCTATCTATCCCTCCATCGCACAGAATGCCTCTGCCCTTACCGCACCGGATCATTTGAGCAAGCAGGGGGTTCTGCATCTGCCTCCCGCCGAAGCATTTGATGTTGAACAGCTGTTGTCCCGCATCGATACGGAATCCGACGAGCTTCAGTTCGAAACAGCTTATATGAAGACCGCTGTTCTGCAGATGATACTGATTATTTTTCGCCGGGCACGTAACAACTTTCCGCAGCACACGCCTCATCAGGTGAATCGCAAGAAGCAGTTGATTATTAATTCCATGACGTATCTGGAGAGGCACTATCAAGAGCAGATTACGGTACAGGAGATGGCGGATGCGTCTTCGCTGTCCGAAAGCTATTTCAGGAGTATATTTAAGCATGTGACCGGTCTGTCTCCGCTGAATTATCTGAACCGGTTTCGGATTATTAAATCGCTTGAATTTATTCAGGAGTATGACCTGCCTATGTCGGAAATTGCCTCTATGGTCGGGATACTTGATTCGAATTATTTCTCAAGGCTTTTTAAGAAAGTTATGGGCTGTACACCTCGGGAATTCAGGCCTTTTGCTTAGAATCTGTAATCAGCACCGCACGCATTAAGCTTTCTTCTTCGATTTCATTACCTCGCAGTTCTCCTGTAATATGCCCCTGTGATATGGTAATGACTCTGTTGCTGATTCCCATGATTTCCGGCATTTCCGAAGAGATGACGATGATTGCCATACCTTCTTCTGCCATTTGGACAATCAGCTTATAAATTTCTGATTTTGAGCCGACAGCTATGCCTCGCGTTGGCTCATCAAGAATCAGAAGCTTCGGGCCTATTGTCATCCATTTCCCCAGAACCACTTTCTGCTGATTGCCGCCTGAGAGATTCCCGACCTCCTGCTCGGAGCCGGGAGATGCAATCTGCAGGCTGTTGTGGTACTGCTGATAGATTTCGAAGGTGGCTTTTTCGTCTACAAATCCATACCTGGACAACCAGGGCAGCTTGGCCAAAGCCATATTTTCACGACAGGATTTTTCCAGAACGAGTCCCTGTTCCTTGCGGTTTTCCGTAACAAACCCGATACCGGCTTTTACAGCATCCACGCTGCTTCTGGGACACAATTCTTTGCCACTTAAGTAGATTTTTCCGTTGTCCGGCTTTCGGATGCCGAAAATCGTCTCCAAGATTTCTGTCCTTCCGGCTCCCACCAGACCATAGAATCCCAGAACTTCACCGGCTTTTGCTGAGAATGAAATGTCTTTAAAATACCCTCGCAAGGACAGATGTTCCACACGCAGCACCTCATCTCTGATCTCGGCCGCCGCCTTATAATAATATTGATCGAGTGAGCGCCCAATCATGCTTTGTACGATGGTATCAAGTGCAATCTCTTTTGTCACGAATTCTCCGTTCTTTTGGCCGTCCCGCATAACCAGCACACGATCACTGATTTCAAAGATCTCATCCATTTTGTGGCTGATATACACAATACTGACTCCCTGCGCCTTAAGCTTATTGATAATCTTAAAAAGGGAATTTTTCTCTTTTTCCGTCAGCGAAGAGGTTGGTTCATCCAGAATCAGGATCTTGGCTCCCAACGCAATTCCTCTGGCAATTTCCACCATTTGCTGTTGCGCTATCGGCAGCATAGAGATTATATCCCGGGGATTTGCCGGACACTCCAGTTGTGTCAGCACATCCTGTGCATTCTTATACAGACTTTTCCAGTCTATCCGTCCTGCTCTGACAGGCAGACTTCCGAGATACATGTTCTCGGCTACACTTAATTCCATCGCAAGCGACAGCTCTTGAAAGATGAGTACAATTCCTTCATTTTTAGCTTCGATTGGACTGGCAAACTGCACTGGTTTCCCCCGGTATATGATTTCGCCTGCATTGCCGTCAGCGCGATATACACCGGAGAGAACCTTCATAAGAGTGGACTTACCGGCACCATTTTCCCCGCATAGCGCTAATACTTCTCCATATTTCAAGTCAAGATGAGCATCATTCAGCGCTTTGACACCTGGAAATGTCTTGTTGATATGTCTCATCTCAAGTACGTATTCGTGATCCATTTATATTCCCTCCGGTTTCATAATCTCACTATCCTCTACTGTTACTTACCATTCTTCTAATTCTAACGTGGAGATATTCTCAGGAGTAGCTACCGGTGTTTCAATGTAATTATAGAATTCCGTGATTTCTTCTCCATTCCCAAGCCGAACCGCAAAATCAAGTGCCGTCTGGGAATCAATAATCGGCGACTGCATTGCAATACCTGAGAGCTTGCCCTGTTCCACATAGGATACGGTTGCATAATCTCCGGCGGCTGCGGCATATACTTTGATATCATCTTGTCTGCCCGCTGCTTCAATTGCATTAATTGCACCAAATGCCGTATTGTCGTCAAAACAGAAGACGGCATCAAGTTCGCCCTTTGCATATTTCACCAGATAGTTTTCCATGACCTGCTGAGCTTTTTCACGATTTCCGTCCGCCGGCTGAGAATCCAGAAGTTCTATATCGGTCTCAGCAATCAGATCCGTCATACCTGTGGATCGCTCTGTTGTCGTGGAATAACCATTCTGACCAGTAATTTCTACAATGCTTCCGGAATTTCCCAGATCCTCTGCCATGACCTCAGCAGAAGCCTTACCTTCTTCGTAATTAGATGGTCCAACATAGCATTCTATGTATTCTTCTCCGCTTTCTACAACATTGGTATTTGCTGTCATTACAGGAATCCCTGCATCACTGACTGCCTTGACAGAAGCTACCGCTGTCTCTGAATTTACCGGCCATACTACGATGACATCACAGTTCATACCAATCAGATCCTGCACCTGATTTGCCTGTACGGTGACATCTCCTTTGGGATCAAGCAGCTGCAGATCAATTCCTAACTCTGCTGCATATTCCTGCGCCGCTGTATAATATGTTGTCTGGTAGGTATCCGCACCACCATCATTTACGACCATTCCTACTTTTAATGCCGCATCCTGGCTCTGTGTCTCTGTTCCCGCAGATGTACTCGAACTTGTCGTGCTCTGCCCTCCGCATCCTGCCAATAATGCAGTGGTCATACAAACCGCTCCCAATATTGCTGCTACTTTCTTCTTCATGTTATTTCCTCCTTCAATGAAATATAAGTTTATGTTAACTGCCCATGCAGATAACATTTCTAAAAATCAGGCTTCTAAATTAAGTTTTTCATGCCGCTTGTTCGTAAGAACCCTGTCAAGATACAGTACTCCAATCATAATCAGACCTGTGACCATTGTTTTGAAGTACGTCTGTGTATTCAGCAAATTCATGATATTATCCACTCCGCCAAGCAGCATCACGCCGCCGAGAGTATACCAGATACTTCCTGACCCACCGGTAAGCTTTGTCCCCCCTAACACAACTGCGGCAATAACCAGCATATGAATGTCCGGCCATCCCAGTGAGGGTGTGGATGCCCCGACGGAAGCTGCGTACAAAACACCGCCCAGGCCTCCCGCAAAACCGCAGATCATAAAGTTGAGTAAAATAATTCTCTTGGTCTTGATTCCCGCATTGAACGCCGTTGTTTCATTTCCGCCGGTCGCATACGTGTTCCTGCCATGTCTCGTGTATTTGAGGACATAAAATGCCAGCAATAGCAGCAGGATGAATAAAAGACTGCTGTAAGACAGAAGACCCAGTCTTCCAGACCCGAAGGATTTAAATGCTTCCGATGGTGCGATCATAGAACTTTCCGCATGATAGATGTAGGCAATTCCCCTGACCCCCAGCATCATGGCAAGGGTCACAACGAATGCGTTCATGCCTGCATAGGCTACCAACAGTCCGTTGATACTGCCTACGAGTAAACCTGCCGCCAGTGCAATCAGCAGCGCCGGGAGTAATCCCAGATTCTCCTGCAGACCGCATACCAGCGCAGCTGTTAGCCCGACTGTTGTACAGACAGACATATCAAAGTAGCCGGTCAGTATCACGAAGGTCATACCAATTGCCATAATTCCTTTCATTGCATTCTGGTTGAAAACATTGAACAGATTGTTGATTCCCAGAAATCCATTGACAAAGATCGCCGCGAGTACTATAAAAATGATCCATATGGGGATAATGGTATTCCTCGATAAAAAAGTTTTGATTTTTCCCAGATTCATTTCGCCCTCCTTCTGCTTGAAAGAATATCAATATACACCGCCGCTAAAATGACCAGACACTGTGCGATCCATTGCAGATAGTACGGAAGACCCACAATGACAAATCCGTTTTTCAAGACTCCCAGAATCAAGACTCCGACAAAGGTTCGAAACACACTTCCCTTGCCGCCCAGCAAACTTGCCCCGCCCAGAATTACCGCTGAAATTACGTCAAATTCATAACTTTCTCCAATCGTGCTCTGTGCGGCCCGTCCTCTCGAGCATAGTAATACGGCTCCAATTGCTGTGGTAAGACCCGAAATCACAAATGACTTTAAGATGACTTTTTTATCATTGATACCGCTGTAACGACAGGTCTCGCGGTTACTTCCTACGGACATGAGCTGATGTCCATAGACTGACTTTTTCAGAAAAACCGCAAAAACAATAATGCAGAACAGCATAACAATGGTTGAAATCGGTACGACCCCCAAGGACCCATTTCCGATTTTGGTAAACCACACATTCGAGTCACTTAGCTGAACGTATTTACCGTTTGTCCAAATCAGCGCAAATGCCTGCAGAATATTCATCATTCCCAGTGTGACGATCATAGAATTCAGATTGAGATAGCCAATCAGAAATCCGGAAATTACGCCGGAAGCCATACCTACCAGCAGCGTAATAAAAATTGCCGGTACCGGACCAATCGACTCATGCAGACTAATACACATCACACAGCCCAGTGATAAAAGTGAACCAACCGAAAGATCAAAATTGCCTCCGATAATCACATAGGTCATGCCCGCTCCCATCACTCCCACCGTTGCTACCTGCTTAAAAATCAGCAGCAGGTTTTCCTGCGAAAAGAATTGCTTTGATGAAATAGAAAACACTGCAAAGACCAGAATGAGTGCCAGTACGATTCCCTGATTCTTAAGCGTATCTAAAAACTTGCTATTACTATGTTGCCCCATTTCATTTCCTCCTACCTTACTACTTTTTCCTTCATTTTTTCATTATAGAGTTGTTTTGTGCTATTACTCTGTCATTTAATCACTTATTCTCCTTTCTAATTCTTGTTGTATGTGCTTTTAATCTTGCTTATAACACCTTTGACTTTTTTGTCATATTATGCCTATTTATTAGCTGTTTTTCTGAATCTTTTTAACATTTTACATAGATATGTGCACAATTGCATTGCTGGGCTTTGCTCATTCATTCATGAATCTTGCGCTTTTTTCAATTTTCAGCCTGAGATTACACCAATCAAAAAAGTTGTGTTTTATTCTATTGCAAATATAGGTTGCCATCACAACCGTTCTATACTAAAATGAAATCATAGAGATTCCTAAAAAAAGACAGGAGGATTTTGATAATGAAAAGTGTGGATATTGGAATTACAGAAGTCTCCAGCTGCTTTTCGTTCACACCGTCAAAGCAAAGTGCCGGATTGTTTTTTTACATGACCTGGTGCGGACATTATTTCTGCAATTCAAAGTATTTTAAGAAGCGCACTTCTTACCCACCGCTGCTGGCACTTTATATCAGAGGCGGTGCCATGCATGTGGAGTACGGGACACGTGTTTTTGATGCACAAAAGGGGGATGTCGTGCTAATTGACTGCCGTTACCCGCATTATTATCATGCCCAGAATGGGCTGGAGTTCGTGTATATGCACTTCGACGGTTCGAACGCCCACGAATTATGCGCACATATTCTTGAAAGACGCGGTCCGCTTCTGCGTTCCAGAAACAACGCACTGATTGGAAACTTTTTATATAATACAGTACGATTTTATGAAGAAGGAAATATCGAAAGTGCCTTTGATACTTCACTTCGCGTATACAAGCTGCTGCATCTGCTCAGCGAGACGAACGATTATGAATCCTCCGAGGACAATCCCGTGAATATCGCGATTCACTACATTCATGAGAATATCAGCCAAAAGATTACCCTGCGCACCCTTGCCGAACTGACGAACTTAAGTGTTTACTATTTTTCTCACTTATTCAAACGTGAAACCGGCTACGCACCAATGGACTATACATTGACTATACGCATGGACTGCGCCAAAGCACTTTTAATCAAAACAGATAAGCGCGTGACCGAAATTGCCTACGAAGTGGGGTATGGAAGCTGCGGAAGTTTTATCAATGCCTTTACTGACAGAGTAGGCTGTTCACCCAAGATTTTCCGTCGGCTGATGCAATAAGCACAGCAAAAAGGGATTGTCCCTGCAAGGCAATCCCTTTACTGTTTCCTGTCTATTCTATTTTGAAATTGTTGCATTGAGTGCTTCAATCGAAGTCGTAACCCCCGCCTCCACACTCATGGTAAGATCTTCCATTTCAAGCGAAACTACACCCTTGTAGCCTGTCATCGACAGAACAGAAAAGAATTCTTTCCACCACTTCAAATCCTGACCGCAGCCAACTGCCACATAATTCCAGGTACGTATTGCTACATCTTCTACCCTGTGATTGTCCAGCAGACCATCCACATCACAAAGCCCCCGCTCAATACGCGCGTCTTTGCCATGCACATAATATACCGCTTTCCCCAGTGCCCTGACAGCCGCAATCGGGTCTGCCCCCATAATCAGCAAATGTGATGGGTCCAGATTCATCCCGATGGCATCACCAACGGCATGGCGCAGGCGCAGCAGGGTATCTACATTATAGACCAGCTGTCCGGGGAATTCTTCAATTGCGATACGGACATCATTGGCCTGGGCATGCTTTGCAAAGTCCGACCACCATGGAATCGCCACATCTTCCCATTGATACCGAAGCGCCTCTGTAATATAGGGGTCATCCGGCGGCACTGACTGTGTCGACACGAGCCAGTTCGGCACCTGATCTTGCGGTCCGCCGGCGGGGAGCCCCGACATCATGACAACCGTCTTGATACCGAGTTTCCCTGCGAGCGTTACTGTATCATAGGCACTTTGACTATGCTTTTGCCCCATTTCGCCCGGTGCCAGCGGATTTCCCGAACAGTTCAATGCCGAAATCTGCATCCCTCTTTGAGACAATGCACCACGAAAGGACGCAAGCGCAGCCGCATCTGCCAGCAGACTCGTCGCATAGCCATGCGGATAGCCGCCCCAGCCTCCCACACACACTTCGACGTAATCGAGTCCATGCGCCTTCACTTTATTCAGCGCCTCAGAGAACGAATCATCGCCGTAAACTCCCGTACAGATTGATAAATACATATAGCATTCCTCCTTGTATTTTAGTTCCATCCCACTGTATCTGAAGTATAGCATGCTGTGATTTTATTTGTAAGAACAAAGGATTTTAGTTTTAGCGCAAACCAACTAACGACTCTCTTCAATACATCTGCGCGTCAGTTTGACCCAGTGTGAAAAGCGCTCCGGATCGTTTTGGCATGTATGTGTATCCTTTAGCACGATTTCAGCACAGTTATCTTTTGTCTTGGTCAGCATCTCTTTTAGGTAGCCTTCCATAAAGGTTTCATCCTTTGGTGAATAATTATTAAGATAATAGGATGGATTGGGTTTCCAGGAGTATACTGCCTTTTGCCCGATCTGTCTTGCACAGGATTCTATATCTGCCCAGGGAGAGACAGAAATCCGTCGGATGTTCTTGAAATTCAATACATATTTCAGCTTGTTCTCTATCGGCTCACAACATCCGTAGGACGTAAGTCCAAAGCGTTCCGTAATGCGCTGCTCATGCTTCATGACAAAATCATAGTGCATTTCCGGTCCTACCATCGTAAATTCCTGTGATTCGGTAAAACCCCAGAAATTCTTGAGATTCCTGCCGCCACCGTCTGCCATTGGCAGATCATGCGTATAATTCATACCACCGGAACCATTGTAGCCCTGGCGGTTGTTGATTTCGAGCAGATCCATAGCAACATATTGATCCAGAAGATCATGATAGCCCTTTTCAACAATATCCATTGCCTCATGCACCATCTCCGGCTCTTCATACAGATCATACATAACCTGCTCAAGCCCCCGAAAATCCGAGTATGTTTCCATCAGCGCAAAATACAGGAATTTCTTGCCGCTGAATTCTACATTCAGAATATCTCCCAACAGCTCCTGATGGATTTTAAGTAATTCCAAAGACTCCTTTTCATGATAAATTACTTCCGGACTCTTCAAACGCTTGATATCACCTGTTTCATTAATAATGGGCTCAAAATGCATGGCCTTTTCTTCAAAGCTGAAATCCTTTTTCCAGACCAGCGGAACACTTCCCAGACAGTTGTCTCTGAAATCTTCATTTCCAAATGCTGCATTTTTATGATTCGGGTTCCAGGCATCCCAACCTGTATCCGTAATAATTTTGTGTACTTCCCACGTTTTTTCGACAGGAATATCATCCTGTATGATGTTTCCCCGAAAGAGGCGGGCTCTGAGCAGCCACTCGATTTTTCTGGCTTCTTCGTCCTCACAGAGCAGCTGACCTGGTGTGATAATTTCTCTCCATGAGCCCTCCGGGAAGACGGCAATGACCGGCTCCGTAGACTTTAAATCATTGTGTGCGAACCATTTTTCTCTTCTTTGTTCCATTACTGGTCTTTCGGCACAGTCTTTGACCTGCCGCGCCAGTTCACGTATTACTTCTCTTTCTTTTGCTGTAATCATTTGCTTATCTCCTTTACCTGTTTTAAGAATAAACTATTCTGGATTTGAGCTAATTTTACAGCAATCCTATCATATATAAAATATCGGTTCTTGTTAAAAAGTTAATGAATCTTGTTTTGTGACAGTTATATATACTTGCTTTTTGACTTGTATGTAGTACAATGGTATTAGTATTTTTTGACAATTTTTTACTGTATGTATTTCATAAAATGGAGGTGTTTTATGCAG
Source organism: Lachnospiraceae bacterium (assembly GCA_047975025.1). Taxonomy (GTDB): domain Bacteria; phylum Bacillota; class Clostridia; order Lachnospirales; family Lachnospiraceae; genus JBKECY01. The sequence continues at coordinate 23,700 of JBKECY010000072.1, forward strand.
GAAGTATACGACTTTTTAAAAGAATGTGAGACCTATTATCTGGCTACGGTAGAGGGGGATCAGCCCCGGGTCCGCCCGTTCGGGACCATTGACCTGTTCGAAGGCAGACTGTATATTCAGACAGGAAAATCCAAACCAGTTTCACAGCAGATCGCTGCTAATTCCAAGATTGAGATCTGCGCTTTTGCCGGTGGTTCCTGGCTTCGTGTGGAAGCAATCGCCGTAGATGACGACAGAGTCGAAGCCAAGCAGCATATGTTAGACGCGTATCCTTCTTTGCAGGCAATGTACTCTGCAACAGACGGCAATACACAGGTTTTGTACCTTAAGGATGTTACAGCTACCTTCTCTTCGTTTACAGCAGAGGCAAAAGTGGTTACATTCTAAATTATGCTATCACGTAATTTACCCCAAAAAGACGGTCGATGAGCGGAAATCCCCTCACCGACCGTCTTTTTAAAGGTATGAAGTATCTTGTTTACAGTGCAATACGAACTGTCCGGGCTGTTGGCCGCAGCAGCAGACCTTCTGCACTTTCAACAAGCGTTGCTCCCTCGATCTGCTTGTAAGATGTAATCCCGTACAGCATACAAGTCAACTCGTGTAACACCTCAGAGAGCTGAATCGAAATATTTTCCCCCTCGCGTTTCGCTGAGGCCGTAAATACAACTGCTCCGCTTTGATTTTCCACTTCGCACTCTGCCGTCGCATTTTCCTGCAGTTCATACAGCTGCAACTGCATTTGCTCCAGAAAATCATATGCGGTCGTTGTCTCAGTCGCGCCAACCGCCAAAAGTGTATTCTCTCTTACAAATAAGGGCATATGGAAGTAATCATAAATTTCATCATGCCATCCTCCCTGGCGGATTTCTCCATCCAGGAGATTGGTCCATCTCCCTTGCGGCAAGTAGTACTGCGCCCGTCCCTTTTCGTTAAAAATCGGCGCTACCAGCAGACTTTCTCCCAGCATATACTGCATATCCAGATAGGTTACTGCCGGATCTTGCTCAAACTCCAGCACCATCGGACGCATACTTGGAATTCCGGTTTTATGAGAAATCACTGCTGTGTGAAATATATATGGCATCAATCTTGCTTTTAATTTTGTAAAATAGCGGCATACATCGTTCGACTCTTCATCAAAAATCCATGGCACTCTGTAAGTATCCGAACCATGCAGCCGGCTATGTGTTGAGAGCAGTCCAAACTGCAGCCAGCGTTTATACAGATCCGGAGTTGCCGTTGCCTCAAATCCACTGATATCATGGCTCCAGAAAGAAAAACCTGATATGGCAAAAGACAGGCCGCCCCGCAGGCTTTCCGCCATAGACGGATAGCTGGCTGAACAGTCTCCTCCCCAATGCACCGGGAATTTCTGTGTGCCTACGGTCGCACTTCTGGCGAACAAGACCGCTTCGTTCTCTCCTCTTTCTCTTTGCAGCAATCCCAAAACCGCTTCATTGTACAGACTGGTATAATAATTGTGCATTGCTCTGGCATCTGAGCCGTCATAATATGTCACATCTATCGGAATGCGCTCGCCAAAATCCGTCTTAAAACAGTCGACACCAACATCCAGCAACGTCTTAAGCTTATCTGTATACCAGCGAGTGGCTTCCGGATTTGTAAAATCCACAATCCCCATGCCCGGCTGCCATGTATCCACCTGCTTGACACCTCTTCCATCTGCACGCTGTAATAAATAGCCGTTTTTTGCCCCTTCCCGAAAGAAAGGAGTCCCTTGTGCTATAAATGGGTTGATCCATACACATATCTTTAGTCCTTGTGCATGATATCCATCCAGCATTTTTTTGACATCAGGGAACACTCTGTCATCCCATTCAAAGTCACACAACTGAAGTTCTTTCATCCAAAAACAGTCAAAATGGAAGACACTTAGAGGAATATCCCTGTCTTTCATCCCCTTAATAAATGCACCCGTCGTCTCTTCGTCATACATAGGTTTAAATGAAGTAGTCAGCCACAAGCCGAACGACCATTGTGGCGGCAGCGCCGGTTTACCGGTAAAATCCGTATAATGGATTAAAACATCTTTGATACTTGGTCCATAAATCAGCTGATATCGAATTTCTTCGCCTGGCACAGAAAATCCAACATATTCAACTTTCTCACTGGCCACTTCAAAAGAAACGTTGTCACTATGATCGACCAGAATTCCATAGTTTTTGTTCGTGACATAAAATGGAATATTCTTATAGGAAATTTGTGAGGATGTTCCCCCATCCTCATTCCAGCAGTCCACCACCTGACCATTCTTAACGAATGCCGTAAAACGCTCACCCAACCCATATACACATTCACCCGGAGCAAGAGCAAGTTCTGTCATCATATACGGCTCATAACGCTCAGCCAGATAGTTTTCCTGTGGAAAATTAGTTGATACTTCTTTGTCATACTGCATATAACCCAGATTTCTAAAGCCGCAGGATGTCAATACATTACCATCTGCAAGAAACGTGTAGGAGAATTCTTCACAGTTTACAATCACAGACAAATTTCCAAAAGACATCACTGCCTTATCCTTATCTATCTGTACACTGACCTCCTGGGGGTGGCTGTTCAGAGCAAAGCGTGGTTCCTGTTTGCGGTAAGCTTCATAATGATAGCTTCTGACACTGATAATATTCGTATCTTCAGCTTTGAATTCAGTGGTAATCGTACTTATGTTAATGGCATCCGCCCTACTCTTAATTGGTCTGGTAGGCGCCACGACGCGCATTCCATTGGGAATTGCTTCTACTGTAAATGCCTGGGCTGCATGCTGTGAATTTGCCCGTTGGTTTTTGTCCCAATATCCTTCTGTAAATTTCATTTTTTCCTCTTTCTTATCATTTTATATGATATATTTTATTCTTTGACTGCCCCTGCTGTCATACCTCCGACAATATATTTTTGTAAAAACACAAAGATCAGTACCACTGGAATGACCAGAAACAGTCCATACGCCATGATTGCATTCCATTTCGTCCCATACGCACTTATGAATTTATGTATATTTGCTGTCAGCGGACGCATGGTACTATCGGTATTAAAGGTCATGGAATATACCAGATCGTTCCAGCCTTGTAAAAAAGAAATTGTTATGACAGTTATAATACCTGATTTTATCGTAGGCACCATCACGAACAGGAAGGAAGTAAACGGATTACATCCATCAATTAACGCTGCATCCTCCAAAGACTTTGGCAGGTTCATAAAGTACGGCCGTAACGTAATAACAATAAATGGAATTGCGCCTGAAGCCACAGCGATTGCAGGAGCAAGAAACGTATTAAGCAGTCCCACGTTTGAGAAGATGAGATAGAGCGGGGTCAAAAGCAGCGAGGACGGCATCATCTGTGTTACCAAAAAAACAAGCAGTACTATTTTTACCCCTCGGAACTGATAGCGCCCAACAGCATATGCCGCAGGTATACCCACCACCAGAGAAATGCACATCGTCAACAATGCGATAATCACACTGTTTCTAAGTGTGTGCAGAAAATCCGACTGTCCTACCTGCAGCTTCCAGGCTTCTAAGGTAAGGTCATGGGGAAAATACGTCAGCACTTTGGCGAATGTCTCTGTATCCGATTTCAGAGAGGTAATCACCAGCCAGTACAACGGGAACAAAAACAGTGCTGCAATCAATACCCCTATCACACATTTTATCCCATTTTTTCTGAATTGTCTGGGGGATGCCATGTAAATCCCCCGTATTCTGCTAATCATCAGTTTGCCTCCTCCTTTGCCGTCAGCCGCAGATAGAATAATCCTACCAGAAACAGACACATGAACAACACAACCGCCGCTGCTGAGCCAAGTGAGAATTGATACTGTCCAAAGGAGAGGGTATAGGCATAGGTTGCCATCATTTGTGTAGAATTCACAGGCCCTCCACTCGTCATAATATATACCAGATCAAACACCTTGAAGGTATAGATCAGCCCCAGCATCAGCACTGACAAGATTGCCGGCCGTAACAACGGTACCGTAATAGACCAGAATTGCCTCCATTTACCGGCTCCATCAATACGGGCACTTTCATATACGTCCTCTGAAATATTAGACAACCCAGTGGTCAAAAGAAGCATATTAAACGGAATACCCACCCAGCAATTCATGATAATCACACCCCAGATTGCGGTCTTAGAGCTAATCAGCCAGGAGACCGGTTCCTTCAAAATACCGATATTCAGCAAAATATCATTGATGACACCTTCTGTTACGCCGAACATATTCTTTCCCAGAAGCCCTACGACTGACATCGGCATCATATAGGCAACCAGCAAGATTCCGCGAATCGGACCTGAAAGTGGGAATTTTTTGTAAAAAAATAGCGCCAGTGCAAATCCCAGCGCAAATTGAACCAGAAGACACACCACTGTGAAAAATGTTGTATTTTTCATTGACAAAAGAAATACTTCATCGTGGAACAACTTACTATAATTTTCTAATCCCACGAACACTGCTGTTTTGGATGCAAAATTTGTAACACTTAAATTCTTGAAACTTAAAACGAAATTATAGACCAATGGGTAGCCGATAAATACAAGCATATAGAGCAGCGCCGGTAATACGAACCAAATCCCCACATTTTTTCCTTTGACTAGTTTTTTTAGTACCTTCACCGGCAGACTCCTCTCCTATGCCCGGCAGTAAGCGCTATTCGCTTACTGCCTCATTGATTGTATCCGCAGCCTTTCCAAGCGCACTATCTACCGTATCCTCACCTAACAGTACGGATTGAAGAGCTGTATAGATGCTTTGGGATATCGTGGGCCATTGTACCTCTGGTCCGCGTGCCACCGCCACTTCGAGTGCTTCGGCACATGTTACATAATTTTCATCCTCTGACCATATTGCTTTGCTGTCCATTGCATCTGCACGAACCGGGAACTTTCCTGCTTCCTCACAAAAGTCCGCACTTACATCTTTGCTGCTGAAATATTTCAGGAAATCCCATGCGCCATCAGTATTGGCTCCGGCACAGATTCCAAAGTTTTCCCCTCCAATGCAGCTTGAATTCTCAACATCTTTTGGCAGCAGTGCAATACCATAATTCACACCCGAATCAGCCAGTGCTGATATTTGCCAGGAGCCATTTTGCATCATTGCTGCTTTTCCTGCAATAAACGCATTAGCGACATCCGACTGTGTCCAGTTTACAACTTCCTGACTCATACTTCCGTCATCCATCATAGATTTCAGGAATTCCATGGATTTTTGAGCCGCCTCTCCACTCATGTCTTCCGTACTTCCGCCAGCTGAATAGAGCCATGGAATATAGGAAAATGTACCTTCTTCACTTCCCTGTGCACTCATCGCGAATCCGTAGGTACCGTCCGCTGTCAGGGTCTGTGCCGCTGTCTTTAATTCATCCCAGGTAGTCGGCACTTCTACGCCTGCCGCACTTAATAAGTCTTTGTTATAGTACAGAACTATACTATTCGTATTGTTGGGAAGCCCATACAATTTATCGTCCTGATAGCAGGTTGACAGGGGTGCCTCATAAAATTGATCGAGTTCTCCCCAGGATTCCGCCAACTCTGTAATATCCTGGAATACACCCAAGGAAATATAGGATGCCATATCCGGGTTGTCGACCATACCTATGTCAGGCAGTTCACCTGAGATAGCCCCTAACGTATATTTATTCATCATATCTTCACGATCAATGTATGTAGATACGACTTCATACGTATCCTGAGAGGCATTATATTCTTCCACAATCCTGTCAATCGCCCCCTGGCTCGCATCATTAAAATAATGCCACAACTCAATTTTTTGCTTTCCATCACTGCTTTCCTGTGCCTGCGTTGTTTCATCTGAAGCATCACTTGACTCGTTTCCCGACGAACTGCTCCCACACCCCATAAGCAGTCCCGCTGCCATGAGTCCCGCAAGCATTACTGCTGCAACTTTCTTTCCTTTCATACTTACCTCCTTGTCAGATTCTGGACTACTCCGGCCTCTGTTCCTTCAACTTGTTATGTTGCATTCCTTATGCTTAAAAGTATAGGATAGATGGCGCAGCAGGTAAACCGACGGTTTTAAGGTGGCTGCACTCATTTTAGAGCAGTTTTTTTAGAGCAGGGGAGTTTTTTAAGATTCGTTCTCTTTTCTATAACACAAAGGTGTCAGTCCAACAACCGACTTGAAGATCTTCGAAAAGTATTTTTCATCTGAGTAGCCGGACTTATAGCCAACTTCTTGTACCGATAAATCTGTCTTCGTCAATAGCTCCTCCGCAATTTTGATTCTATGATCTCTCACAAATACAGAAAATTTTCCACCAGTTTCTTTGTGAAACAAGTAGCTGAAATACTCCTGCGTCATCCCAAGTTTCTCTGCAATTGTCTTTTGTGACAAAGAAGAGCCGTACCCCTCCTCAACAATTTCAATTGCCTTTTGGACCAGTCTGTGCGCCTGAGGGTAACGTTCGATAACGCTGGATGAGATTTCCCTGAGATTTATATTTTTGGCTTCATCAATCTCAGATTTCAATGATTTTAGAACTGCTTCTGCTTCATCATATGTCAGTGGCTTGACCAGGTATTCCCGTACCCCAAGCGAAAGCGCATTTTTAGCATATTCAAATTCCTCATAGGCACTAATCAGTACAAATCTTGTTTTCATATCGTATTTTTTTAAAGCTCTGATCAGGTCGATTCCATTGATATAGGGTATCTTGATATCTGTAAACACGACGTCCGGCCGCAAAGTTGTAATTAGTTCCAATGCCTGCCGGCCGTCCGTTGCCTCTCCAATGATCTGCGCATCTTCGTCAATGGAACGGATCAAATTACGAATGCCCCTCAAGGCCCGAGGTTCATCTTCTACCAGAATTATTTTCATAGACTTCTCCTTTGCTTATCTGAAGGTATATGCAGTACGAAGGTGGTGCCGGCATCAACACTGCTTTCAAATGTAATATCAACATCTTCTCCATAATACGCCTTCATTCTAAGTGCTACATTTGAGATTCCCATTCCTTCACTTTCCCTCTTAAACGGTGCATGGATTGCCTGACGGACCCTCTCTTTACCCGCTTCATCCATTCCCTTTCCATTGTCTCTGATCATAATCAGCAGACTGCCTTCGCGTCCGGGAATTCCGATGATTTCTATCATGCCTTCACTGGTACAGCCGCTGAATCCATGCAAAATAGAGTTCTCTACAAATGGCTGCAGCATCAGTTTGATGGATTTCCATTCCTGATATACGACTGGTATATCAATAGAATACTGAAATTTCCCTTCATAACGCATCTGCTGCAGGAACAAATACTGATCCAGCCAGAGGATTTCCTGATATAAATATACCTGCCCATTCGTCTTATCAAATGTATAGCGCAGAATATTAGATAATTTTTTCAGCAGTACCGCCACTTTATGATTGCCTGCTTCCATGGCTTCGAAACTAATGCCTCCAATGGTATTACAGATAAAATGAGCGTTGATCTGAGATTCAAGCGCTTCCCACTCAGCTTCCTGCTGTTTTTTAAGTGCCTGTATTTTAGCTGTGTTCTCCTCCATCGTCTGTTTCTTGCTGATATCCAGTGAATGAAGCAGTTTGTTGAACTCCGTGGCAATTGTCCAGACTTCCGTTTTGCCTCTGATTCGGATTTCTTTTTTGAAACTGCCACTTTGTGCTTTGGCCATCCCACCAATGATGGTTTGTACAGGCTTTAATATATACCATATTACGACACTTAGAATGCTGGCAAATATAGCGAGTGCCCACATCATATAGACAAACAGCGTGTTCTTATATAGAACATTTACATCTCGCAGCAGGTCATTGAGATTGATGACAACATGTACTTTCCATCTGGTCTTTTCCAATGTCTTTTCCATAGCAATAATGGTGTTGGCATCATATTCCATCTGTATCCCCAGTTTACTTTTATCCCGATGGTAGATTACATAGTCATTCTCATCTGTCACATACCCTTCAACAACTTCTTTGAAACTATCATAAATCTGCTGGATGTATTCTTCAAAAAAATCCGTATAAATCGACAAAGTAACCACATAAATCTCCGTCCTTTTCCCAGACGTGTCGATCAAAGGTACACTGATATGCATTAAACGCTTATTACTAGACTTTGCGGAGTTTGTCTGATACGCAGAAACGGTCATTTTGGGAACTTCTTTGGACTCCACCTTTTGTACCAGCGTTTCATAGATACTATTCAGATTCTCCCGCTCGTCGTCACCCCAGATACTATCCTCATCATGCAGGCGGCTTGCCTGAAACAAAAGTGTATTCTCCTGACTGATAGCAATTCCGGCAATCCAGGAGGAAGAGCGAATATATTTATTAAGCAGCCGGTTAAGTTTGATTTCTTCACTTAATGTCAGACCTTCTTCCGTACTTTTGCGCGACAGTTCCGCTACTTCGTGATCAGTTGCCGCTTCGGCAACCGTTTCAATTAATACACTTGTGTAGTAGTTTATATTCGAACTGATCGAGTTCAGGATAACCTGCTCAGACTCTACCGTCTTTTCCATTAAGTATTCATAATACTGCTGTTTCAGGTAGCTTTGCGACCACAAAAAAAATGCGCCAAATACCACAGCGACTACCGTTGCAAATATACACCATATATGACTTACATAATATTTCCGAATTTTCCTAATCATACATCTCCCGCCCTCCTTGCTATGTCTTCAGACTGCACCTTCAGATACGCAAAAAAGGGAACTGTCCCTTCCCGGTAGACAGTTTCCTTTCTAACATGTACAATCTATACACCCTTTATTTGCTTGACCACTTCTTCTACAATTGACCGGATCTCTCTTTCATGAGCTCCCGGCCCTCCCCCCTTGGCGCACGCCCCGAACAGGCGCATCTTCTCAATAACCGCTTCTCTGATGGCCGCGACCTGATGGGGGATAAGATCTATAATCCCTCTATCAACCGAAGAGAAGCTTCGCAGAACCTCTTCAATCGCTTTCACGTTGATATCCGTAAAAATATTCACTTTACTGATTCCTGCTTCGATCGCCATTTTGAAATCGTCATCCGTAAGCCCCGAGCCCCCATGCAGGACAAGCGGTGTCGGGATGCTCCCTGCGATTTCACGAATTCTCTGAAAATCCAGCTTTGGAGGTAATTTATAAGCACCATGTGCACTGCCAACTGCGATTGCCAGCGCATCCACTCCTGTCTGTCTGACAAAATCAATGGCCTGTGAGGGCTGTGTATAGTAGGCACTTGGATCTTCCAGATGACTGCTGCCTTCTGCTGAACCTTCATTATCCCCTACATGCCCCAATTCAGCTTCAATACTGGCTCCCGCAGCATGAGCAATTCCTGTCATTTCCCTGACACGCCGCACATTTTCGTCATAGGAAGCTGTGGAACAATCATACATAATAGAAGAGAATCCTAACTCCAAAGCCTTATGGCAAATCTCGGCCGTCAATCCATGGTCAAGATGTACCACCACGGGAACTGCGGCTTTTTTGGCCATAGGAAGCAGGAAATAGGAAAGTTCCTCGAGTGGTGCATAGGGCAGCAGCACCTCTGCTGTTCCGATAATGACAGGTGAATTCTGTGCTTCAGCTGCTTCGATGACTCCCCGCGCCATCTCCAGACTCACTGTGTCAAAAAGCCCCACTGCGTATTTGCCCCGTCTGGCCGGCAACAGTACATCATTTAAATTTACTAACAAACTTAACACCCTCCTTTGTAGAGCAGATCCTGCTTTGCCCATCCGGCCTCTATGAGCTGCTCCAGCTCGTCAAAGGGTCTGATGGCACTGACCGCATCATAGCTTCCCACGCACAAGGCTCCGGTGGCTGCCGCATACTGTACTGCCTGCTTTGGTGTGCAGCCGGTCGTGACTGCGTGTAGGAAAGCTGCTATGGTCGTATCGCCCGCACCGCTTGCACTGAGAATCTGGTGAGGTACAAAGCTTTTTTCAAATCGCTTCTGGTCACTCCATGCCGCTTTGTCCGGCAAGACTTCATCCGGAATCTGCCGCAGCACCGTCTGGTCAGCGGTGAATAAGAACAATCCGGCGGCTCCGCATTTAATCAGGACTATTTTAGCCCCCATCTGCAATACGGCAGTTCCCAGTAATTGTACTTCTTCTTCTGTGATAAATAAAGTCAAATCTTTTCGGCCTGCCCTTTTTTGGCATGTTTCATATAAATCCCGATGTAACATGTACAATAATTCCTCCACGCTGGGAAGGAAAAAATCTACATACGGCAGTACCTGCTGCAGTACATGCCGCCAGTTGACAGCGCCGGATTTTGATGTCTCATTGACATCCGACATATCAAGTGACGTCGCTGCACCGGCATGTTTGACATGCTTCATAAGTGCCAGAAGTTCTCTGCCCTCCTCCTGATACATTGTCCGCATTAATGTTGGATATCCGAAGTGGAATACGGCGGCATCCTGCAATACTTCCTGTGGTATATCCTCCAGACAGTAGGTGTCATTCGCCCCTGCGTCATGCAGAAAAATACGATCCATGCCGGGAAGTGCCAGCACAATGGAGTAAGAAGTCTGCTCCCCTGCTGTACGCAGCAGACCGCTTTCACATCCATATGTGCTTAGGATACCATAAATCAAATCGCCGAATGCATCCGTTCCTGTCTTGCCCATCAACACCGCATCCGCTCCCAGAACGTGTAACGCAAGTCCTGTATTAGCCACAGAACCCCCTGTACTGATTGTGACTCCATGCATATCAATCAGCCGTCCGGGGACGAGATACGAACCGATGTCGGCTATCGCCGCATCTGGGAATGCGGGGGTAATATCCAGACAGATATGACCCGCCGCAATAATCTTACTCAATCCCCATCAGCAGATTCATTACATACATTTCCAGTCCTTCGAAGTCACGCTTTGCCACACATTCCTGCTGATATTCATAATCGAATTGTGCCGCCTTTTTCTCCAGTGCCTTAGCAATATACAAACTGTTTTCAAGATGCTTATAGCTGCATTCATCCGTTGTGGTTCTCATGGCCTTAACATCAAGTCCGACATACTCTCCTTGCGAGCCGTAATTATTTTCCATCAGCACCTTAATCTGGTTAAACGCCTGACGTAGATTTTCCACACCGAACGACTTATCCTGATCAAATTTAATTCCATTTTGGTCATTCAAATGCACGCCCCACAATTTATTCATAGCCAGAGCAAATCCGATTTCATGAGATGGATCAAGTCCGGCTAAAATTGCATGTGCCGACTCTAAAAGTCCACCCACTCTGGAGGGATCTGAGGTCGCTGCTGCGATGCCCATAACATGTCCCAACGTACCGCAGATACTTCTGTCGATTGGCTCATTGGGCTTTGGTTCAATCACTACTCTGATGTCCGGGTCATACGCCAGCATTTTATTGATTGCTTCAATCAGCATTTGCGTTGCCCAGACCGGACTTTTGCTTTCGCTGCAAAGCGTACCTTCTCTGGCGAGCCACAGCACAATCATATTCGTTCCAAGTTCCTTGGCAATATCAATACTTCGATAGGATCTCCACATGGCAAAGTCCCTGTCTTCCTTGGAAGTTGACATATAACCACCATCTATCGTATGTGAATCCATCCACAGACGGGGTGCCACAAACTCCGCTGCCAGATGATATGTATCCAATACTGCTTTGACTTTTCTTGCCTCTTCCTTGATTTGTTCCTCTGTCAGCTCATTGAGATTCGGTACCACATCATCATCATGAAACTGAATCGCGGAAAATCCTATCTCCGCAAATTTTTTCACCTTCTCCTCAAATGCAATTTCCTGCCTGACGGCCGGTCCATAAGAATCTGCCCCTGCGTGTACATTCCAAGGACCCACTGAAAATTTAAATCTTGACATACCTGTTACCTCCTGCAATTTTTTTATTCAACACAAGCGTACGACTTAGTATCTATATTGTACCTTGCCCTTGTGTCTGTATCTTGCATCAATTCGTTTAGAAGATAAGATTAGTTTGCTGTCAGGTATTTCATTCCATCCGAAAATCATCTATACTGTAAGATAAATCAGGGATGAAACGATCGGAGGCAGTTATGCAAAATGAATTCGAAGTCATTGAACACCCACACATGAAATATCTGAATATCTTTATTGTTGATATGAACTACAGAGCACCTCATATTCATAGAGATTTGGAGATTAATTTCCTGCTCGAAGGTGCTGTCAGAATCCAAACAGTAAAAGAGGAGTGTTATATCCGCCAGGGAGAAATTGCTGTCTTTCATGCCGGACAGTCACATGAACTGCATGCTGTAACGGATACGGCACAGATTCTATGTGTTCAGATTTCTCCTCGCTTCTGTCGTGCCTACTACCCGTCCATTACCAATATACAGTTTGCCAGTATGGAAGTCCTGCCGCACCTGTCACAAGAATCCTTTCAGCAGCTGTTGGCGCTGTTAATCGAAACTGCCTGCCAATACTATCATCGACAGCCTGCCTTCGAATTCAGCTGTATGGCACTTTTGAACTGTATCTTGAAACTGCTGCTTTGTGAAATGCCCACCTATGAACTGACCGAAGGCGAGCAGGCGGCAAATCGCAAAAAAACCGAACGCTTAAACGAGATTTTGAACTATGTGGAAGAGCATTATACGGAAAAGCTTCTGCTCTCTGAAATTGCCGCGCAGCAGGGTGTCTCCATGCCATACCTGTCGCATTTTATCAAGGATAATTTAAATCAGACGTTTCAGGAATATGTCAATAATCTGCGCTTCATACATGCCAAAGACCTGATGCCCAATGATACCCTGAGCCTGCTGGATATCTGTATCGAATCCGGGTTTTCAGACTATCGCTTTCTCAAGAAAGCCTTCTGGAATCATTGTAACTGCACTCCTCAGGAATATCGCAATCGACTGCTGCCCACTTTGCCAATTGCCAAGAAAAGTCCCAGCAGTTCTCTGGAAGGATTCTGCACTCCGCAGGAAACACTCCGGATTTTGAACAAACTAAAAGCAGTGCATCAAGATACACGGCTTTTAGCTTCGGCCACTTTGTTCAAATAGTGGCAAATTACCATATTATACGACTTTTTCCCCCTGCACCCATACGGATTTTATATTAGCCGGTGTGCTTAGGTAAAGAATTTTTTGAAAAATAATATCCAACGACTCTTCTGCATCAAAAATCGGAAGTGGGAAAGCCGCCGCTCTCGTATCAATCAGCTGCGCATCCCAGGCATAGCCTTCCTCCAGCCGCCCAATCGGCATTCCCAGTGCTTCTCCTGCGCCTGCCGTTGCAAGATAGAACCCTTCTTTGAGGGTCAGTGCCGCATCAGCCACACCACGAAACTGTGGTTTGATCTTGGGATTCACTCCTGACTCCAGCATATGGGAGGACATGACCGCCTGCTTAATGGTATCATAGAGGCTTGGTGAGAATCCCCCGGATAAATCGGTTCCCAAAGCAACTTTAATCTTGTCCTGATACAGAAACTTTTTAATCGGTGTCACAGCACCTGCAAAATACACATTGGAATGCGGACAATGTGAAATGATGGCTCCTTTCGCATGAAACAGCCCCGCATCGCTGTCTGAGAGATGACCGCAATGCCCCATCACAGATTTGTTGTTCATAAGACCATAGCCGTTCAATGCTTCCGCATCGCTTTTCTTACACCGCTTTCTGACATATTCATGTTCCCAGTCGCCTTCACTGCAATGCGTCTGAATATAGGTTCCATATTTTTCTGCCAGTTTTCCAAGCCCGTACAATGCTTCGTCGGTGCAGCTGGGTATGAACCGCGGACTCACGACCGGATAGACACCTTGCTTGGTCGAGCGATTCAGTTGATTCACTTGCTGGATAAAGTCCTCTGTATCTTGAAGTGCTGCTTCAGTTGACTGATCCCTGCAAAAATCCGGATTCTGTATCTTGTCATCCATGACCACCTTACCCACAAAGGCCCGCTGACCTCTCTTCGCGCAAATTGCCGCAAGTTTATATGTCGCTTCCTTGTGATAGGAACCATAGTACATAACAGTCGTTGTTCCATTGCGCAGGAGGCGTTCCACCAGATTCTGGTACACGTTTTGAGCATACGCAAGATCTGAGAAACGGGATTCCAGATGAAAGGTATACTTCTCCAGCCATTCGTTGAGCGGAACGTCCAGTCCGGTGCCTGCCTGACCCCACTGCGGAGCATGCACATGCAGATCAATGAACCCCGGCAGGAGGTACTGACCTTTTCTCAGCTGAGTCAGCTTGCCGGCTTGCTTATACTCTGCTCTTGCGGGTCTGAATTCCGGCTCTTTTTTTGTAATGATTTTTTCTATAAGACCGCTTTTTCCTATGCAGTACAAGGCTGTCTGCGGCTCCCGAATCTCTCGGGAGTCAAGACTTGTAAAAGCAATACCTTCCACTGCATATTCATAAAGTTTCCTACTCATCCACTGTCACTCCATCAACAATATAATTCCAGCTGGGCGCTGAGATGACTTCCTGCTCGGTAAAGTATTCTCCCTCTTTTAGGTCAATCTCTTCTCCGTCAGCGTTAACACCTTTTAGCGGTCCCTGGAATACATGTGTTTCTCCGCTTCTTAACGCTTCTGTTGCCTGATCAAGCGCTTCCTGTGCACCTTCTGGTGCAATCGCTTCGTTGAGCTGTGTAACATAGACCGCATCTGTTGTCCCATCTGCTGAGAGTCCTTCACTCCAGTCAGCAGGGATCTGCGTACCATCAATCACTGCCTGAACTGCAATCGTCATGTACTGGCTCCAGTCAATGGCTGCGGAAATGATATTTGCATTCGGTGCAGCTTCAATCATATCTGTGTTATACCCAACATGCCATACATTGTTCTTCTCTGCAACTGTAGCTGTTGTCGTAGAGCCTGTATAGTTAGAAAGTACATCGCATCCGGAATCAATCAGCGCCTGTGCTGCCTGTGCGTCCGCCTGCGGGTCTGCAAAGGAATTGACATATTTAACTTCCATGGTCACATCCGGGTTCACACTCTTGGCCCCCAGATAGAAGGCTGTAAATCCACTGATTACCTCTGCATACGGCTGTCCGGCAACATAGCCCAGCTTATTATTCTCTGTCTTAAGTCCGGCTACCACACCTGTCAGGTAGATGGCTTCTGAGATTGCCGGAAAATAATTGTGAAGATTTGACAGACCTGAGGAGGCTGCCTGGTATCCTGTTGCATGGCAAAACTGTACATCCGGATATTCTTTTGCCAGTTCCAGCATATAGTTCTCGAATCCAAAGTTCGTACCGAAAATGATATTGGCTCCGCTTTCAATCAACTCTCGAAGCGCTGTATCAGTCTCCGTTCCCTCGGCCACATTGAACTTTGTGATGACTTGATCTTCACGTAAGCCCAAATTCTCTATCATTTTTTCAACACCTACATTATGGTTGAATACATAGCCCTGATCGCTGGTATCTGTAAGATGTATAACGCCAATAATGACATCATCCTTATCAATACCTGCAATTTCTTCTGTCTGTGTTTCTGCTGCTGTCGTCTCATCGGTTGTTGTACTGTCTGCGGAGCTTGCGCATCCTGCCAAAGCAGTTGTCAAAAGTAAGGCGCTTAACAATACACTAAGTAGTCTTTTTTTCATTTCTTCTCTCCTCATTACATTATACTATGGATTGCAGTTACATGTTTGTCTATGAAAAACTGATGACAGGATCCACGACGGCTTCCTCAAATACATCAACAAGACCTTTGTCAGTTATTCCATATCTTGGAATAAAAATCAAGGTAATAAACGCCAGTGTCATGAAAGGAGACTGCATTTTGCAGCCACGCTTTACCAGCTCATCCTGAATTTCTTTGAGCGTCCCGGCAACCTCTTCACCCGGCCGGTCTGAAAGAAGTCCGCATATTGGCAATGCTAACTCATGGATGACTTTTCCATCTTCCACAAGCAGAATGCCTCCCTGCATTTCTTCAATGCGTCTAACGGCGAGTGCCATATCATCAAAATTGCTTCCGATGACAGTAATATTATGATGATCGTGCCCCACTGAAGTTGCTATGGCACCGCTTAGTAACCCAAAGCCCTGAATAAAGGCTTTCCCTACATTACCGTTTTTCCCATATCTCTCCACACATGCAATTGAAAGAACATCGCGCGCCGCATCCGGCAGTACAATACCATCCTTAACCGAAAGTGAAGCACTTTTATCATCTGTCAAAAGCGAGGTCGGATTAGCTCCTATCACACGTACAAGTGCTGTTTTACTGTCTTTTGGAGCCTTAATCTGAAGAGCGCCACCATCAATTGTATTTTTAAGAGTCACTGTATTTTTCAAGAACTTGCTATACGTAGGCGCCACTGACTTTTTGAGCAGTTCCCCTTGCTCAACGACCGGCACACCACCGGCGATAACCTGTTCCACTGCAACAGTGTCCAGATCTGAAAGCAATACGATATCTGCTCTCTTACCGGGTGCAATACTGCCAAGTTCATCATCCACTTTCAGGCTTTCGGCAGGATTAATTGTTACCATCTGAATCGCCTCAATCGGACTCACCCCGGCTTGAATTGTACGGCGTACTTTATAGTCCAGATGTCCTTTTTCATAAATATGCAGCGAGTCAATATCATCGCTGACCAATGCACAATGCCGCGTATCTACTTTGTCCTTGGTAATCATTTCCAGACATGCATCAAGATCTGTGGCCGCACTGCCTTCCCGGATCAGGACGCGTAAGCCACGTCGAAGTTTCTCAAGAGCCTCCGTTCGGTTCGTGCTCTCATGATCTGAACGGATTCCGACAGAACTGTATGCATTGAGCCCATCTCCCGTTAACGCGGGGGCATGCCCCTCCAACGTTTTGTTGTATTTCTTGGCCAAACGAACAATGTTAGCTGATTTATCAGCCTTCGCCAGCATTGGCGGATATAGTACTTCTGCCAACCCTACTGCCTCCTCAAGCTGTAAAAGCTCTTCAATATACTCGGAGCGCAGCGGAGCACCAATCGTCTGTAAGTCGCCCTCCTCTTCCATGAACGAAGGTACCGGATACAGCAATTTGACTGGTAACTGAGCAGACTCCTTTAGAACCTCCTGGATTCCCTCCATGCCGGAAACAATAGCTACTTCCATCAGATCCGTAGCTACTGCCGTCGTTCCATGCTTTAATACCATATTACTGAATTCAGTATAGGTCAGCATACTGCTTTCGAAATGTATATGAGCATCAATAAATCCAGGCGCCAGGTATTTGCCAGATGCATCAATCACAATAGTGTTTTCATCAACTGCTTTTTCAGAAATTTCACCGGTAGCAGCAATTTTGCCATCTGCAATTGCCACATCCGCAGGATAAATCTCACCACTATTCACATTGATAAGACTCCCATGTCTGATTACGATATCCGCAGCAGAATTCCCCAAAGCAACATCAATCACTTTCTTATTCATCAGTATCCTTTCTACTATATGTACTAATTTACTCTAGTTATAACAATCATAAAATACTATTGTTTGCATACTTTGTCAAGTTGAATACTATACATATTGAATTTACTGTAAATAATACTGCCTAATACTTTCTTTAAATTAAAAAAAGACACACTAAAATCACCACATTTTCTAAAACAAAAATGTGGTGATAGTAAAAATCGTCATCATAAGAAATAGTTTCTAAAATTTTAGAACATATTGTACAATTTTCTAAGTATCAATACTTTTAAAAAAACTGGGTGAATATCCCATGATTTTTTTGAACATTCTGGAATAGTAATTCGGGTCAAAAATGCCTACCCGGGCGGCGGCTTCCGTAATTGTAGATTTCTCACGCTCCAGATATTCGAGGAATTTGACGATCCGCATGCGATTCAAATATTCTACCGGTGTAAGACCTGTGACATCCTTAAACACTTCTCTGAAATAGCTGATACTAATATATTCTTTTTGTGCCATTTCCGTAAAATCTATTTTTTCTTCCAGATGATTTTCAATATACACCAACGTCTTTAATATCATATCCCTCTTCTGATTAGATCTCCCCTTCATTCGCTGCATCCTCTGGTTTCTTACACGACTCAAAGTAACCAGAATCAATTGCAGATAGGCGGATTTTGCATAGACACTGTTAATTTCCTGTTGTGTCTGCTCTCTGTGCATGCTGTGCAGTAAATTCAGCACTGCATCAAATTCAAGCGGATCCAGATGAATTATCCCCTGTTTGTTCAGATTTGTCTGACGGAGATCTCCACTTGTTTCTTCGTTAAATGTTACAAACTGCAGCAACTCATCCCACTGTCTGGTAAGCTCTGAGCCCGAGGGGACACTAGGATGTCTAGACGTGATGTTTTTGAGCATTTGATTATTCTCATCGCTTAGCTCTTCAGGATAAAACAAGCAGTTGATAATACTGACCGGTGCCTGCAAATCATAGGCATGCGGCCTGTTAGGTGCCACAAGGAATACATCTCCGGGAATCAGCGGAATCTGCACACCATTATACGTATGCTTACAGGAGCCTTTTACAATAATCGCAAACTCATAATATTTCTGGCAATGCATCTCAACAGGCTTACTGTCATTCCATATTTCAACCGATATAGGTGTCGTGTCATAGACTTTAAAATCTTTATACGGATACTTAGCGGCATCTTGCAGGCTGTGTTCATATGTTTTCATCATTTGTACACCTCCTCTATCTAGGAACAAAGGCATAATAAAAATACGACCCAGAACATAACAAACAACAACTTCCGATTCTTACTTGAAGTATATCATCTTTTTCACATTTTGTTTACTGTTTTAAAATTTCTACGTTTTCATTACGTAGCTGTGCCATGACTTCCTTAAGACGTCTTACATAATATTGATAGTTTTCAAGCGGCGTATCCGGCGCTGCCTGATGATCCGTACAAATGATGCATCCTCCCTGACGAATTACCGGCTTTAGTCTGTCAAGTTCCTTTTCAATTGCTTCTTTACTTTCAATAATGCAAAGCTTGTTGAACCCACCGATGAACTTCAATGTCGGGAATTGCTTGCGTACTTCCACAATATCCACACCCGCATTCACATCTACCGGAAGTACACCGTCCAGACCACATTCCAGGATTTTAGGGATCATAATCGTAAAATCTCCGTCAGTATCTATAATAACATTTTTTATTCCCTTTTCTTTTAAGAACGGAATCAATTCCCGGTAGTAAGGTGACATGAATTCTTCAAAAATGTCTGGCGAAATCATCGGGCCGGTCTTGCCACTAAAATCCTCTTCAAAGAAGATAAGACTTGGGGTAATAATCTCCAGGATTCCGCCCAGCTGTTCCTTGTAGACATCTGCTACAAAACGGCAGATATCTTGCAGCACTTCCGGTTCGTCATAATATGCATACAGCTGCTCCTCATTTCCCATCAAGAAGCGTGGTGTCCAGAAAAAACCGCTGACTCTTAAGCGAACTACAAAATCTCCGTTACGGCATCCTTCAGCAAATCTTCCATAAGCTTTTTGCATATTCTCAGGCGTCAGCTGTTCCTTGATGACTTTCTGAATATGTGCCTTATACTCCAGCCAATCTTCCATGCATGTGACTACCGGCTTTATATCTGATACAAGACCAGGACCTTTTGGGTACTTTCTGATCCAGCCGTCTCGGTCACGTTTTATCACATATTCCTCCGTATCTTCGCGTATTTCTTCTTCATATGAAATAAATGGAATTCTAAAGGAAACTCGCATCACAGGGTCCCAGCCCAGCCCTGTTTCATGTTTAAACACAGGTTCTGCCATCATAGTATTGTAATAATCCTGCCAAGGCTCATATGGCTCTTTATAGGCATATAAATTATCGGTAGGCAATGTAGCGAATTTTACCGTATCAAGAAAACCGGTATCATACCCTTGTTCCTTCCAGTTTGCCACTGTTTTATCCCAGGGATACATACTTTCTTCTATACATCCCCTATCTAATCCTTCATTTGAAAATGCTAATGTTGCAACTTCTCTTTCCCAATTGTTCATAGCGACTCCTTTTCTCTGCAAACGCAGCTACTGTACTTACTATAAATGTTTCATCACGTGCACTATAATGCTATGATTTTATTCTATCATAGCTCTGATTTTTGCTTTATGCACAAAGCACCAAAAAGCAAGCACAAAACACCACACTCTATCTTTTATGTGAGAATTTTCCTCTACTTCTGCACAAAATGGAAAATTTAGATTTTTTTGCACCTTTTTTTCCGATATATATGGTATACTTTTTAAAAAATAGCAAGAATTGAGGTTTACCGTAAATGTTTATATCCTGGACACTGCCACAAAACGGCGAATTCAAATGATCGAACTTCTAAATGAACAGCAGGACTGGATTTCTATTAAAGAAATCGCCCAGAGAATTTCTTGCTCTGAGCGCATTATCAATAATGATATCCGATTCTGCAATGCTATGTTCCGTCACTCTAAAATCATTACATCACAATTTGGGGTACGTTATAAAATGCCGGTCTTTCTTGGTATGCGACGGCTTTATCAGATGATTCTGGAACAAAGTGTGGAGTTCCAGCTTTTAGAGACGGTTTTTTTGATAACACTTTATCCGTATACGATTTGGAGACGAATTTTTATATCAGTGCTTCCTCTTTGTATAAACGACTCAGAAAAATCAACACAGCACTTGCCGCTTTTGACTTATCACTGAAAATGAAGCCCTGTCATATCACAGGTGACGAAAGAAAAATCCGGTATTTTTATTCTTTGTATTTTGCGGAGCGCTACTCCCCTCTGGAGTGGCCGTTTAGAGACAGCAGAGAAAAACTGGATGTATTTCTGGCCGCCAGTATAAAAGACAATCCACGCCTGGAGCTTCCTTCGCATTTTAATGAACTACGGCTATGGACAGCTATTTCTCTGCACCGCATCCGTCAGGGGCACCATATTCAGGCGCTGACCGACCCCGTTTTTCATGATATTCCTGACCCCTACAAGCACAGCGAAGTCTATCAGAACTATGAGAATATGCAAGGACTCTCTTTTAGCCCGAATTTTTTCAAACAACTGTTTTTAATATTTGAAGGGAGGCAATTCGTACATACGCCCCAAGAAGCCGCCAGTCTGGCAGAAGTCGATTCTGATTTTGCCACGCTTCGGGAAAAGGTCAGCACGATTATCTATAATTTTGCCGATCAGGTCAGCATCCCGCTGCCTAACAAAGAAACTCTGATTTTAGAAGTCTTGAACCACCTGGACAATATAAAGGCGCATTATCCGTCTCCCAGATACATTCTCTATGATTCTAAGCGACACTTTTCTGATGCCGCACGCTACTATTCACTGGATTTTTACCAGCTGATGCTCAAGCATACTGGGGACTTGCTGCAAGTCGCAGGATTACCTGTAACTGATACTTTAAAGGATGAATTACTCTATGTTATTTTGACGAACTGGGAAGATTTAATTATTCATATTTACTCTATGAAGAAAAAGATTAAAGTACTGGTATTAAGCTTTTTCGACCTGCGCCATGGAGAATTGCTGGCAGATGTGCTGGCTACACATTTTCCAAAGCAGATTGTGGCCGAGACCTATCGGGAAGCTGTGGTTTCTCTGGAAAAAATCGAAGCCATGGATTACGACCTGCTTGTCACTGATTTCCCCTTTTCTTCCAAGGAGGGCCGTCCCTGTATCTGCGTCAATAACATTCCGACCCAGACAGATATTGTTAATATCTCTGCGGTCGTCAGTGAATTGTTCGTTGCCTCTATTCTTGAAACACCACAATAGCGCAAAAGGAGCCGGTTCCAATATGAACCGACTCCTTACTTTTATGCTGTTGCCTCTTCGATTTGCTCAAACTGACTATTGTACATATCTGCATAGACGCCATCCTGGGCGAGCAGCACATCATGTGTTCCCTGCTCTACAATATCACCGTTCTTCATGACCAGTATCAGATCAGCATCTTTGATCGTAGAGAGCCGGTGGGCGATGACGAAGCTGGTACGCCCTTTCATCAGATTGTTCATTGCCTTTTGTATCTGCATCTCAGTACGTGTATCAACACTTGAGGTTGCCTCATCCAAAATCAGAATCGGCTTATTCGCTAAGATTGCACGCGCTATCGTCATCAGCTGCTTTTGTCCCTGCGAGATGTTGCTTGCATCTTCATTGAGCTCCATGTCGTAGCCTCCCGGCAGTGTCTGTATGAAGCGATGCACATGTGCGGCTTTTGCTGCCGCTACAATCTCTTCTTCCGTCGCATCCGACTTTCCATAGCGGATATTCTCCCGAATAGTTCCTTTGAACAGCCATGTTTCCTGTAATACCATGCCCATTGCCGTTCTAAGGTCCGCTCTTTCAAATTCCCGAATATCATGTCCATCAATGCAGATTCTGCCACTGTTCACATCATAGAAACGCATCAGCAGCTTAACCATTGTGGTCTTGCCGGCACCTGTCGGACCAACGATCGCCACTGTCTGTCCAGGCGTCACGTTGCAGGTAAAATCATTGATGATAATCTTGTCACTGTCGTAACCGAATTGTACATTTTCAAATGACACATTTCCTTCGACTGTGCCGATTCGAACGCCTTCCTCGGCTGTCTCCACTTCTTCCTCTTCTCCGAGGAATTCAAAGACACGCTCTGCTGCTGCCGCCATACTTTGCAGCATATTGGATACCTGCGCCAATGTTGTAATCGGCTGTGTAAAGGAACGCACGTATTGGATGAAGGCCTGAATATCTCCTACGGTGATGCTGCCGCGAAATGCCAGTATACCGCCGGCAATGGCAACTCCCACATACCCTAAGTTTCCTACAAAGCTCATAATTGGCTGCATCAGACCTGAGAAGAACTGGCTTTTCCAGGCTGAGTCGAACAGCACGTCATTCGTATTGTTGAACTCATCAACCGCCTCGGCTTCGTAGTTGAATAACTTAACCACATTATGGCCGCTTATAGTTTCTTCCACCTGTCCGTTGATTTTACCCAGATAGGCCTGCTGTGTTGTAAAGTATTTCTGACTGAATCGAATGACTCGTCCGATCAGCAAAATAGATACCGGGAGGATGACCACCGCTATTAAGGTCATAAGCGGGCTTATGGTCAGCATCATAATCAGAACACCCACAATTGTGCAGATACTTGTAATCAGCTGAGTCACACTTTGATTAAGACTTTGTCCCAGCGTATCTACATCATTGGTGATGCGGGAAAGTACATCGCCGACCGTCCTGCTTTCAAAATACTTCATGGGCATACGATTGATCTTTTCACTGATTTCCTTTCTCATCTTGAAGCAGATTTTCTGCGTAATCCCACTCATGGTCCATGACTGGATAAAGCTAAAGAGTGAACTGAACAGATATACGACCAGCATCCCCAGTAATATACTGGCAATCTTGGAAAAATCAATGCCGCCGCTTCCGGAGAACTTAGCCACCAGACCGTTGGCAAGCTCAGTGATGGCTTTACTAAGTATCTTAGGGCCGGTAATGATAAATGCGGTACTAAGAATCGCAAAAATCATAACAAGTACGGTTCCTACTTTATAACGC
>JBKECY010000015.1:0-93158 GCA_047975025.1 Lachnospiraceae bacterium
CCGCCCTTGAACAATCCACCAAGAAATGTTACGATGTCGTCAAGCTGATAAGGATTTACCCTACCGGATACCGGTCATTACTAACATTGCGACTGGTACAAAAATCGGGGGCAGGTCAGTAGTGCAAACAACCGTTTAAACATTCTTTTCTTCATCCTTTTTCTCCTTTATATATAATTTTGTTACATTACTACCATTCATATCCTAGGCCTTACGGGTCTTGCGTACCTGCACGTCAATAATAACTGCAAGAGCAATAATCAGTCCTTTTACAATTTTTTGCCAGTAGGCAGAAACATTCATTTGTGTCATGATATTTAGTAGGACTCCTACAAACAAGGCACCAACAACGACACCATACACTTTACCAGTGCCGCCATTCATGGAGGTACCGCCAATAATTGCAGCAGTGATGGCGTCAAATTCATATTGCTCACCTCCGTTTGGCTGACCGGAATTCATGCGGCTCATTAGGATAACGCCGGCCAGGCCAGCAGCAGCCCCTGCAAATAAGTAAGCTTGCGTTTTTACTTTTTTAGTATTGATACCGGAGGCTCTGGCAGCATCGGTATTGCCACCCACTGCATATACATAGCGGCCAAAACGCCGACGATTCATCAAGATCCAATAGAAGACGAGAACCATGATCAAAATGATGGTGGGAATAGGAACAAGACCGAGATATCCTTGTCCGAAAATCGTATAACTGGAATTAAAGCCGGCGACTGGTTTTGCTTCTGTTAAGGCTAATACTGCGCCGCGACAGATGAATTGTGAAGCCAGCGTCATAATAAAGTCTGGAATACCAAAGGTTGTAATAACCAAGCCGTTGATAAAGCCGCATATAACACCTATGACAACGCCAACTAAAAGCGCCACAACAGGATTTTCAGTTTGTACCATAACCAATGTAGAAATGACACCTGACAAGGCACAGACTGAACCAGGTGAAAGGTCACAGCCGCCAGTAATCAAAACCATTTGCGAGCCAAATGCGATAATCATGATAACGGCATTCTGCCGAATAATGTTACTTAAATTCCGCGTTGTAAGAAATGCATCACTTAAAAATGATGCAACGATAACGGCAATAATTAAAATAATGAATATTCCAAATTGGCTGTATATTTCAGCCACGCTCCATTTTTTGTTTGTTTTTGTATTTGTCATTGATCGAATCCTTTCATAGCCTTCCCCATTATTTTTTCCTGTGTAGCTTCAGATATCGGTAGTTCACCGGTCAAATGTCCCTGAGACATAACAGCTATGCGATCACTCATACCAAGAATTTCTGGCATTTCTGATGAAATCATAACAATAGCAACACCTCTTCCGGCTAGTTCGCACATTAGCTTATATATTTCGTATTTTGCACCTACATCAATTCCGCGGGTAGGTTCATCCAGGATTAATACTTTGGGAGCCCGCAGAAGCCACTTGGCCAATACAACCTTTTGTTGATTCCCACCTGAAAGAGATGATACAAGATCTTCAGGTGAAGCCAGTTTGATTGATAATGCATTTACCATGTCAGCGACATTTTTTCTCTCTTTTTTCATACTGAGAAATCCCGATGTTTCAATATTTTTTAGACTGGCAAGTGTTATATTTTCGCGTATGGAGCGACATAGAACAACGCCTTCTTTTTTTCGATCCTCACTTGCCATAAGGACACCGGAATCGATTGCCTGCTGCGAATTCTTAAATGTGGTCTGTTTCCCTTCAAGTATCATTTCTCCGGATAGCAGTGTATCAAGGCCAAATACAGCACGGAACAATTCACTTCGGCCGGCTCCGACCAAACCTGCAAATCCGACAATTTCACCGGCGCGAATTGTAAAATTGATTTTTTGACATATAAAATAGAATGGTAGTAATTTTTGGTATAAATAGTAAATATAACCAATAAACAATAAGTTATGTAAAGCGTATAAATGTTCTGTGAAAAAGGCATTGTGCTGAAATTTCAATAATTAGAAATATCAGTGATAATCAGAGAAAGTTATACGTTTTCATTAGTGAAGGAGAAATCTATGTTAAAAAAATTAATTACTTCAGAATCAGTAACCGAAGGACATCCAGATAAAATGTGTGATCAGATATCTGATGCGATTTTAGACGCGATTATGGAAAAAGATCCATATGGAAGAGTTGCGTGCGAAACCTGCACAACCACAGGTCTAATATTAATCATGGGTGAAATAACAACAAATGCATATGTTGATATTCAGAATATAGTTAGAAACACAGTAAAAGAGATTGGCTATACGGATGCTAAATATGGTTTTGACGCTAATACATGCAGTGTGATTGTGTGTATAGATGAACAATCACAGGATATAGCTTTAGGAGTTAATGAATCAATAGAAGCAAAAATGAATGCAAAACCCAATTCCATTGGAGCAGGCGACCAGGGAATGATGTTTGGATATGCGACTAATGAAACAGAAGAGTATATGCCATATTCTATTACATTAGCACAAAAGCTGGCAAAGAGACTCACTGACGTAAGAAAGGAAAGAATCCTTGATTATTTACGTCCAGATGGTAAAACGCAGGTAACAGTAGAATATGATGGGGAAATTCCTAGAAGAGTAGATACAATTGTATGTTCAACACAGCATGAGGATAACATTGAACAAACACAGATTTATTCAGATATTGTTGAATATGTCATTAAACCAATTATACCAGAGGGATTGATTGACAATAATACAAAAATTTATATTAATCCAACTGGTCGTTTTGTTGTAGGAGGACCGCATGGTGATAGTGGGTTAACAGGAAGGAAGATTATAGTCGATACTTACGGGGGGTGTGCACATCACGGCGGTGGCGCTTTTTCAGGAAAAGATTGTACAAAGGTTGACCGATCAGCAGCTTATATGGCAAGGTATATAGCTAAAAATATCGTAGCAGCAGAACTGGCTAATAAATGTGAAGTTCAATTATCTTATGCGATAGGAGTAGCAAATCCAGTTTCAATAGATGTAAATACATTTGGAACTGGTAAAATAGATGAGGAAATACTGGCGGATTTTATTTATAGTAATTTTGATTTAACTCCTGCGGGTATAATAAAAACATTAGATTTACGAAAACCGATATATAAACAGGTTGCTTCCTACGGACATTTTGGGAGGAATGATCTGAGTATCCCTTGGGAAGCATTGAATGCTGTCAAATTATTTAAAACATTGTAATTTTGTATCGCACACCGCACTATATATAGTCCTAGTTTGGAGAATTTGCGGTTAAACTTCTAATAGAACTATTTAGGGAGGTGTGCGATGACTTCAAACCAAGCTGTATGCATGAGAATTACTGACCTGTGTCGAGAACAAGGTATCACCTACTATACGTTGGCTTATCGTGCTGCCATTCCAAAATCCACCTTACTGAATCTTTTTCACGGAACCAATCCAACTATCTCTACCGTATGTAAAATATGCAGCGGATTTGGAATAACCATGTGTGATTTTTTTCAAGCAGACTATTTTTTAACTTGTGAAGATGAGTAGTTACGGAAGAGGGAATTATATGTTGCGGTTAGCTATATGTGATGATTCTCCAGATGTTATTGAACAGATGGAAGAATATATAGAAGAATTAAAAGATATATCTCTGGAGTATGATGTGTTTTTCTCAGCGGAAGAATTATATCAGTATAAAAGTGATCAGGAATTGGAATTTGACCTTTATATTTTAGATATAGAAATGGAAAGCTTATCCGGTCTGGAATTGGCAAAGAAGTTACGCCAGGAGTCTCCATATGCTTTAATTGTTTTTCTTACCAGCTATTCTCAATATGTATACGATGTTTTCGAGGTAGTTACATTTGATTTTATCCTTAAGCCATTAACGTTTGAGCGATTCCGAAGTGTGATGTATAAGGCCAGTGATTATCTACATATGGCAAAGCTCAACTTTGTATTTAGTTATCGAAAAAACAGCTATAGTATACCTTGTCAAACCATCACATATATAGAAAAAGCTGGCAGGAAGGCATTTATCCACACCAATACAGATAAAACATATCAGTGCAATATTACACTGGAAGATATCTGGAAACAATTGGAGCCACGTATGTTTTCACCCATCCACACATCTTGCATCGTAAATTTATCCGAAATTATGAAAATTGTGCGTGATGAACTAACATTAAAAAATGGAAAGACTTTATATGTTGGTCGAAACCACCGGCAGGAAATAAAATCCCGGCACCTTCAGTTTTTGAGAGAGCAGATATGATAGATATATTATTTATTTTTTTCACTAATTTATTGGATTTTGGAATATTGTATAAATACTTACAGTGTTTTAATGTAAAAAGAAAATTTTCCCGCCATACTAGGGTTGGATTATTAGTTCTATGCATAACAGTGTTGAGCCTGGTAAACCAATGCGGAAATCCCACGCTCAATTTATTGTTTAGCATAAGTATGATGTATTTATATAGCCTTTCGTTTTCGTTCCCACTTTCCTGTCATGTTGTACTGCCGGCCTTATATATTGGTCTCGGATTTGTAACTGAGTTGATAGGGCTGTTATTATTGCGTTCACTCAATGAGTATATCCCACCGGAATTTGCTTATAAGATATCTGTACTGTTGTGTGAGATAATACGCTACCTGCTGGTTTTCATAATCTGTCAGAGTTGGAGAATACAATTGACGCCTCTTTCTTTCAATATAGGCTGCTTATTATTTTCAATCTCGATATCAAGCGTAGCCATTATTTGTATATCCATTTATATAGCCCACACACATAATATTTCGACAGGGAATCTGCTTTGCATGGTAATTATTTTCATGGTATTGTTGAGTAATGCCCTTACCTTTACTGTTTTTCATAAGTTGGTTTGCCTGATGCAGAAGAACCACAAAAATGAGCTGATATTACAAGAAGCCAAAGCCAAAGAATGTTATTATACAGAGGTGGAGATTAATAATAAGAATATACAAAAAATGAAACATGATATGAAAAACAGATTGCTGGGTATTTGTGCTCTGGCTGAATCAAACGGGGATTTCAACAACGAACTGAAGAAGATTGTAGGTGAACTGGAATTCAATGATAAAAAAATATATACAAGCAATGAGATTTTCAACACAATACTGAACACTAAACTTCACGTTGCTGAAAGGCATGATATAAAAACAAGCATTTCCGTTATGATCCCTAGAAGGCTGAATTTAGATTATAGCGATGCCGGTATATTAATAGGAAACCTATTGGACAATGCAATAGAGGCCTGCCAGGGATTATCCAGAGATGAACGTTGGGTTTCTGTGACAGCGAACTATAGAAACCATATGTTGATATTAAAAATATGTAACGGAAAAAAACATGCCCCTGTAATACTGAGTAAAAGTAGTAAAGCTAATCCCCGCAACCACGGGATCGGCGTGCAGAGTGTGAAAAATGTAGTGGAGAAATATAATGGCATGATAGAGTTTGAAGACAGGGGACAGCAGTTTGAGGTTAGCGCCGTTTTATATGGTATATCAATTATATCTTAATTGCCTTAACAAAGATACAGACATAGTTTTGATTTATTTGCCTTAATAAAACCATCATATTTATTTTTTTTCAACCGATGATTAATATGTCTCGCAATCCAAGCAGAAAAAAAATCTAATCTATGTTGACTCCCAGGAGCAAGCTCCCATATTAGAATCACAAAATCATTGAATGTTCCAACTTTGATATATATCATCTTTTTTTCTTCTTTACTTAAATAAGCTAAATATTTTAAAATTTTCAAGTTGATTTCAAACAGTAACTTTGAAGATATTATATCATCCGAAATCATTCGTTCTTTTTTGTCACCTTTGATTTCAATCCATACATTATCATTGATTTTTCTGGTTTTTAAAAACTTTTCAATAATTTTGTCTATAGAAATCATACACTCTCTCCTTTAACTATAATTCATTTGTATTAAACACTACCAATTACTATCCCTTACCCTCACGCTTGATAATAGTATAAAGAAACTATTTTCTATGATATCACTTTTCTTGGCTGTACAGTAACCAATAACATCCAGATACAGATTAGCCACACCGAAACTGACACATCTTCAACTATTTTCTGTTCCAATATTAACATAAAATCTTATTTTCATCTATACATTTTTTACAGACACACATATTTTTACAGATAAGCTGCATTTTATTACAGATAAACTACATTTCATTACAGCAATTAACTAAAGCGACTTTTTTAATTTATAATTACATAAAAAATAAAGGAGGAACTTACCCATGCATATTAAATTCAAAAAACTAATCACTACCGTCAATGTCAAACTTTTATCCTCTCTGGCAACATTTGCGTTGTTGATTACCACTGTTGCTTCTAATCAAAGGTGTTGGTATATAATGTATGAAGAAGAGTTACCTAAAGGACATAAAGAACTCCAGAAGTTTTAAATCATGAAACTCTTTATATATTTAGTTAATAAGATGCAATTACTCAATATAATACCTGAAGCTGATAGAGATATTTATATTTATGGTTTAAATAATGGTTGTACAATACTAATAAATTTTGTTACGGTTTTGATAATTTCTCTTATTCTTCAAAAAGAAGCTATTTTTATTGTATTAATGCTCTCATTTATTCCTCTACGCTCTTTCAGCGGTGGTATACATTGTAATTCAAAAATACTATGCTATGTCTTATCAACATTGATAATTATAATTTTACTAAAAATACAAGGCTTCTTGACTCAAAACCTATATATTACCTGGATTTATTCAATATTATGTAGCATTTATACTATGTCAATCTCGACAGGAAGTAGTAAAGTACGAAGTCTAACCCAAATTGAAATTAGGCATTATAATAAAAAGAAAAATGTACTAATCATAGTTTTAAATGTACTTATTATCTTAATGTTAGTTAGTGAATTATTTATTTATGCAACTACATTAATGAGTTCAATCATTCTAGTAGCTACTCTCCTCTTTTTTGAACAACACAAAAAAAAGAAAGACGCTAAGAATAATTTTTAAGAATAAAAAACTGGTTTTAAAGTATACACTCTAAAATCAGTTTTTTATTTTTATTCAATAAATCTAAAATACCTAATTTATCTCTCCTAGCGCCATTCGTACCGTTCACTATCCAATTACTTGCAATATATCAAGCCCAATGTCCTTGGAGCAATTGTTACCAATATGCTGCTGTAATCATGTTTTCACTCCATGTTTAAGTCCAAAGGATGGAATGAATGACTTGAAAAGAGAACCTTAGTTTTTTTAATTATCAAACAGTGCTTGAATGCTTATGTTCAACACAGTAGCTATTCGACCTAAATAAATCAATTTGGGTTTACTTTTTCCCGTTTCCCATTTTGACTCTGCTGATGCTGAAATACCAATAAGCGTGGCAAATTCCTTTTGTGATATTCCTTTTATCTTTCTATATTTTCTTATGTTCATTGCTATATTTCCTCTAACATCATCCATAAGTTTACTCCTATATCCAAAAAAGGTTGAAATTATTATATAATAATATTCTCACTACATTTTTAGGCTGTAATGATATGAAAGTTATCTGTAATACTCCGCAAATAACATCAACACTACAAAATATTACAAGCTGCTTTAAAAAGCGTTTCATTCTCCCATACTCTAAATTCACAAAAAATCTAAACAGACTTCTCTACTTTTTTCCTTAGTATCCACAGAGCAATTATGAATAGAATGATTTTCTATTAGATTTTTAAGATATCGTTTAATTTTATTTGACTTTTAAATCTACAACAATATTTCTATATTTATTGTAATTGAATGCACCAGATTCATTCCAATAACGATTAATCCAGTATCTACTCATAAAATAGATAAAGCCTTCTTCTTTTAGTTTATTTATTACATAATTCTGATATTCATTACTTTCGTTACTCACCTTAATTTTTTCATCCATATAAATAATGTTTCTTTTAATATCAAAAAGTAGTATTTCTGATATACTTCTTATTAAGTAAGTGACGCATAACAATGCGTCCAAAATATACGAAAGCATTCCTTCTCCAAGTTTATGGAGTGAAATGCTCTAAGTTTCTATTTTTGATTAGAAGCGCATAGTTCCTTTACGGACTCAGACCACGGCAGCAATCCCTCGATACCTTCGGGTTCATTCAGACAACCCAGCATCTTCACTAATAAGTGCTCCAAGTATTTTTGGACATCCAGCCCGGAAGCCTTTGCAGTTTCCATCAGGCTGCATATGATAGCGCTTGCTGTTGCACCTTTTGGAGTATCGTGGAATAATGAGTTCTTACGGATCAGCGTGTATGGACGCACCGAGTTTTCCGTCAACGCATTTGATATAGAGCAGCGGCCATCCCGCAAAAAGTTATTCATATATTCCTTTTGATTTCGAGCATAAGTTACTGCTTTGTAAAGATTGGAGCCGGAAGGTGGATTTTGTTTATCAAGCCAACACCAAAAGGCATCCAAAACAGGCTTAGACTGTTCCAGACGCTTGGTTTTACGGATTTCCGGTGTATCATCGGCAAACTTTTCCTCCAGCTTAAAAAGCTGATTGCAGTATAAGACGCCTTCTTCTGCCGGGGTCCGTTTGTCACTGGTCCGCCTTTTCGGAACAGCCTCAATAAACTTCCGGCGGATATGGGCAAGGCAGGCGATACGTGTGACTTCTTTCAGCTTATTGTAACCAGAGAAGCCGTCACACTGATGGTAGCCCAAGAACCCTTTGAGGAAAGCCACTGCATGATCGCCGCTTCTGCCTGGCTGGTAATCATACAGAATAATCGGTGGCAGTCCATCTTCGCCGGAGCGGTGAATCCACATATAGGATTTAGAAGTGGCCTTCATATCCTTTTCGCGATGCACTTGACAAGTGGTCTCATCCGACATTAATACATCCCGTTTCAGGAGCCTTTCGTGTAGCTGCTGGTACACCGGCTCAAAATACTTCATGGCGGTATTGTTTACCCAGTTTGCCTGCACGGACCGATCCAGCCTTACTCCCAATCGCACAAAATCTTTTTCCTGCCGGTTCAGCGGTAAGGCATTCACATACTTTTGATACATGAGCCACAATGGAAGGGGAAGCCAGTGAATGCTTTAGGAGTGGCTGTGGAACAACTGCCTTTATGATCTCGGTTACATCATCCTCTTTACAGCCAGGACAAATGTAGCACTCGCGGACAATCTGTACCCGTTCCACTTGGGCTGGGATAATACGGATTTCCTCGCGGACAATCTCTTTGCAAAGATAGGTAAACTCCGTATTGCAATACCCACATGCCTTTTCCTCTGCAGGAAGCTGATATATCTCTTCCCGGACCAGAAGGTTGTGATAGAGTACCTCCCGTGTTCCCCGGGGACTTCGCTTTTTTTCGGCTTTGACCTCATCGGTTTCGATTTCAGCAGCGGTTGGTTCTGGAGTGTTGTCAGCCGAGTGATACTCGGCTTCATTAAAAAAATCCAGATTAAGCTGCCCTTCGATTTGACGTGCTTTTGAAGATTCACTAGACGGTGCAAAACGTCCGCCGGCAATCGTGCGAAGGGTCTCGCTAAGATTGGCGATCTCCTGGTTCAAGCGTTTGATCTGCTCGTTAAGCTCAATTTCCCGTCTTGCGGATTCATCTCGAAGGGCAGAGATTTCATGGCTCAATGATTCAATTGTCTTTTGTTGATCAGAGATCAGTTTTTCTTTGAAATCCATGATGATAAACCGTACCAAACGCCTTTTAAATGATACTTTTAGTATACCACAAAACAGTGCTGTTTACTATGTTTTCAAGGTGCAAAGAGGGCTTAAAAGTGCCCAAAACACAAGGGTTTTCAGCATCTTTTTCTCCTTGTCCGGGAAAGAAAAAGCTTGACAAAAACTGGCTAAAAAGACCTGTTTTTTATACTTCCAATTGCTTTTGGCTGCTCGATTGTCAGCCCTTCCAACAGCCACCGTAGTTGCTGCCTGGACAGCAGCCGTACCTCGTCCTTATTACGTGGCCATTGATACCGCCCCGATTCCAAACGCTTGTAAAGCATAGTGAACCCATCTCTGTCTTATCCGAATATTCGGATAATTTCTAAGGAAAGAACCGAAGGTGGGTTGAATAAGAGGGCAGTCCTTTGTGCCCTCTTATTCAGCACACTTTTGGTTTTTCCGAATTGAACAAAGTCGCGTTTGGTATAT
This sequence comes from Lachnospiraceae bacterium, assembly GCA_047975025.1. Classification (GTDB taxonomy): domain Bacteria; phylum Bacillota; class Clostridia; order Lachnospirales; family Lachnospiraceae; genus JBKECY01. The sequence continues at coordinate 10,183 of JBKECY010000015.1, forward strand.
GGAGTTTCAAAACTTTGCTCTGCTGCCATCTACCGGATATCCTACCAGTTTTAACCGGAGTATTTTGATGACTTTACGGATTTTAGGGCGCACTTCCCCTTTCCCCAATTGAATGACAGCCATATTCGTTTGAATGGGGATGTTTATGCACTGTCTTTTCGCCGTCTACGATATCCAGGACATACTTCATAGGACAGCGGTTCTCCACAGCACGGGCATACAGTCACATCTTTTTTATACAGCACTTTAATTGCATGTACCTTATCATTCTTTCTGAACCGTCTTAGAAACCCACGGCAGCCAGTCAGATTACGACAGATTGGAATAAGCTTCCCTTTGTTATGGTTGCTGATCAGGCCATAACGGCGGATTCTGACAAATCTCTTCGGTGGGATATGCATGAGGAAACGACGGATGAATTCCACCCCTTCCAGAGTTAATTCCTTCCATGCCCCTCCATTTTTATAGTCCTTTATCCGAATTGTTACTGTATTTTCATCCATTTGAAGGATACGGCTGTTACTGATTGCAATCCGGTGTGTGTAACGACCAAGATAATTCATTACGGTTTCTGCTCCTGCAAAGGATTCCCGTATATCCGTAACCCAGTTCTTTTCATAACAAACATCTAACAATTCCTGATATTCATACTGATTGCGGTATTTTTCAGCTTCACCTTCATAACAGAGTCCTCCTGCATCGTGCATTTTTTTTAGCCCCGCCAGGAATTTCCCTTTAAAAAGCATGGCCATCACTTGTCCGGGAAGGAAGAATCTCTCCTTTTTCTGGCACCAGTTACGTTCCGCGTCCAGTCCCCCGCAGGTCGATAACGCATGGATGTGCGGATGATAAGACAGGTTGGAGCCCCACGTATGCATGATACTGATAAAACCGGGTGTGCCGCCCAGATGTACCGGGTCTTCCGATAATTCCAGAATTGTTTCTGCCACAGCATGGAAAAACAAAGGATACAGGTCTTTTTGATTACAGTAAATCAACGGATTCAATTCGCTGGGGCAGGTGAATACAAGGTGGTAATAGTCGATATCCAGGATATGTTCATTCTGTGCGTCAACCCACAGTTCATTGGATAATGCCTGGCACATTGGGCAGGATCTGTCACGGCAGGAATTATTATGGTATTGGGCGTACCCGCAGCTGCCACAGCGGGAGATATTGGCTCCATATGCACCGGTTTTACAGTTGAGGATATGGTGAACTGTTTTTGCCTGATGACTATTTGGCGTATAAACATCCAGATATCTTGCATAAAACTGCCGGAGGACATCCTGCATGGTCGGTTTATCTGCCATCGCCACTGCCCTCATCTTTCTTGTCTTCAAATCGATCAAACGGGCTGCGGACTCCCATGAGTGCCTTGGATGTCATCTGCAGGTACACATCAGTAGAAGCCGGACTGCGATGTCCTAATAACTGCTGAATGAATGTATGGCTGACGCCATCCTCAAGCGCGTGGCAGGCGAAGCAGTGCCGCATTGTATGGGGCGTCACCCCTTCTGGTAATCCAAGTTTCCGTACCTGTTTTTTAATAAACAGCTCGACCGCCGAACTTGTAAGAGGCTCGTCCCTTACGGTGCTTGGAAACAGCCAGCCCCTCGGACGGTCATAACGGTACCAGTATTCCGTAAGGATTTCAAGATTGCGGTCACTCAGTATTGCATAACGGTCCTGACGGTTTTTTGACAGAGGGACATGGATCATCTTCTGTTTTCTCAGGATATCCCCGTAATGGAGATGACACACTTCATTGACCCGCAGACCGGAAGAATACATGGTTGCGGTAATGGCCTTGTGTTTATAATTATCCATGGAATCAATGAACAGATTCACCTGTTCCCTGGTGAGGATTACCGGAAGTTTACGGTCACGCTTCATTTTTGGAATTTTTTTAGAATCCCATACATATCCAAGCGTGTACTCAAAGAAAAAACGGATAGCCGCAGTATAGACATTGATGGTGGAAGCTTTTTTGTGACCGGCATCTTTCATGTGAAAAATGAATTTGCGTATGTCCGTGTAAGTGATGGACATAGCATCCTTACCGGTAAAGCCCAGAAAGCGGTTCACAAACGATAATAATCCTCACGGGTGCTTGACGTAAAATTTTTCAACAGTATATCCTGCTGTAATTTCAAAAGGTATTTTTCATTCATCTATAGTTCCTCCAATTGTCATAAAAAGTGTTCCATGAAACGCTTCTGACAATAGGAGGGGCATGGGCCTCATAAAAATGCTTGTTTGAAAAGACAATATATGTTAATCTATTCATGGCAGTGGTAGTGAAAATCCTTTATGTTTAAGGCTGTTATTTTGTGGTGATTTAACAATACCTTATTTAGGACTTATTTACCACTGCTATTTTTATGCGAGTAAATGGAACCGTACAATAGCTTTAAACAGCCATCGCGCAGCGATTTTGTTCAACACAAACTATCTTAAGCCACAAATGCGCGCTATTTCATTTTCGTCATCAGGCCACTCCTGATTCTCTGGCTCTGTAATTATCACGCTTTGTGCAAGAGACGGAAATGCATAATGATCTTTTGTTGTCTGAATGCTGGCATGTCCCAGTGCTGATGCAATAGCTTCCACTGCAACACCATCACGGTACAGACCTGTTGCATGGGTTCGGCGTTTCAAATCCAAACTTTTGGATTTATTTAGGAGAACAAGGGCGACAAATTTGTACCAAGACGGAACTGAATTGGAGCTGATATCCCGTATTCTTGGGCATTCATCAACCGAAACAACACGGCTCTATGCCACTCCTTCCGTAGAGATGATGAGAAAGGCAATGGAATCTGGAAGTTTCGCAACTGAAGAGCAGCCTGAATGGCCTAACAATGAGGTGGAAATGGCAAGATTGTGCGGACTGAGATAAAAAAGTTATCCTCATCTTCTTATCAATAAGGCTGATAATAACAGCAGTTCAATAAAAAGATGAGGATAAAAATATCCTGAGCATAATCCACAGATAATGTATATCTTTCCGGCCTTGGAGATATCGCCTAGCATAGGTTCCCAAGTGCCTGCAGTGCATTGGTTAAAAGAACAGGATCCACATGGTCATGAATATCCATCCGGATGCCGTTTATATGGAGACTAATCGCAGGACACTCTATAGCTAATGGATCACTATGCTCTATAAGAGCAGAAGTTTTGGTTTCCAGATTCACTTGCACCACCTCCTGAGTATCATGAACGTTACGCGTGCCAAAAGACGGCAGTGAGATGCATGCGTTTTCACGGAACTCCTTTGCATGCTTATAGAAAGTGCTGACAGCAACATCGTTCTCTTTGCACCACTGATAATCACTGAGTCCACTGCTTCTACAAGTTTGGATCATTTCCATCCATTGCTCATTGGACATTTTTCTTCTTGTCACTGATAAATCCTCCACAACTGTTGGAGTGAAATAATCTATAGTTTTACGATAGTAGATCCCGGAGCGTAGAAGTTTGAGAAAGACCTTAGAGTGAAATGCTCCAATATCGCAGATTCCGAAATGGAATATGAAGTGAATACTCCAACTGCGATAATTATTGCATAAAGATGGATCGCAAACAAGATGTCCTGTTATGCGTCACTTACCTTATTAAACATACTTCTTTTGTTTCAATGAAGATTCTGGCAGGGTCTTTTTCCTCACTTATTCTCTTAACAATTTCTTGGACTTTATAACTATCAAACGGCACACGAAGATAATTTATAGGGAAAAACTTATACAAATATTTTGCCACTTGATTTGTAAGTATATCTGAATAGAAAACTATTAATATTTGTCGATTTAGGTTTCTAATATAATTGGGGTAATCAAATTTTCTATAATTCATTCGGTCTCCACTGATACTAATAAAAGTCGCATCATATCTCTTCCAATTTGACACATCGTAAATTGTGCTGCCATCTATTTCATTTATATACGGATATTGTTGAATTGATTCAGATGCTTTTTTAGTTCAGAAGCAAGTTCCCTTCTTTTCTCTTGATTACTGTCAATAATTAGAAATTGAAGCATTTCAGTTCCTATCTACTATAATATATTTATGATTATTGCCCCTTATAGCCGATAAGGAATTATCCATCTAGTTGTTCGGCTGTTAAAATGTAAGGAGAAATCGATATATCAGCCCTATTCGGATTCAACAAACGTTAATTAGTCTGATAACCATTACCTCATTCACAACACGCATTTATGCAATTTGAACTGTTCTCCTGATCCGTCCGTATCACGCACAGTAGATTGAATAGACAATGAGTAGAATATTCCTTACCATTAAAAGCCAACAAAGAAATGGCATAATTATGAACATGGATGCGGTAATTACTAATCTTTCCAAATATTATATACAACTAGACGCCCAGTTTTCGAAGTGTCTCTTGGTTCCCAGCTCACGGCTGAGATTAGAGATGTATTACGCTGCCTCTACAGGAACATCTACACATACCAACATTAGTATCAGTATCAATATATCCTTCAGTGATTACTCCTAGATAAGTTTCATGCGTCAAAGCAGGCTCCCTCTGTACTCTGCAAGACACATGTTTTTACATTTGACCTTTCCAAACTGTTGACTTTTTATTTGTCAGCTAATTAAAAATTATTTTCTGTACAAACTTATAATAGCATTTAAAACCAGTCACTTTTCCAATATGTAACTATTCCGCGTTTTCACGTAACAATTACATCAAAAAAGCAATGCAAAAATCCTGCAACAGTCTACTATATATCAATCTTTTAATCCTTAAGAGTATAATCTTAAATACACACCCCATTTTCCCCCTAAATAATTTAATTAACCTATGCCTCTAATAATAAAAACCGGCACCAAAAGGTGCCGGAAAGGATTCTAATTATTTCACTATTATTTTATTTGCTAATATTGATGTCGGTATCACTATTATCAACAGGAGTAATGTAATAAGTATAACAGAGCTGCTAGCCTTAAAAACCAAGTTGACTATGATAATAATTGCCCCAACTATCATCATACTTATACCACCTACACGTTGTCGTATATTCCATGTTTTCTCATCTTGTATCCCATCTGGATATCTAATACCAGTTAACTTATTCATTTTAGTTTTAGGAATAATATTTCCCATTAAGATAAGAGCTATTCCCAACGTTACTAAAATTATTTGAGATAGGTTTATCGCAATTAGCTTATCACTAAGACTTGTAAGCCTAAAAGCATTGTAAACAAATCCAAATATTATTACATTAAAAACGCCTAAACCAATTATTCCGCCATAAATTCTTACATTTTTATTAGATTCTTTTGTATCCGACTGAGCGATAACCCTCATGATTCCCCCAAAAACTATTGGTATTATTCCGTAAATCAACACTTCATATTTACTTCCCCATCGGTCTACGACAAATCCATCTCCGTAATGAGCTGGAATACTCTCCGGTAAGTAAAATAAAGAGATAATTACTACTACCATTGGTAAAAACATCAAAATATTAAACATAGTTTCTTTCTTATTTTTCATTTAAATTCCCTCCTTTTAATGAATTAATCCATAAAATAATTTCATCTAATATTGTGGTGTTTATTTCATAATAAATAAAATTTTTATACCTTTCCTCACAAATTAGATCTATTTTTTTTAGAAGCTTTAAGTGATATGATATTGCAGAATCCTTTAAGTCACATTTTTTTGCTATCTCACCAGCCGTCATTTTTCCATCCCTTAATAATAGTAAAATTTTTCTTCTTGTTGGATCGGCAAGAGCTTTAAACAGATTTTCATTACTCATTCATTTGAACTCCCCCCATTTCTTTTATTTAAGAATAGTATAACGCCCTTATATATAGAAGTCAACAACTATTTCAAAATATTTTGAAATAGTTGTTAGCTTCTATACCTACTCTGGGAAAGTAAGCATTTTATACCTATCAATAAATATAAAATACTGCTATTTTAAATATATAGAAATCAGGATTTATATGGAAACTCAATAGGAGACTGTATTTTCTGGCCATTGGTTAATTTAGAATTAAGTAATTCTTCAAAAGTTTCATATAATAATAAACCATTTTTTCTCCAAAATTGAGACTCATGTGTATCTAACTTCATATATTTACTTTTTAATACATAAAAAAAGTTCTTCTTGGAACATAGTTGACTTCAAAGTATTGGGACAAATAAAGGACTTTTCAAGATTTTCTATACATTTTTCGACCATTTCATTTAAGTCCAGCGGAGAAGTATTTATATCAACTTTTATTTCCCCTACAACGTATCCTCCCATACCGGAAAAAGCTTTTTTCAAGTAAGATATCGCATACTCATTACCACTTGTACTTGTTTCTGAACATACAATCACTCGTTTCCCTATTAGTTGAAATATATGTGTCCAATAAGAAAGGCGATCTATCAAAGTTTTTATATTTCCTGAAACCTGATGTAAGTATACCGGTGACGCTATAATTAAAACGTCAGCCCATTTCATCATATCCTTCATTACATTCAAATTATCTTTTAAATCAAGAGGACAATATCCAGTTTTAAAACAATTCAAACATCCCTCACAGAAATTCATTGAGCTATTATTGGCTGTTAATATTTCAAATGAATTTGATTCACTTTTTAAATGTTCATGTATGCAATTTACAATCTTGTATCCAACTGATTTTTTTCCTCTCATACTACCTACATATGCAAAATACTTCAATATGTTGCACCTCCCTATTTGTGCTTAGGTGCACAAAATAAAATATATATATTTTCTTCTTTACATTTGTATACTCATCCTACTATGACAGTCTCCCTGTATACCAGAAACATCGGATATTCCTGCCAGAGTCCTCACTTCCTTCATCTTGCCTATCCATAGCCAAGCAACTGTTTAGCTACGGATTCTATCTATCCCATAGTTAAAACTTCTGCAGACTACAGGTCTATTCTTTGCATTAAGTTTTAGAAATCCAGCCTGCACACTTTCCAATCTGCCAACTGACTAAAAAATGATAGGACAGTATTCTTGCTTATCCTTTTACATTGTGACTTTTGATGCCCACTATTACTGAGCGATCTGCTTTAACCGATTCTCCTTGCCGATCCGAAACGTATACATTCCTCTGACCTCACATCTCAGAAAAATGGATATGATTCAGCTTGTCAAAAATAGAAAATAGACGTATCATAAGTATGTGGATGTGATTGCGGTTTTACCGGAATCATAGAGCAATGGGAGGAACCAGGCTTTGGTCGGTGAGGTTTCTCCCTTTTTCGTGCAACAATATCATCATACACCTGCCAGGCAAAGATGCAAGAAAAAAGCGTGCTGTTTTTCATGGCACACTGTCAGGGCATTTATATTTAAATGGAGATTTAAATTTGCGGCGATAAAGGCATTGGGGGGATATATAATTTGCCGCCTAACACTAAGACGCATTTCAATTAATTTATCAATCGTACTCTGGTTTGTCATATGTATTTACCTCCGATAGTAGTCGGCACCTCTTGTGATGCCATACTTGTTTTGTGTGTTTGCTGGTTTTATTTCAGAATCAGTATCAACAGATTTATCCTGCCCTGCTGTAAGGATGTTTTTAATGCTCTTATAGCTAGGTGTTGCTGTATAGCTGAGCGCCTTTTCACAGGCAGCTTCTAATCGTTCGACTGAGTATCTATCAGCCAACTTAAGAAGTCCCATACAGCCTTTATAGGTCTGTTGCTCCACACGTTTGGAGGTAAGGATTGCATCCACTACCTTGTACGTATTGTTGCCAATCCGCTCAGCCCACTTACGGAAACGGTCACCGTTCCATTCCAGATATTTCTGGTGATCCTCCGGCATATGCTCCAGAATAGTGTCATACTGACCCTTTCTGCCATGAAGTCTTTTGTGGGAAGCTATGCGGTTATGGTTGTAAAAAATTTCAATCGTAGTATCAGTCACCCTGACATCTACCTTGCGTTTAATGTATTCATACGGAACAGAGTATAGCATTCCGTCGATGGATATGTGATAATTAAACTGAACGGTGGCCTGTTTCCAGTCTGCCAGTTCAAAAGAGGTAGCAGGTAGGGGAGCCAGTAATGGCAGTTCTTCGTCGCGGAAGAGTTCCAATCGGCTGCCTTCTTTCTTTTGAAAGAGCCGTTTATTGAATTCGTCCAGTTTCTGACGAATGACACGATTTAGTTCTGCAAGTGAAAAGAACTGTTCATCACGAAGTGCAGCAATGATCCATGTGGAAATATTTCCAACTGATCCCTCTGCATTAGGCTTGTCCTTTGGCGCACGCACTCTGGCTGGAATAATAGCTGTACCATAGTGCACAGCCATTTCCTGATAGGTGGTATTGATTCGCTGATCGTTCCAGTTATTGTTATGTATCACTGCTGTTTTGCAGTTGTCAGGAACTAGAATCTTAGCAACACCACCAAAGAACTGATACATATGGACATGTGCCCTGATCCATGCAGGCTGTTTTTCATCAATGAATGCTTCTGCATACACGTATTGGCTATAGGTCACAACACACCAACGAAAACACAAGCATTTATGATTTCCCCTGTATCCGGATCGATGATATGAGCTGGATCACCAGCCCAGTCCACTTCCACCTGTTCACCAGGTTTACGATTGATGTGCATGGTTGCACGGTGTTTCTGCTCATCCTGTTGGATGTAATAGCAGAATTGGGAATACATTAAAGGTTCATCGCCATTTAAACGGCATTCCTCCATGTATTCGGTCCACAAGAGCTTTTTACTGACTCCATTACGGAGCAACTCCTTGCGGATGTAGGAATAGTCCGGCATACGCTTATTCGAAGCCTCGATATACTTTCCTTTTTCTGGAAATAGGATTCCGGCAAGGACTTCGTCAGTTTGGTTCTTATCGAGCGGCCATGAAATATTTAATTCTCTTGCTTTCTTAAGAACACTATTGACGGTTTTCTTAGAGACACTGCAGCTATCAGCAATGCTCTGTTGACTGAGATGTAGACTGTGAAGTCTTAAAATCTCGCGATACTTGGTCATAATAATGACCTCCTTATAATGAATTTACACCAGTTTGGTGAATACTTTCATTATAAGTCTTTTATATTTAAAGGGTTTTCAACACCGGAATGCCGGTTTCCATTAAAATGGAACTGCGGTTTCCATAGTCCGGACAGGCGGTGTAATCAGCCCCAGATTACTCATATTGATTATTTGAATTGTTTTAATATGTATAATATATGTAACAAATAGTCGTGCATACTATCTGAATAAATTGAATTAGACATTTTTGTATTATAATACCTCCAACCCGTTGTAAATATATCTCATAACAGTTTGGAGGTTTAATATTTTTTTAATATTTTATAAATTAATTGTCTCATCAAATATATTGAATAATTCTGTTTCATGTGTTATTATGATAACTATTTTTCCATTTTTTAAGACTTCCATGAATTTAATAATATCTTCAACACTGTCAGAATCTAAATTAGCTGTTGGTTCATCGAATATGTATATTTGTGCATCCTTAATGATTGTTCGTAGGAATAATATTTTTTGTTTTTCTCCACCGGATAATTCACTTAACCTTTTTTCCATCAGAGAATTCAAATCAAATGTTTCATTAAAGTACAAATGTTTTAGACTTAAATGTGAAATCTTTCTAATAATGCCCTCTGTAGTCTTTTCTAATAGATGTTCAAAAAGTAACTCTTTTACTGTTATATTTAAATACTGAATGCTTTGTGTCATTACAGAAATAATTCTTCTTCTAAAATTATATATATCCACTTCTGAGAGACTTATTCTATTAACCTCAATGCTTCCACTATTGTTAGATAGTTGTAATACACCAATAATAATTTTAATTAAAGTAGTTTTCCCTGCTCCATTTGCTCCAATGATACCATAAATATTGTTTTTTTGAAAAGAGCATTTTACCTTTTTTTTAGAGATAAAAGGATAATCAACATTTATGACATTTATTATATCAATATCATCAATTATGTTATTACCATAACCCTCCTCTTTAATTTCCGAAAGTTCACAAAGCCTTATATAAGCTGCCTTTGTATCTTGATACTGGTTTCCTAATTCAAAAAAATATTGCACACTTTGAATTAATATTGAAAAATATGCGTTTACAATAGTAAATTCCCCTATTGTCATGTTACCATTAATTATTTGTATTCCTCCCACTATTAATACTCCAGAAGTAAATAATAATCCTAAAAGTCCATCAACTGAGGAAAATAGGTATGCAATTTTATTATAAGACAAAATTTCTTTAATATATGTTGAAAAAATATTGTTTACAAATCTCCCCCAAAATGTAAAATCAGCACTTATTTTTACCTCTTCATTTATTCTATATTGTTCATTTATATCATTCATATACTTATTACTTGCTTCTTTAAATTTATAACTTGCCTTAAACAATGGCTTTTTTAATCGGAAATAAAGAAAAATATAGAGAGGAATAAACATCAACGCTAAAACTAATATATATGTATTTATTTCATTAATTAATAACGCTATAGCACATATCATAAACAAATTCAGAAATATTGAAAGGTAGTTTTCTATATAAAAAGTTACCAAGGCAACAGAATCGCTATTGACCCTTTGATTTAAATATGTAGGATCATATTGATTGAATTTTAATAAAGAAATTTTCCGTAAATGCTGAATCATGTTGTTCATTATATTGCATGACATAACATTTACAACTTTAACTTTAAGTAGAGAGTAAAAGTAATTATTAATACTAGAAAACAATCCTAAAAAAATTATGAAATAAGCAAAATGCAAAACACTTTCTAAATTAGGTTTGCTTATTAATACATCTAAAAAAGCACCATTATAGTATGGCGTTACTAGTGCTAATAAAGTATACACAACAGATATTATTGATAATATAATTATACTCTTAATATTTTTTTTAAAATATGGCTTAATATACTTATTCATATTTCTCCTATTAACCTATTGCCTGGATTATTATACATACTCTAACGTGCATATTTCATTTCAAAAATAACCTCAAATACGCTTTTAATATCAGGCATATTTAAATTTACTTTTAACCCTCTTAAACGCATATTTTTTACTTTCTCAAATGCGTACTTCATAATACTAATATTCAAATTCGGATGTGCTTTAAAAAACACATTTTCATCATAGCTCCAGGCTTTATCGTCAAACACTGACTCATCTAAAGTAATATTATATTTTTTTCTTTCTTCCCAAATTGCTGACGGTAATAACATAAGCCAGTTAACATTACAAATTATATTATACTTTTCAGCAATATTTTCTACCGAATTTAGAGTCATTATAATTTCATCTTTACTTTCCCACGGAAAACCTATAATAAAAGAAAGGAACGCCATCTCTTCATACCCTTTTTCCGATAGAATATCAAGCGCTTTATATAACTGTTCCATACTTAAACCTTTTTTTATTTTTTTTAGTCCCTCGTCATAACCGCATTCAACACCGATTTGCATAAAACTAAACTCATTTCTATTACTATTCTGAATAAAATCACCCTTGATAATATCAGTAGCTCTGACTTCTATCCCAATAGGAATATTCATATTAATTTCTTTACTATAATTGTTTCTAATTTCTCTAATCCTCATCGGATCATTCGTAAAGCAATCGTCAACAAAAAGTATTGATTTAATCGGGATACTTGTAGCAGTTTCTCTTAACGCATACTTAACCCTATCAATCACCTCTTCTGCTGGCAATGCTCTCCAATTATGTCTATGCGGAATTGAACAAAAAGCGCAGCTAAACTGACAACCACGAGATGATTCTACAGGTATGTATAGATAAGGATTATTAACTGGTAACAAAGAGTAATCTGGATAAGGTGCATCTTTCCATTCATCTAATGTTAATGGCTTTGCATCCTCATTCCTATGTATTACTCCATCTTTTTTGTATGTAATTCCTAAAATGTTTTTAACATCTAACTTATGATTTATTGCATCTAGGAGATTCGCTAATGTTTTTTCACCTTCACCGCGTATTACATATTCTGCACATGTAATCTCCAAAACATGCCTATCAAAAATAGTAGGGTGTAATCCTCCTAATATAATTTTTTTTGACTTTTTATTATTAATAAGAGAATCTAAAATTTCTTTAGTAATTCCCCAATTAAATGTATTTGATGAAAATGCAATAACATCACAGTCCTCCATCCTATTACATATAAATTTATAAGTATTTTCTATTAAATTGTCATTTTTATCGAAAGTCAAAAACTCACACGGATCAATAACCTCCACCTCATGTCCAGACTTTTTTACGCAAGCCGCCAAAACATACAATGCTAAGGGTGGGGAATTTAATACTTCAAATTTATTTTTTCTCACAAGCGCAGGAACAAATGTTAATAGTATTTTCATATGTATTATCTCCTTCTTTAAATGTATTCTAAATAATAATTTGGGTATTTCAAATTAAGAAATACCCAAATTATAATAATATTGCTTATGTTGCCTAAACGCTATAGAAAAACAAACTATGGAAGTAATAGCATCAATTAGAGCGGTAGTGGATTAGACATAAGCAAATTATGTTACAGCTATAACCTATTTATCCAGCAACTGCAGCATTCTTTGTTCCTATTAAGTTGTATGCAACTTGAGCATTTGCTGCTACTGAATAATTTCCGGCCCCAATGTAATTAACCACAACCAACGCATTTGCTGCAAACGGTAAGGCTACTCCTTTAGGTGTCACTGACTGATCAAGAATTTCAGGTTTTTCATACTTTTCATCCATGTTATTTCCTCCGTTCTAAATCTCATAGTTGGAGAAATAATCCCCTAACTACTACTATATTTTTTAGTCGCATGAAGTCGAACTACGGTTCCACTTGAATTAATTCATACAGTAGCTAAGCTCTTATCAAAATTGCTATGCTCCACTACATGGCAATACTCTTGACATATTGCTGTCGCCACATAAACAAGAGGAACTGCTTTTATGTGTGAATTTACATATGCTTTTCGATCATACTATATGAATCATGAGTATAGCCAAAAAGAGAATCCCTCTTAGACTACTTTTTTACTACTGCAACTCATCTGCATATAATGTTCATTAGTTCTAATTGTGCACATGCTTCCATAATTTGTTCTCGTTTTCTGATATCCTCACTAAATATATCTTTTGCAAGAATAGTCTTTAAACTATCTTTACCATTACATAAAAGTAGAAATTCCTTTATTAAATTATCTACTGTAGTGATTGTCTGACCATCTAACATGATTGAATACTTATTTCCTTCTAGTAATTCAAAATTATATTTATTCGTGAGTGCCGGAATATTTTCGTCCTTCCAAAAATCTGCATAATTTCTTATCTTTATTTTAGATACTAATTTCTTTTGACATCTAAGAATAAAGGAGTAGTATCGTGTAGCACCTAATTTATCATATAACTCCAACCATTGCTTTGCATCACACTTTCTCTCCGAAGGGTTAACTATATTTGTCAAAGAACTTACATTACTTGATTGGGTAGACAAGTCAATACTATTTAACAATGTTAGGTTAACGTCATAATTTGATATGTATTTTTCTAAAGATTTCTGCAAAAATGGACCTTCTTTATCACCCAATGTCTCCCCTACCATTATTCCCCATCCACCATCATTAAGATGCTGATCATATCCAGCCAATATTTGGTCAACTATATCTAGACCGTTTTCTCCTCCATCTCCGCATAAGGGATATTTTATCCCCTTTGGAACCGGAATAAACGGTGGATTAGAATAAATAACATCAAATTTTTCCTCTTTTACTGGGTCATACAAAGAACCTGTACGAATTTCAATTATATCTTCCATGCTATTTAAAGCCACATTGAATCTCGTAACTGGGACTGCATTTGGGTTATATTCAACTCCTATCCCCTTTGCCCAACCAGCTTTTTCACATCCTGTAATCAGTTGTATTCCACTTCCTGTACATAAATCAAGAATTTTGTTGCTTCTATTGCAAATTTGGCTATTAGTTAAAATATACGAATCCGGACCAATATATACATCTTCATCTTTATTCCTACAATGTGGATAGTAATATGGGACACCTACTGCAAAATATTTTGCCATATATGGTATGATGATAATTTCATTAGTTTGAATAAACTCATTGTCATCATTTTTAATTACTTCTAATTCAATAAGCTCGTTGATAATTTCTGTTCCCCAAAAGTCAATTGCTTTATAATAGCTAATTTTATCTCCTAAGAGGAGTAACCTAATCAAATATGCATCTTTCTCTTCAAGTAACTTCGTATAGCTTTTAACATATGCATAATTTGGTAATGGATTTATAAAATAGTTTTTTGAACATATTTTTTGCGTTATAATATCATAATTATGTGTGTCAAGAAAATCTTTAAATTTATGAATTAATTCTACATTTTTGTAATCCAGCATATACGTCTCCTTTGTATATTCAACTTATAAAGCAGGAAAAAATAGTAATATCTTGCCCCTTATATTCTTTTTTGAGTACAGCTTCTTCAACAAAGCCCAAACTATTATACAAATCAAATTTTGTTAAACTTTCAATTTGATGGAATTCGATTTTATTTACATTAAACCGTTTCAAGTCATTTAATACATAATTGAAAAAACTCTCAAAATGCTCTTCATTAACATCACAGATAAACACTGTTATTTTAGTGGTTCCTGTTAACATATCTATTTGATTGATTGTAATAAGATGTTTTATTTCATTTTCTACTTTACATATGTAGGATAATTCATTTAGTGAAAACTGCCTACTTCTTAACAAGTGTTCACGGTAAAACACCGGTGACTTTTCATAAATAAATACATCATCGCGATTTTTATTTGCAAGAATAAACTTCTTCATTTCTCCAAAATCGTAATCCGACGCAGTTTTAAAAATCACTCCTGATGGTTCTTTTTCATTTTCAAACTGCAGCAATTTTAAATCTTTTAAATAATATAAAATTTCCTTTACATCACTGGTAAGCTGTTCTTTATCAACATCTGGATATTTTTTTTGCATTAACCTGATAATATCATCCAACGAATTATTGCCATCACAATGGTCAAAAACGAAAGTTGCAGTTGAATTAAGCATCTTTAGACCATACTCACTGGAATCTACTGTACAACAATTGTTTTTTTCATGTCTAATATAAACATTTTTATCACATCTTTTGGGTACCATAATTAATCCTCCTTTTATTCTTCGATAATATCTATATATTTTCTTTCATCGGTCCATGCCTTGAGTTTTACATCTTTAAAATCACTAACAGTAACATACCTTTTGGCCATTTCTAATACTTCAGGACGTTTCCAAATGAAATTAAATCCACTATCCCAATATTCCTTTAACGTATGCTTTCTTATGTTCCCAACAGAAATAGGCATATAGATTGATGGTCCAATATCTCCATTAGACCTTACTTCTAATGAAAGTGCAATATTCCTGTTTTCAAAAACAGGAAGTGCAATATGCTCAAGAGGATCTCCCCATTCAATATTTAGTGCCTCATTTTTATATTGCTCTTCTTTCTTTTTGATTTTGTAAACAAGATCCAGATACTGATCATCTGATGGTTTCAATTTCACATAATTGTCATACCCTCTTCCAAGAGGTAATAACGGCATCATTCTGATACTTTTTACTCCGTTCTCGACCATAATATCTACAAAATTGTCAAATTGGTCGATATTCAATGTCGTAGGACAAAAAGCGACAGCAAATTGCTGGATATGTTTATTTTTCATGATTTTAATTGCTTTAAGCGCATGACTAAACGCCCCGTCATGACCTCTAAATGCATCATGGAAATTTTCCCCGTCCGAATCCAGGCTAATTTGAAGCATAGTGATACCTGATTGACTTATCATTTCAGCTTTTTCTTCATCAATAAGATATCCATTAGAAACCATATTTACTTGAAAAATGTTACTACTAAGCTTTTTAAGAATTTTAAATATATCTTTGCGCAGTAAAGGTTCTCCTCCACATATACAAACAGAAAAAGGATTAATTTCGATGATTTGATCACATAAATTCATCGCTTCATCTTCCGTTAGTTCATCAGAAAATGATTTGTAATAATCACTATCTCCACTGCGATTAAGGCAATGAAGACATTTAAAATTACATCTGTTAGTTACGTCCCAAGATACAAAATAAGGTCCTGAAAGATTTTTTACCGTCTCATCATTTATCTCTCTGAGATGCATTAATTGTTCACTAATTTTATCCATAATAACTTCCTTCCTTTCTTTTTTTTTATAAGATATCACAATAAATCATGAATTTAGAATAATGTAATAAATTGACGTTTATATGTAATAGGACGTAGTTATATCCCGACCAGTATAATCAATTCTAAACTTTAACTATTACCATTTTCCAATTTTTATCAAAAAACGTGATGTATATGAGAAGTAGCTCTATAGATATTCCACCCTGTAAATGAATAACATATTTTCTATATTGCAACATAGCTATTCAATTACAATTATACAATATGGATATAATTTTCTTCGTCTATTTCCTGATATTCTTCGTTTTTATCCAAAATAAAAAAGCCGCTGACCGGCTCCTCATCTTCCAAAAAATCATCCAAATCTTTAATTTTCATTATACCACATCCCTCCCCCTTTCTGAATATTTAAAAAGCGCTGCAAGGCTATTCCTGCAGCGCTCTGTCATTATTCATCATTCCCAGTATCATCACTCTTATCAACCATTTGGCTTTGCAACAATGATTTCAAGTCATCCAAACTTTTTCCTGAGTCTAAAAATGCCCGATATACATCTTCTTTTTCTTTATCCTCGATCTTCTTGAGAATTTCTTTTTTCTTAGATTTTAAAACCTTCAGGGTTTCTGTATGTTCATCAATTTCAATTTGTAACTTCTCCAACTGTTCTTCCAATGTCAAATTGAGCTCTTTTTTTCTTCCTCTAGCCATGTAAAATCCTCCATTTTCCTGATTTGGTTAATCTCATTTTTATCTATATTACTTCCAAATGGTAAAAAAGTCCATACATATTTTCATTTTTTATCTGCTCTGTGCCTGTCTCCCGGTCTGCCGTTGATTTTCCAGTTTCTTATGATATTCATCCATTACCGCTGTTTCCAATTCCCGTTTAAAGTCACCGCTGACTGGATGTGCGATATCCTCTTTTTCCTGTTTCTGCCTGTTCTCACGCTGGGGCATCCCCACAAAAGTCTTACCATTCCATCCCTGGATCACATGGATCTGCTGGACTGCAAATGCATCCTGAATCTTAATTGCCGCTTCAGCTTTAAATGTATCATTCCCCCGGATTGGAGACACGCTCAGGTCATAATACATCTCCTCATCTCCCCAGGACTGTTCCACATCTATCATTTTTTCTTCTCCTGTCATCTGGTGGTAAGCATCTGCTGCCAGTTCGGTTACTGCCTTGCGGAACTCTCCATCCTTAAAGGAAAAATAAGGCACATAGTCCTCTGTCTCAAAATCCCGGTATTTTGGCATTTCCAGATACAGATTCCCTTTGGACGACTCTTTTAATGCAATATTCTTTACACAGAAACTGTCCTCAAATGTAATGCTCACAAACCCTCTTAAATTACTGTCCTCTTTCTCGATTTTATATACTCTCATGTTATAATTCATAAATATAATCTCCCTTCATCAATTAAAAAAACGCCTCTGCAGCGTTTCTGTTATCGTACGATTCCTGCCTGCTTTGAAATATCTGCTTCCTCTATTTCTTCATAGATAACCTCCTTTTCTTCTTTTAGTTCCAACTGTGTATTAATTTCAGTCTGCCTTTGCAGCATCTCTTTTAACAGATCTTCATATTGGAATTCCTTTTCATATTCAATTTTTGCATTTTTCATATCAACTCGGTAGTTCTCCATTTTTTGACTGATTGTTTCTATCATTTTATCCAATCCATTCAGGGTATTTTCCAGCCGGATTATATTTCCGGCATCGCTGACCTTCATCTCTACTTGATAACTTTTTTCACCTTCAATCATAAGCTCCGTTCCAATAGAATCTTTTTCCGCCGCTATTGGAAATCCTCTAAATCTGCCAATTTCAACTTTTTCATACATTGTGATATTATTGATTATGGCTCTTAGCATTTCTCCTGCTTCTTTGTGTTCCCTATATATTTTTCCACGTAAAGTTATTTCAAATTGTGGCGTTTCCTTCAGCGATTGATCTCTTGTCCTACAGTCTGCCCGTAGTTTTTCCAACTCCTCCTGGCTTTTTTGAATACGCAGCGGATACTGAAAAGTAAAAGCATCCTGGAGGATGTAGCGTTTACCATCATATGCTGACTTCAATACCCGAAGCCTGGTCACTTCATTATCCACTTCATGAGGTAAGCACAGTCTGTCATCACTTTCGACAGCACCACACTCCCTCCAAAACCGTACTTACACCTCTCGATGTATACGGCTTGCCATAAGTTCAACTTATCGTTCTTTATCACAGGAATGAATAGTTTCATGGCACTTTGGGCAAACTGCAAGTGTTTTTCTCCTACGCTTTAGCATAAGTTTTTCCCACTAATTGTTTCCCTTGAGATTTTTTAGTTTCTTGACCTGATGTATTTCCAAGTCCGTACAATAACAACCACATAATTCGCAAGTTTTAGTTTTTAACTTCCTCGCAAGGCTATTTGGCTTATCGTATCGCTTGTATTGTGGTAAAAGCTCCACTTGTCCTGCAATCGAATTTTCCCTTTTTCCATAGCCCTGATTATAAAATACAGTAGTTTTAGTACCTTGCTTCGTTTCATATCTGACCGTAAAATCTCCGTTTACAACAAATTTCTTTTTGATTTTGGAGACCTTTGTTTTGTACTTAAATGCAAATGTTTTCATCATACTGTATTTCATTGCTCTACCAAACTTACCTATTACAAAAGCATTATCTGCTATGCAATAATAATTAAACAGTCCTCTGACTTTCGCATTATAGTCACTTAATATCTCAATATCGCTCTTATTCAGAACTTTGCCACTATGCATGGCTTTCCACTTTTCGTTACCTTTTTCGTCTTTTATAATTTTTATTGCTTCATATTCCAGCAACTTTTTAATCCAATTTTCTTTCGGAACGTACAATTTCACAACACCGCTGAAAGGTCTTGATTTTACTCCGTCCTTTCTTCTTTTAATCCCCTCATTTCTTGATACTTTAATTTTGTAATCAAGAAAATCTGCACAATCATTTGTGTGTGTAATTTTAGTCTTCTCATCCGAAAGTGTTAGATTTAGCTCATCCGCAAGAAATTTCTTTACTTCTGCCTTAACATCTTCTGCATCTTCCTTGCTTCCGATAACTCCAATTAGAAAATCATCACAGTATCTCGTATACTGTATCTTTTTGAAGTCTGTATCTCGTGCATCATATCTTGGCAGTTTTGTATATACTGCTCTTAATTCTCTGATTTCTTTTGCACGTCGGTTTCGTTCTTCCTCGCTCACTTCATTCCAATCTTTGGCATATTTCTTTTTCAAGCGTTTTGCCTTGCCTCTTACACTTTCATATTCATAGGACACTTTACGTCTTTTGCAGTTTCCTATGTCAAACCTGTCCTTCAATTCCTGCATAAACTCATCTAATTCATTCAGATAGATATTGGCAAGTATTGGACTACAGCCTGACCCCTGCGGTATGCCACAGTACGTTTTGTTATATGTCCACTGCTCCATATATCCTGCTTTTAAAAACTTCCATATCAGATTTAAAAATGTTTCATCTTCAATACGTTTTCGCAGGATACGAATTAGAACCGAATGGTCAAAACTGTCAAAGCAGGCTTTAATATCTCCCTCAACAAACCATTTAGCGCCTGTAAAGGTTTTTCTAATCTGTATCAGTGCTGTATGACAGCTTTTGTTTGGTCTGAAGCCATGTGATTTTATGGAAAAACTAACCTCATAGATACTTTCCAGTATCATTCTGACTACTTCCTGCACCAGTTTATCATCAGCGGAAGATATACCGAGCGGTCTTTTCTTGTTGCCCGTCTTCTTCTTGATGTACTCCCTTTTTGCAGGTTTTGGTTGGTAACTTTGGTTTCGCAGACTCTCAATAATTCTGTTAATACGAGCCATACTAATTCCGTCAATTGTCATGCCATCTACTCCCGGTGTCATACTGCCTTTATTGGCATAAATATTTTGATATGCCAACAGATAAAACTCCGGATTGTATAAATTCCGATATAACCTTTGGTATTTATACGTTTTTTCCTGCGATTTCTCGCTTAAGCTTTTCAATACGTTAATTGGATTTCTCAATGCCTCACGCACCTTCCTTTCTTTGTATTTTACCAACTTACTGCTTCCCTTCGCCATGTGGGCGGCTTTCCCGCATCTGTTTTTACAGCTTTCCCTGTTGATTCAGGTTCCTCGGACTACTACGGAAGCTCTGTTGCCATACCCTTACGGGGTTAGGCAATCTCCGTTTAGTCTAATTAAAACATTAGCCTTTCGTATTGTCGGATACGACTTTCGCCATTTACACACTACTCATGGTTGCTCCATCCTGAGTATTTCGCAGTTATACAAAATGGAAATATAACTGCCAGGATGCTGCACGTTTCAATTCCATTCGTGCAGGGACATAGGCTGTACCCTAGCTCTGGCTATCATTCAAGCAATTCAGCTTTTATCCTCATATACGAATTTTCATTCTCACAGCAAAGCTACTTATTAGGAACTTTAATCATTGCTTCACTGTCTGCCTGTAGCTGTACAGACAACAACATGCTACACTCCCTGTTTTGTTTCCAAAATCAGATAAGTTGTAGAATGATAGGTTGTGGATTTTCCACGTTAATACTTTTACCTACTCCTTGCTAAAGGGAGTATTTTAACTAGACCGCACCGCCGTGAAACTGGCGGTTTACGGACGCACCATCTTTTCCATAATCAGCGGATTACCAGACGCAATTGCCTTGATTTCCGCAAAATTCAGCACTGTTTCATCTACATCCTCACATTCTCTGGCAAGTTCTTTGTTGGTCATAACCTGGCTAATAAATCTCTGTTTGGTTTCTACAATTCCCCACAAGTAAGCATCAAAGGAATTTTTTGTTATATAGCGATATACATTGACCTCTTTATTCCGATTGCCATGACGGATAATTCTCCCTTCACGCTGTTCGATTGCAGATGGTTTCCAGGGGCAGTCAATGTGATGCGCTGCCACCATACGATCCTGTATATTGGTTCCTGTACCCAATTTATCTGTACTTCCAATAATAACCCGCTTGCTGCCGGCTCTGATATCCGAAAACATCTTATCTCTCTGCTCATCTGTAGAAGCGTCATGGATAAAGCATACTTCATCTTCTGGTATCCCCTTTTTTATTAATTCTGACTTCAGATAATCGTACACTGTAAATTTTTTCCCGGATCCTGGTGTACCGATATCCGAAAATATAATCTGTGTACCTTTTTCCGCTTCTGACTCCACATATTCGTGGTAAATATTTCTTACCGCTTTATTAAGTTTGGATCCCCCATCCACCGGCGCATCGAGATCTAATAGCCGGGGATCCGTTCCTAAAAGCCTTGCTTCTCCGGTTATCTTCAACATATTATCTTCTTTGGGGTCAACTATGCCATTATGGATTTCTTCCGCTCGTGTAACCATTTCTTCCATGCGTTTTCTTACATAATCCGAAGCCTCCGATTCCACTATAATGTATTTCCCATTCTTTAATTTAGGACGTTCGATATCTAACTGCTCGGAAAGAATCACATCGGCACATTCTTTAAATAGCTGCACCAGTTCGGGAAGATTCACGAATTTATTGAATCTGGTCCGCATCCGATAGCCTGTTCCTTCGGGTGCAAGTTCCAAAGCTGTTGTTACTTCCCCGAAAGAAGCGGCCCATGCATCAAAATTATAGATCCCCATCTCCGTTAAGCGTCTCTCCTGCAGGAACAGCTGCATGACGTACATTTCCGACATACTATTTGAAATAGGCGTTCCGGTTGCCATTACAACACCGGTACCATGATTGATCTGATTGATATACTGTGTTTTCATACGCATATCCATTGCCCTTTGTGAACCATTGGTATTAATGCCTGCAATATTGGACATTTTTGTAAATATTTCCAGATTTTTGAACGTATGTGCTTCGTCCACAAACAGCGCATTGACCCCCAATTCTTCAAAACTGACCACATGGTCTTTTATTTCTTCATTATTCAAAGCCTGAATTTTTTCCGTAAGCTGCTGCTTCTTTTTTTCCATTTGTTTTACGGACCAGTTTTTTCCGTCCTCTTCTTTTGTGTGCTCAATGGCCCGGACGATCTGCTTTACCTGCGTTTCCATCATAGCTTTTTGCCGCTCTTCTGATATGGGAATCCTTTGAAACTGCGTGTGTCCAACAATCACACAATCATAATCCCCGGTTGCAATTCTGGCTACCATTCGTTGTCTGTTCTCTTTTTGGAAATCCTCTTTCCTGGTAATTAAAACGTGCGCATTAGGATAGGTCCGTATAAATTCCGCTCCCATCTGAAAAGTCAGATGATTAGGAACCGTAATCATAGGTTTAGTTGCCAAACCAAGCCTTTTCATTTCCATGCACGCACAGACCATCTCTATTGATTTTCCTGCTCCCACCGCATGTGCCAGTAACGTATTTCCTCCAGAGGAAAGAATCCTGGCGACGCTATTTTTTTGATATTCCCTCAATTTAATGAGTGGATTTAGTCCTGGCAGTTCGAGGTAAGATCCATCATATTCCCGGAGCCGAATACAATTAAAGGTCTGATTATAATAATCCACATACGTTTTTCTTCTTTCCGGATCTTTGAAAATCCACGCACGAAATTCTTCCTTTAGCTGCTCTGCCCGGTCTCTTGCCAGCATGGTTTCTGTACGGTTTAGCACATAGCGTACCTTATCGCCATCCTCCACACGATCACGCACGGTTACGATTTTTCCATTTAGTATTTCCTCAATCAACGTGTAGGCATCTATTCTTTTGGTTCCAAATGTTTGTTGCGCAAGGATACTGCCCGATACAAAAGTCCTGTTTTGGATATGATAAGACATGTCATATTCCAGACGTTCTAAGGTTACGGCGCTTCTGATATCAGAACAGTGGTCTCTTTGGTAATTCTTGGGTGTCTGCAGCACTTCATAAATAAACTGCTCATAATCTTGTGTGGAAATCCAGGTCGTTCCTAGTTTCACGCTGATTTCGGCAGCCGTAAGATTTTTGGGCTGCACACATTCCAATGCCTCTACATTTTCCTTGTACTGCGGGTCACTTTGTGCATAGATACGTGCCGTTTTTAGTTTTTGCCGCACATCTCCGCTTAAATATTCCGCCTCCAGTTCCCAGCCCGTATTAGGATTTTCCGGGTCTGCCTGTAACGGATCCCGGTAAATTTTTCCCGACAGCTCCGCAACCAATTCCTTGCGGCTGCCCGGATAAAGGGACTGCATATAAGGAATGTCAACCCGGTTGTATTCTGACAAGCTAATCTGAAGTGCTTCAAACGCATTGCTTACCTGATCAACAATCTCCTTACTCCGTATCGTCCTCTTATAAAACATATCTGCTTTATGCATCTTCTTATCTTCATCCATTACCTCCAAAGAAGAAAGCAGTGGATAGTCATTGTCCTGACGAAACGAAGACTTATTGGTTCGATCCGCAAAATACCCATGTGTTTCCACAAAAGCATCATACATACGGTTTAAGTGCTTTTGTTCCATCTCCAACTCCATATCGGAACAGTTTTTCACCTGCATATCCATAATTTTTCGTACCAGCAGCCGTATTTTATGCATCCCCCGGATGCGTCTTTTCACACTCTCTTTTGCCTGGCTCCGATACATATAGGAACCTTCCCGGTAATATACTTCATCCTCTATGATGGAAAATGTATAGTTCGGTACATCCGGATCTGCTGCGATCTTATCCCGATCTAAATCCTGCGGTAGTATTTCTCCTTCCTGATAAACATTTTTCGGAAGTTCTTCAAGTGCGCCTTGCAGTCGTTCAACAAAATCAAAATCATCCTCTTCATTTACCAGAGCGGTATATTTTGATTTTTTCCCAAAGAATCGTTCATCCCATACCATCTTCCCCAGCATCATTTCAGGATGTTCCAAATAATACTCATTTACCGGAATCTGATTTTCCGTTAATCCGGTAAAGGTCCAGATGGGTTCAGATATAGAAGGTTCCGCTTTTTTTTGAAAAAACAAAATATCACTGGTTACATCTGTGTTTGCATCTTTCCCAAATGTTTTTCCGGGCAGACGGACTGCTCCCAATAAATTCGCCTGTTCTGATAAAGCCTTACGCATACTGCTGTCTGCCTTGTCCAGCGTTCCTTTACTGGTTACAACAGCCATAATTCCACCCGGTTTTAATAAATCCATACCTTTTGTTATAAAGTAATCATGAATTTTCAACTTTTTCTTTTTATACTTTGGGTCATACGGACGGAAATCGCCAAAAGGTACATTCCCTACCACCACGTCAAAACTGTTATCTTCAAATTCCGCTCTTTCAAATCCAGTCACTTCTATTTGAGCCGATGGATGCAAATAGGAAGCTATCTTCCCACTGATTGTGTCAATCTCAACACCGTGCAGCTCTGACTCCCGCAATTCTTCCGGCAGAGCATGATAAAAATTTCCTACTCCCATACCTGGTTCCAGTATTTTTCCTCTTTGAAAGCCAAACCCCTGTAATGCCTGATAAATGCCATGCATCACTTCTATTGGTGTATAAAAAGATGTGGTGGTGCTGGAGCGCGCCAGGCTATATTCCTCGTTATTTAATAATTCCTTTAATTCCCTGTATTCATGCTGCCATACTGTGTTTTTTGAGTTAAACGCATTGGATAGTCCGCCCCAGCCCACATACCTCGCCATAATCTCTTGTTCCTGAAAAGTAGCCGGCCTCCCTTCTGTTTCCAGCTTTTTAAGTATCTTAATTGCATCCACGTTACATTGATACCTGGTTTTGCTGCCGCCTTCCGGTAATTTCCAATCCCCTGGGTAATAAAAATCGACCGCAGGAGGTTTCGCCATATGGTTTTCATCCGTCTCTCTTCCTATGGTTTCCTCTATGGTTTCCTCTATGCTTTCCTCCGATGGTTCATCTATTCGCTTAATCGGCTCTTTCACTGAGCGTTCAGTAAATTCATGGTACAAATCAACTGCCTGTTTGCCGCAAAAAGCAAATCCATCCATTTTGCCCAATTCATATTCTTCCTGCGAAAGAAAGACATTCCGGTCAATCGCTTTCTGCATCCATAAAACAATTTCTTCATATAAGATAGGCTGTCCATAGTGATTTTCACTCTCGCTCTGATATTCGATACTTACCAGATTATCTTCTATTTGCACCTG
This sequence comes from Lachnospiraceae bacterium, assembly GCA_047975025.1. GTDB lineage: Bacteria > Bacillota > Clostridia > Lachnospirales > Lachnospiraceae > JBKECY01. The sequence continues at coordinate 35,604 of JBKECY010000015.1, forward strand.
TACAGGTATTCCCTGTACGGACACCACCAGCTCTTTCACATGGTTTACTTCGGTCAGAAGGCATTGCAGAAATTCCACCTTTGCCTGTTTTGTTACCTCTTGTGTGAAAAGTTCATAAATAAGTGCCTGATATGGAACTACAGCCATAGAATTTTGTATCATTTCTGAAATCGCCCCCGTCCGAATATCATTATGAAAACGGTCTTCCTGATCGGCAGCGGTTTCGTTCTCAATCATCTCCTCCTGCTTTCCAGACGGAAACTGTATTTCTTCCTGCTCTAAAATGGAACGATATTGCTCCTGGAGTTTTTCAAACCATGGGAGTATCCCATACATTTTCTGCTGCTGTTTTATTATTTCTTTCTCATCATGGTAAGCAATACGGTTTTCTTCTACCAGGTGAGCAACAAAAAAGCCAAACGTATCCCAATCAAACGGTACATTTGTAAAACGTTCTTCCGGATCATTTAGCAAAGAAAACCGGACTCCTATCGCATCTACGTAAAATTCATAGCATTCCTCCTGCATTCGTACCGTGTGGTATAAATTGGAATGGCTGCCCCCCTCCGTCATAAATTGGATCAGGAAGTCTCTCTTTTTTTCAGGCAGTTGATTTGTACTGTAGATTTTACACAGCATTTGTTTCAGTACATCCCCGTGTGCCATCTGTTCAAAATAGGTTTCCACAATCTGCAGAACCCGCTCTTTTACTGCCTCTTCTGAATCCGGCGCTTCAGGTATCTCTTCCCCCTCTGATTTTTCTTCTTCATCCGTAGATAATTCCGAAACGGAGAGCAATGGTAGATATTCTGCCCCTCGGATATAAGAGGAAATGCTATTTGCTATGTCGCCCCATTCCCAATATGCCTCATATAATCCCTCATCATCCGAACTCCATAAAAGATACATTCCCCTCTGGTTTCCCTCAAAAGATAGATCTCCTGATAGATCCTTTTTTAAATCATTTCCATATACTTCATGCAGATATTCCTTTTGTTCTTCCAGGTTTTCATTATTGACGAAGAATGTGTAAATCTTTTGTTTCTGGTCAGGCAGCGTCATGTCAAACAGTATTTTATGTTTTATCTCTTCTGTAAGTTCTCCCAGCTTGATATCTGAGAATGAAAAAGGAACCGCCTCAGCGGTTCCCGTTTCTAATGGTTCTTCTTTACTTTCTACCTCACCTGGTGGATAAGATCCTGAATGACCTGGCGTTCTGCTTCCATTTCCGCCTGCATCCGCAGGTTGGTCATCTGAAGCGTATCGTATGGGTTCGTGTTCTCTTTTTTCATCCACATCTCCACGTACTCCTGTACGATTCTCTCGTGAAGTTCCTCCGCTTGTGTCTCTGCCTTCTGCATTTTGGGAAGAAGCATCCCCGTCAGAAGCAGCATCTCGTATCTCTCCTGGTCCGTTTCCTGTAAGTCCCTGGCCGCCATCCTTCCGTACCTGCCCAGCGTTGCCAGGACTTTGTTCTCGCTCATCCCGCTTTCCAAAATTGGTAACTGTACGTCCCCTGTTTCCCTGTACTGAATCTCTGCCATAATATTGTCTCCTTTCCAGATCTATGTTTTTCATGGTTTTCGCTATTTCGAGTAGGACAGAACCGGATAATCTTGATATCATGCTGCCGGCCCGGTATAACACTTCCTCACTTTTGCAATTACGTATAAAAGATAAATCCAAATCCCGGTCTGTAATACCGCATCGGCTCTCTACCGCATAAAGTACACTGTCTGCTATCATCTTTGCAATCTCTGTTTCTTTTTCAGAAGCGGACGTGTCATTAGTCAGTGTCTTTAACAGCTGCAGCGCTTTTAAGTTCTCTTCCTCTGTCTCTATCATAAACCAAACATTTGTTCTTGTAAAGGCGCTTAATGCATTTTGGAACTTTTTTTCCTGTTCATAGATTTCAGGAAACAACTCTTTTGCCAGCTTTCTCCGATTTGTTCCATTTACCATCCAATCCCATGGTCTGTATCCTGGTCCCGCTGTATCGGAGACATCATATACATGAGAAGCATTGCTGAATTGTCTGGATGGGAAAACTGCGATTCCTTTGCTCCCGCGCATAACCGGCCGGTCCACGAAACGCCAATCGTCATATCCTGCCAGAATTGTAGCCTCTGGTCTTTGTTTAAACACCATACAGGTATTCAAATAATTCAAACTGTACACGCGCCCCATACATTTCAAGAACTGTTTCCAGGTTTCTTCTGATTCAAGTAATGACCGGGCAACTTCTTCATACAATTCCTGCACCTTTGTTATATGTGCCATTCTCATTCTCCTTTCCTTTTTGTTACCGCATCATCCCCATCTGAAACAAATCAAGCTGCCCTTTTTCTGGTTCTTCCTTCTCTTTTAACAATAATGCGCCCACATGTTCTCTGCAATCTTTGAAGCTCTCCAGATAAGATTCCGGATTTTCGTGTCTCCGTAAGGACACAAAATCATTTTGCTGCAAGGCCATTTTCAACCCGACTGCATAGCCGGTTACATTTCTGATGCAGGTTTCCTTTTCTATCTTTTTGGAAAGACAATCCTGTATCTGACAAAGATATTGATAATCCTCGCTCTCTAAATACTTCTTATAGCTTTGCAGTGCATGATACCAAATCTCCCGGCTGCGGGCCATATAAGAGTCTGGCAGCACAGGCGGAATCGGCTGATAATATTGTTCTGTTAATTCCATTTCTGAAAGTTGTTTTTCCAGTTTTATCTTGTCCCCTGCAATATGCCCTCGTACTAAATTTAAGTTACAGCCATCCGCCCAGGTTGGATCTCTCCCACCTTTTTCAAATAATTCCTGCCACCTTGCGTAATCGCTTTTTAGTTCTGCTACCACATCTTTTTCTATTTTCTTCATAGAATTACCTTCCTTTTTCTCTTTACAAAATGATCTCTTTACATTGAAAATCACGATTTAAAAAATCCACCGCATCTAAGACTATTTTCCCCGCATAATAATCCGCTTTTACACTCTCCAAAGCCTCAAGTTCACTATCAGCCTTACATTTTATTTTCCTCACTAACAATTCTTTAATGAATACCTCAAATTCTTTGCTTTCCATACATTCCTTTCTATTTTCCCATACTCGGACGCCCATAGAGTCCTATATTGGACGGTCTTAGTGGATCGTTCACAACACCTCTGGTCGGACTTGACGCATGAACCATCCTTCCATTTCCAATATAAATTGCCACATGCGAAATATTTCTAAATTGCCCATTAGTCTCATAAGAATAAAAAATAAGGTCTCCTGGCTCCAATGCATCTACCGTTACTTCCAGTCCGTGCGAAACTATGTATTGTCCCTGTGTGGATGCAATATCCGGCAATTCTACCCCAAACTCTCGATAGAGTCTTTGAACCAGCGAACTACAATCATAAGCGTCCGGTGCATAGCGGTCTGCCTGGCTATACCGGTATCCGACTTTTGTCAGTGCCAGATTTGCCACATCACTTCCTACACCAAAGGAAGGAATTTCATCCAGAAAGCCCTCACTCATAACCTCCCGTAGAAGATCTTCTTGTTCGTCCGTTAGTTTACCCAGCTTGATATAATCCTCATAATTTAAGTTTTTCACAAAATTCCCTTGTTTGGTAACCGTAATCTCATTTTCATCTCCATCCGCAAGAAACGCCTCAAATGTCTGGTGCCCCCATGCAGATGCTGTAGCATGGTCTCCACAAAACACATCAAACTGAACGCCAAACTGATCAAAAGCTCCTGTATCCTCTACCTTGTACTCAATTCCATTCATAATAATCTTAGTTCCCATTGGTACAAAGGGATTACTTGCATCCACAGCAAGTGTATGCTCTGCTGTGGGCATGACACCGCTGGCCGTTGGACCTCCCGCCCATTTTCCGCAGCAAATACTGCACTGACAGTAACCGCTTGTGACCACGTTTCCTAATGACTGGCCCGCCTTAATCGTTGTGGTAATCGTGGTGTTTTCATAGCTGTTCATTTCATCGAAAATCTCTTTCAGATACTTTTTATGCTTCTCATCCATATCCACACCCATATCCCCGGTGCCATACTGCACCATATATACCATAAGCGTGTCCATATAATTACTCACATAATTTCCGTCCTGATTATGTAGGTATTCAATCGTGCCGCCTTCATTTGCTCCCAAGCTGGTATTGAAATCGGTGTAATATCCACTTAATACCGTCCTTATGGTATCATTGTCAGACGGTGCCGGCATAAATGCAGCTACCGGTGAGGCATAAAATAGCATGGCTATGATGACCACGGGGATTGCCACCGTAAGAAGAAGTCCAAAGAGCGGAGCCAGTAAAATACCTAAAAATTTGACCACTTTTAGCATAATAACAGAGGCTTTCATTTTAGCCATATCCTTTGCCACCTGCAGCAAACTATCTTGTCCGCCCGATCCAGTAAGCTTGTTTAGCATGTACTGCATCTGTCTTTGCCGGATTGCTTTCTTTCTCTGATTTCCTGCAATCTTCTTTTTGCTCTGATTCAACTCCTTTTTGAACCTCTTACTGGTAATCTTTCCGTCAGCCTGCTTAATCTTTAACTTTTTTTCTTCTCTTTGATACTTTCCCTTATCTGAAAACACCTGCGCAGGTCTGGCTGCTGTTTCCATGACATGCAATGCCTCATTTGCTTCTTCGCCTCCTTCTACCTGCGTAAGGACTGCAGCTCCCCCTTTTCTCACTCCCTGAACAGCAATCTTTTTTCCTCTGCTTTGTGGATTTGGGGATTTCTGTGCTGCTTGCAGCTTTACAGATCTAAACGCTTGATTTCTTTTATACTTATCTTTTGCTGCTTCATTACTAAAAGAAAATGCATCTTTTAAACTCTCTTCCGGCGATTGCACCGAATCCCTTATTTTCATATGCTCTTTTTCTGCTGATTTAAAAAGCGCCTGTTTTCTTCTCCTCTGATCGTTATACACCTGATAACGTCCATTTTTAAGTTTAGGTGTTTTCAGCTTACCTTGATAGCTACGTTTTCTATTTCCTAAAATATCTGCTTTGGGCTTTGCATGAAATACCGCTTTCACAGGTTTTTTTGAAACTACAAACTTCCTCTTATGTACAGAAATCTCCATCTGCTTTTTAAATTTAAGTTCCGGCTCTTTTTGTTTAACAATTTTTAATTCCATAGCCGCCCCCTCTAGGATTCCATTCGTTCCACTGCATACCAGATACTTTCAAACAAATAACCAGGAGTGCCTGTGCTGCTTGGATATGCTTCGGTTTCCGGCATATGATGATGCGGCTCTGCTCTATTTTCCAGTGCCTTATATACATCCGCTAGATTACCGTCAAATCTCATATAGTCATCTTCCGTAAACATATAATGTTCACTGAAGATAACGGTTTCCAATTCGTTGCGGTCAATAAGCCGGTCAATATCTTCCGGGGATAGCGGCGGCCCCATGCGGCTATACGCCTCTTCATTTAAAATAGAAAACTGATACATATCCTGCTGTTCCGGTAAAATTTTCTGCACATCCTTTCCGTAAAACAAAAAAATGGCATTTGCGGTTAATAGCGCAAATACCATTATCTCTTCATTGACTTTATGTGCTTCTGCCTCGGACTGGTACTCCACCCAATCCGGCATTTTAAGCTCCAGCTCCCATGCCTCATATTGCAGGCCAAAGCTGATTTGATATGTTGCTTTGATGTTCTCACCTCCTTATAACCTTTCTTTCATAGTCAGACTGCAATTCATTGGTATCTTCCTGAAAATGCAGCTCACATTGACCGGGAATATTGGTATCTTCCATCCACCAGCGAAAGACTGCATCTGCATCAGTCCATCCCCGAGCGTTATTCTTCCCTTCCAGTTTCCGCACTTCAAGCATTTTTTTAAATGCCTGCCTGTAAGCCCGCTCATAGGTTGGAAAAAGAGAAAATTCATAATATCTCTGCTTTCCAGCCATTGGACAGCCAATACACCCTACTCTAAAGAATCCCATTTCATAAAGTGGATTCACCAAAATATGCTCTGCATGAATGTATTCCCAAACATCCCTGTCCTCCCAATCCACAATCGGATTACAGAGATGTTTTCCTTTGATCTGGCAAGCTTCAAATAATTGTCTCCGGTCATCATTATCATTATTTAGAATGATTTTTTTATTTTTATTCGCCCTGAAATTCTCATATATTCCCCTGTTAGCCTTTCTTTTCCGGCTTTCTGCCCACCTGACTCCCGTGGTAATGAATCGGTTGGCCCCGCCCCCTTCCTTCAACACCTCACAACAATATCTTGCCACGCGTGTAGGCGGTATCTTTTTTAACGGGATAAGGTTCCACATACTGATTCTTTGTCCCTTATAATGTGGCGTATTAATACTGCATCGGACCCCCGCCATTTCAGCTTCACGAAAACGGGCTCTGATGTAATAAATGGTTTGGGGAGCATCCGCTGTCGTCAGATTGTGCATTAGTTCATATGGCACACCGGCACGTCTTGTTAACTCTCTGCAAACGGCACTGTCTTTGCCCCCGCTGTCAGTTACAATCAACGGTTGTCCATAATATTTTAAGGACATTTCACTGGCTGCTTTAATTCGTTCGATTGCTATCTTTTCTAAATCCATGGACAAAAGGAGCGAAGATATCTTTTACCTGGCCAGAACTCCACCTCCTTTCGTTTTGTTTTCATGTATTATAATGTCATTTCTATAGCTTCTCTGTTTTGATTCTTCATCTCATACTTTTCTTGATACTGCCTGATATCCGGCATCTTTGGTAATTCTCCTCCATAATTTAACGCCTCACGGCTTTTTCTAATAAAAGAAAATACGTCCTTCTGGTATTGGCAGCGTGCTTCATGGTGTTCCGGTTCTAAACACATGGTCTTGTTCAGTTTCCATTCTTCTATCAGTGCCTTTTCAATTTCTGCCAGATTACAAAAATATTGCAGTGTTGGCAGCAATTCTTCCCGCACATACTTACAATTATCTGCGATTTCCGATGCTTCATTTTGTGGCAGTAAGCGCAGATACTCCCGACCCTCTATTCTTTTCAGATAATAGTTTTGATGTGCTTCTATATGACAAAACAAGTTCCCTTCGCCCATTCCCAAATCCTGCCTGCCATGGTAAGAACATAATTTACCTTCTCTTAGGTACATAATACAAAAGTATGTTTTGTTGCACCCCAGATCTGGTCTGTTTTTTCGTCTGGCATACTGTTCATAATCCAATTCACCAAATAGTAAAACCGCTTCTTTCAATGCCAGGATCTCCCCCGCCTCCAGCTTTGGGCTTTCGCAAAAATCAATATATACAAAAGGCTCCATGTTGTAAGGCATTTTCATCTCCCCTTCTTTCAGGATTTGTAATAACTGTAGTGTTTCTTGTGACAGTTCCTGGCTTTTAAGCGTCTGCCCAAAGGAGAGCCATTTGCATATATCCTCTTTTCCCTGATCCACCAGAAGCTGCATTGCTATTTTGCTTTTGTGCTTTTCCTCCTCCGGGTAAAAAGATGCATATCCGTCCGGATCCATTTTCTTTTGCAGCCGGTTGATTCTTTCTGCTATTTCCAGCACATCGATCCCGCCATATGGATTTTTCTTTTCATCCGTATCATTCCCCTCCTTTTCTTCCATTAAAAAAGCACTACCGACCAGCGATAATGCTTTCCTGCTTCAATAGATTTCTATTGCTCTTCCCATTTTTCCTCCAAGTAAGGTTTTAACGTACTCATAATCTTTTCAGCTTTTTCTAACTGTTCCTTGGCCTGCTCTCTGGATATTACCACAAAATCCTGATAATCGGCTTTTTCTCTTAACCGATATGCTGTATCTATCATTTTTGAAATACTTTTATCAAAGATTCCCGCTTTGACATAGGTTCGGTTAAAATAAGAAATCACACCCGAATGTTTACTTGAATCAAACTGATCTAATGCGGTTACAGAACGCAGCGCATGAAAAATTGCATAATAAGAACGGTTTACAGAAGCCTTGAATTTCTTGTTCTGCAACAGCACTTGTGCGCAAGCCAAATCTTCCTCTGCACTCTCAAAACGGTACTTTGACAGGTCATTTAAGCTGCCTTCCATAATACGACCCCTTCCTGTGTCACATTCTGATAAAAGGGTGTTACTTTCTGCCATTTGCAGAATAAATCATAATCAATATCAATCACAGAGAACACCTTGTCATATTCCAGATTCATATCCACAATAAAATCTGACAGCTTCTCCTCTGTATCCTTATCCAAATTCCCCTGCATCAAAATAGCCACGTCAACATCGGAGTCCTCGGCATTGGTACCTCTGGCTGTAGAGCCATACAAAATAATGCTCACTACCTTGTTGTCGATAATTTTAAGAATTCCATCGACTAATTCCGTCAAAACTTTCTCGTTCATAGGCGTCCTCCCTTCTGCTTTCTATTATACCCATCCAAAGAGAAAGCGTCAACGTTCTTCCCTCATTATCTGGATTTTTCCTGCACAAGCGGTTTCTCCGCCACACAAGAATAGTTCTTGTAATTAATCCTGCTGTTTCTTTTGAAACTATACATTTTATCAATCCCGAAAATAATATGATCGACTACCGGTATGCCCAGCAGTGCCCCACACTCCTCCAGCCTTTTTGTGATGTTTATATCTTCCCGGCTTGGGCTGGGATCTCCTGACGGGTGGTTATGGATTAGCAGCACACCCGCCGCATTCGCCAAAATAGCCGATTTATATACTTCCCTTGGCTCCACAAATACAGCATTTAAAGAGCCCATGCTTACAATATTCATATTAATAACCTGATTTTTTGTCCGCAAATTCAAGATACAGAAAAGTTCCCGGTCATATTTTTGAAGTTCTTCTCCGATAACCTCTATTACATCTTCCGGTGTGGATATTGCTTTTTTACTGTACAATGGCGGGTCTTCCACAAGCCGGATGCTGACCAATTTTAATTCATTCGTTTTCTTCCTCCTCCTTCCAGGTCAGCTCCAACATTACTCCAAACGGTAAGTGAAGTAACCATTCTTTAAACTCCTCCACAGTAAGTACAAGTGCCTTTTGTTTTTCCATAAATTTACCTGCCCTCCCTTTCATGATACGAAATATCTTACTATATCACCTCTTTCTCTTACATCTGCGATTTTTATTTTATTCCTCTGTGTATTGCGCCTTCTTATTTTGTTGTTTTTCATGCAGATTCGTATTAAATAGCGCATAAAGCGGGTTTTGTTCTTTTTCCATACGGTTGTCAAAGGGGATGCAGGTATCGCCATACTTAATAAGTCCGGTACCGGATAAGGAATTATCCACGTACTGAAGCTGGCTTTTTGGGATTCCGGCTACTCTGGAAAGCTCCTGACTATCTACATTCGCTTGCTTTAAAAGTGCAATAAATTCACTGTTTCCAAGCATGGTCACTGCCGTATAGTTTTGCAGCATGTCGACAATATTCTGTGTAATACCCGTACACAGTCCTCCCAGCTTTCGCACTTTCTTCCAAAGCGAATACAAAAATTTTGCACTGTACTCCCGATCCAGAACCGTATGAAACTCATCAATATAAAGCCAGGTAGCCCTTCCGATTTTGGCGTTTTCCGCAATTCTGGCACTGATATTTTCAAGCATAACCAAGGTGGAAATCGCGCCCAGCTCTTTTCCTAAATCTCTTGTGCCATAGACTAGAAAGCGGGACTGTACATTTACGTTGGTATGGTTATTGAAAATATTTAAAGAGCCATTTACAAACAGCTCCAGGGACAAGGCAATATCCTGGGCCTCCGGTTCCGGCTGTTCCACCAAAAGATCATAAAACTCGGACATTGTTGGAATATGTTTTTCCTTACTCTTTGCAATGTCTAAATACAATTTGCGCACGCAGCGGTCAATAATGGATTTATGCCTGCTATTAAGCGCATCTCCATAGCATTGCTCGCACAGTCCCAACATAAACTCTCCCTTATCCCGGATGTGCCCCTCTGAATCATTTAAATCCAGTGACCATACATCCATCTCCAGCGGATTGATATAATTTTTTGTATAACTGGACAAGTTGATAATCGCCGCCTGATTTCCAAGTGCCTCCGCAATATCGAAATATTCAAGGGTAGGATCTACAACAATAATGTCATCCTCTGTATTCAAAAACACCTGGAGCATTTCTGCTTTGCTAAAATAGGATTTGCCTGATCCCGGTACCCCGAAAATCATCCCATTGCCATTGGCAAGATTTTTACGGTCCCCCACACAGAGATTATGGGATACCTGATTAATTCCATAGCAGACTCCTTTTCTTTCGTTCAATTCCTGCACATTAAACGGAAGCAGTGCTGCAATGTCTCTCGTTAACATCGTCCGATAAGTAGATACCTGCCTGTTTCCAACCGGAAACACCGTATTCATAGCCTCCATCTGCTGATAATAATGTGTTTCGATTTGGCACATCTGGCCATTCCCAATATTTTTGATGGTTTCGGTTGTACTCTCCAGCTCTTCTTTTGTGTTTGCCATCAGGAGCATATTCAGACTCACGTAAAAAAGATTCTGATCATTTTCCCTGACATCATCCATAAGCCCCACAATCTTTTCCTTCTGCACTTTTTTAATGTACGAAATGTCCGAAGAGAAATCATTATTCTTATTTCTTACCCGCTGCTGCTTCAAAATATCGGATTCCACACCCAAATATTTTTTTTGCAAAACCCGTGTTGCCAATTCTTTTGGAACAGGGATTACATCTGTCGTAATCATACTGTGCACTGGAAGATTGGCAATGTCATTTAAAAATGTGTCCGACAAAGAAGCTGGATACTTTTTGATGAATAAAGCACGGCATTTTTTTCTCTCTGTTTCAAAATAGCCTGGATAAAACTTGATATATCCCGGAGCAATGCTGTTTTTGGGATCTCCCCCCTTTTTTAATGACTGCTTAAAGTCGAAATCAAATAACTCCTCATCTCCGATCCGATAAAAATTAAATAAAATACGCAGCCTTTCCTGTGCGTTTAATGGTTCAATGGACGAACCAAGTTCTCCAAAATTTTGCTTTAAGGTAGCTTCAAAGGTGGTAAACCAGGCTTTCGCCTGCTCATAATTTTTCCGTTCCACGCAGACCGTTAAATATTTTTCCTGTTCAATCCCCTGTTTCCCCTCTACAATACGCAGTTCCGTGATATTATTATAAGCATCACGCAGCCAATCATAACTGTCTTCCTTATGTTGAAACAGCACGTTCTCACGGAAATCCTGCATATTTTTGTTTTTGTTATAAATGGTAATCTTAAAATACACATCTATTGCATTTACTGCTTTACAGTATTGCTTGAGCATCTGTATCTGATCATCCGTGCTTGCCGTTACATAATTGATATCAGAAAACCGATAGGTCCTGGAATAACGTCCTCTTTCAACTTCAAAAATCCCATTTCCGGAGATTTTCTGGATTCCCATGATCTGCTGCACATACTTTGGTGCTTTTACTGTTTTATCCGCTTTTTTTAGCTGTTCAAATTTGTCTGTAAATATTGTCACCGTTATACCCTCCTATTTGGCAGGTGGCGCAGCCGAAAAACGTTTAGCCACCGCCATCTGCCATTCTTAATTGCCTGTTTCTTATTTTCTTCTAAACCAAACCAAGAAGATTGGCCGTCTCCTGCTATATTGCAATGGTTATCTGGAATACTTATACCAGACAGCCGCCACACCGCCGGCCACAATAAACCCAAGTATGATCAACACCATGCGTATTGCTTTTTTCTTAACCACAGTCACGTCCCCTTCCTTTTTCTCTTTTTTCAGTTCCCTTTTCTTTTCCTGTTCCGCTTTCTGCGTCTCTTTTGCAATCTCCATAGAAACCTCCTGAAGTTCCTCTATTGACTCTGTTGAACCATACACCAACGGACGGTTACAGAAAGAAAAATGGACCATCTTTGAGGCAAATTGCCAAAAAGTCAGCCCATGATAATTATAAAAACCGGTAAGCGCCAACGGCACTACAAATGGTGTTGCCACATAACAGCTTATAGTAATTCCGATTTTGGTATATAATAGAAGCACAACCGCTGTACCCGCTCCCAATGCCAATATTGAAAATATTAACTGTTTTGCTGTAAGTCCCAGCACCACGGATTCCTTATAATATTTTAAATCTTCGCTTAGTTCAATTTCCAAATTTACACCTCCTGTTTTATTACTAATTTTCTTTTATCATCTGCGTTTTTCTTTTGTACTTTTGGGAATCGAAACATCCATTTGCTCCATTCCCCATGAGCGTTTATACTCTGCAATTCCCTTTTTATCAAATTCTCCAAGGCGGTCTAAATCAAATGCGACCATTGCATATTCCCCCATACCTGAATGTCCCTTCTTTGGCAGTATTTTACCCAGCCTATATTGTTCGATAAAAGCCAATTTATCTTTACTGGAAGATCCGTCTATGAACGCAACATTCGGTTCTAAAGAATAGCCTGGCAAATTTATGGTTAAATCACAAAACAATTCCCCTATTTCATCATTATCTTTTTGATAAAGTGCAATATATAATCCACCCGTATAAAAATAGCTGCCTGTTTGTATGACCAGTTTTTCTCTGCCAAGCTCCCACTCATAATTAACTGTTTTCATATCCTCCTTCATGCTCTGACCTTTCTTTCACATTATTTAAGTTGATTTTTTTCCTGTACCGCTTTCATACGTACCTTCCCCTCTGCAAAATATTCTTCGCTTATCTCAATGCAAATAGAATTGCGGCCACTCTCCATTGCCGCTTCCCCCAAGGCAAAGGACCCGGAAAACTGATCCAGCACCCATTCCTTTTTTTCCGTTACAAATTCTATTAGCTGCCGCAATAATTCAACTGGTTTTTCAGCCTGATGTATCCGGTTATGCTTTGCTAAAGGTGCTACATCGAAAACAGTTGGAAGCATCCCTTTTGCACCAGACATAACATGGGAGATTCCCGGTTCTTCTTTATTTTTCTTTGCATCCGGTCTAAGGCTTCTGGCCTTTCCCTTGGAAAAGAAGACAATCTCTTCCGTATTTTTTGATTTCCGTCCGGTATTGGCAACAAAGTCACCTTTTTTCCAGGCAACTTTTGCATAATACTCTAACCCGGATTCTTTTGCCATCTCTTTAATCTGATATAGATATTGATAGTTCTCTCCGTTTTCCTCCGGTAAAAATTCCACGAGAAAATGTCCTTTTTTAAGTACCCGGTACTTTTCATCCATATCTATTTGCATATACTGAAAACAGTCATAGTCCGCAAAGTCACGGTTTCCACCTTTTAGACTGGATTTTAGGTTGTAAGGATGATCTGTAATGATTGCGTCTACACTGTTATCCATAAGAAAACTAAGGTCTCTGCCATCCCCCTGAATTAGCATACAGGTTACCTGCTCCTGATCCTCATTCTGTCTTGTAACCGTATATACGCCTTTTTTTAGACGCCGGAACATCCCCTTGTCAATCCCCTCATAGATCCGTGCCCGGATGCTCGGTTCTTTAACCTCTTTTTCTTGTTTTATACACTCCCTGGCTTCAGATAGGGTAAAACAATCCGCGTCCCTGAAGTAATCAAGCAAAGTCAGTTGTATTCCTTTTTGATCTGTCTGCGTATTCTTCCCCTCTTTCAAATACTGTCACCGCCTGTCTACAGTCCCAATGCACGGGAAGTCAGATTTTGTGCCCCCTTCACCGTTCCTACCGTCAAAGCAACCGTAAATGTCATTTCTCCAAGGTAGATAAGCGTTTTTGCCCAATCTTCATAGGAGCCGGTAAACGTTGGCAAACCTGACGAAATAAATTTATTACACAATAGAATTGCCAGGGCCATAGTCACCGCTTCAAACACCACACTGATGAAATATTTCATATATGCCACAAAGGTATTACTAAGCCCCCGGTTTCCTGCAAGCGTACTGCTTGCCAAGGCACCAAATGGCACAATCACCATAATTTTAAGGAAACGGAAATACACATTGTACAGCAGGAAAAATCCACAAATAATAACAATTAAAGACAAAAATACAGCAAGTATCAAAAATACGATACTCGTTCCAAACCCCAAATCTTTGATGATATCAGCCTGCGCCGGATCTATGGTAAGTTCCACATTTTGGTTTTGCCCCAAAAGACTGACCAGATTCCCGCAAGAAGTAAACAATGCTTTCATAATTGTGACGTTAAAAGCCACCATCCATTGTGCAATCGCCACCCGTATAAACATGCGAAGAATCACCTCGAATCGCATTTCTTCCCGGATATCCACACTCTCACTGCAAAAGCCGATAACAAAAAGCAACACAACCAAGGCAGAACCAATTCCCACAAAAAGCGGTTCGATGCTCTCAACAAGGCTCCATGGTCCTCCTCCTTTAAATCCGGTTGGAGACTGCCCTAAGAGTTCAAACACCAAATTGACCTGGTTATTCCAAAATCCAAACACAATCTCAAGCAGTGCCAGGATTGCTTCTCCAAGTTTAAACATTTCTCTTCACCTCTTTTCAGTTCCTCAAATACAATAGTTATTTTATATTCATTTACGCAATGCCGAGGAACGCCAGGACAGATGAAATCCCGGCCATAATAAGTCCCGCTACGATTCCTTTAATGGCACTATTCATGGAGGAACTGTCTTGCTGCTGATACGCTTGCGCAAATTCCATCACATTTTTCGCCAGGATGATAACACCAACTGCACCGATGATTGCAATAACCAGTGTTTTTAAATTGGAAAGCGGCTGCGTAACCGAATCTACCCCGGCCGCCATTACACTGCTGGAAAATAAAAGTGTTGCCATGACTGTCCCGGCAGCCACCAGCTTCATTCGTTTTCCCAATGGCATTCTTTTTCTTGCATCCTTATTTCTTTTATACATTCTTCTCTCCTTTTTCTACTATCAGAATGCGCTGCGCAATAAGGCAGATTTTAAAAACCCGTCCTATTGCGTAATGCATAATTGCAGGTTTCTAAAATCCGCCTTATGAATTGGCTGTTTCTTTCGTATTTTCTAATATGTCAATGCGAAGATTCCTCATGGTATCTGCAGAATTTTGAATATCTGCAAGCTTTAATATACTGCCATAGGCTACCCCGCTTTCTACCGCAGCATAAATTTCTGCCAGCTGCTTTTCTGTGTAAGGAAGGCTTACAAGCATTTCAGATAGCTTTTCCTCTTCCGTGGAAACCGGTCTTGCTGTTCCCGGTTCTTTTACTGGTTTTTCAACCACCTCCTTTACTGACCGCTTTACTGTTTTTTGATTTTCATCCAGTTCCTCATCAGAGAATATTTTTTCCGGAATCGGCTGATAGGAAAAAACCTCCTCCATACTTAGTTCTATAATTTCCACCGCTTCTCCGCTCTTTTGTTTTTCCTCATAATACTGCAGGGATTTTTCACTAAGAAATTTAAGTTTATTTTCTTTCGCTGCTTCGGTTATATCATGGAGATATGCCACGCCTCCACCATCTTCCGTTTCGCAAAAAAGTGGGTGTTTAAAGGTGTTATACTTACGGTCTATAATCGGATCACATCCACGGATTAGTACAATACACAGGTTGTTATCCAATTTTCTTGTTTCATCCGGAGTAAGCAATTCACGGCCCAGCACATCATAGTTTCTGGAACTACTGCCGCTTTTCCCTCTTGTTTCTCCGCTGCTTTTTTTATCTATCGTGCCTTTTCCAAGACTTTCACTCAAATATTTATGTGTAGATTGTTCGTTTCCGCCAAGATAAATCAGCGTGTCACAATTCCCAGGTATTGTTTCCCATGTTTTTTCAAACAGCTCCTTAATTTGCGATAAATTTTGGATAATAATTATGTTTGAAATCGAACGTGAGCGGCATGTACTTAACCGGGAGCAATAGCCATTCGGCAGAGGCACACTGTAAAATTCTTCTAATAAGAACGTAACATGAATGGGTAAACTTCCACGAAAAACAAAATCTGCCTGAAAATATAATTCCTGATAGATTTGTGAATACAGCATTGCAACCAAAAACGCATAGCTTCCATCGCTATCCGGAATTACGCAAAAAAGTGCTGTTTTTTTCGTTGCATCTCCATCTATGCCTGCCCCTATTTCTGCAATGTCAAGCTCATCTTTATCCAGAATACGCAAAATCTCTTCATTTTCCAGTAACCCCAACCGGGCATTTGCGCTTATGATAATACTCCGCACGGTATCACCTGCCCCTCGAACCACTTTATTGTATTGAACTAGCGCCGGATGATTACTGCCCTTTTTTCGTTCCAGCCGCCGGAATCTCCGGTCAAGTTCAGAGGGAGAACCGTCTGTATGCACTTCTGCCTCATTCAGCAGTTTTAATACCATGCGGAAATTTTGCTGCTCAGGTGTACATTCCATCCACACATACAGAAAAAGTGCTTGTAAATACAATGATTCCGCTTTTTATGGGTGCCACCCCCACAGTTGCCTGCAGGGTAGACACTTTTAACGATAGGTAACTCTTTGATATCATCTCCAAGTTTTCCCCCGTCCCAAACCGTGCGTGACAGTTTCCCATCACACGGCTTTCCATCCATATGCTTCTCTTTCTAATTAGTACACAATTCTCAACAAATGACAGTTGTTGCTATCTGTTCTTGATTTCTGAATCCTCGTAACCGCTTCAGCCTTTCTACTGTTTTACTGTCCCGTTTCAGCTTTTTCGCCTCTGTTAGTCATACTCGGACCTTTGTTGATTGTGTAATTCTTGTACTAAAGTTGCATACGGACTAACGGCTATCCCTCCACCGTGTTATCTACGGTTTCAACAGTGCTGTGCCGTCGCTCTCAGCCGGATAAAGTCAAGTTCCCTCAAATTCCTTTCTTCAATTAGATTTGTTTCCTTGACAACACACCCCTGCAACGGGTTATCATGTGTCCCGACCTTTCCGCGTTCCGATATTCCTATCTGTTCATATGCTTTTAGGTGCTCCCTATGAGCCTGTATGCTTGGATGTACCTGTAATACATCATGGTATTTCATCTCTGGGAAACTTACTCTACCACACATACGCTACTTGACGTAGCATCGGGCTTTTCTCCCGATTCCCTTTATAGACTCGTACATTCAGTTGTTCGTCATCCATGCGTCCAGCATGGAATCCTCACCATGAGCATTTTATAGACTCCCGGCCTATCACCCACAGCCACCTCTGGCTTGGTTTGCCGCAACGTGCGAAATCATCACAGCGGGTGCATACAGCCGACTTTACCGGGCGTTATACCACTGGAAAGATTGCACTTCCAGACGCATACCGGAGTATCAGGGCAGGCGTTTCCGGGCGTTACCTCTTCATTCCACCTGTCGGAATATCAGTTCTCTAAGAACTGATTCAATTTTATATATCAAATCATGTACGTTCTTATGCCGCAGCTTTTCACTACGGAACGTGTCGCACCCCAAAATGGATCATTACTGCTTGCATTTTTAGGTGTGGTATTTTGTATGAGATTTGTTACTAGTTTTACAATATCTGTAGGAGTACGGATATACCGAAACGGATTATATCCATTTGATTGATCCATCTCCACCAAATTTAAGACTCTTATCCGGTATCCATGTCTTTTTAATACCCCGCCGCAGCACCTTACCACTTCCCCTTTCGGATCGGTTACGATATAGGAGGAGGTCATTTGAAGCAGATTAGGCTTTGTCATAAATAAGGTCTTGCCGGCCCCACTTCCTCCTATTACCAGATAATTTAAGTTTAATCTGGTCTTTCTGGAATCCATCGACATTCGCAGATTCTGTGATAGAATCCGATTGTTCTTTTCTTCTTTATCTCCGATTTCTCTGGAAATTTTAACTGGATTCGCAAATGTTGCCGTGCCAAATTCCTGACCCGGCATATATTTTTTCTGACTTGTGACATACATTAAAAGTGCGATTCCATACACAAACAATCCTATGAGAATTGCTTTGGGCGATGTCTTATTCCAATAATTTGCAAATGGAGCGCCTGCAACTACATTCAGACGCTCCATCATATCATTAATATCCCTTCCCGGACTGTAACAGGCATTGAAAAGATACGATACATACGCAGCAAAAATCCCGCCAATAACATACATCCAGACCGGTTGCTTTTTCCTTCCTCCTAGTGTATTTCCTGTCATCTGTGCCTTCCTTCCAGCGTATGCCTGGTATTTTCCAACGCCTGCTGTGTCTTAATATAATTCTGCTGTTTTTCTTTCCTCCTCTTTTCCTGTGCCTGCCGCATACGGTCACGGATTACCTCATCATAGCTTTGTTCATACAATTTTTGCCCGGACACCTGACGGACAGGCTTATTCTGCTGATCCAAAACCGTATAAGTTTTTTCTTTCTTCAAACCGGCATATATGGTCTTATTGTCATTGATCCAACGAATCTCTGCTTTACTAAGCCAGATATATTCATCCTTTTTATACGGAATTCTCGTTTTAATATGGTTTTCTGTTTCTTTCAATACCATCTTCCGGTCTATGGTAATTGCATTTACTTCAGCCATGTCTTGCGATTCTTTGTGAAGTTTCCGGATTTCATCTATTTTGTGTTCTGCATTCTCTGTCTGTATGCCGCCAGAACGTCTTTCGACCTCTTCTTTTCCAAATAAGTTCCTCCACTGCTGTGTATCCACAAATTCTTTTAATTCATCCAGTCCCATTTTCAGGGTAACTGTGCCATCTTTTTTCCCCTCTGCAAGCCCAATCTGCTCCATATGTTTCACCACTGGCCAGATTTCCATCCATGTCATATTTAGCCTTGATCGAATGTCACTGACCTTTACCCCCGGACTTTTTGCTAATTCTTCCGCAATCAGCTTATACTCCTTTTCATTTTGCAAAGGGGACTTTTTTTCGGCTTCATTTACCAGCTTTTCCAGTTCTTCCGGCTCTGCATTGGACATATAATCATCCATTGTTTCAATTCTGGAATCCTTTAATTTTTCAGCAATCGCCTGAATCCTGGGTGCCGCCTGACTATGAAATAATATCTCACTCATACCATCCGCCTTGTTTAAGTCCGGCAAGAGAGAATATAGGATGCCATACTTATTGGCGAGTGATTTCACGGTTTCCATATCACTGGTTTTAAATTTATAAACCTGTAAATCGCCGCCCATTTTCAATAAATGCTTAACCGATGTTTTCCCTTCCAACTTTTCCTGATCAAGTATCTTTTTAACTATGGCACAGATCTCTTTCACAAGGTTCCAGCCTGTTTTCCCTACTTTAAGGACCATTTCTGTTCCTTCAAAAGTAACCCGTATGATCTGTGCTGCATCCTGCATTTCACTTATAATACCATCTCCTTTTTTACTTTTTCACTGCGCTCCGGTGCCGAAACTGGATTCTCTTTTGCCTGCGCAAGCAAGGCATCCAACTCCCGCTCTAAATTACTGTGTTTTAGGATATCCTCCAACATCTGATTTGCTTTGTTTTTTTCGTAAGTCATGTGCTGTAACTGAAATATATAATTTTCGATTTGCTTTATAGAATCCGGCAGCTCCTGCTGTTTTCCAAGATAATGCTGCAGAAGCATATTTCTCTCGTTTACACTAAGATTCGGCGCCGCCGCCTGCATAATCAATTTTTGCACCGTTTCCAGAGACTTTGCATGAAAGGCAATACGATAGAGGGATTGCTTTTGTTCCTGCGTGAAAAAAGGGCGCTCTTTTTCAATATCTTCTATCATCGGAAAACATGCTATCACATGGTCAATCGCAAACATATTATGCGCCTCCTTTTCTCTGTTTCATAAGAAGAAGAATTTCCCGCATTTTACCTATACGGTCAGCCTCCGGATGATTTGCAATGACCCGTACAATTTCCTGGTCTGTCAAACCGGAGTCCATACATTTCTTTACCTCTTCCAACTGTTCCGTTGATAATTCTGCTGCTAAGATTTTATCCAGTACATCCGTTTCCACTACCTGGCCGCCCAAAAACCATCCAAGCATACGGCGTTTCTGACTTTGCCTCCCCTTTTCTTTAGGAATCAGCTTTGCAATCTCTTTGCTCTCCGTTTCTTCACTCTTTTCCTTCTGTGCTTTGTGCGCTGCCAAAGGAATTTCCGGAATCTGGCTTTTTGGTATTTCCGTTTGAAATTCTTTTCGTTGTTTTTCACGTTCTGCCAATTTCGTTTGAAGTTCCTGTATCTTCTTATCCTTGTACTTCAAATTTTCATATAAATCTTTAATTTCCCTGTTTTTTTCTTCCACAACATGTTCTTTGACCAATGCCGCCAGCGCATCAAAACGTGCATTGCTTTCCTGAAACTGCTGTATGGAATGATCCATGATTTCCATCAGCCCTTTCATATAGTCCCGTACCTCATCTTCTTCTGCTGTATGATTGTTTTCCTGCAGGCTATCCACTAACTGGCTGCGCATCTTTTTCATCCGGTTGGCTGACATTTTTGCACTTGCATAAGTTTTGACCTGGTCAAAAGTAAGACCGTCACGGATCCCCTCCACGATCTCTTTTATCTGATAGGAATTAAATTCACCCTCACATAAAAACTTTATAGCTGTAGACTCTATGTTTTCCATAAGAGCAAAAATCAGTTCTTTCATGCATGGAGCCGATTTATTACTTTGAACCACTTGACGTATATCTGAAATAGGCAATCCGTAATCCATCGCCATTGTAATCATATCGAACTGCTCTTTATTTAGCATTTTGCGGCATTCATCTAAATACCGCTGTTCTTCTACTGTCATTTACCCGCCTCCTTTCATCTGGTCTAATAAAAGAAGCTGCCAAAACAGCAGCTTTAATATCATAGACCCATTAGCTTCTAACCTTATCCCCGGCTTTTATTTTGGGTTGGATCGTAATCTTTTTCTCTCTTTGAAACTGTATCTGCTCTTTCAGCCGCAAGGCAATACGCTTTTCTTTCAACAGTTCATTCCGCCTGCCTTGAATTTTATTTTTCTCTGACAGGAAACTATTTGCAAAGGTTTTAGCACCAGACACACTATATCCCAATAGAGAAAGCTGCTTTAAAAGTTCCTGATATTTTGTGTATTCAGCCTGAAACTCCGGATATCCTTCTAAATACAGACGTGCCTCCATTTCCCCCTCTTCCATCTGTCTCCAAAGATCTAATACCGCCTGGTAAGATTTTGTCTTTTCACTCAATTTCCTTTTATCTTCCCGCGTCTCGGACAACAAGCGATCTGTCTGTTTCACAATTTCCTGTAACTGATTCAATGATTTAACCTGGTACTTCTCCCAAAAGCAGTACTCCTCCTGCAGGCTTTTTAATGCCTGCAGGCTGGTCCGATACTTCCATGGCTCTGGCAACGGTTTTGTTTTCCCTACACGGTATTTCCGTACAAAAATTTCTTTTTGGTAGCGTGTCAAATGGCGTTTTCGGTAGGGTACAAACACATACAAAATTTCCGATTTCTTTTCGTCTTCAGAAATCTCCGGTACCGGAGGGTGCGCAATTCTGCATCTTAACATCTCTTGCGTATATTCTTCTCCGAACTGGTCCAGTCTGCGTGCCCGCTCTGCACCAATTTCCTGTACTGCAAGATGTTTTTTTCCATGAATTTCATATCCCATGTACCTTAGAATATCGAAAAATTCTTCATAGCTTTGGGAATCCCTTACTGCCTGGTCAACGTCACGCTTAATTCTCGCGTCCCGGTCTGATACCTTTTTTCCCGTCTCTTTTTGGTCTGTTTTTATGCCGGCTTTCCGCTTATCTCTATTTTTCTGCACCTCCTCCATATCAAGCGCCGCAATTTTATGTTCTTCACATAATTGATTTACAAGCGGCTGTATGTGGCGGTCCCATTCACCATTTTTATAGTCATATTTATAACCCGTAGTACAACGGACGGAATTAAAAATAATATGTCCGTGTACATGTTCTGTATCGTTATGAATCGCATAGGCTGCTTCAAAATCCGGTCCTAAATATTTTTCTACAAACTGACCCACAATTTCAAAAGCCGTATCTTCCGATAGGTCCTCTTCTTTAAATGAGATAATAAGATGATATCCTTGCCGTTTATCCAATTTCCCAAAATGGCGCTTTGTATCCAGCATTTGCGCCAGGGCATTTTCCGGAATACAGTTGTTTCCGCTTACATACCGACCATTATCGGTTTTATTTGGGTCCATAATATACGTCAAACCATTTGCCAGGTGTTTGGCCATATACCCGGACTTTGCCTGCTTCATGTGCAGAATCTTACTAATTGCCATAGCTACCCCTTACACTATAATTGTTCGACCACTTTCTGCATCATATCTTTTAACCGTTTCATATACACATACAACCGGTGTTTGTCCTCCTCCGAGTACAATCCGCTGTTATTGTTATGTACAATCTGATTGATATTGACACCGATATGATTGATTTCATTATTTAACCGCATAAGTTCCTGACGTATCATCGGATAATCCCGTGGACGGTTTGTGATTAGCTGCCGCAGATATTGAGACTCTTTTACCCCCATTTTTGCCGCCTGACTTTGAAGATCTTTCAATTCCCTGTCCGTTAACCGGATCTCCTTCCGACATTTTTTACTCTCTTTTTCTATAGAATCTCCCCCTTTTCTTTTTTACCGGCTCATCTGTTTTGAACTGATATCCTTCCCTTTTACCACAGACTGCACATCCTGTGTTATTTTCTTTTGATAGCGCATCCGTGCAAAAATACCATCCAAAACCTTTTCATCCCACATGAGTTTGGATAGATACTGTTCCTGTTCTGACACATCTGCCTCTTTAACCGCATTTGCAATTTTATGGACTGTCTTTTCAATTAATTCATAGTTCGCTTCACAAACCGTATCGATCACATCGTCAATGGTCGTTTTGTCTTTGGTTTTATTTACTGTATCACACAGATATAAAACAGTTCCTTCCGTCTCCATACGGAGATTTCTGTTTTCTAAATAGTCTAATACTGTTTTGGTTTCTGCTTTGGATAAGGAAAACAAAATATCCGCTTCCTCCAACCAGGCTGACAGCAATGCTTCATTTTCTAACTGTATTCCCATACCTTGCTCCTCAAAAAAGCAGGAACCTATTCGCCCCTGCCACCATCAACGCTACCTGTTTCATATATTCTCTTTATCTGCCGTAATCTACTTACAGTTTCCTTTATACTCCACCTGAATTTCTGAAAGGCTTTCCAGACTGGCGCAGCCAGTCCTCTGCAAGATACGGATTTTGCCGTACAAAATCCATCTTGTTAGGGGGATACCCCCTAAAACCCCGTTTTATATGGTTATAGCTGATAGCAAAACCATTTTATAGATAGCGGTTTTGCATAAATAGCAAGAAAAATAGATAGCAGCATTGCGCTTCTGCTATCTATCTTTCTCCCAATTATTTAATTATTGCTATCGAACATTAAAATCTGATAACAGAATTACCTCTGATTTATCCCTACTCTGCTATCTGAACTTCTTTTCTGTTATCACTTTCTTTGATCCTTTCACAGATTTTGACAGCAGTTCTTCCCTTCTGATAGCATCTTTTTTATTTCAATTTTTCCTGTATTCTTTTTTGAAGCAATTTTCGCAGCCACCCTTCTTCTCCGCTAGGTGCCTCCTTGCAGAATTCTTCTACCCAACGATCCTGCTCTTCCCAAGCAAATTCCGTATCTTCAGCATAACCAGGCTCCTCAAATAATAGTTTTTCCAACGCCTCAAATTGTGGATTAAAATCACTTGAATATCGGTTCCACAAATAAATGTTATAGCTTTTAAACCCGATCAAATCCGTCAAATAAGTATATTTGCGAAAGTCATAAAACTTCATTTTCTCCTCTTCTAACAGGATTTTTCGGTCTTTTTCATTGGCCAGATACAGGTAGGCCAGACGCTGCACACTTAGTTTGTCCATTTTTTTACTTTATCCTCTCCAAAAATATTTCTCTATTACGAAACATTGTACACTTCATAACAGATACAATCAATATATAGTTTCGCTATTGCGAAACTACGGGAGAGTTTTTAAACGGAGGTATAGTCAATATGCAAAAAATCAGGCCGGATCTGGATATCGGTCATAACATCCAGGCAATACGTTACTCCTGTAAGCTCACACAGGAGCAGGTCATTGCCAAGTTAAATCTCATGGGTATCTCAATTAGTAAAAGTAGTTACGCCAAAATAGAAACAAACCGAATGAACATAAAGGTTAGTGAACTTGTTGCCTTAACCAAAATATTTCGTTCAGATATGAATGCAATCTTTAATGGCCTCCTCTAAAGGTCAATGCCTCTTCTGCACTAAATCTAAGAAACGCCTGGCATCAAGAAAGGACGCCAGGCTCTTATTTTCTAAAAATATCAAGTGTATGGCTGGTAACAATTTTCACTTAAATTTTATAGTCAAACAATTTTCACTTAAATTTTATTGACAAATGGACTTATCTGCGTTATGCTAAACATAAGAAATGGGTTTTCACCATACTTATTGTTGTGGCTTGCTCGTTTCTTTTTTTATTGCCAAAATATCATATAAATATTTTTTACCATTCTCTGCATGATTTACAAGCAATCGTGCATGGAAAACATTATATCGAACCAGCAATTCATTTTCATATACGGGCAATGCGAAGCGTATATCATATCTGTACCAACCGCTCTTAGCTTTTTTGCTATGTTTCTCTTTCCTATTTTCCTCAAAAGAAGGATTTGTTGCAATTTGAATCAATTCAGGAATCACTGTTGCGGCGTTAGCTTTTGCTTTTGCATTCGCACCCATTAGAGCTTTTCTGCTTTCTGATTCTGTAAATTCCTCGGGAAATTCATTCCCAATGTAGATAATTTCAGAGTTTTCTTCTATTTCATAATAAGTACCAACATATTCTTGGAGATATGATTTAACACTTTCCCAGTCTATTTTTCTTTTTCCTTTGAAACGAATATGATTAATGAGAACAATCTTATTTCCGTCTGCATCAATAATAATATTTATATGCCTATCTTTTGTCAACAGCATTTCCTCCGTCAATTTTCGGTTTCTCATCGTTTAACACGTATCATGTTTGCTATAAGACAATTGTCATGCATCATAAGCAAAAGATATGTTATCCAAGTTTCTTGAGGATGGTGCCAGAGTTCCCGCCTTTATAATCTCTTCTATGAGTGATTGTGGTAAGGTATCCGCCTTATATTTCCCAATGCTTCTCCTGTTCACGATAACCTGTATCATCACAATCCCCTTTCAAATTTACCGCCTTTAAGTACTCCATCCTTATCAGCCTCATCATTGACTTTATTGTAGCATTGTCTCCTGGTCAAGACAATAAAATATTTGACATTTTATCCTGCTGATATTTCCCACCCGTTTTTTTACTATTTAGCTTGGCGTCACTTTGTGACGCCAGGCTTTCTTCCTTTGTCATGTCAAAGGCCCTGCAGTTGCCGTCTTTCCTTTTATTTTACCAACATATTTAAGAAATGGTTCTATGCCCCCAGCATTTCAGGAGCTCCGATTTATCTTCTCCTTCAACTCACATATTTTAATAAACGCTTGAGCGCCGTTTCAAATGCTCCTATGCCACTGAAAAACGATGACAGCCTCACTTCTTCAAACAATTCCGGCATCGCATGGTACAGTTCCAAGAAAATATAAAAAAGTACATCCACAACAATGGCATTGCCTGTCTGCTTATAAAGCTGGCTGTTACTAACGCCTGCCTCCCTTGCTTTAAAGAAACTCTCATCCTCAAACCCCATTAACCGGAAACACTCCAATGGCGTGAGCCGCCTGATCCGTATGAGGTTCTCTAAGCGGCAGACGCTGGGGGAGGTCGTAAGTGTCGGGCAAATATTCCCATTGTCTTGTACTCTTCCTCTTTTTACGGTTCCTGGATAAGATAAATTGACAACCCCATTTGTGATACATGCTTCATAGCCCTTCTCAGTTTTTTGCCGCACAAGAATTACCTGATCCTTTGCCACCGATGTTAACGTGTGGCAAAGGGTGCCTACGCTGCCTGGCCCAAGCTTCTGGATGTTGTTTCCTGTCTCCGCCTGCACCGCTTCTGGCGATTTTTCTATGATTTTCCCCTGGTCATGTCCGGCCATATGTGTGCCCGCAATTCCAAGCGGTGAATACACATCCTCCATAAAGCCTTTTTTGATTTTTCCCACATGTACAATCTTAGGCTCCTGCCCGCCCCCTGAACACGTTACCAATGCCGGACTGCAGCCCTCTGCCGAATATACACGGCCTGTCTGTGCGTATTTCCCACTTTCATGGATCTGGCCCATTATTTTCAGTCCGGGTTCTTCCAAACCGCCTGAACCCTTCCCATCAGGCTCAAACAAAAGTGCTTTTTTGCCTTCCATATCCTGTATAAGGCGTGTTACCTTTTCTTTTGAAAGATAATACTTCTCATCCACGGTGTCCTCCAATATGTCCCTCAGGCACCTATGCAGTTCTAATGGTTTTGGAAAACAAAACCTGCCATTATCATATTCCTTTTGTATAAGGATCAGATAGACGCGCTCCCTATTTTGTGGTATCTCATACTGCTTTGCATTCAGCACGCTCCAGTAGGTGTTATAGCCATATTCATGCAGTTCCTCTTCAAAAAGCCGGAACATATCCCGGAATTTTTTGCCTGCAATATTCTTCACGTTCTCATAAATCCCCCATAGGGGCCTTGCGCCTCGGATAATCCGCAGCCACTCCACCAGCATGGAAGAACGGGTTTTGTCAAGATTCCCAGAACCACACTTTGCACATTTATCACGCCTATCATAGTGCACCTGCAAAGGATTATAGGTATGCCCGCAATCCCGGCACGCCCAAACAGCGCCGAAGCGCTTCCCGGCCAGAGAAAAATCCTGGCACGGGCTGCCGCCGGAAATCATGTTAAAGGGAGCAATTCTATTCTCATTAACCTTTGTAATATCCCCCAGGTTTAAGCTTTCACTTATGCCATGAATTGCACAATAGCTCTGTACCGCAAATTTATCAAGTTCACAAAAATTCACTAATTCATAGTTCATCCTCATTATTTCGATGAGGTGCAGCTGCACATTTTACCCGGGGTTACTCTCTTACTTCCTTTCTTTTTCATTTTTATTGTTTCAAAAGCACGAAAAAGCCACCGGAATTCATTGCCGCATGAAATATTTTACTGGTCCATATCATTTCTTAACAAGAATCACCTCCCTATAGGCACAAAGTGTATTCCACTTCCTGCTTTGTTAAATACATTGGCGGGCACCACCCCCTTTCTTCCCTGCCAGCCTGGCTATTTCTGCACCCTTCTCTTTCTGCTTCTTAATGGGATTGTCTGCCAGGTCCTTGTTTATCCAGGCCTTTTATCTCCATACTCCTGCTGTCCTGTGCCAAAGAAACCCGCCTCGTAAGAGCATCATATTGGTATACCTCATCGGATAGCCGCTCCTCTGCAACGACCTGTGTTTGATTGATATCACGTACCATCTCCCGAAGCCCCTCAACATCCGCTGAACTTTTGGGTACCGCGATACACTCATGGATGCTGGATGGTAAAATGTATACATCCTCCCCAAAAAGTTCCGTCACCTTTTGCATCGTATCGCTGTCCAGGATGGAGGCTGCCCCGTAAAAATTCATTTGATTTCCAATCACGATCATTGTTTCGTTCGGGGAAGCTATTTCTGTGCCCATTGGGTGGGTATTTTCCCCGGCCATAATGCCCTGAAGCATCTCCCCCATTCCCATTATCACAATGTTGTCACGGTATGCGGGATTATTTACTGCTAAATCGAATAACTGGTTTTCATCGAACCCAAGCTTTTGCATATCTGCGTTCATCACGTTTACCAATGTATCCTCCGATATCCTGCCCTTAAAAATAACCGCTAAATCCTCAAAGGGAAGATACGGCCTTTCTTCTAGCATGCGTTCATTTCCCTTCTGCGGGACCAAGGCAGGCACAATATTCTCCGGCACCATAATGTTATCCCATTCGCTTTTCAGGAGCGTCGGGATTTGGGCCTCTTTTAAATTCGATACGATATCCGAAAAAATCTGGCCAAACGGTGCACCTTTTAAATACTCCTGGTAAAACTCTTCTACATATAGGGGGATCCCTGTCTGCAAGCCTGCCAGCCGACACAAGATCATTTCCTTCTGGGCCTCGTCTTTTGTCTCTTGGAAGGATAAATCCCCCTCCAATGTTCCCTCCAGTTTTTCGCGCAATGCATTCTTGAACTGATCAAACTCCATATTTTTCCTCCTCACTTATTTGGGAATTACTTTTTTACTTTTCTCACCGGTTATCCCCCATCTCTTCAGAAGGTACATTTACTTTTTTTTTGAAAGCAGCCGTGACCAGCGCCTTTTTTTCTCCTTCGGGACTCCATTGTCCCGCCTGCGATTTCCTGTCCAGGCCTCCCCGCCCGCAATTCCTTCGCAGATAAATCCGCTTGCGCGTAAACTCACCCCGCTTTCACTTGCCAGCGTGTATGTGATGATGCGCCGGTAGCCCATGGCTTTTGCAATCCGCCCACATGCCCCATAAAGCATGGAGCAGGCATTTTTCCCGCCCTCTGTACACAGCCTGGACACCTCGCAGGTCCTCTTGTCATCCAGGGCACGGCTTACCGGGCGCCCGCAGATCGCACAGCCCACCATTGTATCCCCCTCAAATAACCCTACAGAAAATTTATGTCCCACAGGCGCCTTATGGTGGCGGTGTTTCCCATCGACAAATTTCTGTGCTTCTTTTAATGTAATTGGCCGAATCTCTATATATTTTCCCCCTTTCCCCATGAAGAAGGCGCTCCCAGCGCTTCTTTAATGGTTTCTCTGCTCCATCCGCTGCAAGGTTTCCAAAACAAACCTTAGCCGCGGGACTCCCCTGCAAAGGCCAGTTATATTTTCCTGGTATACCCGTTCTATATAGGGTACGATTCCTTTTTTGTGGAGCCGCATCTGCTTTACTTCCTTTGCCGTGCTTTCAACAAACTGCTCATACTCATCCAGTTTTATTTTTTCGGCTATTCCAAATTTCTTATTTTTCGATACATTCACCCAGATCCCCTCCATCCTTCACCTTCTCATGGCAGCCCCCGTTTTATTATCCTGTTTGGGTTTCTTTCCTTCCCCGCATAGGGAATTTATGATAGCATTTTGGGTATTCCTGTCCCAATCCTCAAAGGTCCGGTCTGCCCTTTTCCTGCTTAACTGGTTTAAATGATTCCAAAGCTCCCCGTTTTCCCGCTCATACTGCAAAAATACATTATAGTCTTTTCCCAGCGGCGGAAGCCTGACCGACACCTCATAACCGGAGCGTATGTATTTTCTGGCTATACTTTTAGCGGCCGCCCTGCCTGGCAGGTCATTATCCAGGCAAATGTGGATACTGCGTATATGTTTTTCCTGCTCTAATAGTTTTTCCAGGGGGCCATCCCACAGCATCCCAAGTGCCAGTATATTGGTCTTATAGTCCTCCCTGTAATCCATATCTGACATAGCGTCAATCGCCGCTTCATACAGATTCAGTTCCCTGCTTTCCGGATAGATTAAATTCACCCCATAGCTTTTATCACTGCCTTCTACATCCCCTTTAAATGGTTTCCCGAAAGTAGCCGTTCCACGCTGGCTTGCAAAACGGACGGCCCCTTTCCCATCCCGTCCTAAAAATACAAGATTGTGGTATATCGCGCTTTCATATAGCAGGCCTTTTTTCAGCCAGAGCTGGATCACTTCTTTAGACAATTTTCTTTTCTTCATGAGATACCCAAATAACCTTTTCCCATTTTCCACCCTTTCTGGCAGGACAAACGGCTTTTTCGCTTTCTCCTGCTTTTCTTTGGGCATTTCTTTGGTCTTTTCTATGCTTTTATTGGGATGGCCTGGCAGCTCTCGAAGTTCCGTTTTTACGTACCCGGTGTAATGTAGGAGATAAGCCACTGCTTCTTTATACTCCAGATTTTTAAAGTACATCAAAAAGTCAATGGTGCTGCCACCCGCACCCCTGCTGTAGCGGTACCAGGAGGTACGGTTAAAAATGATTGTCGAATACATCTTTGCAACCTGATAAACCTATCCATTTATTTGCAGGGCAATCCCTCCATGCGCTGCCAGGTCTACCAGATCTACTGCTTTTGCAAGGGCAAGCTCTTCATCCGTGTATCTTCCCATGGCCTTCCCCCTCATATTTCATATCCAGGTACCCTGTAAGCTTGGGGTGTATCTGTTCAAATTCATGGAGATAACAAAATGAACTGCTTCCTGTCCCCTGCCCCTGGCAGAATTCCCGCAGGCTCTTTTGGGTATACTGCACCGGCTGATTGCACCATCTGCTTATGGAAATATACATGCCCCTATAAGGCGCTGGTGCCCTTTCCCACCTCATATAACGCATGACATAGGCCAAGCAGCCATAGTCCATTAAAATCCGGATTCTTTCTAATGTGTCAGAAATGTCCTTTTCCCAAAATGTATGATCCCATTTCCCTTGCCTGTCAAATCCGCAAAGCACATAAAACTTTAATGCTTTCGCGACAGGGCCTACCGTGTCAAATAACAGTTCCAGCTTGCCAGTGATTCCTTTTCTGTCCCTGATATCGTCAAAAGCAAAGATCATTTTTCCATCCTGCTTTCCACCGAACAATTTTTTCATCTGCTCTTTTTTCATGATCCGCAAATCCAGGCCCTGGCGGAATTGGAAGGCTTTTTCTGTTTCTAATACAGCGTCTAACAGTTCCTCCCATTTGTCACATGCAAGGAAATTATCATCCAGAAAGCATAGTTTTTTCCGGTCCTTATCCAAAAATTCCTCTAAGGGACTTGCGGGTTCAGACTTGAAACTATTTTTGTTGATACAGAATCCGCATCTGCGAAAACATCCCCTTGATAGGAATCCAATGGAATACTCCGTATAAAATTTATAGGTACTCTTTCTTCTCCTTTGCTGCGCCTCCGCGAATGGCTGGTACAGCCCATAGTCTGGCTTATGGTGTTCCACAGCCTCTCCCTGTTCTTTATAAAATCCGGATAATTTCATACGGGCACGATTTGGGAACCGGTGCCGGGAGCGGTAAAGCAAGTCAGCATCCACAATCCCAATCTTCATGCCTGGTCCTTTCTGACAGCATTGCTGCTCCCAATTCTTTGATTTTTTTACAGTTGAGAGAGGACTTCGCTAACGTCTGTGCCTCTTTTGGGGTCAATCCAAAATAATACAAACGATCGATCATTGCCATCTGGCAGCAGTCCAGCTCCGGGTCTGCCACTGCTTTGGCTTTTTCATAACCATCCTCTTCCCGCAGTATTCTTAATAATTCTGCCACCTGTTCCTCATCCATCCCTTTTTGGATACATAGCTGCAGTTCCTTTCCCTTTCTGCCTTCCCTGTATGCCCTGGTAAGTGTGCGGATTGCTGCAGCACTCAATTCACATGTGTGCATATCCATAACAATCTTTTTAGGCACCTTTTTCGCCAGGGCATCAAACAGGCTGATGGAGACGTCTTTTTGATTTTCATGATCCGCGAGAATATCCATCATATTTTTTATGGCAAGCCCTTTTTTTACCCCGTCTGCCATTGCCAAAATATTCGCTTCTGTTTTTCCTTTGACCAGCAGTTCTCTTACTAGGTCATACGCCGTCAGCTCCACATACAGCAGCTCCCTCACTGCCCGTCTTGCACCTATTGGTATTTCTGTTTCATTTTCTAGGTCCATAAATGATTTCAGGTCAGTCATGGTTTGTGGTTTATCCAATCAGCCACATCCTTTCCGAACGTGAAGGGGCAGCACACGACCGCCCTTTATCACTTTTTTCATTTCCTATTTTGTTTTTTTATGCTGTTTTCTTTTCCTGTGGATTTTCCAGTAAATCATACCTATAATACCGGCCCCTGCAAATATTGTCACAAGCATCGGCCAGATCCAGTTTGTCGTGTCACCCGTTTTGGGGGCGCTGGACGGTTTTGTAGCAGTGGGCGTCTTCGGCGTATCCGGGTTTTTCTTATTCTGGATCTCTTTTAATACCTCGATGACCGGAGTCTTGCCATCCTTATACCCGAAAGTAATTTCCCACTCCTCCTCTGTTTTCTCGTATCCTTCTAACGCTTTCGTTTCCCGGAGGAGATAGACGGTTTTTTCTTTCATCACGCCATTTTCATAGGTCCCGATTGGAAGAAGCTCTGATTGTGCCTTCCCGTCTTTATCTGTCACCAGTTTTGCCACATCCTTACCAGTGCCCTTATCCGTCAGCGTAAACTCCACGCCCTCCAGCACTTTTTTACTCTCCGTATCCGTTTTTTGGAGCACCAGCCGGCCCATGGCACGCTCATCTTTCATTTGGACTTTTTGAATTTCTCCCGTTTCTTTTACTGAAAATGATACATCATCCGCAAGTACATACCCATCTACAGCCGCCTCTTCATGGAGTGTATAATTACCTACCGGAATATATTCAATCAGGTGTTCCTCTCCCGTAGTCCATTCAGCAAAAATATTTTTTTCTTTATCTATAATCTGTAGCTTTGCTCCCTGAATTTCTTTGCCATCTGTAATATCCGTCTTAGAAATGGATATTTTGGTATGATCATCTTTCATTTCAACTTTCTGTATCTCTCCGGTTTCTTCTACTGTAAATGCCATATCCTCTGCACGTACATACCCCTGATCCGTTGGTGCCTGTTCTTCATGCAGTACATAATCTCCAGGGGCTAAAGCATACACTACGTGTGGCTCTTTTCCAGATATCCACTCTTTTACAACTTTATTATCTTTGAGAATCTGAAGCATTGCTCCCTCCACTTCCTTTTCTCCTGTCAAATCCGTTTTTGTAAATTCCGTGATCGTAGGTTTATTTGCAATTTCAGATGATAGTGCGATAATTTCTTTTTTGGAATCCGTATAGGATGCATCAAAGTGGTAAATCTCCTCATTTGGAAGGTATCCCGGCTTTTTCTCTACTTCCAGCACATAATATTTTCCATGTGGCAGATCCGCTGTAAAGACCAGTTTTCCCTCTTTATCAGTCTCTCCCAATTCAATCAGAGAATCTTTTTGCAAAACCACTTTTCCCAGAGCATTTTTTATATCCTCTTCCGCGAACAGGCCAAAAACGACTCCCTCAATCGGTTTTCCGGTTTTTGCATCTTTCTTCTGAAGTTCTATCGAAATGTGCTGCCGTTTATTGGTAAGGTCCATCGTCACATAATCGACCGCTGCTTCTTGCCCCTTATACCCAATTTCAAATTCTTTTTTTTCTGGATCCAGTACACAATTCTGTCCTGCCTTTTCTTCCATCAAATAGTAAGCTCCGATTGGCAGATTATTAAGGAATGCTTTCCCATTGGAATCCGTTGTAATCTTTCCAACCAGCGCATCTTTTTCATATTTTACGATCCGATTCCCCGTCTCATCTTTCTGTCCGTCCGGGGTATAAATGATATCTTTTGCATAAATGGCAAATTCCGCCCCTTCCATCCCGCTTTCCTCATAGGAAAAATCATATCCAAGGGACACCTGCATGGCGTCCTCATCCATAAGGAAGTTGGAAACCTTATTGACCAATGCAGCAATTCCATTTTTAATCCTTGAAGTTATCTTTTCTTCAATATTGACCGCTTTGACCAGCTTTTCTCCCTTTTTATTGATTGTCAGACTTCCTACGGCCTCATCATTGTACTGCTCGACCACTACAACAAACTTTCCGGTTTCCTCTTCTACCTGATGTACCGTATTGGAATCCACCTTGATTGTAATAGCCTCTTTACCTGCTTTTTGGTACTCCCCTCCTGCTACTGCCTGATTAAGTGGGATAGGTTCCCCATCCAGGTTCAGAATATTTTCAAATCCTGGCTGCACATAGTTATTCGGGGCCTGTACTTCTTCAATCCGATATGTTCCTGATTTTAGTTGCTCTGGCGTAACCAAATAGCCTTCCTCATTGGTTTTAAATACAGATACCTTTTCTTCCTTTGGATACCGCACGATCATCTCCACATATTTTTCATGATCTACATCATAGATTTTATAGGATGCACTGTTATCCAATACCGGCTTTTGCGTTTGTGCGTCTTTCTTTACAATTTTGAAGAAAAATTGAAATGGACGATCATCAAATACCCTCCATACCTGCGGCTCCCTGCTATCCTCTGAAATATTGACAATAAAGGGATTGATTGTGTTCAAATTTTCCGGGGTAGTGCTTTCAAACACAACATATTTACCATATGGCAGCTCCGGCGAACAAAGATATCCCTTTTTATCTGTAATCAGTTCCGGCACATTGATCTTTGAGCCATTCTGATAGTAGGATGCAGTTTCATCATTAGAATAATCATAGGCAATAAAATCTTCTGCCGTGAAGCTACTGCCATTTGCAGGTTTCAGACTTCCGTCTTTTATCCCTGAAAGGCTGCTGATTAAGAACACCTTGAATCCTGCACCGGCCACTAAATCTGTTTCTGTCTGCTCTCCATCTTCAGAAATCTTAATCATTTGAAATGCCTGTTTTTTTACAGTTTCCTTTACCGTTACATAACGGTGTACAATTTCAACTTCCTGCCCCTCATACTGCACAGCCACCGGATATTCCGTTTCGTCTAAAAGATATCCTTCGCCGGGTGCAATTTCTTTTACAACATAATTTCCGAGATACAGATTTATAAAATCAAGGTCCCCCTCTTTCGAGATAACACCCTGTGCTGCCAATTCACCTTTTTTATAAACGATTCCACTTTTCTTATTCGGATATTCAATATCTTCTGCTGCATAGAGGCCATAGGCTGCACCTGCCAAAGACGCATCTCCCTGGGAAATAAAATCCTGACTGTCTTTATCAATCTTCTTTACATGCACTTCTCCACGCACTTCTTTATTCTTAAACTCATGCGTAAAAGTATACGTATACGTGTGGTCGTCCTTATATTGATAGAAGAACTCATAAACCTCTGTTGACATGTAATATTTATCCGGTGCTTGAATTTCTTTTATGCTGTAGTGAAAATTAATTGGCAAATCTGAATGAAAAACAGCATGTCCATCCGTGTCAGAAGATACCCGCTCAATCAATGTGCCGCTTTTTACTACAACCGTTCCATCCTTGGAGAGAATATCATCCGCCGCATAAAGACCAAAGACTGCATCCGAAAGTGTCACATCATCATTTTGCGACTTTTTCACAACATGGACTGAAATGTCTGGGCGCTCATTTTGATAGGCGGCCTCCCCCGTTGCCAGTTCGACCGTCTGCCCTGCATAGGACAATGTCACATATTTGGTGCGTTCCTCTTCCGTTTTTCCAATAACCAGATCTGCCGGAGCCTGCTGTTCTACAATTCTATATTTTCCTAAATACAAATCCTGTGAAGTGCAGCTTCCATCTGCTCCTGTTTCCATATTTCCTATCAGGTCACCGGAATTATATTTTTTCGTTGCCTTATCCTGGCTATATATATCCTCTGCGGCATAAATACTATACTTTGCTCCCGCATAAGAGGAATTTTGATACACAAAAGAAATATTTCCCTCTTCTCCACTTGCTCCAGTTAAGACTTCTCCTGTTTTTCGGATCGTGATTTTCCCCTTTTGCTCCTGATTGGTAACTGTGACAGAAGTTGTATTCCCGGTTTTTAACGTTACATTATAAGCATTGGTATTTATCTTATAACCTTGCGGTACAGATATTTCCTTTAAATAAACTGTATCCTGCGTTTTGGGAATTTCTACAATAGATGCTCCCTGTGCATCTGTTGCCGGCATTTTCGTAATCAGCTTAGTGCATCCCTTGTCCGAATAAATACCAAAGACCGCCCCTGCAAGATTTACATTCGTTTCATTATCTTTTTTTATGATTTTTACTTTTGCCAGATCCAGCCAGGTAACCTTAAAACTTACAGTGCCTTTATCTTCATCAAAGAAACTTCCATAACCAATATCCTGCGTTCCTGACCCGGTTGATAATACAAGGGTTTTCCATTGGACTCCCATTTGTCCTTGTATCTTTCCGGAATTCCATGTACCGGTAACCGTTTTTGGTGCAGTAAAATAGAAACTTGTACCGCCATAAATATCAACGCTGCCTGTCTTTTTGGTATTCCCACTGTGATAAGTCACATCCGCAGGTAACTTTAAGGTAATATAATTGCGATAATCCCCTGATAATTTAAAATTTTCTGTTTTCTGGATATCGCCGCTTTCTGTTGCTTTTGTAGTTGTGGGCGTTAAAGAAATTGCTGCAGTTGGTGGAGCATCTAACGCATTCAGATACTGAATATAATCCCATACACCGCATTTTTTCACATCCTCAATGGAGCATCCGTAGAAAGCGTCCATACCGCAATATGAGTACGCAGCGGCTAAATGGGTAAATACATATTTTAGTTCCCATGTAAAATCAGGCATATAAAGACCGGTAATATCTCCGGGGCCACCATAGCCATAATACAATGCTTTTTGCAACTCTTTGTTGCTTTCATATACATTTGCCACATAATCGGAAGACGGCGGTGAGGCTTTCATAGACTCCAGGCAATACGCCACTTTTCCATTGACTTCAAAATACGAAGTCACATAATTTCCAAGATTACTCGGATAGGGGATTGTCTGGCCCACAGTTAAATTGACATTCCCTCTCTGATACTCTGAAACGGACGGAACCACGGATAAGAAAACCCCATTTTCTTCATCTGAAACATTAACTGCTTCGGCCACATCTTCTACCACTTCTGGTACTTCTGTGATCTGCTCTGTAGTTTCTTCTGCTTTAGGTGCGGGATCAGGATCATCCTCTGAACCTTCTTCCTCTGATCCAGCTTCTCCCCCCGTCTCCTGCTGTTCTTGCGTTTGTGGTTCTTTTTCATTTACAATGATTCTTCTGCTGATCTGATAAGAAGGATGTCCGCTGAGAGGATCAACCCGGTAATATGCCTGATAGCTGCCTGCCTTATTGTAATCAAAGGTCTGTCCTTTCTCATTTTCTGCTTTTTCCCAAGTGATTTTTATTTTCTGATCATCAAATTTTAATCCGGTATAGTCACAATCTACATCAAGCCGTTCCCCCATAACTATGGACAGATCATCTGCCACCGCAATCTCATCTGCCGACAACTGTTCCTGTACTGCTGCCAGTTCAGGGAGTTCCTCTGTTGCCACGGTTGGTTCTGCTTCTGTTTCCACCATAGTTTCAGACTCATCCACACTTTCCACCGTATCAGAGATATCCGCAGCAAATGCAGTGATACCCGCGTTTAATAAAGTGGAGCAGCCAAGTAATAATGCCAATGCACCCGCTAATATCCGTCTTTTTCTTTTCATTTTCCTTCTCCTTTTTCTTATTTTTTTGCACGAAAAAAGCAGACTCACACAAGCCTGCTTATCCTTTTCCATACCCGGTGCTGTAACATATCCCGACTATGGATTCCATATTCAGTTTTATGTACAGCATAACGGCTACGGTCTATCCCGTATCCGATTCAATTTGCACCTATTGCCCTTTCAATCCCTGCTGCCTGCATGAAAGATAGCTAAGAACAACTGTAAAACCAGCAGGAACAGACTTAACGTCAGTTTCACTAACGTATACAGCAGTTTTCCTACCGCCGCCAAGATTCCAACAAACACCTGTCCTACTTTCTTTAAAACTGCCATATTCGTTACCTCCTCAATCTTCCATATCATAGAATTGGGCAAACTGCATATCTCTTTCCCAATTACCGGATTTCTGTATTGTAGTGTCGTCCGAGATTTTATCCTCTTTTGATTTCATTCGTATCTCATTTTTGCTGATTGCCTCTGTCACTGCTTCTTTTATTATATCAGCCATCTTATCGTTTTGCACCTGGCAAATGGCCGTTTTCACAAGTTCCACCAGATGGTCATTTTGCTGCCTTAGATAATCATTGATTACCTGTAACTGCTTTGCTTCTCCTTCCTGCTTTAAGTAACGGCTGAAATATAAAATAGCTTCTGCGATATAATCATCCTTAGTTTTAAAAATATCCGTATTATAGTTTTTCAAACACCGGTATGCCTGGGCATGTGCCGGACGTTTCTTGTACAGCCGAAGAGAAGTTGTATACACCTTATCATTGTCCATGCCTTCGCTCCTTTTTTACGCTTTCTTTAGTTTCCGCATTTGCTTCATCTTTTCAATCCGCTTGATTGCTGCTTCACAGCCTCTGGCATTTGCCCTTACGTCTGTAACAAACTGTATTTTCTTGTCGTGATTGTTTCCAAAGTGCTGCACAACTGATGCACCGCCTCCCATAAATACCATATTCGTCACATCCGGATTGTATTTATTGGCCCTGATATATTCATAAATTTCATTTGAATATTGCTTTAACTGCTCTGTGATTACTTTTTGATACTGCTCCGGGCAGTCATAAGTTCCTTCTCTCATAAAGGCTTCTGTAATATAGGGTGGTACACCTGCTCCAAGTTTTGCTACTACCTCTTCATTCGTTTTATCAATGCAATACAGGACACCCTTATCGGATATGTAATAATTCCCATCTGGTAGGCCATCTACAAACCCTACCAGATCCACGGTGCCGCCGCCAATATCAATTAAGAGATAAAATCCCGGAACTTCATCAAGAAGCGTATATACAACCACGTGCCCCTGCATAAACAGGTAGGTTCCTTCCAGATTCACATGATAATGCATACCCTCAAAGCGAAAATGAAGTTCTTTTGTTTTAGAAAGGTATGCTTTAAACCCTTCCTTTTGCGCCTGAAATCTACGGGGTGGAAGTGCAGCTCCTAGCTTAACCCCTGCATCCGTTAGGTTCCGATACCTCATTTCCTTTGCCAACGCTGCTAAAGTAAGCAGGTAATAATCATCATTGGCAGTCTTATCCACCCGCTCCTCTCGTGGCACTCGTCCTCCAATCTGATATGTTTTATTCTGAAATTCCAAAATATTTTCCAAACTATCCGGTTTTGTCTCCAACGGCTGTACCGCTGCCGAAAAGATTTCATGAGCCGTCTTAATGTTTCGATTCCCATGGTCGATTCCTATAATTTCTCTGCTATTCATTTTCTACCTCCAAAGTTTTCTCTTTCTGTAATTGGTTTTTATCTTGACCGTATTAAAAGGGAATAGACACCTTCTCTTTCTGGAACTGACGATGCAACAATTTGTGCGCTTTCCAAAACTTTCTTGTCTAACATTTCTTCCGGAATCTCTGCAAAGCTCCCCTCGTACACCGCCGGTGCATGTTCATCTAGTTCCTCTGCCTTAACCACAACCTCCAGTTCATCGGTCAGACCATTTGTTTCAATCCATTCTTTTTTCCATGCTCTTAATGTTTCTCTCATAAAAACCATCCTTTCCTATACCTTTTTGATTATCTCGTCTATCTCTTTGCGAAAAATCTTCTGTAATCGAATCGCTACTTGAACATTTGGCAACTGCTGACCATATTCTATCCGCTGATATGTTCTTACGCTGATATTCAGCATTTCCGCAAGTTCCGTCTGCCTCATCCCCTTTTCTATCCTAAGTTCCCTTAATTTTATTACGGTATCGCCCCCTTATGTTTGCGGGAGTCCCTCATGATAGGCAAACAGGTTGTCAAAGTAACTGTTTACAGTCATTGTGGCATTGTACAGGGCCGTCATAATTACTGCCCTGATGTTGATTGCTTTACTGCTGCAATTACGAATGGAATCCATAACGAGTTCTATAGTGCCTTTACACAGTTTCTGATATACCTGCTTTACAATCTCAACCGACCTGTCTTCCCGGTTTATGCGTATTGTTTTTGCACTTGACGTAAATACGTCCACAGCAATCGCTACAATTTCGTCTAATATGCCGCTATCATAAGGTCTGTCAATCCGTATCGCATCATAATCAATTTGCTGTTTAAACATGCTTTCTACAGCCTGATAGGATAAGATTGGATTGGTATAATCTCTGTTAATAATCTCTGTAGTAATCTCTGTATTTGTCTGACTTTTCGATGAGGGTCGTTTCTCTTTTACAAGGGTATCCTCCCCCTCCTTAATTGTGACAGGTCCCTCTTTCAAAGGAGGTACCCTCTCTCTTTGAAAAGAGGGTGCTGTCTCTTTTGATATTGCAAGTTCTCTTCCTTCCTGGCTTTCAGATCCAATATGCCCCGTATCCTGCTGAACCCTCTCCTCTTTGAAAGAGGAAGGTTGTTTAGCACATTCCTCTGGATAAGTCTTTTCTTTTAACCGTTCCACCACCAATTCCAGATATAGGACATTGTTTATCACAAGCCCATTGATCGTCACGGTACGAAATACCCGTTTTATAACTCCCAGCTTTTCTAAAAAGATAACTGCATTGGTAGCTTCTTTTTTGGAAATCCCAAACTGTTCACTGATCTGTTGATAACTTCTCTGAAGCAGATCTGCTTTAAACTTTTTCTTTACAGCAATGATCTGCCCCGTGTTTTCATCCCGCTGTTCTGTCGGCTTATACCAATACACAATATCGGCAAGTACAACAATCGCTGTTAGATTAGGTTTTCCATTATCACGCACAATCGTTCGATACCACATCTGTGGGATGATATTCCCCGTAATATTCAGTTTTGCATTTTCATCTACAATCGCATTTCCCGTACTGTATATATCGCCCCTCATACATCGGCCTGCCTTTTATCTTTGTCGGCAACACTGATATACTTTATTGCCTTGTCTGCTCTTTTGGCTACGATCAGGCAACAATATAAAATAGCTACTATACATATCACAAAAAATACTAAAATACTTACAACTATTATTTTCATTACTTCATCCTCCAAACACGCAAAGAAAAGAGGACTAAGCCAGCTAACAGAATATCTAACCAACTTAATCCTCACCAATTTATTAATTTACACAGTATACTGTCGGTCTGAAAACCATACAGACATAGAAAGCCTGCAGAAGAGATAAAGTAGTAGTAGGATTAAGCCGTCAGAACCCTCTCAACAATAATTACACTGATTCTCAGTCTTATTCCAACAAAATCTATTCCCAGGCTATAAATCTTGCACCATTTCTGGTATAATATAAAAAGACTAATTCAGCGCAAACCTTCTGTTTATAAGGTCTCTGCTAACTTAGTCTTATTTTAACACACCCTCCCGCACCGTTTTCCCCGCATAAAGCATGGACACTCCCAGATTTGAGCTGAAGATTTACCCGATCCAAAGCTTTGACACCAGGGAACTCTTTTGAAATATCTCTTAATTCAAGGACGATATTTGAACTCGCATCCATGCTCACACCTCCTTGTGGTTTTTCTATTCATAGGTTCCTCCCTTTTTGTTTATATGAAATCGTTCTTGCTTACACGTGCAGAATATCATATACTGAAAAATGACGAAATAGTTTTTATGTATTACCATTTGGTTGTCATACTAAATCATAGATTTGTCGTACCTGCACATAAAAAATATCTCTTTCAATTTATTTCAGTGCATAATGACGGCTGCAAGTGTGAAGATTAGAGGATGAATTAATGAATTGTATTCGAATTATGATTGCAGAAGATGAAGTGGCAATCGCAAATCTGATTAAAAATCTAATAGATTTTGAGCGGCTGAATCTGGAATTTATCGGATACGCACTTAATGGCGAGAGAGCGTATGAGATGATTCGTTCTGAAAAGCCAGATATTGTAATCACAGATATCTCAATGCCAATTATGAATGGGTTGGAAATGATCCAAAAAGTACAAGAAGAAAAGTTACCTGTACATTTTATTATAATTAGCGGTCTTACTTATTTCAACTATGCTTTATCTGCTATCAAAATGGGGGTTGAAGACTATCTTCTTAAGCCGATAAATCAGGCAGAGCTAAATGAAGTTCTGGAAAAAACAGTTCTTAAAATAGCATCAGTATTGCAAATTGATTATCAGATTCAGAAGTCGGGTATTGATACACATCTTCAGACACAGAGATTACGCCGTTCGTTTATTATGGACGTGTTGTATGACAAGGAGCATCCTGCACAATTGGATGAAACACAGATCAATGAAGAATACGCCTTTTCGTTTGTACCCGGAGCACCATTCCTGATGGGGATTGCCTTGATTGACGGTATTTTTGCGCTGAATCTGGCAACACAAAATGTAATTATAGAACAGCTAATGAGAAATTTCCAGACCGCAATGAAGGAACTTTGCATTGATTTGGAAGTTTACAATAAGAATAATCAATTCATATTTTTACTAAATTATAAGGTGGAACAAGAAAGCCGTATTTTCGATTCTCTTGCTGTAATCAAAGAAGACTTGTCATCGTATTTGGCGGCGAGTGAGGGATTGCAGCTTACTATAAGCTGTGGGGGAACCACCAGCAAAATACAAAATATTTCCTACTCGCTGCATACAGCACAGAAAGCATTGAATGCACGAATTCTCATGGGACCACAGCATGTACTTTATGCAAAAGACCTACTTTTGCATAATAGAAAGCCGGAATTTATTCTGTCAAGTTCAGAATCCGCCGCTATCCGTTCCTGTATAGAAATTCGGGATTTTGATAAGCTGGACAGCTTATTACTTGCTGTTTTTAAAGAGGTTGCTATAAGCTGCAAGTCCTGCCCTCATTTGCTTTTGGAGACATTTTGTGATGTGCTGACGACACTTTTGTCAGATTTTCACCAACACAAAATTATTTCTAGTAACTTAACAGACACGTATTTGCGTTATTGCGATGCAATCGAACAATATTTTTCTTTAAAAGAACTGATCTTATTTACACTTGCTTTTATTAAGGAGCTGCTGCCAGCAGATAGTAAAATAGAGTCTCAGGAGAAGCGACAGATTCAGATTGCAAAAGAATTTATCCTAAAGCATTTTAATGAAAATATTAAGCTTGAAGACGTGGCAGAGCAGATTTATCTGGCACCTACCTACTTTGGAGTCTTGTTTAAAAAAGAGGAGGGGGAATCCTTTAGTTCTTATCTGACCTCTGTACGTATTGAGAAAGCCAAAGAACTGCTACATGATGTGTCTTATAATATTTCAGAGATCGCTAATGCTGTGGGATATCAGGACAAGAGATATTTTAGTAAGCTTTTTAAAGACCAGGTTGGTGTTACACCCAAGGAATATCGTAAAATATATGCAAATTGAGTAAAGGTTGATTAAAATGCGAGATAGATACACAATATTCAAAAGGAACATTCACCTTTTTTGCAATACCCAATATTACACTGAATTCAAAAAAAATATGATTCTTACAGTGCTATTGGGACTTTTTTTTCTGCTTTCTTTCTTTTTGCTGC
This sequence comes from Lachnospiraceae bacterium, assembly GCA_047975025.1. Lineage (GTDB taxonomy): Bacteria > Bacillota > Clostridia > Lachnospirales > Lachnospiraceae > JBKECY01. The sequence continues at coordinate 78,766 of JBKECY010000015.1, forward strand.
ATGCGATTCCTGCTCAACGAAGTGAGTGGAAGACAGCATTTTTTGTTTGGCTAGGGATAGGGGGGTTGTTGTTTATCATATTTGTGGTTACTTTTTGGGTTCGATATTATCACACAGTTATCCTTGTGGCAATAAAAATTGAAAATATCAAAACAAAATATTCCTTGATTGATGCTGAAAAAATGACAGATTATAGTGCATCCCTTAATACGATTTTAGACTTGATAGATTCTTCGCTTGAAAAAGAATATTCCAGCCGTCTGCTTCAAAAACAAGCAGAATTAGATGCAATGCAAAGTCAGATTAATCCGCATTTTTTGTACAATACCTTAGATACGATTCGCGGCTATGCTGTGATGGAAGAGGCACCTCTGACTTCGGATATGGTTGAAGTATTATCACGCTTATTTCGATATATGATTGGCCAGAAAAATGAACTCGTCACATTGCGGCAGGAATTAAGTACACTGTACGATTATATTAAAATACAGGAATACCGCATTAATCAGCATATTGTTTTTATGCAAAATATAGCGCAGGATCTTCAGATAATGAACTATCACATACCAAAGCTGATTATTCAGCCTTTTATTGAAAATGCCATTAAGCATGGGATTAAGGGCATTACAAAAGATTTTGTTATTACCTTGAATATACACAGCACGCAGTCCCGTTTGGTTATTAGTATCATAGATAATGGTGCTGGGATGACAGCAGAACAGCTCCTAACCTTAAATCAAAAGCTGGCTCAAAATGAATCGAATTCGGTTCATACGGTTTTTGATAAAAAAAGGGGGAGTGGAATCGCATTAACAAATGTCAATTCCAGGATTAAATTGTTATATGGCGAGTCTTTCGGTGTTGTGGCATATAGTACACTTGGAAAGGGGGCTGAATTTCAAATCTCTCTTCCTTTTTTCAAAAATCAGGAGTAGGATTCTATGCGGTATGAAGTTATGTGCCTGACGCATGTTGGTAGAGCAGTCGATAATACAATTGTATATGATATTTCATTTACTTTATATGCGCAGGAAGCTCTGTGCATTCTGGTTGAAGAAATCGATACAAAAAACTTTCTGCTGGATATTTTGCAGGGGCGAACTCAGATTGACCAGGGGCAGCTTTTTATTGATGACACCAGGAAGAGATGGGATAGTCTGGAGCAGGCGCGAAGTGCAGGAATATATGTAGTTGATGAAAAACAGCTTGTAGGGTCAATGAATGTGGCTGATAATCTGTATATGACTTCCCCCTCCTTTTATAGCAGAATGAAGTTTCTTGATATACACGCACTTCATACAACCACTGAAAAATGTCTGAAAGAATTTTCTCTCAGTGATATTAAGTCTACAGCAATTGTAAATTCGCTGCCGGCACATGATGTTTACATACTCTCTATTTTGCATGCCTATATTAGTGGTTGCAAGATACTTGTATTAAACTCACCTTCTTTTGTATTTTATCAGCCAGCTGAGATTAAAAAGCTCCAGAAAATTGTAAGTATATTGAAAACAAAAGGTATATCTTTGCTATGGTTTTCAAATAAATGGACACAGGTTCTGCAAAATTTCGATCGTTTTGCTACTATTAAAAATGGAGTTGTCACCCAACTTTCAAAATTGACAACAATTCCGCCTGTGGAGCCGAAGAGTGACTTTCTTTCCCCAAAGTTGAGGTACCCGGATGTAAATACGGAAGCTGAAGTGTTACATTGCCACGCTATTTCTAATCTGGACAGTGCGCTTCCTCAAATAGATTTTTCGCTATATAAAGGAGAGATTCTAGGAATATGTGATGATGAAAATAGCGTCGCTTCCTTTATGAACACATTTTCAGAAGGCAAGGTGCCTGTAACGGGCCATATAGAACTAAATGGCAGCCTGTATGACACAGGTTCGCATAAAAAAGAGCAGATTGCATTTATTTCTTCGGCAACCGGATATCAAAGGATTTTTCCGCAAATGGACTTATATGACAATGTGACATTACTCGTGAATAAACCAATTTACAACAGACTAGGATTCGATAATAGGCGGATTCACAGGCATATAGCCCGCAGCATGTTGGCAGCTATTCATGGCGAGGGGGTGCTTGAGGAGTTTACGGGGAGACGAGATCTAATAGGGATGAAGCCGTTGGATTGCCTAAAGGTCGAGATTGCAAAATGGTTATGTGTACACCCAAAGGTGTTTGTCTTTGTAAACCATCACAATGTCTATAACGACCTGACAGAAAGTGATTTCAAGGAATTACTGGAATGTATCCATGAGATAGGGATTTCAATTTTGATTGTTTCGGCCAGCCGAGAAAATCTGCCGAATTTGTGTACAAGAGTGATTTCTGTTGAAAAGGAATAGGAGTGGGGATATTGCCAGTACCCTATAGAGGAGGATGACATGAAACGAGAGGAAAAGATTAAATTTCATATTCTGCGCCAAGAAATTCCTCATGAGATACGGAATGTGCTGTCAATTGTATATGTAATGAAGGGAGAAATGGATGTAGAAATCAATAAATGCTTATACACAGTCAGTGCAGGCGGTTTTTTTGTGATTCCGCCATTCTCGGTATGCCGAATAGCATATGCATCTGCCCAAAATGTAGGTATTGAAATCTGGATTCGCTATGACTATCTGGAGCAATGTGGATGGCCGGGGTATCTCAGACAGCATTATGTGGTGTGCAGTGATGCGTCGGATAATAAAAGTGACGAAATAAGACAGTTATTTGCCGACAGTTATAAGCAGTCCACATATGGAGACGAAATGAATGTTACCTTGTCGGTGCAGCGTCTGCTAAAAGCGGTACAGGATAATAGTTCAATTACCGAAGAGCGTTCCAAGCAACTAGATACACAAATGAAGCATATTGACCAGGTACTCCGTTATATTTACAAGCACTGGAAAGAAGATATTAATACACATAACCTTGCACAGGAAGAATCGCTGTCTATCAGCTATCTGAGTCATATGTTCAAGCGATGGATGAATGTACCGATTGTAAAGTATATATCAGAGGTGCGTCTGTATCACGCTTATAAAGAATTGGACAATGCCAATGCCTCGATTACAGAGATAGCGTTGGATCACGGATTCAAAAACACAAATATGTTTATCAGTTCTTTTAGAGAGAGATATGGGAAGACACCTGGAAAATATAGAAAAATATATGCGGATGCGCCCAGTAAGGGCGAGATGTACCATGATTTTTCGTCGTTGCTGAAGTATGCATCCGAGGATGCGCAGATGGTTCCGCAAAAAGAAGAAATAAGTGTGCGGTTAGCCTGGGATAAATCGGATGGAGAACTCTTTGGGACAACGTGGAAAAATCTTGTTAATGTAGCTTTTGCAAGAGATGTATTGTTCGAGCCAATTCAAAAGCAGCTGAAGTTAATACAGGAAAAGATAGGGTTTCGCTATATTCACTTTCACGGCCTGTTTGATGGAGAGATGTATGTTTATGATGAAGATGAGCAGGGGAATCCAAAGTACAGTTTCTTTTATATAGACTGGGTATTTGATTTTTTGCAGTCCATACATTTAAAACCATATATGGATTTTAGTTATATGCCATATAAGCTGGCAAAGGATAAAAGCCATACCTGGATGAAGGGTGGATGGTTTTCTATATATAATGACAAGAAGAAATGGGAAGAGCTAGTTAAGGCAACATTGCGGCATTTTATTGACAGATATGGAATTGATGAAGTTAGAAGCTGGTATTTTATTTCGCTGATACTTACTCCGAATGAAGCGGAAAATATAGGCATGATGCCGGAGCGCAATTTCTATGAATTTTATGAGACTACCTGGAATGCTGTCAAATCAGTGGATAGGAATCTTAGATTCGGAGGTCCGGGTTGTTTTACAGGGGAAATTTGGAGTGGGAAAATGCTTGAAAGATTTATGAAGTTCTCTCATAAGAACAGATGTCCGGCAGATTTCTATTCTTTTCAATGTTATCCGCATGAGAGACTTGAATATAATGAGGAGTTTGGATTTTATTCCGAAAGGCAGGATGCAGAACCGATTATTCCCAGTACAGATGCGCATTACACCAATCGGTTTTTAACAGACTGGAGAAAGTTAGCGAAAGAGTATGGGGAGGATGGTAAAGAGGTATGGTTCGAGCAATGGAATTCTACTATTTGGCAGAGAGATCCCGCTAATGACTCAGCATTTAAAGCTGCATGGGTAGTAAAGGATATATGTGAAAACCATCATCTGGCAGAAGGCTTTGGCTATTGGATGATGCTGGACTTTAACGAAGAGCACGATCTTCAGGTCACGTCGGTATTCCATGGCGGCATGGGAATGTTTACACTTAGTGGGATTCCAAAAAGTTCGTGGATGGCACTGGAATTACTCAATAAGCTAAATGGAAGAGTAGTTGCTCGTGGTGAGAACTGGATGGCTGTCAGAAATGATAAAGAACTGCAGATTATAGTATATCACTATTGTCATTACAATAATTTTCTTTTGCGCCGAGATGAGATATTTGTGGCTAGAGAGGATACGTATCAGTTGTTCGTGCAAAAAGAAAAAATGAACATTTTTGTGGAAGTAGATGATTGCCGAGAGAAGAGCTATAGTGTAAGGCAAGTAAGTCTTAACAGAGAATTTGGATCTTCATTTGATCAATGGCTCAACATGGGGATGCCATCGTATTTGGACAAGATAAGGGATCAGGAATTACGAGATTCAGCACATCCGTTAGTGAAATCACGAATACTGTATCCGGAGGATGGAAAACTCAAGTTTAAAACCGACATGATGCCGCATGAGGTTCAGCTCTGGACTATAGAAAATTTAGAATAGATATAATTTGACACGAATAAAAATATAATAAATGCACAATTACTGTTGATAAAATTGATAGTAATTGTGCATTTATTATATTCTGCTTTTGCAAATATACAAATCAAGTAATTAGAGACTGTCAAATACTTTAAAAGCAGAAAACAATATTATTAAAATAATTAATATGTATAAATAGTCGTTAAACGATATTGTAATGACCGTATAAAAGCAATCTATCATATATGGAAAGAGAGGAGAGAAATGGGAAGGTATATCATTAAAAGAATCCTTTGGATGATTCCGGTGCTTCTGGGAGTATCAATCTTCATATTTACACTGTTATATTTTGTGCCCGGAGATCCCGCTAATATTATCCTGGGGTCCCAGGCAACTGCAGAAGCGAAGGATGAACTAAGAGAGGAAATGGGACTGAATGAACCATATATTGTGCAGTTAGAGCAGTTTCTAAAGGATACATTCCTTAAGTTTGATTTTGGGGAATCTTACATTTCCCGGCAATCAGTAAGTCAGGAAGTGGCGATGCGTCTGCCCTACACGTTAAAGGTTTGCTGGACGGGATTATTTATTGCTCTGTTTTTGGGAGTTCCGTTGGGAATTCTGGCGGCGACAAATCAAAATACCTGGAAGGATAACATAGCGATGCTTATATCCATAGTAGCGGTGTCTATGCCAGCTTTTTGGTTCGCGTTGATGATGATTTATCTCTTCGCAATAAAGCTGGGATGGCTCCCGGTACAAGGAGTAGAAACATGGAAAGGCTATATTATTCCGTGTATATGCAGTGCGATTGGTACTATGGCGGCGTTTACGCGACAGACACGTTCAAGCATGCTCGAAGTCATTCGGCAGGATTATATAACGACTGCTCGTGCCAAGGGACAGACTGAGCACAAGATTATATTCGGACATGCACTGCGAAACTCTATGCTTCCTATTGTAACCTCTTTAGGAGGAATGATGGCCGGAACGATAGGATTTGGCGTAGTTATAGAAAACATTTTTTCAATTCCCGGTCTGGGTAATTACCTGCTTACAGGGATTAATAACAGAGATTACCCAGTGGTACGTGGCTGTGTTCTGGTATTTGCCCTTATTTTTGCGCTTATGAGCCTGGTTGTTGATCTGGTGTATGGAGTTGTGGACCCCAGACTTAAGAGTACGTTTGCGTCGAAAAAGAGGAAAAAAAGAAAAGCACAAAGTATAAAAGGAGGGGCAAGTGCAAATGGATCATGAACAAGTTGTGGTAAAAAGGCAATCACAGTTAAAAGAAACACTTCGGCGTTTATTTAAGAATAAATTATCGGTTGCTGGATTAGTCATTATACTGATACTCGTTTTTGTGGCAGTCTTTGCAGACTGGCTGATGCCCTATGACTATGCACAGCAAGATTATAAAAGCATGTTTTTAAGTCCTGGAAGTCCGGGACACATTTTGGGAACGGATGATGTGGGGCGTGATATCTTGAGCCGGCTGATCTATGGGTCCAGATTGTCGCTGCAAATGGGTTTTTTTGCAGTTGCTATATCTGCCGTATTAGGAGATTTATTAGGAGCAATAGCTGGTTATTTTGGTGGCGTTGTAGATGATATCATTATGCGCTTTTTAGATATTTATCAGGCGGTACCTACGTTAGTTCTATGTATTGCACTGGCTGCTGTATTAGGGGCCGGACTGGAAAATGCAATTATTGCTATTGGTATTGCAAATGCACCATGGCATGCCCGCCTAATTCGGGGGTCAATCATGCAGGTAAGGGATTCGGAATATGTAGAAGCCGCACGAGCTATTAACGCTGGCAGCAGGCGAATTATATTGCGCCATATTCTGCCAAACATACTTGCTCCGACAATCGTGCAAATCACAATGGATCTGGGAAATGCGATTCTAAATGCAGCAACACTGAGTTTTATTGGACTTGGTGCACAGGTGCCTCTTCCGGAATGGGGGGCAATGTTAAGTGCAGGACGTGAATATATGCGTGATTATGGATACATGGTACTGCTGCCAGGAATCTGTATTATTTTGACAGTATTGTCATTGAATCTATTAGGTGATGGTCTGCGGGATGCATTGGATCCCAGACTAAAAGATTAAGGAGGAGAGACAATGCGTGATAAAAAAGAAGGCTCTTTCTTTCTGGAGATTTGTAATCTTTCAACAGAATATATGTCAGACCGCAAAATCGTTCATGCAGTCAATGGTGTCAACCTCAAATTGAATAAGGGTGAGACTCTTGGACTCGTAGGCGAAACTGGTGCCGGCAAAACTACAATTGCAAAAGCAATTCTGCGAATTCTGCCTGATAAACAAAGTAAGGTTACAGGCGGCAGCATATGGCTTGACGGAGAAAACTTAAGTACCTTAAAAGAAAAAGAAATGAGAAAAGTTCGTGGCAAGAAAATATCCATGATTTTTCAAGATCCTATGACAGCACTTAACCCTACAAAAACGGTAGGTGTCCAAGTGGCTGAAGCGATATATCTTCATGAGGGGTGTACAAAAAAAGACGCTGCAGTTCAGGCAAAGCGGATGATGGAAATGGTCGGGATACCAGCAATTCGATATGCGGAATATCCGCATCAGTTTTCAGGTGGAATGAAGCAAAGAATTGTAATTGCGATTGCTCTTGCTTGTCAGCCGGAGCTGCTCTTGGCAGATGAGCCGACTACCGCATTGGATGTAACGATCCAAGCCCAGGTACTTGATATGATCGCAAAGCTAAAAGAGGAATTACATACTTCAATGATTATGATTACGCATGATCTGGGTATTGTTGCGGGGACATGTGATTATGTGGCTGTTATCTATGCGGGCGAAGTAATCGAATATGGGACGACAGCTGAAATCTTTGACGCACCTTCGCATCCCTATACAGTTGGTCTGTTTGGATCGCTGCCAAGTTTGAGTGGTGATGAGAAACGACTTCATCCGATAGATGAATGATGCCTGATCCGACAAATCTGCCGGAAGGGTGTAAATTTCATCCAAGATGTCCATGGGTGACAGAAGAATGCAAAAAGACATGCTGTGAGGAAGTGTATCTGACAGAGAATCACTATGTAAAATGTATAAGAACGGGGGAAATTAAAAAATGAGTACGATATTAGAAGTACAACACTTAAAAAAATATTTTAATACTCCCGGCGGAGAACTACATGCAGTAGATGATGTGAACTTTAAACTGGAAAAGAAAAAAACGTTGGGTCTGGTGGGAGAATCTGGTTGTGGGAAATCGACGTTAGGACGTGTGATTCTGCATTTGCTGGATAGTACCGATGGAAAAATACTTTTCAATGGAAAAGATGTTACCGACGTAAAGGGAAAAGAATTAAAAGCACTGCGTGAGGAGATGCAGATTATATTCCAGGACCCATTTTCATCCTTAAATCCAAGAAAAACAGTTGCCCAGACAATTTCTGAACCATTAATTATAAAGGGAGGACTGACAAAGGATGAAATTATGAAGGAAACAAGAATCCTGATGGATACGGTCGGTCTGGCTCCCCGCCTGACGAATGCCTATCCGCATGAGCTGGATGGCGGCCGCAGGCAAAGAATCGGGATTGCACGTGCCTTGGCTCTGAAGCCTAAATTTATTGTCTGTGATGAGCCGGTCTCAGCACTAGATGTGTCAATCCAGGCTCAGGTACTGAATTTATTGCAGGATATTCAGGAAGAGCAGGGGATTACGTACATTTTTATCACACACGATCTTTCAGTAGTAAAGTATATTTCTCATGATATCGTAGTCATGTATCTGGGTCAGATGGTAGAAAAGGCTGAGGCAGACGAATTGTTCAGAAATCCGCTTCATCCATATACAAAAGCGCTAATATCAGCGATACCGATACCTGATGTACATACCAGGCAAAATAGAATTTTATTAAATGGAGAGCTGACTTCACCAATTGAACCGAAGCCGGGATGCAGATTCAAGGCACGTTGCAGATATGCTTCAGCCGAATGTGAAGAGTCTGTCCCTCTTGTAGAAATAACGCCGGGGCATTTCGTAGCATGCAGCAGAGTGCATGAAATCAACTCGTAATGTTTTAAAATTTAAATAAGCATATCAAAGAAAGGAGTAAAGGGATGAGAAAAAAAGCAGCAGCAGTAGTATTGGCGATTATGGTAGGAGTATCACTTATCGGATGCGGTGGCGGATCTGGCACAGATTCGACCACGCAGGAGTCCAGTGATACATCATCAACAGAGGGAGGTGAAAATTCGACAAAAGATACATTGTCAATAGCAACACCCGGTGATCCAAGTACATTTGCCCCAAATGATACATTTAACGATTTTGCTAGCTTTGCCACACAGCAGATTTATGAAAAATTGTTTTATACAAACACAGATGGAGAATATGAATACAGAGCGGCGACAAGTGTTGAACAGGAAGACGAAACACACATCCTAATTAAACTAAGAGAAGGCGTTACCGATACAAATGGAAATGAATTGACTGCATCTGATGTGTTGTTCGATATTGAACACGCTCTGGGGACTGTTTTTTCAAGTCAGTTTACTAATATTGATTTGGATAATTGTGAAATCATTGATGACTATACCCTTCGCCTGGCACTATATGAGACATATAGTATGCAGCTTCCGGTATTAGCGACTCTCGCTCTGTTTGATGAGGATTCTTATAATGCCAGTACAGATGAGATGGTCATGACCCCTGTCGGGTATGGACCTTATTATTTAGATAGTTATACCGCAGGAACGGAAGTTGTATTAAAAGCACGAGATGATTATTGGGATGGAGAGCCACAGCTGAAGACGGTAACATATAAGATTATCACGGAGGCAACACAAAGAACAAATGCGCTGGTTTCTGGCAGTGTTGATATGGCTTTGGAAATTCAGATCTCAGATGTGGAATATATCGATGGAAATGACAGAACCTCAGTTTTACAAAAGGAAGGATATGCCAGCCACGGGATTGTATTTAACTGTGATGCAGCTTCTCCACTTAATGATATTCATTTAAGAAGAGCAATTGCGTATGCTATTAATGAAGAGGCAATCAATCAGGTATCCTATGAAGGTACGTCAAATATACCAGTATCTATGTTCTCCACAGGAGTCAATGATTACGATGAAGCTGCCTGGGCAGAAACTGCAGAAAAATATGGCAATTATTATGCCTATGATTTGGACAAGGCAAAAGAGGAAATGGCTCTTTCTCAATATGCAGACGGAGTTACATTACAGGCAATTCATTATACTGCCAATAACGGAGGCACTAACTCAGAGTTAGTACAATCTATGCTAAGTGAGATTGGAATCACACTGGAGATTACAGCATATGACAATGCAACTGTTAACGATATGCTGGTAAATGAACCAGAGAAGTGGGATATGGCGTTCTCTGGCTGGTACGCAGGTGCCCGGTATTCGGCAGCCATTGCAGCACTTCAGATAGCGGGGAATAATTTCTGTAATTGGAGTGGAAGTGAATTTGATACATATTGTGAGGCAGTAAAGAAGGCCGAGACGGCTGCAACAAAGGAGGAGTTAGTTGAGGATTGTCTGACAATTGTCGATATGTCTTCCGAGTATCTCCCATTTATGAATCTTGCAGACTATAAAACGATGATTGGACTTACAGACGGGCTGGATATATCGTTCTATGAGAATCATATGTTTGATCTTTCCAAGATGACTTGGAGCTAATAGTGCAGCAATTAAATAAAGGCATATAGCATGCAGATGTGGGGAAATCGGGATGTGAGTTACTCACTTCCCGATTTCCTATGTAAAAACAGACATAGTAATGACTTAAATTCATATGAAAGTGAGGAATACACATGGTAAAAAACAGAATACTTCAAAAAGCAGACCCACAAAATCCATATCGCCCTTTTTTCGTAGGCACGTATACGTTTACCTATGAAGTAGGGGATAAAATCCAGAAAATGATGATGTATATTCCAGAAAATACAAAGGCAAGTACGTCAGGCGTCTATTTATTCCCCCCGGATGGGGTGACGGCAGAGGAATTCTTAAAGAACAGCAATTGGATGGAATTAGCGGATACAGAAGAGCATCGGGAAAAACTGGTATTATTCGTATTTGAAGCAGCGGATGGCGGAAGCTGGAACCTGAATGAGGCGTATCAGGCGCAGGGTGGAGATCAGGAATATTTATGGGAAGCATTTTTGACAAGTATGAAAAGAGAATTTTGCTGTGTATACGAAGGAAAGCGATATTTGGTAGGGTATCGGGAAGGTGGCGCTGTTGCAACTAGATTTGCAATGAACGATCCGGCAGATATTGCAGGTATTGTCACGGTTGATGCTCCGCCGGTCTCAGTAGAATATATAAAAAAAGCCGGTACCGATTTGTGCACCAGACTTCACAACTATGTGGACGCAAGTTGTGTACAGGGAATTGTAAAAGGTGACATTCCTATGCATGCATGGTTCATATCCGCAGAAGCAGTGGATGCATTGCCAGAGGTACAGTACTGGCGCAGAGCAAATCAAGACGAAGCTGTCCCCAGGATGATAGAAATGGACACTTGGGAATATTATCGCACGAAAGAGTTACAATACCCACTGGATGAAGAAAAAGCTGGATATACAGTATGGGTGACAAAAACGCAGGATACTTCAGAAAAATATGGAAATCATATCAATCGGAGTATATGGAAGAAATTTCTTTATCAGGTCATTCGTTGGGCGGCGAATCCAGGAGGTAGTTTGCGTATAGCGAAGGACCCTGTCCATGATTTGGGGATGGAGTACTATTATGAAGCTATCGACGGGTGGATGCGGGAATGGTATGTTTACATTCCGCAAAAGGTCAGGAAAAATCCGAATTTGAAGGTTCCGCTTGTATTTGTGTCTCATGGGTATAGTTGTACAGGTGAATTGAGTATAGGAAATACAAATTGGGATCATATTGCAGAACAATACGGATTTATTGCTGTATTCCCAAGTGCTTTGTATGGAAATATTAAAGGGGATGGGAATGCGCTGGATGGAGCAATCAGCAGTAGTAATTGTCCGCTTCCAGCATGGAACTTATTTGATGAAGCAGAACGTCCGTTAGAAATTAATTTTTTTATGCATATGCTGGAAGATGTGTGCAGAAGGTATTCCATTGATCGCAGCAGAGTCTATGCAACAGGCACGTCTATGGGGAATTTGATGACACAGTATCTTGCACTTAAACGACCGGATCTGTTTGCAGCAGTGGCACCAACGTCTGGCATATTGCATATGGCGGACGGCGAAAAAATGCTTGATCTTTCAGAGGTAAAAACGCGGCCGGATGTATGTATTCCTATCTGGATGTTTGGAGGTGAAATGGAGGACTTTCTTCTAGATGCTGTTCCGGCCACAGACAACCGTACAGGTGAGACAATACGAGTGTGGTGGAAACTGAATCAAATGCCGTCTGAGATACCTGAAGATTTTTCAGGCATAAGTCAGAAGGTCAAGGGGAGATGGAATGACTGGATTTTTGAAAAGGATGGGATTCCTATGATACGATTCACAGGAATTGATTATTATCCTCATAGTGTAAACCCAGAGATGTCCTATCGAATCTGGGAAGAGTTCTTTTCGAAAATCAGAAGAGGCGAAGATGGAACGAGTATATATGAAGGATAAAGCGCAGGATAAAAAATATTTCTGTGAAGTGAAAGGAGAAAAATAGTATGTTACATGAAAGATTTACTTTATCAGAAGACGGTACCGTATATATGGACACGTATATCCATACACAATCAGGAGAAAAGCCGAGTCAAATGGAGCCATGGAGACCGATCAAACGTCCTCATGATTATTGGCAGGTTCAGAAAAGACCAGCGATTATAGTTTTGCCTGGCGGAGCGTATAAAGAACTTTCCGATCGTGAGGGAGAACCAGTGGCGCTGACATTTTTAAAAGAAGGGTTTAACACCTTTGTCTTGTACTATTCGATTGGAGAGGCATCAGCATATCCACAGCCATTGGAAGATATCTCAAAAGCCATTTGGCTTGTTCGCCAGCACGCGCAGGAATGGGCGATTGATGAACACGCCATTACAGTTATGGGGTTTTCAGCGGGAGCGCACTTGGCAACACTTGCAGCAACGCAGTGGAATACGCGGGGACTTCACGAAAGATTGGGAATTCCTGCACAGGGAAATAAGCCGGATGCAGCGGTTGTTGGTTATGGTCCAGTCATGAGAGAAAATACGGATGAGAATTTGGACAGTCTACAGGTAGGAGCTATGATTGCAAATCCTGTCCCAGAATTTGAAACATATAGATATGTAGATGATGAAACATGCCCAATGTTTTTGTGGCACACATGGCATGATCCTTTAGTTCCATCACTGAATGCATTAAAAATGGCTGGTGCATTGTGCAGGAGACAAATTAATTATGAACTGCATATTTTTAATCGCGGAACTCACGGAATGTCGGTATGTAATGATTTAAGTGATTATGAAGCTCCGCTCGACGTATGCCCCCCAAATGCAGCTACGTGGGTGGCCATGTGTGCTCAGTGGATTAAGGAGTTATTCTATGTGTGAGGTTAAAAAGAGACGATATGAGAGCAGGTAAAAAGTATTATGTGGTTATGGGTGTGATTAGTGGATTGATTGTTGTTGTAGGTCTTTGGTTTGGGGGAACACTGATTACGAATTATACCATGATCATTGCAGATGATATGGGAATTAGCCGTTCAGTATTTTCTGTATTTATGATGATTCGCGGTTTGGTAGCATTTGTTTTGAATATAAAAATGTTGCAGTTGATTCGTCGTTTTGGTTTAAAGATGTTGGTTCTGGCCGGGCTTGGGTCAGCTATAGTGATGCTGTTCTTTCTGTCTTTTTGTAGAAGCATTCTCCCATTATATGCTACGGGGATTATAGGTGCCATTTCTGCTGCATTTACAGGAGTGGTCCCTGTATCAATTATTGTACAAAACTGGTTTAGAAAATCCCAAGGAATGTTGCTGGCGCTTATTATGTCTTCTAGCGGTATTGTAGGTGTAATCTTTAATCCAATTGTAAGTCTGGGGGTTGATCATTTTGGATGGCGGATTGTTTTTCGAATGGCAGCCGCACTTATCTTTGGTATCTTTTTTTTGTCGGCATTTCTTCTGAAAGTTTCTCCGGAAGATGTTAATATGCTCCCGTACGGAGGAAAAGAAGTCGTATCTGTTAAGCAGGTAGCAGGCGATACCCAAATTCATATTATGGGAAAAAGCATACAGGACAAGAATATGCGTACATTACTTGCAGTCAGCATTCTCTACAGCCTTGGTGGCATGTGTATTTTTGTGAATTCTCCTGCAATTTTGGCAGATATTGGATTTAGTGCAGTATTCGCCACAGGTCTGGCTGCAGCTTTAAATTCATTGGCGAATTGTATAGGAAAATTTGGCATGGGGAGATTAAGTGATAAAGTCGGGAGTAAAATGATGTTGCTCCTTTGGTATGGAATTACACTGACCTGCCCCCGATTTTTGTACCAGTCGCAATGTTAGTAATGACCGGTATCCGGTAGGGTAAATCCTTATCAGCTTGACGACATCGTAACATTTCTTGGTGGATTGTTCAAGGGCGG
>JBKECY010000016.1:0-6604 GCA_047975025.1 Lachnospiraceae bacterium
CCGCCCTTGAACAATCCACCAAGAAATGTTACGATGTCGTCAAGCTGATAAGGATTTACCCTACCGGATACCGGTCATTACTAACATTGCGACTGGTACAAAAATCGGGGGCAGGTCACCCCGGTTGCCGCATTTAGCCCCGCATATATGGCTGCCTCCTTGCCAAAATTTCTGGAAAAAGACAGGTATTGAAAGCGCTCATCCACTTCTGCGAGCGCCCGTACCATAGCGTACGTTTCATCTGTTGATCCGTCATCAACCAACAGTATTTCAAATGTATACTGTGTCAGCTCCCCCATCACCTCATTCATCGCCTTTTGAAAGACTTCCAGCACCTTTGCTTCATTAAAGCAGGGCACGATTACAGAGATTTTCTTCATTTTTTTCACTCCCCAGTTAAAACTCAATTACTCTATATTCCGTATGCCAAAGCAATTGTAGCAGATAAAAGAAGGGGTGAAAAGTCGATTCTGCCCTAAAACAGTCGAATTAAGACAATCTTAAGAAAGTATTCAGAATATGTTGAATATTCAGGAATTATACAGGTGTTTTTAGGATATTATGCGGGTACTACTGACCCTGTTTCCTAGCAGGATTCGCCCCCGGAACAATCACACCTCGGCTCTTCTCCCGTAAACCAGCTGTACACGATTGCCGCTGCACAGCCCACCCCTGCACTTACTTCTATGGCACCCACAGGGCAATTCGAAGCGCATGCCCCACATTCCATACACAGATCCTTGTCCGTAATCTCTGCCTTGCGGTTCGCGATTGTGAGCACATGATGCGGACATACCTCTTCACAGCGTCCGCATCCCACACACTTCTCCGGTGTGAGCGCCAATGTTGCTACATATTTTAAATATTTATATTTCATAGAAACCTCCCAAGCAATAGATTTTGTACCAGCACCAACACCCCTCCAACAATCGAAAGTCCGATGATAAACGGCAGGGACAACTGCATTTCCTTGGTAACGCCCGACGGCGAGGTATAGGTAGACGATCCGGTGAAATTCAGAGCAAACCAAGCCGAAACGCTCGGAAGCAGCAGCAAATATCCAATACCAAGCAGGGGTAAGCCTGACGTAAGCCACTGTAACCGCCACAATACCGCTGCCGTCCAGAGCAGACCCAGCAACCAGCCTTTAAGCGAAAAGGCTCTGCCAGGAATCCAGGGCAGCAGTACAGGTGTAAGAACTGTCCCTACCAGCACCGCCCCCATATAGAGGAGCAGATCATAGACGCCAAAAGGATGCACCGCAAAAAGATTCAGCAAGAACAAAGTACCGAATACCAGCCAGGATTTTCGGAGGGCCGCTACCAGCTCAACGGGTGTAAGGACAAGTCTGTCCCAAATCGTAAACTTCACTGTCCGCATCTCTTGGGTCGCCTGCATCCCATGTGCCAGAAACTCCTTCAGATCCGCGGCACGTACAGGACCATAGACCACAGTAAATCCCGTCTGCTGCGCTACCTCATGCGCCTTCATATGAGGTGCTCCCAGCTGGGGCAGGATCAGCCTGCGGTGTCTGACAATCTGAGATAAACCTGTCTGCGCAATTCGATGTACGAGCTCTTCTGTCCCAAAGGTTCCTTTTCCCGCTGCACACCATACGTTAATCCCATTGGTATCCAAAATCAAAAGCCAACAGTCCACACCGGTAAGTTGACTGCGCAGAACATCAAATGTCAGTTTATAATTCGCACTGACAAGTACCGGTGCATCCGCACTCGGATTTCCCAGTGCATAGACTCCGGGGTCGACCTTATACTCCATGCGCCCGAATCCAAATCGTACCTTACAGGTACCCCAGTAATCCTTCGCCGTTAAGACAGTTGAAGCGGTCATAATTTCAGAATCGCAGCCACAGGCTGCTGAATCAGTACAGCAGCAGTCACTCATTCGCAGCACCCCGCTTTCTCATATACTTCTTCGCAGTGCTTCAAAGCCGTAATCTCTCTAAGCAAAGCGACCGCATGATCGCTGCCATTTTGGCTCAGAGAATAATATGTCCATTTTCCTTCCTTGCGCGCAGTGACGATGCCGCTCTCCACCAGAATCTTCATATGGTGTGACAGCGTTGACTGGCCAACATTGACTCGTTCCAGAAGTACGCAGGCGCATTTTTCACCGCTTTGTAAAAGTTCTACTACCATAAGGCGGGTTTCATCGCAAAAAGCTTTAAATACTTTTGCATGTTCTATGTGTTTTTCATTCATATACATACCTCACATCTAAATTATTCGATATGTAAAAGTATAGGGCTCATATCTAAAAATGTCAATATGTTTTTACGAAACACGCTGATCATTGCATTAAAACAGGCATAGGGCCTTTTCTTAGTCTAATTGAAGTCACCACACATACAATTATTAAGAGAGTTCCCACTATGCCTGTCTATAATTTTACAGTATAAATCTTAAAAATGGAAGAGCGTTTTAGCCGGTTCGCACATAGAAGAATCTAAGGCACTTTTGTCTAGTTTGCGAAGAACAGTTTGATATCATCTTCTACACTTCCGATACCCGCAATTCCAAAGTTCTCGACCAATACCTTGGCCACGTTCGGCGATAAAAAGGCCGGAAGTGTCGGGCCGAGGTGAATATTTTTTACACCAAGGTACAAGAGCGCCAGCAGTACAATAACTGCCTTTTGCTCATACCATGCAATATTGTACACGATCGGCAGATCATTGATATCATCCAAGGCAAATACTTCTTTTAGCTTGAGCGCGATAACAGCCAGCGAATAGGAATCGTTACATTGCCCTGCATCCAATACGCGCGGAATCCCACCAATCTCTCCAAGATTCAGCTTATTGTACTTGTACTTTGCACAACCGGCCGTCAGAATAACCGCATCTTCCGGAAGTTCTTTGGCAAAATCCGTATAATAATTTCTGGACTTTGCACGCCCGTCACATCCTGCCATAACGACAAATTTCTTGATAGCTCCTGATTTTACCGCTCCTACTACGGCATCCGCCAATGCCAATACCTGATGATGGGCAAATCCACCGACAATCTCTCCCTGCTCAATTTCATCCGGTACAGCGCAGCGTTTGGCATGTGCGATAATTTCCGAAAAATCTTTCGTTTCTCCAATATCGCCCGGAATATGAGGACAGCCTGGATAACCTGCCGCTCCTGTTGTGTAAAGGCGGTCTTTATAGCTTTCTTTCGGAGGAACGATGCAGTTCGTGGTCATCAGAATCGGACCATGAAAGCTTTCAAACTCTTCCTTTTGCTTCCACCATGCATTCCCATAATTTCCAACAAAATGCGAGTATTTCTTGAATGCTGGGTAGTAATGTGCCGGCAGCATTTCTGAATGCGTGTAAACATCCACTCCGGTGCCCTCTGTCTGTTCAAGCAGCATCTCCATGTCGCGCAGGTCATGTCCCGAAATCAGGATTCCCGGTCGTGTCCCTACCCCCAGGTTAACCTTGGTAATCTCCGGGTTTCCGTATGCCGTAGTGTTCGCCTGATCAAGCAGGGCCATACCATTGACACCATACTTTCCTGTTTCCAGCGTAAGGCCAACTAATTCATCAATGCTTAAGGAGTCGTCCAGTGTCTTAGCCAGCGCACTTTGCAGAAATGCATCTACCTCTTCGTCATCCTGCAGCAGTACATTGGCATGTTTTGAATAGGCCGAAAGGCCTTTTAGTCCATACGTAATCAATTCCCGCAAGCTGCGGACATCTTCATCTGTTGTCGAGAGCACACCTACTTCTGCCGCTTTGGCTCCATAGGTACTGCGGTCATAGGACTCCCAAAGCGCTGCCTGAGGCAGTACTTGTGTATCTGCCACTTGTGCCAACAGCTCCTGTTTTACACGCAGTGTCTCCTCAATCCGGTCAATAATCGCCGCATCATCAAAGTTCGCATTTGTTATTGTGGTAAACAGATTTAATGTCACCAGATGGTTTATCCTCTGCTCGACTGGTTTATTCTCTTGGCGCAGTTGGGTCGTAACTGCCGAAAGGCCCTTGGTCACATATACAAGAAGATCCTGCATAGCTGCCACGCGCGGAGTCTTGCCGCAGACACCTGACATTTTACATCCGGTATTCCGGGCATTTTCCTGACATTGATAACAGAACATTGCATTTTCCATATTGTAGTTCCTCCATTTTCTTGATTTGCATTCTATATTTACTTTATGCCGTCATTGTATCTGGATACAGCAAAAAAATCCGTAACATATGTTACGGATTCCTGACTTTTTCATAATTAAATTACTTCTTTATCTTTCGAAGATTATTTCATATACACCCGAGCCGCTATGAGCTTCCCAATATCCCGATCTTTCTTCAAAAGTAAGGCCATCTGATTCAACAATGTTTTTCGCTTGATCTAACCGGATACTGGCTGTTGTATTGGCGGGGATAGAAGTAATCATAGTAACCCTATTTTCTTCAATCTCCCAGCGTACACACACTTCACCATAGATTGAGTGATAACTTCCCGCAACGTATTTTAATCCCCCGCCGATTCGTGGATAAAGTATCGCATGCTTAAATCCGCTTTTATTTTCATCTGTATCTATCCCCACCATAACCCTGTACATCCATTCCCCAATCGCACCGTAGGCATAATGGTTGAATGAGTTCATCGCAGGACTCCACATACTTCCATCCGGCTTTAGTCCATCCCAATGCTCCCAAATTGTAGTGGCCCCTTTCTTTATCTGATATAACCAAGAGGGAAAATCCTCTTTAAGCAATAGTTCATACGCTTCCGCTACACATCCATTTTGACTGAGCGCATGGCAAAAATAAGGTGTTCCCACAAATCCGGTCACTAAATGTCCATCTTCCTTTGCCAGCAATTCTTTTAACGTTGCTACTGTTTGGGCGATATAGGCTGCAGGCGTTAATTGGAAATACAGTGCCAGAATATGCGCTGTCTGTGTCTGAACTGTCATATTGCCAGCTGTATCAAAGAATGTTTTTTGAAATTTTTCAACGATTTTTTGATATAACCTTTCATAGTGCAGCACATCTTCCTTTTTTCCCAGCACAGCAGCTATTTTTACAAAAAGTCTAGTTGAATACGCAAAATAGGAAGTACAAGTCAACTCATTCGGAGTAGCTCCAAAATAGCTGCCCGGCTCAGCATCCAGAGCTAGCCAATCTCCAAACTGCAGTTTATAATTCCATATATAATCTACCGCATGTGTCTTCATAAAATCTATCCAACGCTTCATACTTATATATTGTGTTTCCAAAACCATTTTATCTGCATACATCTGATACAATGTCCATGGGACAATCACAGCTGCGTCCGCCCAGCCTGCTGCCGAGTGTGAGCCTTGTCCAAACAGCCAGTCTTCCGCCTCCCGTCCTTCTTCAATATTGGGAATTACATGCGGTACACCTCCCTCAGCGGTCTGATCTGCCTCCACATCACGCAGCCATTTTTTATAAAAGGTGTTCGCATTCATCAGGTAACAGGCGGTACGACTAAAAATCTGTACATCCCCTGTCCACCCCAATCGTTCATCGCGCTGAGGACAATCAGTCGGCACATCCAGAAAATTTCCCTTCATACTCCATAAGAAATTATGGTGCAGCTGATTTAGTAAGGCTTCCGAACAACAGAATTCTCCTGTACGTTCCATATCAGAATGCAATGCACAGGCAGTAAAATTCTCTCTCCTTATTTCTCCTGGGTAAGATACGATTACTGCATATCTAAATCCCATATACGTAAAAAATGGATGGTATGAAATTGTACCATCTGAAGCAAAAATATACTTCATTGCTGCTTTTGCAGTCCTTAAATTCTCCAAATAGACATTTCCATCATGGTCGAGCGTTTCAAAGCACCGAAGTTCAATACGATCTCCTGCCTTTCCCATAGCATTCACGTGAATGCGCCCTGCCATATTCTGCCCAAAATCAAGTACTGTCTCTCCTTTTGGTGTCACAAGAATTTGCTGCGCACCAAATCGCTCCTGCTCTTTTACACGTGCACCACTTTGAGCCGAAAGCACACTGTTGTCGAATGGAATTTCTATGGTTTTATGCCAGTTTTTACCTGGTGTAATCTCCCGGTTCCATTCTGGAATTTCTAATGCTGCATCATAGATTTCACCATCGTATATTTCAGAGAATACGATGGGAGCGTCAGCTCCTGACCAATGCGTGCCCGTAAGATAACTTTCCTGACTGCCATCCTCATAATGTACAACAAGATGCATGGCAAATCCGGTTTTATTTCCATAATGACATCTTTTTTTTGGCACCCCCATCATACCTTTGTACCATCCAGCCCCCAGTATAGCTGCCGCAATATTAACTCCTTGGCATAGCAGGTCGGATACATCATACGTCTGGTAGAGGAGATGACGCCGGTAAGAGGTCCAGCCAGGCATCATCTCATCATCTCCAACTTTTTCCCCATTCATATAGAACTGGTACAGCCCAAGTGCAGTTGTAAATACGTAAGCAGATTTTATTTTTTTTGAGATTTGAAAGTGACCTGCCCCCGATTTTTGTACCAGTCGCAATGTTAGTAATGACCGGTATCCGGTAGGGTAAATCCTTATCAGCTTGACGACATCGTAACATTTCTTGGTGGATTGTTCAAGGGCG
>JBKECY010000017.1:0-14922 GCA_047975025.1 Lachnospiraceae bacterium
ATAACGGAGGTGGAGAGGTATGAAAAAACTAACTGTAGTCAGTTTTGCCTTGATTATAGTGTTGCTTTTTTCGGGGTGTTCAAAAAAGCCTTCTGGTATGAGCGATGAAGAATATCAATTGGGGGTTGACGGTGTGGCGATCTGCGACCAACTAATTAAAGGACAGTTGACATTGGAGCGGGCACAAGAGAAAATAGGCGCTCTCGAGGAAGAATGCAATGAGTTGGATTCTTATGAGGGATTGCCATCAAGATTGGCATTCAGTACGCTTTCCTTGGGATTGTGGACGTATAAAGTAGATGGTGAAGAAAATATCGGGGACTTCATAGATGATAGGAATTCTTTTGCAAAAACTTTCAATATACAAGAATACAAAGAATGACAAATGATTTTTCATTAAATAAAAAAACCGCCCCTGCTACCAACAGGAACGGCTTTACATAGATACTATTAACCCAAGGCCAATAATACACTACACCTAAGCTGTATTATACCATAGGCCTTGAAAGTTTCATAGGCTTATTTTTTTACGCCTATTTTTAGGAGGATTGCTATGGCAAGGACTTACGAAGGTTACTCGATTATCAAACGAGGAAATAATTATACTATTTTTGTTAGTGACGGAAATAAGGCTGACGGGAGCCAGAACCGCCATACTGCTACTTTTAAGCCGCCTGTGGAATTGAAGACTGAAAAGCAACGCTTGAAGACTGCAAAGGTATTTGCCTTTAACTTCGAACAGTCTATCAGAAACGGAACATATCTTAACGGGGAAAAAATAACATTCAAGGAATTCTACGACAAATGGATCGTTGAATATGCGGAAAAGCGACTAGAAAGCAAGACTGTGGCCACATATAGGCATTTGGCAACCATCCATATAATCCCCGAGATTGGAAATCTAAAGCTTGCCAAGGTTCAACCTCGCAGACTTAATAGTCTATACAATTTCCTGCTCGAACAAAGGAAAGATGGGAAGCCGGGCGGATACTCTCAGAAAACAGTTGAACATATCCACGAACTGATCAGTAGTATCATGGGAACAGCTCTGAAATGGAATATCATATCACAGAACCCCTGCACACGAGTAAGCCCAACCAGGCAAAGCAATTACAAAGACAAACTGAAGTACTTTACTGTTGAACAGGCAATATCTTTCCTGCAGATGATAGAGCGTCCTTATTATATAGCTATAAAGGCACACGCACGAGTAGACGATACTGGAAAACCATACAAAGTAGCTGAATATAAGGAAAAGCATACGTTGCCACTTCAAATGCAGCTATTATTCAAACTGGCCATACATACCGGCATGCGCAGGGGTGAACTAGTTGCACTCGAGTGGTCTGACATAGACTTTGATGAATGTACTATTGACATCACAAAAAGCGCTGCGCTCGTTAATGGGGTTCAATTCGTAAAAGTCACAAAAACAAAAGGATCGGTTCGACTTTTGGCTGTTCCGGGCAATATTATAGCACTGGCTCGTGAAGTTAGAACGGAACAGCGGGAGTTGCGAATATCACTCGGTTCTGCATGGGAGGGAGAGAATAATGTTTTCATCCAAAAGTCGGGTAAGCAGATGTATCTTGATACACCGTACAGGACATTTAGGAAAATGTTGCTAATCTACAATAGCAATTGCAAGTCTGAAGCTGACAAGCTCCCCCTTATTCCATTTCACGGACTGCGACACACTTCTGCAACTATTATGCTGACTGAAAATGTAGATGTAAGAACAGTTGCTGGAAGACTCGGACATAACAGGTCAAGTACAACAACGGACATATATGGGCACTTCCTACAAAGGGCAGATCAGCGTGCTTCCCTGGTGCTTGAAAAAGCACTTTCTCAAAATGTGCAACAAATGTGCAACAACGCAAAAAAATAACACCTTCCGAAGAAGATGCCATTCCCTAAAACCCTGTATTTACAGGTGTTTCCGTACGTACGCGAGAAGATTCGAACTCCCGACCTTCTGGTCCGTAGCCAGACGCTCTATCCAGCTGAGCTACGCGTACTTATCTAACATTCGTGCTTTCACACAACGAACATTGTATCAAATTACCGCCCAGAAGTCAATGAAAAAATTAAGTTTTTTATCGTAAGAGAAGGCTGCTGCCTCCGGACAATTCCTCCGGGGGCAGCAGCCTCAATTAATAACTCTGTTGCATATTCAGAAGGTGTTATTCAGCGCCTTCTTTTTTTCTCTTTTTCCATAGGACACCGCCTAAGAGCGCACCTGCACTGAGTAATGCTGTGATAACAAGTACATAGGCATCCGTTGATGTGTCACCGGTTTTTACTGTTCCGGTCGTTTTAGTTGTGGTTTTCACCGGCGTCTTCGGTGTTACAGATGCCGTCGGTGTCTCAGGTGGTGTGGTTGCAGTTGGTGTCACCGTTGGTGTTTCCGTCGGTGTTACTGTTGGTGTTTCTGTTGGTACTATTTCTTTGATATACAGTCCTGCATCCCATGTTGTCTGAGCCTCGCCATAGAGTAGTGCGATATTCATCGTGTTCGCAACGGAGACAGTATTATTGTCATTGCGATACTGTGCATCCGAGTTACGAACATGCTCTACATTCGCTATCGTCCACAAATAATCTGCTTCCTGACTGATCGGGTTTTTGTTGAATCGTACGATGTACGTTCCTTCTTTCAGACCGGTAAAGGAATAACTTCCATCCGCTGCCGTTAGTGCGCTTTGGATTGCCGTACTACTTCCGACCGCCAATAATTCAACCTGTAAATTCTCCAGCATGCTTTCCTTGCTGTCGCGGATACCGTTTTGATTGGCATCGATCCATGCATGACCTGCGATGGTTCCTACCTTGAACAGTCCGGCATCCATATTTTCCTGGTTCACTACTGGTGTGAATGGTTCTGATGTTCCGATGCGCCCTTCCTCGAGGATTGATCTTACGTCTGTGTCAATGGTTGTATCAGTATTCGCTGTATTATACGCACTGAATTCGTAGATTGTCTGGTTCGGATTGATAAATTCCAGTCGGTATTGTATATTCTCTCCAAAGTCCAAGCCATCGAATCTATAGGCTCCATTCGCGTCTACTGTGGTGCGGGCCAGTTCCTGTTCCGCATCCTCTCCCACTTGCTGGTACAGGATTACTTCTACATTGTCGGCCAGTGATTCCTGACTTTCCCCATTATTGTTGAGTCCGTCGTAATTTCTGTCTTCCCATACTTTACCGCTTATGTAGTTAGGAAGTTCGAATAAGCCAATTCCGACAACACCATCTGTCTGCGCATATGCAAGTGTAATTGGGGCTGTCTCTGCCTGGTCGTCAGTATTTTCATTGCTGTAAAGCACATCTGAGTCAAGTAGTGGATCTGCGCCTTCATTTGGCAGTACCCAGCGGAACGTAGCATCTGATTTATTCAGCGGACTCTTATCCGCTGTTAGTACATAGTCATCTGCTGCTTTTAAATGCTCGAACAGGAATTCACCCGATGCATCTACAATTACGTCTCCACTGTCATAGCCAAGGGACTCGCTTGTCAGGCGTACTGTAATTCCGCCAAATAAACTTTCGTCCGTATCTTTGACATTTTGTGTTCCCTGGTTTCTATCATCCAGCCATACAAAGCCTCTGATTTTACTGTCTTTGTACAAGAGTGCATCTATGTTCTCATAGTTGACCGTAAGGTCTGTCAGCCATCTCGTCGATCCGGATAGTTCAGCATTCGTATCTGCATCCGTCTCAAGCGTCACAACATCTGTGTCAATCATTGTGTCTGTGTTCTCGGTATTGACCTCACTGAACTGATATCCTGTGCTGTCCGGATTTTCAAATACAATCTGATACTGCGCGTCTTCTGCCAGGAAATCAATACCTCTAAAGGCGTACTGTCCCTGCGCATCACTGACCACGTATTCCAAGGTTCCTCCGACAATACCGTCGGCATCGACTTTCACCAGCTCCGGCGTGCCGCTGTCACCTGTCTTTTTGTACAGATACACCTTCACATTGGCCAGTGGGTTTTCTCCGTCGGATTGTATCCCGTCATAATTGATATCTTCCCACACTCGGCCACTGATATAATTCAGCAGACTACGCAGCCCGGCATCTATGTTTTCTGTATCTGCCGCGTAGGCGACTGTGAAGTTATTGGTACGCGCCGCCTCTGCCGCCTCGTCATCTGTCTCGTACACTGCATCTGAATCAATTGATGTATCTATGCCCTGATGTGCATAGGTCCAGAGATAGGTGCGGTCGTATGCTGTGACATCTGACTTATCGAATACGATATAGTAATCGTCTCCTGAAAAAACATCGCTGAATGTATAACTTCCATCATCATTGGTCACCGTCTCTTGGATTGGGTCGGTCACAGACTCTTTCATAAGAGTCACTTTGATATTAGATACGGGCAGTTCGCCATCATCCTGAATTCCGTTGTCGTCATCATCATACCACGCATAGCCGCTAATATTACTTTTCTTGTACATTCCTGCATCTGCTGACTCATCATTATTGTCAATCAGGGTAATGGCATCTGTTGTGCCTACTGTGTAATTGAGTTCATTATTTTTCTGACTGATAATATCACTGTCCAGAGCTCTGCTAGCTCCTTCACCAGCCGGGCTGAATTTCCAGATATCAGGATCTGTACTGACTACCTTTACTTTGTATAATCGTTCATACTGTCCGGTCTTAGTCTGGTCTGAGCCATACGAGGATTTCAGATTCGTGAACTGATAGCCCCCTAAGTCATCTGTCGTTGTCGTATCCGCCAGAACATATTTTAGTATAGGGTTGCCGTTGCTGTCTGTTTTAACCTTGCCGTCTGTCCCTTTTTCTGCTTCTGACATATACAGCTCAACTGTCGCACCGGCGATACCCGGTTCATTTGAAGTATCCCCCTGGATACCATCGTAGTTCTTGTCCTCCCAGACAGTACCGGTCAATGTTTTCAATGTATCCCGCAGGATTGCACTGACATACTCTGTTTCAAGAGTGGCTGAGCCTGTGGCACTTCCTCCCACATAGGGTGTAAGTGCTACTGCGAACGAGGAATCTGCTACTTTCCCTACATTTGCTGCCAAGCAGTT
Source organism: Lachnospiraceae bacterium (assembly GCA_047975025.1). Classification (GTDB taxonomy): domain Bacteria; phylum Bacillota; class Clostridia; order Lachnospirales; family Lachnospiraceae; genus JBKECY01. Next base: position 5,073 of record JBKECY010000017.1, read on the forward strand.
ATACGAGAGGTCTGCATTGATCTTCATATCATATTCAATGATCAGAGAATCACCTGCCTTCAGTATTTCATCCGTGCCGAACGTAAATCGCAATGCTGTGGCACCGGCCGCTGCAGCAGACAGCAGGCTTGTATCTTCTGTCCACCCGGCAGCCGCTGTCGAGTAATTGGCACTGCCATCCGCAGAGATATACACTGTGTAATCCGTTAGCGGAATCAGCGGATCAGATTGTTTATAAATTCTGAGACTTCCTGGAATAATGTTCCACCATTTGTCCTCTCCTATGGATGTCCACTGTGTCCCTCTGCTGCTGGATTTCGTTATATATGTATCACTACTATACGGGATTGTATCTATAAAATCCAAGTCCTTTAAATAATCCTGTGCATCTTCCGGTGATTTATCATTTTGAAGCGTTAACCTGTAAGAAACAGTATCACCAGCATGTACATCTACCGGGTTTTTAGAACTATCCCATGTATCTGCGGACATTTTATCTGTACGTATGGATTTTTGGATTTTCACCTGCTCCGTACGCGTTATGTTTATATTGGGCGCCTCTGACTGAATAAACATCCCTCGGCCGGGAATTAAAGCATCCAGCATGTCATACACTTCCTGTGTACTGGACTCACCCGTTCCATCTGCAATGGTGCCTGAAGCCCCCATCCCACTGATAAAAGCTGCGCCGCTCGGATAGAGCACAGATGGATTCAGATCTTGTCCGCTAGTAGCGTATGCAGTGTTTCCCAGAGTCTCTTTGGTAAGTATCTGTGACAATTGTGCCGCAAATGTAATTGTTAAACTATCCCCGGCACCTAACGTAACATCCGGGAAATCCCATATGACTGTGTTACTCTCATTGTGCTGCAGGTATTTATTTAGGGCTGAACTGTCGATATTCTCACTCTGTCCACCCGAGCGATTGATGACAACACTATAATCTGACAGTCCCGTTTCCTCATTCATAGCTAAGCTCATCATGTTCTGCGGCATAATATCTGCTACCACAGGGTGGACAAAATCAATCTTTGAGGATGACACATTTTTCACGATAATTTCATAGGAAACGGTGTCTCCTGCTTTCGCACTATCACTTTGCCCTTCTGCAAACACTTTGGATACCGTCATTGTAGGTCTCTTGTCATTGGTCGGTAGGGCAAATGTACATACATCACTATCTGCTGTCATATTCGTAGCAGAAGCGGTAACCGTATTTCGGATCTCTTTTACTTCTGCTTGCGTGCCTGTTGGTACAAACTGGTGTACATCGGTCTCCACGCGGATATAGCCCGGTGTAAAACCTGTGCCAACCTGAACCTCCGTCACGTCATTGGAGTCTGGCTTCGTGCTGCTATAACGTACTACAAAGGTCTGATTATTTGCCTCAGGCAGCTCAAATTTTGTTTCAGCCGCACTTAGTTCCTTCCAGTCACCTCCGTTTACCTGCGCCCACACCGGAGTCAGTGTTTTGCTTTCCTGTGCGCTTAGATCCTGATATGCGGTAGTTCTTTGGATGTAGATCGCACTGATCTTGTATTCCGGTGACGTTCCCGTGATTTCGGAAAGTGTTTCGGAGTTAATATTTGCCTGTCCGTAGAATGTAAGTCCGCTGTCTGCTACGGTTAAGTTGTGGATTGGCAGCTCTGATTCTAATTTGTCCTTATCCAGCGTGACCATATAAGAAGGTTTTACCCCTGCTTTTGATAATGGACTTTCTATGTTGGATTCAAATTTTTCGTCCGTAAGGACTTTTTCCACATCAAGGCTTGGTGTAGCTGTGATTTTCTTATTCAGTACAGTGACTGCATATACGCCTTCATCCGCTTTCGGATAACCACCGGATAAATCGTAGTAGGGCTTAGTATACCATGTATTTAATTCATAGCCTGTTGGAGCACTAACTTCTACCACCCGGTATTTTGTGCCGTTTGCACTTGGTATCTTATAAAACGGTCCAAAGATGATTAAACCATCTGCATCTGTCACAAACTCATCATTATCCAGTATGCGGACATACTCACCGGCTCCGTTCATTTCATAAATCTCGAACTTGGCACCACTTAGTCCTTCATCTACTTTTTCATTGTTTGCCATATACTTGTCATAGTCAACCTTACGCACCGCGAGGCGGAATCCAATAAATGGATTTTCTATGGTCAACTCCGACTTATCAGCATCCCAGTCAGTACTGGCTGATTGTGTATATAGCTCATTATTTATGGCATCATACTTCACCAAAATAGATTGTGCCTTGGCAGCCGAAACACTTTCGTATGCCTCGTTCAAAGCCAGGAAATTATGGCTTCCGTCCGCTGCAAGTGCCTCAACTACACGATATTCTCCAACACCGATATTTTCAAACGTCGTACTGCCCACAGGATCACCTGCTCCGCCGACACTGGTTTCTTGCGGAGACTGTATGGCTTCAAACACTCCCTCTGCATTCTTTTTGTACAGTGTAATTGTTACCCCGGAGATTTTCTCTTCAGATGCAGGTACAATCTCATTGCCCATACTATCCGTAATGGCATTATATTCGGTTGTCTTGGTAACTGTCAGTTCTATGGATTTTGGATTATAACATACAATAGAGTTTACCAAATTCACATAGGATGCATTCTTTCTTTCTGCAATTTCTAACTTATAGAGATTCGTGGTTGTCAGGGAATAGCCGCTTGGTGCTTTGGTCTCTTCTACCCAATATGTACCACCCGGCAGCTCACCTTCGTACACACCTGACAGACCTCCGACAGAAGTGTCTGTTACATTGAGTACCCAGTCGCCCTTGCTTCCATTATTATCTTTATAAATGGCAAACTCGGCTCCCTTTAGGTTGGTAGGTGCTGTCGCAGGCAATCCCGTACTTGGGTTCCCGTCAATTTTGAATATTTTAAACGCTCCGCTCTTAAGATTATTGTAGAAGCGTCGAGTTAAATTATTTCCTGCATCATCCGCTTTAAGCGGAGAGCTTTGGGAGCTGACCACGCCATAGCCGTCAGCATTATTATTGGCCAGATACACCAGACCGGAACCACTGATTTGTACATATACGGCTGTCGAGTCTACTGCATATTTATCACCTTTCGTACTTGTTTCAGTGACTTTATAGAGCCCCTCTCCCAGCAGTTGCGTCAGCGTGCCTTCTGTATATTTCCATGTCACTGTAATTGGCTCTTGCTCCGGATTTGAAAGGTTCTCGATTACGAAGGTTGCCTCTGTCAGTGCGTCTGCTGTCTTGAGTGTATCAACTTTTTCTCCCTTGGCATTAATATAGCCTTTGTTAATCACAATACCACCCTTGTACTTATGATTTACATTCAGGCGAACCATGCCTGTGCCTGCATTGGTAGTTGTGTTAACATAATTGCCTGTGGTCAGCGCAGAGGCCGCACTCGTGATTGCATCTTCAGCAACCTTGAGAGATTTCACAACCCCCTTTTCAATCACAACAGTAACTCCGGTTTCATACAACGCACTATTCTCATGGAATCGATAGGCACTTGCTTCGTTTTTACCTGTGATTTTATAAGTACCATCCGGCAGGTTATTAAATGTGCCAAACGAATCATTGGTAAGTGTAAAGCTTTGCGGCGCGAACGTACTGCCTTCCTTCGTGTCCGTTATTTCATAGGTGGCACTATATCCCTCGGTATACGCGAGCTGATCATTCCAATAGTTCTGAATCTGCAGAGATGCATATGATTTATCATAGACAGAGACTCTGACAGTATCCCGGTCTGATACGACAATCGGTCCGATATATCCCTCTTTTCCTGCCAAAGCAGAATCAAATTCAATACCGCTTTTGTTGACCGACTCATCAAGTGTTGAGGTAAGTGAGTACGTTCCCTGTGCATTATACCCCACAGGTGCCTGTGTTTCTTTGATATAGTAGTAGCCTGGTATCAGGTTAGAAATTGACGGGGCACTTTGACCTACAATGGTTCTTGCTTCACCTACTTTACTCAGAGATCCGTTTAACTCACGATATATCTCGAATGTTGCCGCTTGTGTAAGTGCAGCCTCAGTATCTTTACTATATTTATCAATTCTCAAGGCGCCCTGTCCCCGGATGTTGACAAAGCCCTGAAGTGTTGTCGTGGCATTTTCTATTGTAGGATCGTAAATCTGCTTGATGGTAGCAACTGCTTCTGTTGAATCCGCAGACCCTACGGTCACACCGAACAATGGTCTGTCATCATCTGAGATAGGATTATAGCCAAACGGAACCGGTCCTAATTCTTCAAAAACAACATCGTATCCACCATTCTCAAGAATATAATTATATACATCCTCTGTGATTTCCCCTGCGTTGTAAGCTTGCAGTGCTGCATCATACACAAGTGATGGGAATGCCAGCAGACCTGTTACAATCTCGCCATGAACCTCTGATCCATCCTCCAGCTGCCGCGTCTGCGAGCGATAGGGATCACTGTTCAACGGGCTTCCTATCTTGACATAGTTTCCGTCTGCATCTTTGTAGGCTGCATACAGATCAAATTTTACATCATCAATAGCGGCTTTGAATTCTACTGTGCCATCCGGCTGTAACTGATAGCCCGTCTTCGTTGCGCGGATACTTCTGTATTTTGTTCCTCTGCCAGAAGAATCGTGATCTATGTATTGATTTCCAAGTGGGACAGACAAATATCTGTCCGCACCTGCTTCTACTTCAAAAACAACCGCATTATCTGCAAGACCCTCTTCCGCCAGAGAGGCCGCTGATGCCCATTCACTATCAGCCCCCTGCACATAGACAGAAATCTCATCTGCTTCATAGCAAAGCGGCGGTGTTGTCTCAACGATGACATACTTTCCTACCGGCAGGTTGCCTGAATATCCCTTGGTTGCTTTAGCCAGATCGTCCGTAGATGCAAATTCCTCGCCTGCACCAATTGTAATCCATGACACACATTTTCCCAATTTTCCGGGGGCAGTTTCATCATACAGATACACTTTAAATTCTGCATTTACCACCAGAGTGTCTAGGTCAGCGGCAGTAATTTGCACTTCCTCAATAGTTCCATCCTCATCATTAACCATCTTTTTCGTAATGACAAGAGTATGAGGGTCCAAATCATTTACGATTTTAAATTCTTTGTTCTCCTCGTCATAATCCGCACTTTCCTGCGAGCCATTTTTAGCGTTCACTTCTCCTATGTATTTCGTCGGTGCAGTAGAACTGTCAATTGAGAACTCAAAAGAATATGCTTTCTTCGGGTAGTACAAAGGCTCATCACTTCCCTCATAGTCCACATACATATCCTCCGGCTCCTCCAGATAATACTTAACCGTAGGATCCAGATTCAGAATCGTAAAGCCTCTGTCTGCCTCTGAGGTAATGATTGTCGCACCTGCGGCCTGATCGGTTACTCCGGTAATCGTCCAGGTTCCGTCGGCACTCCCGGAAAGTGTTAAATACTGTTTATCTCCGCTTTCCACATAATAAATTCTAAATTCTGCTCCACTATATGTAACCTGCTCAGACTTTCCATCACTTGTCTCCGGTGTCTCAATATACTTTCTGAAAGTTATGTCCGGCTTTTCTATATTGGAAAAATTCACTGTGATTGTATCACCGCTTTTTTGAACCGTCGAACCGGCTAATGCATCAATTGGAATACCTTCATATTCCCAGTTGGACGTCAATGTTCCGTCTGGGGCAATTATAATATGTAGAACTCTTTCATTCAGAACATAATCTGATTCTGCTTTGGAACCGGCTTGTAAACCTATCTCTTTCACAGAGTATCTTCCCGGCTGTAATCCCTCCGTTGACAGGCTGATATAGCTGGTCGTAGAAGTGACCGGAGATCCAATCGCATCACCTTCACTGTCATATAATTGGAATTGCGCCCCTGCAACCAGTGTCGTACTTGTGGTTCCCACTTTTCCAATTTGAATTTTGGTTTTCGGCACATTTTTTACAGCAGTAACAGAGATTGTCTTAACAGTTGCCGCATAGTCTCCGGTGCTGACAATGATTGTTTCGGCATCCGCAATGACTGCTGCCGCAACTACTGTCTTCAAAGTTGCACCTTCATACAGCCCGGCGGCATACCCTGGAGCAAAATATCCTGCGGGTGTTGTTGTCTCTACGAGCTTATAGGTACCCGCCGGAACATTTTGAATTGTAAAGTTGCCATTGGTATCGGAGGTAGCCTTTAGCTCCGTCAATTTATAAGTTCCATCTTCCTGTAAAATGTACAGATTAAAAACTGCTCCTGAAATTGCCGTCGATTCATCCGTACTGCGGACTTTCCTCCCGTTTATGCTGGGTAAGCGGCCATTTACAAAGACCGCTGCCTGCTGATCCGTTGCCCCCGGGACAAGTGCAGTACCATTGTAACTCGCTGTGGAACTTGCTGCCTTACCTGCAACGACTACCACTGTATCAATAGCAGCCACCTGCACATACCCTGTCTTATCCTTCTCACGAACTGTGTAGGTACCCGCTGATAATTCAATCGTTTTAGTACTTTCACTGGCCGTCATCGTAACTGTTTGAACAACCGCCCCGTTGGCATCAAGAACCTCAAATACGAAACCTGTAAGCGCCTTATTGTCCATGCCCAGCTTCTTTATCATTAACTGGCCTTTGACCGAGCGATTGGCAACCACGCCTGAAGCATTCACAGTTCCCGTACCACTGCTTGTAGGCACCGCATCATAGCTTCCCTTTGCAACCGTCACCTTAATAACCGGAGAGGTTGCCCCAGTTGTTCCTTCCAATACATAATTGTTTGTGGTTAAACCATTATACTTAACACCAACTTCTTTGATGATATAGTTACCAGGTTCAAAATTATGATTTACCACTGTAGCAGTCGGTGTTGACGCTGCGCTGACCGTAAACTCATAAATGGATGTAGCCGGATCTGATTCTTTAAATACCTGGAAAGTAGCTTCGTATCTATTATTCGTATTGACAGTCACTGCCTTGCCATCAGCTCCGGTAAACGTCTTACCAATTTTGAAGCCACCTACATTTAAGTCATACTGCAGTTTGTAGGTATTGGAATAATTCACACTACTGATTACCTGATCTCCAGAATAATCATATTCGCTGCCCAGAGCTGTTGCGCTGGAAACTATTTTGTAGCTGCGATCTTGTTTCACATTCTCAAATGTAACGGAGCCATCACTTGCAATCGATGTAGCGGTCTTCTTGGTAGACTCAATCACATTCCCCAGCGTATCCAATTCATATAAAGCCACTTCGATTCCACCTGCTGCTTCGTAGCTCTTAGGTGAAACATGCTGTTTTTGCTTTTCTACGACTACTTTGATTCGTCCCGTCTTGGATGATGTATTGGTCACTTGATAGGCCGTCGAATCCATGATGTGGCTGCCAATGCTCACACTTGACCTGCCGGTCGAGGCACTCGGCTGGCTGACAATAACCGTCACCGGTGTCATAGTGCTAAAGTGTTCTGAGATTCCCACACTCTCACTTAACGTATAGGTGCCCGGCATCAGATTTGAAAATGTGGCAATGGCATCTGTCGATGACAAATTCACCGCCGCTGTAAGTGGTACTGCTCCCTCACCCTCCGGGGTCAGTGTAAATGTCACAACTGAGCCTGCATCTGCGTATTGTGCTGCCAGTGCACTGGTGTATTTCGTTTCTACTGCGCCCCCTACACTAATATATTTGCTGACATTCAAGGTAGGTTTAATCCATTCCAGCTCCTTATAACCAAAGGCTACATTCACAGACGCTGCAAGCGAGTCCGTCTTCTCTTCACCTAATACTGTCTTGGTCGAAAGACTCGCTGTGTTGGCGATTAGCTGCGGTGCATTGAATGTTCCTGATGACCCATCCAATCTTTTTGTGTAAGCATTCTTATTATATGTTGCCTTCACGATAAACTGCTGATTATTTGTTTCCTGGGTAGCTGAAACAGTCACCGGAATCGTAATCGTTGTTTTGTCACTTTGAACATCGACCACAGCTGCCGGATAGGCTTCTCCATTCGACTTTTCCACTGTGACCGTCGGCAGACCTGCTCCCGGAAGATATCCGGTAATAGTATCTGTGATTACCATTTCATTTAAAAACACCCGGCCTCTGTGTTCGTTATTGCCGGTAGTATTCGCCTGCAGAACATAGGATACTGTCACCGTCGAATCCGGATTTGAATTTACATCAATATAACTGCGTCCCTCTAAGTCTGTAAATATACTCGAACCATTCTGTTTGGGTGCATCTACTATTTCCTTGGAAACACTCCAGACATCTCTGGTGTCAGCGATTAACGTACACACTTTATCAGAGGCCACAGCGGCTCCGCCCTCTACCGGAACCTGCGTTCCATTCTGGGCACTGCTTTGGTACAAGTATCCTTTGATTTCTACACTCTCTCCCTTAGGTGTTACACCATTTTTAAATTTATAGGTAAGGGAAGGTGAGGAAAGAAACGAAGAAGTTACAGGGAAGGCAAGAACAATACAGTCTCCCGTTACATCGCTTCCATTTACCTTATAGGTATAGTTCTCTTTTATCTCTGCTGTCACACCGCCTTGTGTCAAGGAAGATAAATCATATTCCACGTTGTCGCTATCAGAAATAGGAATTACCAAAATCAGACCCGATACAAAATTTGCTACAATGTTGAATTTATATCTGGCTGTTTCACCGGACAGGATCGTATGTGACGTCTCTCCACTCGGAGGAGTAATCGACAATGAAATAGGATTACTTGCTGTCACTTCTGTTGTACCGTCTCCCAGCGCTGCCTGTGCCTCAGCCGGCACAAGTGCATTCGGTGTTTCGGCTGCTTCACTTGTTTCTGCTGCTGCCCCCGCTTCGGCTGTTTCACTTGCTTGTGCGTTGTCGGCTGCTGCGGTGGCTTCTGTTGCTTCGGCTGTTGCTTCGACAGCCGCTGTCACTGCCGGTGTTCCGGCTGCTTCAGTCACGGCCGGAGTTGTGACATTTTCAGTATAGATATAATGTACGGTAAAATCAGTGCTTGTCTCATCCGTCGAAACACTCGGTTCTCCCGCCTGGAGTTCTCCGCTCTCTATCTTGAACCCCTTATAAGAATAGTTATCTAACTCTTGGTGTGACGTAGAAAAAGAGCTGCCCCTTTGCAGCTGTTGCGTCTCACTATTGCGAATCTCCGAGCCATCTTCCTTCTCGTATTTTTTGACAACAGTAATATTCTCAGAGACTCCTGCGACTGCTGTTGGATTAGCCAAAACACTATTTGGCAGCAGCATAATCAACACGAGCAGCATTGATATCACTCTATTGACCCATTTTCTTTTCTTCAAATTCATTACTCCTTTCTTTCCCTATGGTCCAAGGATTCTAAGTACCTCGTTCCCCAGCCATTAAAACATACATTTGTTATTTTTATACTTTACTTTTTTGCTCCAGTTATGGACATTTCCCCCTCATGTCACATACGTATCTAACCTAACATAAATATTACGGCACCTAATAACCTGGATGTTATTGGTCCAAAATCAGCTATATATGCATTACCTCCTTTATTCCCACAATAGAAAAACTTTATGTTAGTCCATGATAGCACATTGGTTATTTGCAAACAACAAATTGGCTTTAATCACGATATTACAACCTAAACGACGTTGTTGATAAAAAATGGCCTCCTGTGATTGTATCACAGAAGGCCGTTTTATATTTCTATTTACAGATTTTTCATAGCAGCTCTTTACTTTCTGGCAGAATTACTTGAGAGTTTTTTCAATATCATTTATAAAGTGACCTGCCCCCGATTTTTGTACCAGTCGCAATGTTAGTAATGACCGGTATCCGGTAGGGTAAATCCTTATCAGCTTGACGACATCGTAACATTTCTTGGTGGATTGTTCAAGGGCG
>JBKECY010000041.1:0-10692 GCA_047975025.1 Lachnospiraceae bacterium
ACCTGAGCGGTGCCGACCTGAGCGGTGCCGACTATAACGAATCAACTGGCTTTTTCGCTCTTCAATGTCCGGAGAAGGGAAGCTTCATAGGCTACAAGAAAGCACAGGGTTTTATCGTAGAACTGTTGATTTTGGATGATGCAAGGCGTAGCAGTGCGACAAGTCGAAAGTGCCGGTGCGATAAAGCGAAGGTGCTATCTATTACGAATAAAGACGGAAGCGAATCAAAACAACAAGTCGAAAGTGATTATGGTGGTGATTTTGTTTATACGGTCGGAGAGATAGTGGAAGAGCGAAGTTTTTGTGGTGATAGATGGCAGGAATGCGCGGAAGGAATTCATTTCTTTATTACCCGCGATGAAGCTGTTAAATACAATTAGAGAGGGAGAATAATTATGATGTTTTGGACATGCCCACATTGTGGGGCAAATCTTGATCACGGTGAAAAATGTGATTGTGAAGGGGGTAGGAAGCATGATACTAAAAATCCGGTATCCAAGCGGAGAGATAAAATTCATCCTTGATATCTTTCTTCCATGTTCGATATCCGAGTGGAAGAAGGTAGTGAAAATGATGGTGGATTATTCAGATGCCAATACCATAAAGCAAGTAATTACCTACATGGGTGAAAGGATACAAGAAGCCCAGGAGGAATGTGACACAGGGGAAGCCAGCCGATACGCGGTAAAAACTTTAAATAAGATGCCACGGCTGCTTGAGATATTAAAAGAGAAAACAGGAGGATTAGACAAATGATTAGAGTTGAATATGTAAATTTTGAGGATATGGTAGAGCAGGCGAAAGTTTTAGTGAGTTTAGTTGGTGGTGCTTCTGGGTCCGTGCAAATCCCAGATCAAGTACCGGTACAAAACACACCAATACAGCAGCCAACAGATGTTCCGGCAGTAGGTCAGGCGCCGGTACAAAATACACCGGTACAACAGCCAACAGCAGTGCCTACCGGGACCATGGTGTATACACTTGATGATCTGCAGGTAGCAGCCAACACACTGCTGACACCGGAACGGACGCCGGCACTGCAAGGTCTGTTGCAGAACTTTGGAATCACCTCTCTTCCGGATCTAGCACCGGAACAGTATGGTGCCTTTGCAACGGCTCTTAGGGGGCTGGGGGCAAGCATATGATTGATCACAAAGAACGGGCTCACGCACTTTTGAGCGCTTCCGGTGCTCATCGGTGGTTAACGTGTACCCCTAGCGCCATTTTAGAAGAAGGGTTTCCGGACACTTCTTCTACGGCGGCAGCTGAAGGTACACTAGCACATGAATTGTGTGAACTCAAGTTGCGCAAGTACTTTTATAGTGCTGATCTGAGTAAGCAGAAATATACAAGGGAAGTAAATAAACTCAAAAAGCACGAGTTGTGGGATAACGAGATGGAAGAGTACACAGAAGTGTATCTTGACTACATCAAAGGTATTGCCCTGAAATTCCCTACTTCCCCTTACGTAGTCATTGAACAGAGAATGGACTTTAGTTCGTATGTACCTAGTGGATTTGGAACTGCAGATTGTATCTTATTATCGGGCAACACACTTCAAGTCATTGACTTTAAGTATGGTAGGAGCCCGGATGGCAGAGTAGATGCTGAGAATAATCCACAAATGATGCTCTATGCACTTGGTGCCTATGTGACTTATATGATGCTATATCGTATTGAAAATATCCGTCTTTCGATTATTCAGCCAAGACTTCTTGATGGGATCACAGAGTGGCAGTGCGGTGTATCTGACCTGCTTGCCTTTGGTGAATATGTCAAAGAGCGGGCAGAGCTTGCAATCAAAGGTGAGGGCGAATACGCGCCGGGGGTTAAGACCTGCCGGTATTGCCGGGCAAGAAGCAAGTGTCGTGCCAGAGCAGAGGAAAATGTTAAGCTGGCATTTGCCGTAGATAAGATACCACCACTTATTACAAATGAAGAAATGGGCAAGTTCCTAAAGCAGGGCGAAGATGTTGCCAAATGGCTGAAAGATCTACAAGAGATTGCTCTGTCGGATTGTCTGGCGGGTAGAGTAGTACCCGGGTGGAAGGCCGTCGAGGGCAGGGGGTCCCGTGACTGGACAGACATGGACAAGGCTTTTGAAACACTTTTGAAAAGTGGAATGGCAGAAGAGAGCATTCTGTATGAAAGAAAACCTCTGACTTTGGCACAGGTAGAAAAAGTCATAGGTAAAAAGGATTTCAATGATTCTGTGGGGGATTTTGTTTCCAAGAATCCGGGTAAACCCGCGCTGGTTCAAGAAAGTGATAAAAGGCCAGCAATCACAAATAAGGTGAGTGCTGAAGAAGCATTTGCGGATAATGATACTAATTAATTATTTTAAAAGGAGAACAATATAATGAACAACGATCTGACGAATGTAACAACAGGAGAAGTAAGACTAAGCTATGTACACCTATTCAAGCCATATGCCTATCAACCGGGACAGGAAGAAAAATTTCAGGCAACCATCCTGCTGCCTAAATCGGATGTGGCAACAAAGGCTCGTATTGATGCTGCCATTGAAGCTGCAAAGCAGAAAGGTGCCGGCGGAAGCTGGAATGGTATTATCCCACCGGTAGTTCCACTTCCTATCTATGATGGCGATGGTGTAAGACCCTCGGATGGTATAGCGTTTGGACCTGAATGCAGAGGCTGCTGGGTATTTACGGCCAGCGCAAAAGCAGATTATCCGCCAGAGATTGTAGATCAACGAGGAAATCCTATTCTAAACCAGTCCGATATTTATTCGGGCGTATATGGGAAAGTCAATGTAACGTTCTTTCCATATTCCTTTGGTGGAAAAAAAGGAATTGGTTGTGGGCTGGGGCCGGTCATGAAGACAAAAGACGGAGAATCTCTAGGGGGGAGTGCACCATCCGCTGCGCAGGCATTTGGAGTACAAGCCGGTACAGCTTCCGGGGGATACGTACAGCAGCCTGCGTATACAGCGCAGCCACAAGCGGCTCCTATGCAGGCGCCTGGGGGAATTAACCCGATTACTGGACAACCATATTAGAAAATCACGAGGGGCGAATAGCCCCTCATCTTAACAGGAGGATACTATGCATCATTTATCTATCGATATAGAAACAAAAAGCAGTATTGATATCATGAGCGCAGGTGCTTATCGATATGCACAATCTGAAGACTTTGCAATCTTACTGTTTGCCTATCAATATGATGATGAAGAGGAAAAGGTTATAGATTTGACAGCTGGAGAGGTTATTCCGGATGAAATCATTCGGTTGTTGATAAATCCTAATATATTAAAACACGCCTATAATGCCGCTTTTGAATGGTATTGCCTTAACAGGGCAGGATACCGAACACCGATTGAACAGTGGAGGTGTACCATGTTTCATGGTCTGTATTGTGGCTATACAGCCGGGCTTGATGCAACCGGAAAAGCTATTGGCCTGCCTCAGGATAAAAAGAAACTGACAACGGGAAAAGCACTAATCCGGTACTTTTGCAATCCTTGTAAGCCTACTAAGGCAAATGGAAATCGGACATGGAACCTCCCGAAGCATGATCCGGAAAAGTGGGAACTCTTTAAAGAATACTGTCTGCAAGATGTTGTTTCAGAACGGGCGATATTAAAACGATTAGAGCAGTATCCGGTTCCGGATGCAGAAGAAAAGTTATGGCAGTCAGATATTAAAATGAATGCTTTTGGAGTAAATGCAGATTTACAGGTCATAGAGGGAGCATTGTATATTAATGATGTTAGTGTCCAAGAATTAACGGAAGAGGCTGTAAAAATAACAAGACTCCAGAATCCAAACAGTACCGCACAGCTAAAAACATGGCTGGAAGAACAAACAGGTGAAGAAATAGCAGACCTTCAAAAAGCAACGGTAGAGGAAATGCTAGGTAAGGAATACCCTGCACAGGTCAAGCGCATGCTGACTATTCGGCAGCAATTAGGAAAGACTTCCATAAAAAAGTATGATGCCATGAAAACAGCGCAGGGGTTAGACGGCCGTATCAGGGGGCTGACACAGTTCTATGGGGCAAATCGCACCGGGCGCTGGGCGGGACGATTGGTACAGGTGCAGAATCTTCCCCGAAACTATTTAAAGACACTTGATCTGGCCAGACAACTGGTTATTGAGAAGAATGCGGAAGGTATTAAAGTCCTCTACGGAAATGTACCGGACACGCTCTCTCAGCTGGTAAGAACTGCTTTTATTCCCTCAGAGGGGAATAAGTTCATTGTGGCAGATTTCTCTGCAATTGAAGCACGTGTGATAGCGTGGCTTGCTGGAGAACAGTGGGTGAATGAAGTGTTTGCGACACACGGCCGGATTTATGAAGCAACGGCTTCTCAGATGTTTCATGTTCCTATGGAGAAAATCGTTAAGGGGCAGCCGGAATATGATTTAAGACAAAAGGGGAAGGTGGCCACCTTAGCCCTAGGCTACCAAGGTGGAGTGAATGCTCTCATTGCCATGCGCGCTCTGGATATGGGGCTGTCCGAAAAAGAACTTCCGGAAATTGTAAGCAGATGGAAACAGGCAAATCCAAGGATTGTCGATTTATGGTATGCCATAGATGGTGCGGCCTTTGCATGTATGCAGACAGCTGAACCACAAGCGATTCATAGGCTTATCTTCAGACTGGAAGGCGATCTTGTATATGGGCAGTGTTTTCTTACCGTTCAGTTGCCATCCGGAAGAAAACTGTTTTATCCTAAACCTTTTTTGAAAGAGAACCAATTCGGCCGTATGGCAATACATTATTACACAGTAGGGCAACAGACGCGCAGATGGGAAGTGACCAGCGCATATGGCGGGAAAATGACTGAGAACATTGTGCAGGCCATCGCCAGGGACTGTCTGGCTGTCACTTTGAACCGGGTGGAAGAGAAGGGGCTCCAAACAGTATTCCATGTGCATGATGAAGTCATTGTAGATGCACCGCAAGAGTATACAGTAGAAGAAATCTGTGCCTTGATGGACGAACCAATTGACTGGGCTCCGGGATTGATATTAAAAGGGGCGGGGTTTGAAACGAATTACTATATGAAAGATTAGGAGGGGAAAGCTATGCAGTACAATAGGCAATTGCAGATAAGCACAGCCGGCAGCCGTAAGGCAACACAGTGGCCGGCAAGCTCTATCCTCTGGTCTGAATTTGTTGACAGATTAAAATCACCGGTCAGGAGCACGGAAACTTATGATGAGTATATTTCTTATACAAAACAAAAGCAGTCTGATCTAAAGGATGTAGGTGGATTTGTAGGTGGTACATTTGAACACGACCGGCGTAAGTCTGCTTATGCAAAGCAACGGGATCTGATTACGCTGGACTTGGACAATATTCCAGCCGGTGAGACGAACAACATAATTAAGCGTGTCCACGGACTCGGCTGTGCTTCTGTGATTTACAGCACCAGAAAACATGCAGAATATGCGCCCCGGCTCCGCGTAGTTATCCCACTCGATAAAACGGCCACAGCAGATGAATATGAACCAGGAGCACGGAAGCTGGCTGAATTGATAGGCTTGGAGTTCTGCGATCCGACCACGTTCGATGTAGAACGGCTCATGTATTGGCCAAGCTGCAGCAGGGATGGTATATATGTCTATGAGGTAAATGATTATGCGTTCTGCAGCAAAGGCGGCCTGTTGGGAATGTATGAGGATTGGAAAGATGTATCCACCTGGCCACAGGCGCCGGGTAGTGATGCCATAGAAAAGCGCAGGGCAGCCAAGCAGGAAGACCCCACGGCAAAACGAGGTGTAGTAGGAGCGTTCTGCCGGACGTACAGCATCACAGAGGCCATGGTCAAGTTCATACCAGGGATGTATGAGTCCACTGATCTGCAGGGGCGGTACACCTATGTGGGGGGCTCTACAACAGGCGGTGCGGTACTCTATGATGGGGACATGTTCCTTTATAGCCATCATGCCACAGATCCGTGCTCAGGGCTTTTGGTAAACGCATTTGACTTGATTCGGCTCCATATGTACGGAGATAGGGATCTTGAAGCAAAAGAGGGGACACCAGTTAATAAGCTGCCATCCTACATGTTAATGGCCAAGCTGGCCCTAGAGGATGAACCTGTGTCCGCCTGCATGGCACGTGAGAAATTTGAAGATGCCCAGGAAGCGTTTGGTATAAGTGATCAGGCGGAGATTGATTTTGACTGGCTAAAGACTCTAAAAATAGATGGAAACGGAAATTATGCAAAAACCATTAACAACGCTGTACTAGTGCTTGAATATGATCCACTGCTGCGTGGGAAGATTGTTACGGATGAATTCGCAAATTGTGGCCTTTTACTTGGGGCGATTCCATGGGATGAGAACCAGGAGCGGCGCCGATGGAGAGATTCTGACAATGCCGGATTTTATAACTATATGGAAACAAGATACGGTATCACCGGTAAAGATAAACTTGATAATGCCCTTCTAATAAATGGTGCTAAGCACACAATAAACGCTGTGAAGCACTATCTGCAGTCAGTTACATGGGATGGGCAAAAGCGGGTCGATACATTGCTGTCTGACTATCTGGGGGCTGATGATAACCCTTATACTCGTGCGGTCATCAGAAAAGCACTATGTGCTGCTGTGGCCAGAGCTGTAAAAGGGTCTATGAAGTATGACTATATGCCAATATTTACAGGACCACAGGGCATAGGAAAGAGTACATTTTTAGCCATATTAGGGCAAGAGTGGTTCTCTGACAGCCTGACGACCTTTGAGGGCAAGGAAGCGGCAGAACTGATTCAGGGTACCTGGATCAATGAGGTTGGAGAACTAACAGCAATGACGAAGCAAGAGACCAGTGCGGTCAAGCAGTTCTTAAGTAAAACGGATGATATTTACCGTGCTGCTTACGGAAAGAATGTGCAGAAATACCCCCGCAGATGCGTGTTCTTTGGGACAAGTAATGATACAGAGTTTCTTAAGGATGCCACAGGGAACCGGCGCTTTTGGCCGGTGGATGTAGGGGTGAATCAACCTGTTAAATCTATATGGGATGATCTGCCACAGGTGGTGGATCAGATATGGGCTGAATGCTACTGTTACTGGATGTTAGGCGAGAAGCTGTTTCTGCCACCGGAGATTGAAAAGCTGGCGCAGGAGCAGCAGGAAGATCACAAGGAAGGATCTGCAAAAGAGGGAATCATCTTAGATTACCTAGATAAAAAGATTCCGGTCGATTGGCATGATATGGATGTTTTGGCAAAGAGGATGTTCCTCAAAGGACTAACGCGGAAAGATGAAAATGAACTTATCGAGAGAGATAAAGTATGTGCTGCTGAAATATGGGTTGAATGTTTGAATGGAGATTTGAAGTATATGAAGCGTCAGGATAGCGTTGAAATAAACAATATTCTGAAAGGGCTTACAGGCTGGGTGAAGAACAAGAATAAGCGTAGATATGGGGAATATGGTATACAACGAGGGTTTGAGAGGTGCAACCATTATATTGGTAACACCTGAAAATAGTTTGGTTACATGGTAACGGTCGGTGTAACCAATGTAACCAAATAAAAAATAGAATGGTAACGGCTTTGTCTACGGCCCAAATGCTGATAATACAACAAATAATAGATAGTGTTACCAATGTTACCAAACTTTCTATATAAAATAAAAAATAGATAATATATATAGTAGGTGTACCGCCTACGTCACCTAAATATACGCCATATACGCGTGTAGAGAAAAGTTTGGGTACACTTAGGAGGAACAAAAATGTTAGAAAAGGACATAGAAAAGTATCTGACGAAAGAGGTTAAAAAGATGGGCGGTCGGTCTTATAAGTGGGTGAGCCCGGGGAACAATGGGGTGCCGGACAGAATTGTCCTCTTTCCTGGTAGGCAGCCAATCTTCGTAGAACTAAAAACTGAGTCAGGGATACTTAGCAAATTGCAGGCAGTGCAGATTAAAGAGCTGGTACGTCTTGGACAGGATGTCAGAGTCCTGAAAGGGATCGGGGCAGTACAGGATTTTTTAGAAGAGGTGAGAGGAAATGGAATTTAAACCACACGAGTATCAACAACACTGTATCCGGAAAATCATAGACATAAAGCGGGTGGGATTATTCTTGGATATGGGCCTGGGGAAAACAATTACCACACTGACGGCTGTAAAAGAACTCAAGTATAGCCGGTTCCAGATCTGCAAGGTACTTGTAATAGCCCCGAAGAAGGTGGCAGAAGGAACCTGGACAAAAGAAAAGGACAAGTGGGAGCACACAAGAATGCTTCGGGTGTCCCAGATTCTGGGGAGCCAGGCAAGACGGATCCGGGCATTAAATACACCGGCGGATATTTATATCATCAACCGTGAGAATGTTGTGTGGCTGGTAGATTACTACCGGAATAGTTGGCCCTTTGATATGGTCGTGGTAGATGAGTCCAGCAGCTTTAAGAGCCATAAGGCAAAGCGATTTAAGGCACTGGCAAATGTCAGCAGTCGTATCAGCCGCCTGGTAGAGCTTACCGGTACACCTTCTCCGAATGGATTGAATGATCTGTGGAGCCAGGTGTTCCTGCTTGACGGAGGTGAACGATTGGGCCAAAGGTATGCGCAGTTTAGGGAACGATATTTTGATCCGGGAGATCGGGGAAACAATGTAGTCTATAACTATAAAGCTAAACCGGGGAGCGAGCAGAGCATCTTAGAAAAGATATCGGATATCTGCATCTCCATGAAAGCAGAAGACTACCTGCAGCTGCCGGATATTACGTATCATGAAATACCGGTGATCCTAGATGCTAAGGCAGAAAAGGCCTATACAGAGCTGGAACGTAAGATGGTCCTGGAGCTGCCGGACGAAGAGGAAGAGATAAGTGTTATGTCCGCTGCAGCCCTTAGCAATAAACTTTTACAGCTGGGGAATGGGGCGCTGTATGACGAAGACCGGAATGTTCATGAAGTGCATAACTGCAAGATTGAGGCATTCATGGAGCTGATAGAATCTTTGCAGGGAAAACCAGCATTAGTGTTCTACAATTATCAGCATGACCGTACAAGACTTCTAAAGGCCTTAGAGAAAACGGATTTAATTGTGCGGGAGCTTAAGACACCACAGGATGAAGATGATTGGAATGAACGGAAGATAGATATTCTGCTTACCCACCCAGCGAGTAGTGCCTATGGACTTAACCTGCAGCACGGTGGTAATCATGTGATATGGTTCGGCCTTACGTGGAATTATGAACTATATACGCAGGCCAACAAACGGTTACACCGACAGGGGCAGAATGAGAAAGTGATCATCCACCATCTGGTAAGTGCCGGTACCCGGGATGAGGATGTCATGAAAGCACTGGAGAAAAAAGACGATGCCCAGAACTGGGTAATGGAAAGCTTGAAAGCCAGAATACAGAAGTATAAGCCTGCACAGGGAAAGAGCCCACACTCGGCGGGCTCAGGAAAGGAAAATTGAAAAAAAGTTTTATTAGTGTTTATTGCTATTTGGTTGTAGGTATATATTACTGCTGTCGTGTGACGGAAGTGTGTTGAGAGTATAGAAAAAGTGTGAATGTAATTATTTTAACGCAAAAAAAAGATCACTACTGTGACCACGTTCAACAAACCGATATATGTTATTTCGTGTTTCGTAAGTTTTATTTTAGTCGGGCCCTAGGCTACCCATTTCGTGACACATTTATAATCAACGTGCTTGACACAAAGTATATATTACCAAATGAATATGGACAGATAATGTACAAAGTAAGAACAAATAAAATTATTTTAATATTAACACGAAATAGAAAGATAGGAGGACAAAACTTGACAGATATTACAAATGAGGGCGCAGAGCGTTTAGTACAAGCCATTATTATGCAGGCAGTCAATGACTATAAAACAGCATTGAAAACTTTAATCCGATTCAATGATATAAAAGGCTCTAATGAGATTGACAAAGTAAGGGCGGCAAAGCGAACCAAAGAAGAGGTTGAAAGATTCTTTTATTCTGACTGGTATCGTGAACTGACAAATGTGTCCGGAGATAAGATAATACAAAAAGTACGGGAGGATGTAAAGGAATGGTGCAAGCAGGAGAAAATGAAAAAGGAAAAAGCAATACAGCAGCCACAAAGAAATATCTAGAACAGGCATACTACCTTGACAAACGGATAGATACTAAAATATCTCAAATACTCATGCTGAGAAGCCTATCAACAAAAGTAACATCTGTCTTAACTGATATGCCAGGGAGTCCAATCCCAGACAACAGCAAGACAAATGATGTCATTGATCAGATAGTGGATCTAGAAAATGAGGTCGCAGAAGAAGTATTCAAACTTGTTGCATTTAAGCGTGAAATAGGCAAGATGATAAGCGAAGTTGACAACCCACTGTATCGAGAAGTGCTAGAAAAACGGTACCTAAACTTTGACCCGTGGTGGGGAATCGCTAACGATTTGGGAAAGAAAGTACGCAACATTTACAAAATTCATGACCGAGCAATTGAAAAAATTAATATTTGCGGGGACTAACGGGCATAAGAGGGGATAAAAGCCACCTTGTGGCACTCTTGACACCGTGTTATGATATAATTGGTAGGAAACCAAAGAAAGCAAAAATGGTTTTCACTTACGCTATATATTAGCGCCCCTCTACTGAATGCCCTTGCTTGTTGCGGGACATTTAGCTTTTCTTGAAATAATACCCACGAGTATTAAAGAAAGAGGGTTAACATGAATAGTTTTATTAGTTGGAT
>JBKECY010000050.1:0-232916 GCA_047975025.1 Lachnospiraceae bacterium
GCTGCCTATGGTACCCTGCCAACGGCAACTCGGACAGGGTATACATTCAAAGGCTGGTTTACATCAGCAACGGGCGGTACAGAAGTGACCGCTGCGACCGTAGTGAGAACCGCCTCCGCGCCTACACTGTATGCACAGTGGACAGCGAACACATACAACGTGACCTTTAACGGAACAGGCGGTACCCTAAGTGCTGCAACGAAGGAAGTGACGTTTGCCACAGCGTATGGCTCCCTGCCGACAGCAACTCGGACAGGCTATGCATTTGATGGCTGGTTCACAGCGGCAACGGGAGGCACCAAAGTGACAGCGGCTACGCTTGTCAGTACGGCATCCGCACATACCTTGTATGCACAGTGGAGTGCCAGACAATACACAGTAACGTATCGTGCGAACGGGGGCAAGGGGACAGCACCCACAGGGGAGAAAGCCACCTACAGTACGAGCTATACACCGAAAGCGAATCCGTTCAGCAGGACAGACTATATCTTCACAGGCTGGAATACGAAAGCGGACGGAAGCGGCACAGCCTATACGGCTGGCAAGGCCTTTACCTGGAAGCACACAAGCGGCATAACATTGTATGCGCAGTGGAAAACCAAAGGCTACACAGTGACCTTTGATGCCGGCAGCGGCAAGATCGGTACGGCACAGAAGGTGACAAAAAAGGAAATCAACGGAACGAAGTATGTACTGCCCGCAGCACCGGTACGCAAAGCCTATACTTTCATGGGCTGGTACACCAAGACGGCCGGAGGGACACAGATTACCAAGAACACGACAGTGAAGCTTACGAAAGCGCAGACCTTGTATGCCCGGTGGAAAGTGAAGATGACAGCGGTATACTGCCTGTACAATCCGAACAGCGGAGAGCACTTCTTTACCATTGTCCCGGAAGAGCGTGAGCGTATCATCGCAGCAGGGTGGAAGAATGAAGGAGTTGCATGGATGGCAGCGCTGGACGGAACACCGGTCTTCCGGTTGTACAACCAAACAAGCGGAGAGCATCTCTATGTGATGGATACAAGGGAAAAAGAGCGTCTGGCTGCCATCGGCTGGAAGTATGAGGGCATTGGGTTCTACTCAAACCCGGATCAGGACAAGCCGATTTTCCGGCTGTATAATCCGAATGCACCGGAGGTGGCACAGCATCATTATACGGTCAACCCGCAAGAAAGGGATCATCTGGTACAAGCAGGCTGGAAATATGAGGGGCTGGGCTGGTATCGGGCATGAAACCGCAGATGCCATTGAATAAGAGATAAGCGATAGATGTCATAGTTTTCCACTAACCGGGAACTATGGCATCTATTGTGCTTTCCGGTCGTGTAGAAATGCAAGGTGTACAACATCCAAGGTGTACAACATCCATAAAATAATTAGCACTCTACACTTGACAGTGCTAATTATATGTGTTATAGTACATATATAGCAAAAATAAGAGAATGAATAAAGGAGGAATGACTTATGATGCTACCACGTGTATTTGGAGAAAATTTATTTGATGACTGGTTTGATTTTCCCTTTGATAAGGAGTTCTTTTCAAAA
Source organism: Lachnospiraceae bacterium (assembly GCA_047975025.1). Classification (GTDB taxonomy): domain Bacteria; phylum Bacillota; class Clostridia; order Lachnospirales; family Lachnospiraceae; genus JBKECY01. The sequence goes on from JBKECY010000050.1 coordinate 1,549, forward strand.
GCCGGAGCACTTGCAGGCAGACCTGAAAAAAATTTGATGAAGGCAGATGTAAAGGAAGGCAAGGATGCTTTTGAGCTTGCAATTGATTTGCCGGGCTTTTCCAAAGAGCAGATTAAGGCCGATCTGAATAATGGGTATCTGACAATCAGCGCTTCAAGGTTTTCTGAGAATGATAAGAAAGATGAAGAAGGAAATTATGTACGACGAGAACGCTATTCCGGAAGCTGCAGCAGGAGTTTCTATGTAGGAAGTCAGGTGACGGAAGAAGATATCAAGGGTAAGTATGAGAATGGTATTCTGAATCTGGAGATCAAAACAGTCGACCCGAAAAAGAAAGTAGAAGAGAAGAAGTATATTGCCATTGAAGGATAATCCTGCAGGAAAAAGAGATCGCGAGATCTCTTTTTTTATGCATAAAATCAGTTGTCAAATTCCACCCATATGATATACTTGTCATATACTGAAAAGCACAATAAAGGAGGTACGTATGCGGTTTTTTATTGATACGGCAAAAGTGGAAGATATCCGAAAAGCAAATGAAATGGGCATTATCTGTGGAGTGACGACAAATCCGTCACTGATCGCAAAGGAAGGTCGGGATTTTGTAGACGTAATTAAAGAAATCGTATCTATTGTGGACGGACCGATCAGCGGCGAAGTCAAGGCAACAACGACGCAGGCGGAGGATATGATTGCAGAAGGACGCGAAATCGCTAAAATTCACCCGAATATGGTGGTGAAGATTCCGATGACAATCGAAGGACTTAAGGCGACAAAAGTTCTCTCAGGCGAAGGCATCAAAACGAATGTAACGTTGATTTTTAATGCCGGTCAGGCGTTGTTGGCAGCCAGAGCGGGTGCCGCCTATGTATCTCCATTTTTGGGACGCCTGGATGATATCACAGTAAGTGGTGTGGAATTAGTTGAGGAAATAGCCGAGATTTTTAAAGTAGGCGGTATTTCTACGGAAATTATTGCAGCAAGTGTCCGTAACACAATCCATGTAACGGAATGTGCACTTGCAGGAGCGGATATAGCGACGGTTCCGTATTCCGTCCTCGTACAGCTGACCAAGCATCCTCTGACAGATATTGGAATTGCCAAATTCCAGGCTGACTACAAAGCAGCCTTTGGTGAGTAAGGTTCGGGGCAATTGCGCACAGCAGAAAGGACAAAATGGAAGTGGAAACAGCCAAAGAGTATAAGATGGAAATTGTCGAACAGATGTGCGGCGGTCGCGGGCGTGTGATCATCCGGCATCTCCCGGAGCAGGAAGCCCGTTATAACAGATGCGGGCTGTGTGCAGTGATCATAGAACCAGGGTCAAGTCTGGGGTATCATGTGCATCATGGAGAAAGTGAAATGTACTACATTCTTCAGGGCACCGGGCTCTACGAAGAGCCGGAAGGCAGGCGTACGGTACAAGCTGGTGCGATGACACTGACCTGTAACGGACAGGGGCACGCATTGGAAAATGTGGGGAATGAGGATCTGGTTTTCATGGCTCTGATTATAAAGGATTAAGAAGTCCATAGCTTACGATAAACATGAGGGGTCACTCCCTCATGTTTTTTGAACAGACGGATAAAGTGACTCACATTTGTGACGCCATTGGCATACGCAATCTCGGAAACTGTCTGTTCTGAATAGCGCAGCAGTTCTTTGGCATAGTGGATACGGTGCATGATGGCGAATTCGAGGGGTGAAGCCCCCATGTGTTTTTTGAATTCCCGTATCAGGTGGTATTTGCTGATATTGGCATGCTCCGCCAGCAGCTCGATGGTCAGTGGTTCTGTAAAATGCGCATCGATATAGCGGGCAGCATCCTTGACATAGGCAGGTACGGGATGGTGCAGCAAGCCGCCCGAGCCGTCTTGGAGCAGCAGCTCGGTCAGCAGACTGACAAGCAGACTGGAACATATAATTTCAGAATGCTTGTCTTTTTTTTGTGTTAATTCCAGAATGCGGCGCAGTGTATCCTCCATAAAATCAGGTGCGGGCATGGTACAGACCGGAGAGCCTCTCTGGGCGAACTCCTCATAATAACCGAGTGCACTGCTGCCATTGAAGTGAACCCAGAGGATATCCCAACCCTCCGCCGAGGTGCATTCGTAGTAGTGAGGAATCTGACAGTTGATATAGAAAGCCTGCTGTTGTGACAGCGGGTAGGTAGTACCCTGAAACGTCAAAGCCCCGCTGCCTTTTAACGTATAGACAATTAGAAAGCTGTACAGGTTGGCCCGTTCTGTGAAATACGGTGGTTCTGTATGAAATGCTCCGACTTCCTGTACATAGAAAAATGTGTTTCTGACAGAGGCAGGCGGTGTTGCCATAAGCCGTATGGAGTCTTCGGACCAACTGTAAGAAGCCCGCTCCTTGTATTCTCCGGATTGCTGCATACTCTTCTCCTAACATAGCAATAAAGTGCGATTATTGCACAATTTACATGGATGTATTTCCCATAGTAGCAGTTTATAATGAGATTGTAAAGACGTAGAAGCGTGAAATAAGCAAGGAGAGAGGCGGTACAAAGTATGAGTAAATTAGAAAAGCTAAGACAGACTAAGAAAGTAAGAATCGGACTATACAGCGCAGGACTCCAGACCTATTGGGAGCAGTTCGCAGGACTTGAGGACTGCCTGATGGGCTACAACCGTTTTATAGAAGAGAAGATGTCCGCATTTGGGGAAGTGTTCAATTTTGGAATGGTAGATACCAAAGAGAAAGGATATGCGGCCGGAGAGTACTTTAATGAGCATCATGTAGATCTTGTATTTAGTCATGCGGCAACCTATTATACCAGTGCGTGCCTGCTGCCCATACATCAGGTGAATCAGGCGCCGGTGATTATCCTGAACCTGCAGCCGGCTGCTGAAATGGCCTATGACAAGACGGGGACGGACCGCTGGCTGGCACAGTGCGTAGCCTGCCCGATTCCGGAAATCGCGAATGCTTTTAACAGAGCGGGCATTACCTATCGGGCGGTCAACGGACTGCTGGGGCTTGCGAAGACACCTGAGTTTTCCTGGGCTGATGAAGTCACAGCAGAGCGCCCGGAAGCGATCAAAGCCTGGGCAGAAATTGAGCAGTGGTGTGCGGCGGCCTCCGTCAAGCGGAATCTCTCGGGCGCAAATTTCGGATTCCTCGGCGGATATTACAGCGGCATGCTGGATATGTACAGTGATCTGACGATGTTACAGGCGCAGACCGGGATGAACGTTGAAGTGCTTGAAATGTGTGATCTGGAGCATTATATGCAGCAAGTCACAGCGGAGGATATACAAAGAAAGCGAATACAGATGGAAGATTTCTTTGAAATCTCGGGAGATTCACCTTCGGACCCGATTGCAAAGAAACCAACCGAAGAGCAGCTCGTCTGGTCGGCGAAAGTAGCGGCGGCGCAAGAGAGAATGGTTCTGGACAAGAATCTTGACAGTATTTCGTATTACTACCATGGAAGAGATAACAATGCGTATGAGCAGCTGCAAAGCGGATTTATCGTAGGACATTCACTGCTGACGGCACAGGGGGTGGCCTGCTCGGGAGAAGGCGATATCAAAACAGCACTCGCCATGAAGATTGCGGATATTCTGGACCGGGGCGGAAGCTTCTGCGAGATTGTTGCCGCGGATTTCAACCGTAATACGATGATTCTGGGGCATGACGGCCCGTTTCATTTTGCTATTTCCAAAGGCAGACCTATCCTGCGCGGCATGGGAGTCTATCATGGCAAGCGCGGCAGCGGTGTATCCGTTGAGGCGAAAGTCCGTCCGGGAGCAGTCACAACACTGGGCGTGACACAGACAATAGAAGGCCGGTTAAAGCTGGTCATCAGCGAGGGGGAGGCAATCGATGCTCCGATTCTGATGAATGGTAATACCTCGACACATATTCGCTTCGCCAAGAATCCGGCGGAGTATATGGATGCATGGTTCCTAGAAGCACCGACACATCATCTGGCACTCTCCGTAGGGAAGAATGCGGACGTATTCTTCAAAGTTGCCCAGATGTTGGGCATAGAGTATGCAGTTGTATAGGTATCCAAGACATACGGCTACATGTGATCAATAAAAGGAATATGGATATAGACATCCGTACCTTCTCCCAGTCTGCTCTGATAGGTGAGCCCATACTGCGCTCCATAGAGCAGACTGAGTCTTTTATGCGTATTGAATACACCGATGCTGCTGCCCGTCTTGCTATGGGCCGTACCGCTTAAAATATTTTCCAGTGTTTCGGCATCCATGCCCACACCATCATCTGAAATCAGAAATACAATATCGCTATCCTCAATCCAGGCAGTCAATACGATACTGCCTTCTTTTTCGTCCCTGGCCAGCAGACCATGCTGGATGGCATTTTCGATAATCGGCTGGAAGGTGAGTTTGGGAATCTCACAGTCGTAGACATCTTCGGGGACATCAATGAGGAATTTAATCTGGTTCTTGTAGCGCATATTTTGCAGACCTACATATAGGGTGACATGTTGTAATTCCATTTCAATGGTATTGTAGGTGCCTTTTTTGCTTAAAGTCAGCTTATAGAACTTGGATAAGGACTGGATGGCATGCGTTACTTCTCCGCTTTGGCCGGATTGGGCGAGCCAGTTGATCATATCCAGTGTATTGTACAGAAAATGCGGGTTGATCTGTGCCTGCAATGCCTGAATCTCTGCATTGCGCAGATTGTCTGCCGCATGGCTTTGTTCGATACGCAGAGCCTCAATTCTGTGAACCATGTAGTTGTACGAAAGAATCAGCGAACCGATTTCGTCTTTGGGGACGATTTTTTGCTGAATCGGGGACAGTGCACCGAAGCGTACGGAACTCATTTTATCAATGACAAAACTAATCCGGTTGGAAATCGAGCGTGACAGGCGGGTGGCGATAAAAAAGGCCAGAACCAGGAACAGCAGGTAGAACAGGACGAACTGGAAGATCAGCCGGTTGCCTTTTTGCAGGAGCGGGCGCGCAGGCAGGACGGTGACCAGATACCAGTCAGCTTTGGAAACTTTGTACTTTCCGATGTATACCTTATTTCCCAGCACATCCTTGACATCGAAGATGTTGGGGTTTTGTTCAGCCGCACTTAGGACTTCATAACTGGTATAGTAGGTACCGGAGAGTGAAGCATCTGAGGTGGCGACCATATTATCTCTGGAATTGATGATGTAGGATACACTGTCATCAATCGTCATATTCTGGGACAGCGAGTTGTTCAGCGTGGACTGGTCATAAAAAATAGCCATGTACAAGGCAGTTTGCTGGGAATCGTCCTGATAGGTAATCTTGCGTATGTATGCCATGTCACCATACGTCTCGCTTTCATAAGGTGAGAGATAGAACGTAGGGCAGAACAGCTCACTTACGTTAGAGGAATGAAAAATACCGTACCAATAGGTTCCTTTGGCATCGTAGATACTCAGGTAGGGGGAAGTATCCTCTTCCTCTGTGTCCTCCGCCTCAGCGCGTACCGGCAGGGTGTAGCGTTCATCCACGAACAGACGGATATCTGTAATGAAGTAGGAGTCAATGGAGGATTGCAGGGTCGCAGAAAAGAGCTGTGCATCCTCCGCATTGAAATCTACGAGGGAAGGCTGCTCGGAGTTCTCCGAAAGCTTCTGTACGAACTGGTCTTCCACAAGCGTGTCCGCCACATTGGTCAGGCGGCTCAGATTGGCGTTGACTGTTTCGACGGACTGCTGGGACAAGGCCTGTGTGGAGCGCAGCGTATCATTGATAATAATGTCATAAATCTGACCATAGAGAAAAATAGATATGACAAGTGTAGGAATGGCCAGCAGTATCCAATAGGAGATGATCAGTTTGGAAGATAAGCTGATATTATAAATGTATGAATTTTTGATTGCCTTAAAAGGATTCTTCATATAAGCATTTTCTCCCGGTATTCTGAAGGGGACAGACCAACATATTTCTTGAAACTTTTGCCGAAATAATTGCCGTCCGTATAGCCGACTTTCGCTGAGATATCAGAGATTTTGTACTGTGAGTCCGCCAGAAGCTGCTTCGCCTTTTCAATCCGGTATTCTGTGATGAACTGATTGAGCGTTACACCGGTCTCAGATTTGAATAACGTACATACATAAGAAGAGGACATATGAACATGTTCACTGATGCCCTTGACCGAGAGGCTCTGGCTGCGGTAGTTGTGATTGATAAAGTTCTTGATTGTCACGATGGTAGGGCTTTCCGGCGCCTGCTTTTCCATAGCCTTTAATAGGGCGGCCGACTTGTCCCGGAGCAGCTGATGCAGCTCGAGCAGCGTATGGCAGTCCTGGACGTATGAGAGTATGCTTTCTGAGTTGATGCCCGTATCACTGTAAGACAGCTGCAGCTGTCGGTAGGTATTCTGAATTATCATGAACAATTTGTAGTAAATGTCCTTGACCTGTGTCGGGAGTAAAAAATAGCTTTCGTCAAAGGTGGCGAAGATTCCCTGCTCCACCTGTTCGACCCGACCGGCATCGTTCGCCAGCAGCGCTTCCTGATAGGAGGCGGAAGGGTCCTGAAATACGGGGGTTTCGGCAGGCTGACCGTCCACATAGGGAAGAATACTGTTATATCGAAAGAAGAAACTGCTTTGCAGCAAAAAGACCGCAGATGAATAGGAAGTATAGACCCGCCGTAATCCCACGACTGGTTTTCCGACCGCAACGAAGAACGTGATCACCTTGCTGAACAGCTCCCGGATGAACTCAGCGGTCTTGCGTATGGCTGCCTGATTGTATGTGGCGCCATAGATATGATAGATCAGATATTGATCGTGCTTCTCGACATGAATAAAGGACAGCTTATAGCGAGTAAGCCAGGATGACAGTGCTTCGTGATTCTGGCGGAGTATGTGCCCCGGAATCTCACTGACCGAATTGACGGACTTCAAGATGAGTGTCGTAAAGACCGTGGAGGAGGTTACAGTGATAGGCAGTGCTTCGAGTACAGCCGCCGTAAGCGGCATGTCCTGCTGGCTCGGGTAGGTCAGGGAAAGTGCCAGACGGCTGGCTTTTTCCAGCTGCTGGATTTCTACGGAGCGCCGGTTGCGACGCAGTGTTTCATTCGCTTCGATGGCTTCACAGATGGCCTCTTCTATATCCATTGGGTTGATCGGCTTTTCGACATAGCTTACGGCTTTTAGCTTGATGGCGGCTTTTAGATACTCCCGGTCGGAGTAGCCGCTCATGAAGATAATACTGGTCTCCGGCAGGACGGCCAATATTTTCTCTGCCATTTCAATTCCTGACATGCGGGGCATGCGGATGTCACTTATAATAATATCCGGCTTCTCTGCTTTGGCCATATTAAACCCAAGCAGCCCGTCCTCGGCCTGCAGCACAGTCTGAATATTCAGTGCATCCCAATTAATTGAAGAGATAATGCCCTGACGGGTGAGCTCTTCATCATCCACCACCAATAGTTTCATATAGACTCCTTTTACTATGAATCACAATACTCTATTTTGTTAGTTTACCAAAAATCTGAAAATATGCAAGTCACATAAAAAACGGAAAAATTTACCCGATTCTAAATTATTTACTGTTTATAGACAAAATGTGAACTGTTAGAATGAGAACAGATGAGGAAAAGGACTCTGTCTGTTGTTGGAAAGGAGAACGAGAAATGTCGCAGTATATTCTCGAGTTGAAAGGGATTACTAAGATATTCCCTGGAGTTAAAGCACTGGATAATGTGCATTTTCAGCTAAAGCAAGGAGAAATCCACGCGCTTATGGGTGAGAATGGTGCAGGTAAATCCACATTTATTAAAGTTATTACAGGGGTACATAAGGCCGAAGAGGGTGAAATGTATCTTGACGGTGAGAAAGTGAACTTCAAAGGACCGGTTGATGCACAGAGAGCTGGAATTGCAGCTATTTATCAGCATGTTACGTCCTACCCTGATCTGACTGTCACTGAGAATATATTTATGGGACATGAGATTTCCAAAAATGGTATCCTGCAGTGGGGCAAGATGAATCAGGAAGCTAACACACTTTTAAAGGAGCTGGATGCAGATTTTGACGCTACGATTGAAATGGGTGCGCTTAGTGTGGCACAGCAGCAGATGGTCGAGATTGCGAAAGCACTTTCTATGAAAGCCCGCATCATTATTATGGATGAGCCTACGGCAGCACTGACGAAGAATGAATCGGAGAAGCTGTACGAAATCGCTGAGAAATTAAAAGCAGACGGAGCTTCCATTATATTTATCTCACACAGATTTGAAGATATGTACCGTCTGGCTTCCAAAGTTACGGTATTCAGGGATTCCCAGTATGTGGGAACCTATGATGTGAATGGGATTACCAATGCGGATCTGATTACGGCGATGGTTGGACGTGAAATCAAGGACTTGTTCCCGAAACCGGAAGTTGAGTTGGGAGAAGAAATCATTCGCGTGGAGAATCTTTCACGTACCGGATATTTTAAAGATGTATCTTTTAACATCAGAAAAGGTGAAATCGTTGGACTGACCGGTCTGGTCGGCGCAGGACGTACAGAAGTCGTACAAACGATTTTCGGTGTGGAACATTACGATACAGGTAAAATCTTCCTGGAAGGAAAGCGTGTATCCATCCGCAAACCACTGGATGCAATGAAACTGGGCATTGGTCTTCTGCCGGAAGACAGACAGCATCAGGGACTGATCCTCGACTGGGGAATTGGTGAGAACATTACGCTGGCGGAATTGAGCAATATTTCCAAGAACGGCATAACCAATGTAAAGCATGAGAATGAGATCTCGAAGAAACTGGCAGAGTCAGTGGATACAAAAGCGGTAACGATTTTTGATAAAGCAAGTTCACTTTCCGGTGGTAATCAGCAGAAAGTGGTCGTTGCCAAGCTGCTTGCCTCGAAGCTAAAAGTCATTATTCTGGATGAGCCGACAAAAGGTGTGGATGTTGGTGCGAAAGCCGCAATCTACGAAATCATGGGCGACCTTGCGAAGCAGGGCTATGCAATCCTGTTGATTTCCTCAGAAATGCCTGAGATACTTGGTATGAGTGATCGCATCATTACGATGTGCGAAGGAAAAGTAACCGGAGAACTCAACCGTAGCGAAGCAACACAGGAGCGTATTCTGGAGTTTGCTATGGCGAAGGATTATGATAAAGCAGGCGCGAAATAGGAGGAGCGGTAGAACATGGGATCAAAATTGAAAAAACTCGCCAGCTCCAGAGAGATGAGTCTGGTAATTGTACTGATAATATTGTGCGGATTTATACAGTTTCGTAACAGTAATTTCCTGACCGCGAAGACGATTGGGGATATGTTCCAGAACTATTCCGTCACTATGGTACTGGCCATTGGTATGATGGGCGTACTGCTGATTGGAGGAATTGATATTTCTATCGGTTCCACCGTAGCGCTCTCTGGTATGATCACAGCACTTATGATGCGGGATGGTCTGTATGAGAATGTATTCGTAGGATTCTTGGTATCAATTCTTGTAGGATTGGCAGCCGGTGTCATCATCGGACTGGTCATCTCCAGAGGTGGTGTACTTCCGATTATCGCTACGTTGGGATTTATGAATATTTACAGAGGTATTACCTATCTTGTGGCAGACAGCCGCTGGGTGGCAGCCTATGAGATACCGGATGGCTACAAAGCTTTTGCACTTGGAAAAGTGTTCGGAGTTCTAAATAATCTGGTGCTGATCATGATTATCTGTTATATTATATTCTTTGTAGTTATGAAATGGACAAAGTTCGGCAGAAAGATCTATGCAGTGGGAAGTAACCCGGAAGCAGCAGAAGTAAGCGGTATCAAAATCAAGAATATCAAACTTGCCTGCTATGCAATTCTGGGAGCGCTGTCCGGTCTGGTTGGTGCTATGTGGGTTTCCTACTACGCATCAGCACAGGGCGATATGGGAACCGGTATTGAGATGGATGTTATCGCTGCCTGCGTTATCGGCGGTGTGAGTCTGACTGGTGGCCGCGGCAGTGTGGTCGGCGTATTCTTAGGTTCTCTTACCATGGCAATCATCAGCAATGCACTGCCGCTGATTGGGGTTTCCCAGTTCTGGCAGAATGGTATCAAGGGTCTGATCATTATTGTGGCTGTTATACTGAATGTAATTACACAAAGAGTCATCGACCGCAATAACTTGAGAAGGAGGGAAATGTAGACATGGCAACAAAATCAGGAAGAACTATTATTGCTAAAAAGGAGTTCAGCTGGAAAAAATCCCTTCTTACTTGGGAGATGATGCTGGTCATCTTGTTTATCGCTATTAATATCATGAATATATTTTTATCTGAGAACTACCTGAGTGTGAACGGCCTGTTTACAGCAACCTCATCTTTCTTGGAAAAAGCATTTATCGTATTACCGATGGCTTACATACTTTTAATCGGTGAAATTGATATTTCCGTAGGTTCCACAGTTGCATTGTCCGCAGTACTTATGGCGATGTCCTTCAATGCAGGACTGCCTATGGGAGCCGCCATTGTAGTGTGTCTGCTGACAGGAACCGTATGCGGATTCATTAACGGTTTGATTCTGACAAGATTCCAGGAGCTGGCACCTATGATCGTAACACTGGGTACGATGATTCTATACAGAGGTATCGCCGAAGCGCTCTTAGGAGATCAGGCAGCCGGCGGACTGACATCAGTCCAGTGGTTCAGTAATCTGTATTGGGGAAAAGTCGGACCTGTACCGATTATGTTTATCGTATTTGTAATCTTTGCAATTATCTTCTGCTTCATTCTGCATAAGACAACCTTCGGAAGAAGAGTATATGCAATCGGAAGCAATAAAGTTTGTGCACAGTATTCAGGTATTTCCGTACAAAAGACCAGACTGCTGATTTATACAGTGACTGGCTTCATGTGTGCCGTAACAGCTATTTTCCTGGCAGCACGTATGGGAAGTACTCGTTCAGATATTGCATCAGGCTATGAGATGGAAGCAATTTCCATGGTAGTTCTGGGCGGAATTTCTACCGCCGGTGGTAAGGGCAGATTCCCGGGAGCGTTAATCGCAATCTTCATCTTCGGATTCCTGCGCTACGGACTTGGATTGATTAACATCTCATCTCAGGTCATGCTGGTCATCGTAGGAGCACTTCTGGTATTGGCAGTTATGCTGCCGAACCTGCGACTTAACGGACTGTTCAAGAGAAAGAAGACACAGACCGCATAAAGTCAGTGGCAGTGAATGCAGCACCATAGGGTGTATGTATAAAATATTATTTTTAATAATGGGAGGTAACAAAATGAAAAAAAGAATAGTAAGTGTATTACTATGCGCACTCATGGCTACCAGCCTGCTTGCAGGATGTGGTTCCTCAAGCTCAGGCTCAAGCGGTGATGCAACAACAGAGGCAGCAACAGAGGCAGCAACAGATACAAGCTCTGACTCTGAGGGCGGAACCGTTGATTACAGTGACATGAAACTTGCACTGATCACAAAATCCGCAGGAAATCCATATAATGAAAAAGAAGCAGAAGGTTTTAAAGAAGTTGTTGAAGCGTTAGGCGCAGAAGCAATCATCAAACATCCTGAAACAGCATCTGCAGAAGCTCAGATCACAATGATCAATGAGCTGGTTGCACAAAGTGTTGATTCAATTGCAATCGCAGGTAATGACTATGACGCACTGCAGCCGGCATTACAGGCAGCAGCTTCAGCAGGCATCAAAGTAACTTCACTTGATTCTAACATCAACCCGGACAGCCGTATTACCTTTGTTAACCAGGCTGGTGTACAGGAAGTTGCTGAAACACTGATGGACGCTGTACTTGATATTTCCGGCGGTTCAGGCGACTGGGCAATCCTTTCAGCTACAAGCCAGGCAGCTAACCAGAATGCTTGGATCGAAGCAATGAAAGAAGTTATGACAGATGATAAATACAAAGACCTTAATCTTGTAGAAACTGCTTATGGTGATGATGAATACCAGAAATCAGTTACACAGACACAGGCTCTTCTGAAAAACTATCCTGACCTTAAAGTAATCTGCGCACCTACAACTGTTGGTATCATGGCAGCAGCAAAAGTACTGCAGGATGAGCAATCCTCTGTTAAACTGACAGGCCTTGGACTTCCTTCAGAGATGGCTGAATTCATCGGTGATGATGATGCACATTCATGCCCTTACATGTTCCTGTGGAATCCTATTGATGTAGGACGTCTGTCAGCATACACATCAGCAGCTTTAGTTGCAGGTGAAATCACAGGCGCAGCCGGTGAGACATTTGAAGCTGGCGACCTTGGAGAGAAAGAAATCGTTGAAGCAAGTGACGGCGGTACAGAAATCATCGTTGGACCTCCATTTGAATTTCACGCAGATAACATTGACGAATGGAAATCAGTATACTAAACTATAGGGTATAATTTGATAACGCTATAGGAGGAAGAAAGTATGATACGTAAATCTTTCAAAATGCATTTGAATGAAGGTCAGGCAGCAGAATACGAAAAACGCCATAATGAATTGTGGCCGGAGATGAAGGATATGATTCATGAATACGGCGGTCGTAACTATTCCATATTTCTGGATCATGAAACCGACACCTTGTTTGGCTATATTGAGTTGGAGGATCCGGACAAATGGGCACAGACACCACAGACTGAAATCAATCAGAAGTGGTGGGCGTTCATGGCAGACATTATGCAGACGAATCCTGACAACAGCCCGGTAGCGGAAGATTTAACGGAACTATTCCATTTAGATTAATGAACATGTAACACCTCAGAATTCCTTGTGGCCGTCATCCGGTCACAAGGAATTTTACTATTGATTTTTTCTCCGAACACAAGTAGTATATAAGAGAAATGATATTTGGATTGCACGAGGTAGCCATGAAGAAGACAAAAGTCATAAGTTTTGCGAACAACAAAGGCGGCAGCGGTAAATCAACGACCTGCTCAAATGTCGGCTGTGCGCTGGCACAGATGGGCAAGAAAGTACTCCTGATTGACGGAGATATGCAGTTGAACCTGTCCTTGTCCTTTTTTCCGGAGGACGTAGTATTGGAGTATGCGGCGGGTGAGAAGAATCTGTATTATGGGATTCGCAAGCAGGAAGATCTCACAGAGTATATTATCCCGACACCCTACGAGAATCTGGATCTGATTCCATCCTCGACTCTGATGAGTTCGATAGAATATGAACTGTTCAGTAAATGGCAGCGTGAACTGATCTTGAAAAAGGGGATACGGTCGATTGTAGAGTCGCAGGTATATGATTACATCTTCATAGATGCGCCGCCGACACTCGGAGGCTGGGTCATGAATATTCTGTGTGCCAGCGATCAGGTAATCGTTCCTGTCGAAGCGACACCCTGGGGCCTGTTCGGTCTGGCCAACCTGTTCGAGTTCTTAGAAGAGGTAAAGCAGATTGCGCCGGAACTTTCAATCATGGGAATTGCTGTGACGAAAGTGGATATGCGTAAAAATTATTTCCGCCAGACGATGGAAACATTGCAGGATACGCAAGGAATCTATTTATTTGAATCCTATATCAAAGTCGACAGTGCCATCGAGTGGTCACAGGATAACAGCCAGCCGGTTGTTGCCTATAAGAAAAGCAGTAGAAGTGCAAAAGAGTATATAGCATTAGCTAAGGAGGTAGATAACATTGGCAATAGGAAAAGGTAGTATAGAGAGAGCATCAAAGGCAGCGGGACAGACAACACCCAAAACAGCGCAGACACAGGCAGAGGTGACACAGGAAACACAGCAGCCGGCTACGGCAGCAGCGGAGAAGACGGCAGTGAAACCGGCGGCTAAGAAGACAACAGCAGCGAAACCGGCAGCGAAGACAACAGCAGCGAAGACAGCAGCGAAACCGGCGGCTAAGACCGCAGAAGTGAAACCGGCAGCAGAAGCGAAACCGGCAGCTGCTAAAAAGGCACCTGCGAAAAAAGCGCCGGTGCGTTCCTCAGTGATTTCCAAGACTGTGGTAGATGTGCCCGTTAAAATCAAAGATGATATGCCGATTTACCTTCTGTAAACCGGCACCCTCGAAAGTATCCTAAGCGATGAAGTACATCGGGCAGGATACTTTTTTGATGCTGGTTTTGATGGTGCCCAAATAGGGCAGCAATCAGCCTTTACATTGGAGGGTGATTGTTCTATAATGGTTAAAGTTTATAATTTTTCCGAGGGAGAGAGGGCTTGAAATGGTACAGATCGTAGTACAGAGAATTTTGATGATGCTTTTGATTATTGTAATTGGATTTATAGCCTGTAAAGTAAAACTGTTGTCTAAGGAAGGCGGCAAACAGCTGTCGAACCTGCTGATGTATATCGTAAATCCTTTACTGATATTACTGTCGTTTCAGCAAAGTTTTGAGATGCGTCTGCTGAAGAACTTTCTGCTTGTGTTTCTAATCAGTTTTCTGGCACTGGCACTTATGACGCTTGCAAGTCATTTTCTGGTACGCAAGGAAGGACCGGATCGTCCAATCGAGCGCTATGCACTGATTTACGGCAACTGCGGATTCTTCGGCATCCCGATTGTCAACAGTATTTATGGGGCAGAGGGCATCTTTTATCTGACCGCATTTATGGCGGCATTCAACATCTTTAACTGGAGTCTGGGGATTACCATGATGAAAGGGAATGATGAGAAGATGCAGGTCAGAGAAGTATTGCGCAACCTGGTGAATCCGACGATTATCGGTACTGTGATTGGTTTTGGACTGTTTTTAAGCAGTATCACGCTTCCGGGCCTGCTCTCGAACGGATTGCAGCTGGTGGCGGATATGAATACTCCGCTTGCTATGATAGTTGCGGGTATTGCGCTGAGCCAGAACAAGATTTCCGAAGTGATTAAGAACAGACGCCTGCCGCTGATTGTTTTGCTGCTGTTGGTGGTGTCACCAGCCATTGTCATTATTCCTTTGTATTTCATCCCGGTGGCGGTAGAGCTTAAGGTGATTGTAAGTATTGCGTGTGCCTGCCCGGCAGGAACTACAATCAATACGTTCGCGTTGAAGTTCGATAAGAATGCAGGATATGCAGCGCAGATCTATTCAATCTCTACGATTTGTTCGGCAATTACGATTCCGTTGTTCCTGTTATTATATTCACTGGGATAAGCAGAAGAGCAAAAGGTACATGAAATAGAAAAATAAGGCCGCAGGTTCGCATCCTACAGCCTTATTTTTTGTGAAGAAAATCCTTGACCGCTTCGGGGCGGCGATTGAGCAGCAGCTCTTCCGGAAAAGCAACAGAGCGCAGGAGCGCACCTGCATATGTGAAGCTTCCCAGACGCGCCACTCCATGGGAGTCGCTGCCCAACAGCACAGGATAACGATATTGTCTGCAAAGTTGCAGTAACGTCAGGTCATTGTGTCTGGTATCACCCCGATACCCCTCGGGTGAGAGGGAAGAATCGTTGATTTCAAGTAAAATATGCCGCTTCATGGCTTCCTGAAAAATTTCCGGGTAATCCAGGGGATAGGCAGTGTCATCCGGATGGCCGATAATACGCACATAGGGATTTTGCATTGTCCGCAGCAGAGCCTGCGTATTGTGTACGATATCTCCCGGAGCGAACAGAACCGGATGCATACTGGCGATGACATAGTCAAGACCGGCCAGTGTAGTGCTGCCAAGATCAAGCTCGCCCGCCGCAGAAATGATATTGGCCTCCGCACCGTACAAAAGTTCTACGCCGCTGCGGTGGTGCGGCGCATACCGCAGACTGCGAAAATAAGATTCACTGGCAGAACCGGTGGTTCTGGGACCATGATCTGAGATGCCCAGAAGACGAACCCCGCGTGCGGCGGCTGTTTTGACCATCATCTGAATCGTATCTGCGGAGCCATGTCCGCTGGCGATTGTATGTGTATGTAAATCAACTTCCATGGTACAAACTCCTGTATATACAAAAATGTGTCAGATTGCTACTTATCAGTATGTGGCAGGAAAAGTGGTTTGTCAAGCGCAAAAGACACAAAACCAAATAAAAACAGGGTTGATTATCAAAAAAACTATAAAACAGCGCAGAAAACAATAAAAACATCACAAAAAAGTGACGGTTTGTGTTGACTTAAAAAATGGTGACGTGTATACTTTATGGTAGCGGAGGTTTGTCAGTAAGTTGTAGATAAAACCAAAAGTGAAAGGAGTTTACATGGAAATGTATCAAAATTCGTCTGTACCAAAATCAGGGCGTATTGACCGGCTGATTCATAACCTATATGAAAAAATGCCTGTTATCGAATCGGCCAGAGCCAAGTTGCTTACGCAGTCCTATCAAGCGACGGAGCAGGAGCCGCTGATCATGCGCAGAGCCAAAGCATTCGCCCACATATTGAAGAATATACCAATCGTAATTCGCGAGGAGGAGCTGATCGTGGGAAGTACCACGATACATCCCAGAAGTGCGCAGACGTATCCTGAATTTTCATGGGAATGGCTGGAAGCTGAATTCAATACGATTCAGACGCGCAGCGCAGATCCATTTTATATTTCAGAACAGACCAAAGAAGAAATCAGAGAAGCCAATGCCTATTGGGCAGGCAGGACGACCAGTGAGCTGGCCGCTTCCTATATGGAGAAAGAAACGCTGACTGCAATCGAGCACAACCTGTTTACCGCCGGAAATTATTTCTATAATGGTGTGGGGCATGTCTGTGTGCAGTATGACAAGGTGCTTGCAATCGGCTACGAAGGAATCATTGCAGAAGCCTTGCAGGAGCTGGATCGTCATCACTTTACCGAAGAGGATTATACATCTCGCTCCCAGTTCCTGAAAGGTGTGATTCTTAGCTGCCGGGCCGCCATCGACTATGCGAAACGTTATGCACAGCTGGCAGCAGAGATGGCCGAACAGGAGCCGAATCCGCTTCGCAAGGCAGAATTGTTACAGATCTCCCGTAACTGTATGCGCGTACCGGCCCGCGGTGCGACTAGTTTCTACGAGGCCTGCCAATCGTTCTGGTTCGTACAGCAGTTATTGCAGATTGAATCCAGCGGGCATTCGATTTCCCCGGGACGTTTTGATCAGTATATGTATCCCTACTATAAGAAAGATGTGGAAGCGGGCAGGATAGCACCGGGAAAAGCGCAGGAATTACTGGATTGTATCTGGGTCAAATTCAATGACCTGAATAAATGCAGGGATGCAGCTTCGGCAGAGGGGTTTGCAGGGTACAGCCTGTTTCAGAATATGATTTCAGGGGGACAGACGCAGGATGGCGAGGATGCAACGAATGAACTCAGCTTCATGACGCTGGAGGCTTCTATGCATACGCAACTGCCCCAGCCGTCCTTATCGGTACGTGTCTGGAATGGTTCACCTCACAGCTTCTTACAAAAAGCGGCGGAGCTGACCAGAACCGGTGTGGGGCTTCCGGCCTATTATAATGACGAAGTCATCATTCCCTCGCTTATGAATCGTGGTCTGACACTTCAGGATGCGAGAGATTACTGTATTATAGGCTGTGTAGAGCCGCAGAAACCAGGCAGGACAGAGGGCTGGCATGATGCCGCATTCTTTAATATGTGCCGTCCGCTGGAGCTGGTGTTCTCCAATGGAATGGATCAGGGCAAGCTGGTGGGCATTCGTACAGGAGCACTTGAGGAGCTGCGCACATTCGAGGATTTCTTCGAAGCGTATCAGAAACAGACGGAGTATGGAATCCAGTTGATGGTCAATGCAGATAATGCGATCGATATGGCGCATAGGCAGCGAGCACCTCTGCCGTTTCTCGCTTCGATGGTGGACGATTGTATCGCCAGAGGCAAGACGACCCAGGAGGGCGGTGCGGTCTATAACTTCACCGGACCGCAGGGATTTGGCGTTGCGAATATGGCGGATTCACTTTATACCATACGAACGCTGGTCTATGAACAGCAGAAGATTACACTGATGCAGTTAAAAGAGGCGCTGGATGCGAACTTCGGACAAAGTCAGGATGCGCACGAAATCAGTAAGATCGTAGAGCATGTGCTGGCAGCGGCGGCGGAGGAAGGCCAAGAGCTTACGGCAGAGGAAGTAACACAGATTGCCAAAAGTCTTGCGGCGGTCCAAGAGCAGACACAGCAGATGCAGGATGCCAGACAGATACATGAGATGATAGAAGAACTGCCGAAGTTCGGAAATGATATTGCCGAGGTCGATGCACTTGCACGAAAAGCCGCGTATGCGTACACCAGACCCTTGGAGAAATATAAAAATCCCCGAGGCGGCCATTATCAGGCGGGGCTGTATCCCGTTTCGGCCAATGTGCCGCTGGGAGCGCAGACGCAGGCAACACCGGACGGACGTTTCGCCGGTACGCCTGTCGCAGACGGTGTATCACCTTCCGCAGGCCGAGATGTGAACGGGCCTACGGCTGCCGCAAATTCGGTTTCGGTATTGGATCATGGGATTGCTTCTAACGGAACACTGTTTAACCAGAAATTCCATCCTTCGGCACTAAGCGGAAAGCGTGGAATCGCGAATTTTATCGCATTGATTAAGACGTATTTTGAACAAAAAGGAAGTCATATGCAGTTCAATGTGGTCAGTCGGGATACACTGCTGGAAGCGCAGAAGAATCCGGAGAAGTACAAGAATCTGGTAGTACGCGTCGCCGGATACAGTGCTATGTTCACCACACTGTCCCGCTCCTTGCAGGATGATATTATCAACCGTACGGAACAGGGCATGTAGAGGAGATGACAGGATGATGGGTATGGAGTATTTAGATACACGCGGCAGAATTTTCGATATCCAGCGCTATTCAATACACGACGGAGACGGAATACGCACGATTTTGTTCTTAAAGGGCTGTTTCTTCCGTTGCCAGTGGTGCTGCAATCCGGAATCCCAAAGAGCCGCACCGGAGACGATGCTGGTACAGGGAAAGCCCAGGTTGATAGGGCAGGATATAACGGTGGCGGAGGCAATGCAGACCTTGCGCAAGGACCGCAGATATTATCAGCGTTCCGGCGGCGGTGTGACACTTTCCGGCGGAGAGATTTTGTTCCAGCCGCAGTTCGCGCGGGATGTCCTGCGCGCTTGTCAGGAGGAAGACATCCGTACGGCGGTTGAGAGTACGGCCTATGCACCCTACGAGGTGATTGAAACGCTGCTTCCGTTTCTGGATCAGTACCTGCTCGATATCAAGCACATGAATTCGCAAAAGCACAGAGAGTTCGTAGGGCGGCCGAATGAGCTGGTTTTGGAAAATGCGGCCAGACTGGCGGCGGTTCCGGGGTTAAGACTGAGCATTCGGGTGCCTGTGGTTCCCGGATTCAACGATACGGCAGAGGAAATCGCACAGATTGCCCGCTTCGCAGGAACGCTTGCACACGTTGAGCGCATACATCTGCTGCCCTACCATAGATTAGGGCAGGATAAATACGAGGGACTTGGACGTAAGTATCTGCTGTCGGAAATCGCACCTCCGGATGGCAGTACCATGGAAGCACTGCTGCGGACAGCCGAGCAGGCTTCCGGTCTGGAGTGCCAGATTGGCGGGTGAGAATGCATAGGAGATATAGAATTTACAGACAGGAGGACACATATGGCTTTGGAACGAATTATCCAGGAACTGGTGCCGGGAAAGCAGATTACACTGGCACATCTGATTGCGAATCCGGATGACATCTTATATGAGAAGCTTGGCCTGGACCCCAAGGTGGATTATGCCAGAGCGGCCATCGGAATCATTACGCTTAGCCCGTCGGAGACGGCAGTCATAGCGGCGGATATCGCAATGAAAGCGGCGGCAGTACAATTGGGGTTTGTAGACCGTTTCAGCGGTACGCTGATTGTGACGGGTACTGTATCGGAGGCGGAAGCTTCCCTGCATGCGGTGCTGGAATATGCGGAGCAGGTACTGGGATTTTCCGTATGCCCTCTGACCAAGACTTGATACAGCAGTACGGCCGCAGACGGCCGGGGAGGATAGCATGCGCAAAATAGCATTGATCGGCAGAAGCGGAGCCGGTAAGACCACACTGACGCAGGCATTAAAGGGCGAGAAGATTCAATATCATAAGACACAGTACGTGAATCATTTTGATGTGGTGATCGATACGCCCGGTGAATATGCACAGACGACAACACTGGCCAGAGCCTTGGCGCTGTACTCGTATGAAGCGGATGTTGTGGGATTTTTGATAGCGGCGACTGAGCCGTACTCCCTGTTCGCTCCCAATATCACAGGGATGGTCAACAGAGATGTGATTGGCATTGTGACACAGATTCACGATGAGAGAGCCAATATACAGCGGGCCGGACGCTGGCTTGCGCTTGCCGGCTGCAAGACGCTTTTCTATGTGGATTCCAAGACCGGGGAAGGTGTTCCCCAGATTCTGGAATATCTCAGCGAAGAGGGCGATGAGCTGCCATGGCAGTCACAGATGAAAAACAACAAAAACAACAAGATAGAAAGCAAAAACAACAAAAGTTCGACAAAAAACAAGAAAAAACAACATAAAAGTATTGACGATTCTGTGGAGTTGTGATACTATTTTGTCAGTAAGTAACACTCAACACAAGTCGAGTGGCTATGTATAATTCCAAGGAGGAAAAAAGATGTTAAACGAGTTTGAAGTTAAAAAAGAGATTTGCGAAATCGGAAGAAGAATCTACAACAGAAATATGGTGGCTGCAAACGACGGTAATATTTCTGTAAAACTCAATGATAATGAATTTCTTTGCACACCTACCGGTGTATCAAAAGGATTTATGACTCCTGAGTTTATCTGTAAGGTAGATGCAAAAGGAAACGTGTTGCAGGCAAATGGTAATTTCAAACCTTCATCAGAGATAAAAATGCATATGAGAGTCTATGAAAGACGTGACGATATCAATTCAGTAGTACATGCGCATCCTACATTTGCTACCAGCTTTGCAATCGCAGGTATTCCGCTGACTCAGCCAATCATGCCGGAAGCAGTTATCGCTTTGGGCTGTGTGCCGATTTCAGAATATGGCACACCTTCAACCGTAGAAATCCCGGATAATCTTGAAAAATACCTGCCATACTATGATGCTGTATTGTTAGAGAATCATGGTGCGCTGACATGGGCTCCGGATCTGCTTTCCGCATATCACAAGATGGAATCCGTAGAATTCTACGCAGAACTGCTTTACAAATCTAAAATGCTTGGCGGACCGAAGGAATTCGACAAAGAGCAGATCGCAAAACTGTATGAGATCAGACGTCAGATGGGACTTCCGGGAAAACATCCGGCCAACATGTGCCAGAACGCACAGGAAGGCAAACCAAGCTGCCATAGCTGCGGCGGTTCTTGCGGTACAGAAGCTTCTGAAGACACAAATGCGGCCCTCATTGCTTCAATCACAAAGAAAGTTATGGAGCAACTCGGTAAATAATAGCTGTTTTGTGAGTCATTAAGGAGGTAGAAACGTGTCAGTCAGTGAACAGATGGTAAAAGACGTCGTAAGTGAAGTTCTGGCCAAGATTCAGATCGGTGCTTCATCGGCAGGCGGTCATGGGGTATTCAAGGATATGAATACGGCGATTGAGGCAGCTCAAAAAGCCCAGACCTATGTCAGAGTGATGTCTTTGGATCAAAGAGAAAAGATTATATCTCTTATTCGTAAGAAAACAATGGAAAATGCCGAAATTCTTGCCCGTATGGGTGTGGAAGAAACCGGTATGGGAAATGTAGGACACAAGATTTTAAAGCATCAGCTGGTAGCTGAGAAGACACCGGGAACGGAAGACCTGGCAACAACAGCCTGGTCGGGTGACAGGGGTCTTACGCTTGTGGAAATGGGACCGTTCGGAGTCATTGGTGCCATTACACCTTGTACGAACCCTACGGAAACTGTGATATGTAATACCATCGGTATGCTTGCCGGCGGCAACACAGTTGTATTTAATCCGCATCCGGCAGCAATCAAGACTTCATTATTTGCAATCAACATGATTAATGAAGCTTCGCTGGAAGCAGGCGGCCCGGATAACATCGCGTGTTCCGTCGAAGCGCCTACACTGGATACAAGTAAAGTCATGATGAGCCATAAGGCGATACAGCTGATTGCGGCTACCGGCGGACCGGGTGTTGTAACGGCAGTACTTTCTTCCGGCAGAAGAGGCATCGGAGCCGGCGCAGGTAACCCACCGGCATTGGTAGACGAAACAGCAGATATCAGAAAAGCAGCGGAAGATATTGTGAACGGATGTACATTCGATAACAACCTGCCCTGCATCGCAGAAAAAGAAGTGGTAGCGCTTGCCCCTATACTTGATGAACTAATGCATTATATGGTAACTGAGCAGGGCTGCTATCTGGCATCCAAGGAAGAGCAGGAAAAGCTTGTAGCCGCGGTACTGACACCTAAGGGACTGAACCGTAAGGCAGTTGGTAAAGACGCTAAGACCTTGCTGGGAATGATCGGAGTTTCCGTACCGGATAATATCCGCTGCATTATCTTCGAAGGTGAGAAAGAGCATCCTCTTATTTCAGAAGAACTGATGATGCCGATTCTGGGAATTGTCAGAGCCGCTGATTTTGAAGATGCAGTTGAAAAAGCAGTGTGGCTGGAGCATGGCAATCGCCATTCGGCGCATATCCATTCCAAGAATGTGGATCGTATGACGACATATGCAAAAGCTATTGATACAGCAATTTTGGTAAAGAACGGCCCATCCTATGCAGCACTTGGATTTGGTGGAGAAGGTTTTTGTACGTTTACCATTGCGAGCCGGACAGGAGAAGGTCTGACAAGCGCAAGTACCTTCACTAAGAGAAGACGTTGTGTAATGAATGACAGCCTGTGCATTCGCTAAACTAAAGTAGGAGGAAAGCAATGGATTTGAATAATGTAAATATTGAAGAAATCGTAAAACAGGTGCTCGACGGAATGGCCGGCGGCACACCAAGAGAGACAGCCAAGCCAGCCGCTGCTGCCGCAGGAATTCCTAAGACAGCAAGAGTTGCAATGCTGACAGCTCTCGAGAATTATGAAATCCAGGAATATCCGATTCCTGAAGTTGGCGATGATGATATTCTGGTCAAAGTGGAAGGCTGTGGAATCTGCGGAACAGATGCACATGAGTTCAAAAGAGATCCTTTCGGACTGATTCCATTGGTATTAGGTCATGAAGGTACCGGCGAAATCGTTAAAATGGGTAAGAATGTACAAAAGGACAGTGCAGGAAAATCCTTAAACTTAGGCGATAAAGTCGTAACATGCATGATTTTCAAAGACAATCCGGATATCACAATGTATGACTTGAACAAACAAAACGTTGGCGGTGCTGACGTATACGGACTTCTTCCGGACGATGATATCCATCTGAACGGATGGTTCTCAGATTACATCCTGATTCGCAAAGGTTCCTCCGTATTCAACGTAAGTGATTTAGACCTTACTTCCAGAATCCTGATCGAGCCGGCAGCCGTACTGATTCATGCAGTAGAAAGAGCCAAAACAACCGGTATCCTGCGTTTTAACAGCCGCGTGGCTGTACAGGGATGCGGTCCGATCGGTCTGTTGTGTATTTCCATTCTTCGTACCATGGGGATTGAGAATATCGTGGCAGTAGACGGAGAGCAGAAACGCCTTGACTTTGCAAAAGAGATGGGCGCAGAGCGCAGCGTGAATTTCAAGGATCACAAGGGAATTGAAGCCCTGACAAGTGCAGTTGAAAACGCTTTTGACGGACATTTGGCAGACTTTGCATTCCAGTGTACCGGTTCTCCGGTGGCACATTCCAATATCTACAAATTCATCCGCAGCGGCGGTGGATTATGTGAACTTGGATTTTTCATCAATGGTGGAGATGCAACGATCAATCCTCATTTTGATATATGTTCTAAAGAGCTTACAATTGTTGGCTCATGGGTGTATACTCTAAGAGATTATGCAACTACCTTTGATTTCTTAAAGAGAGCAAAAGGCATCGGACTTCCCATCGACAAGCTTGTGACACACAGATTCCCGCTTGAGCAGATCAACGAAGCACACAAGACAAATCTGGCTATGGAAGGTCTGAAGATCGCAATCATTAACAAGTAGGAGATAGAGTATGGCAGAAGCTGTGGGAATTTTAGAAGTTTTTGGTTTGGTAGCAGCTTTCGTTGCCGGTGATGCAGGATGCAAAGCAGGCAATGTCAGACTGGAAGTATTTGATAAGAACAAACCCGGAAATGCTGATGAGCTGCCGGTTCCGCTGTTGGTCACCATCAAGTATCGTGGCAGCGTTTCAGATGTAACTGCAGCAGTAGAAGCAGGAATCACTGCAGCCAATCAGATATCAGGAGTTGTGAATTCCTATGTAATACCAAATCCGGAAGAGGGTACAGAGAAAATGTTGAAGATCAGTGCCTTGGATAAGAGTTGATACACAGTTAGTTTCGTGGTCAGCAAATAGTAGAGTTAGTAATGATAGAAAATATATAAATGAATGTATATTAGGAGGACAAAAACATGTCACAAGAAGCTTTAGGAATGATAGAAACAAGAGGTTTAACAGCAGCAATTGAAGCAGCAGATGCTATGTGTAAAGCAGCAGAAGTAACTCTCGTAGGAACAGAGAAAATCGGTTCAGGACTGGTAACAGTTATGGTTCGCGGTGA
The DNA here is from genome assembly GCA_047975025.1 of Lachnospiraceae bacterium. Taxonomy (GTDB): domain Bacteria; phylum Bacillota; class Clostridia; order Lachnospirales; family Lachnospiraceae; genus JBKECY01. Next base: position 26,078 of record JBKECY010000050.1, read on the forward strand.
TGTAGGAGCTGTCAAAGCAGCTGTTGAAAGCGGTTCAGCACAGGCTTCAAGACTTGGTGAACTGGTTGCAACTCATGTCATTCCAAGACCACACAATGACGTAGAGAAAATCCTGCCGACCGTATAAGAATCATAGTACAATACTTGACTTAAAGAGGTGTTAGATGGGTAATTCATATGGCTTTATCGAAGTAGTAGGAGTGTCCGCGGCAATTGATGCCCTCGATATCATGTGCAAGACCTCAGATGTAGAGTTCGTAACATGGGAGAGAAAGCTGGGAGGACGGCTGGTAACGATTATTATTCGCGGTACTGTATCTGCAGTTAAAGCTGCTGTTGACTCCGCTGCTGAAAACGGAATCAAAGAACCCGTTGCAAAAGCGGTCATTGCAAATCCGCATGAAGAAATAGAAAAAATAATCCAAATCAGTGCAAGCCGGTTGGCTTAACAAACTAAAATGTGTTAAAATGTAGGTATGTAAAGGATTCCACCAAAGGAGGAAATGACAATGTCACAAGAAGCATTAGGAATGGTAGAAACAAGAGGATTAATCGCAGCGATTGAAGCAGCAGATTCAATGTGTAAAGCAGCAAACGTTCAACTCGTAGGAACAGAGAAAATCGGTTCAGGACTGGTAACAGTTATGGTTCGCGGTGATGTAGGTGCTGTTAAGTCAGCAGTAGAGTCTGGCGCTAACTCAGCTTCCAGATTAGGCGAGCTGGTTGCTACACATGTAATTCCAAGACCACACAATGATGTTGAGAAAATCTTACCCGTAGCAAAATAGTAACTGGTCAGGATACTTGATAGTCCGCTTCTAATATTGGGCGGAGATTTTTGGAAAAGTGGGTGTTATTTTTGGACAACGCAAATGTAGAACTGATCACCAGGATGGTACTAGATGTATTGGATAAAAAGGAATCTTCCACACAGGGATTTTTAGTCCCTGTTGGGGTTTCTGCCCGCCATATTCATCTCACCCAGGAGCATGTTGAAGTTTTATTCGGTGCAGGATATCAGCTGACGAAGAGAAAAGAACTGATGGGAGGGGAATTTGCCTCTAACGAAGTTGTTACGATTGTCGGACTAAAGCTTAGAGCCATCGAAAACGTACGTGTACTTGGACCGGTCAGAAAAAAAACACAAATTGAAATATCGGCAACGGATGCCATTAAATTAGGTGTAAAAGCACCGATTCGTGAGTCAGGAGATACAGCAGGTTCCGCGGCCATCGCTTTAGTTGGGCCTAAGGGTGCAGTGTATCTGGAGGAAGGCTGTATTGTGGCAATGCGTCATATTCATATGGCACCGGCGGATGCACAGGCAGCAGGTGTTCATGATGGAGATATCGTCTCTGTCCTGGCAGACAACGAACGAGGAACGACATTTAATCATGTGAAAATCAGAGTAAAGGATACTTATACTTTGGAGATGCACATTGATACCGATGAAGCGAATGCTGCGAAAATTTCCACAGGTAATACAGTGACTATTATTAAATAGCAGTATGGTGGAAAGATAAGGAGAAAGATATGCTCATTGGAAAAGTTATCGGAAGTGTTGTTTCCACTAGAAAACAAGACAACTTGGTGGGAAATAAGTTTACCATCGTAGAGCCGTTAAAATCCATGAATAGTTCGACCGAACAGTTAGTGGCGATTGATAATATAGGTGCAGGTGTCGGAGAGATCGTTCTTGTAGCACAGGGCAGTGCTGCCAGAGTCGGTTCAGGCATGACAGATGCACCCATTGATGCCGCAATTGTCGGAATCGTAGATAGTGGAAACGGAATTGACTTACAGTAAGTGCGCCTGCCACACTGGCAGTGCGGCACACACAGATAGAGGGTACTATGGAAATTAAGGCACTTAGTGAAATATTGCAACAAAATGGTATTGTCGGTGCTGGTGGTGCCGGCTTTCCTACTTATGCGAAGTTGGATGGACGCGCAGAAACAATCATTTTGAACTGTGCTGAATGTGAACCGCTGTTACGCCTGCACAGACATTTGTTAGAGCGTTACACAGATGAAATTCTAAAGACATTTCACATGGTAGGAGAAACTCTGGGAGCAAAGAACATTATTATAGGAATTAAAAAAGCTTATAAGAATGCCATCCAGGCGTTAGAAGAGAATATAGACAAATATCCCGGTGTCAGCATAGGGCTGCTGGAGGAAGTATATCCGGCCGGAGATGAGGTCATGTTGATCTATGAACTGACTGGAAAAATTGTCCGTCCCGGTGGTATCCCTATTGAGATTGGGGTCGCTGTATTTAACGTTGAGACGATTTATAATGCGTATCGTGCCGTTGAGAACAGCTTGCCTGTAACAGATAAACTTGTCTCCGTAGTAGCAGAGGTTGAAAAGCCGGTAACGGTTCGCGTACCGCTGGGCTGTACGATTGAAGAAGTCGTCGCACTGGCCGGTGCCAAGACAGTAAAAAATCCGGTGTATTTTATTGGCGGACCTATGATGGGATTTATCGGGAGCGGTTCCCAGCCGGTAACTAAAACAACGAATGCGGTTTTAGTATTGCCGGAGAATCACTATCTGGTCGAGAAGAAAAAAAGCAAATCAGAAATTGAGCTTCACAGAGCAGCTGCATCCTGTTGTCAGTGTAATATGTGTACAGAGTTATGTCCGCGCTATCTATTAGGTCATCCGATTGAGCCTAATTTGTTCATGCGTGCCGCTACCTGTAAGGATATTCAGGAGCCGAATATTTTCCTGAACACATTTTTCTGCTGTTCCTGTGGTGTCTGCGAATTATATTCCTGTTTCCAGGGTCTCTCACCCAGATCATTGATGCTGGAATACAAGAACGGACTTCGTGCCAATGGTATTAAGCCACCGCAAAAGGAAATTCCGAAAGAAGCAAATCCGGCTCGTGAATATAGAAAAGTGCCGATGCACAGGTTGATGTCAAGACTGGATCTGACGAAATACAATAAGGATGCCCCGTTGTTTGATGATGTGGTACCGATGAAGAAGGTCAAGCTTATGATGAGCCAGCATATCGGCGCACCTGCGGTTCCGGTCGTAAAAGCCGGAGATATCGTAGAGAAGAATCAAATTATCGGAGAAGCCAACAATGGTCTGAGTGTGAATATACACGCTTCCATTGCAGGCAAGGTGACTGAAGTCAGTAATAAATACGTTGTGATAGAACAATAGGAGGATAAGTACATCATGAGTAAAGCACTCGGTATGGTTGAATATAAAACAGTGACTGCAGGAATCGTAGCAACAGATGCGATGGTCAAGACCTCTGCAGTTGACATTGTTGAAGCACAAACTGTCTGTCCTGGTAAATATATCACAATTATTTCAGGATCTTTAAGTGCCGTAAAGGCGGCGGTTGATAATGCGAACGCGAATTATGGAGCGTTACTGATCAACAGCTTTGTCCTGGGCAATCCTCACGAATCAATATTTCCTGCCATTTACGCTGCAGTTCAGATCGAAGAAGTTGCAGCCCTTGGTATACTGGAGACCTATGATGCTACCTCAATTATCGAGGCAGCTGATATAGCGGCCAAAACAGCGATTGTTGAGCTGATCGAACTACGTATTGCCAGAGGTATGTGCGGTAAATCCTACATGCTGCTGACAGGTGACGTATCGGCAGTACAGGCGGCTATTGACAGGGCCAAAGCTGAAGTCGGACAAAAGGGCATGTTCATGGACTCAGCAGTGATTGCACATCCGGATGAGAAGGTGAGAAAAGCGATCCTATAAAAAAAGGAAGGTGTATGTGTATGCTTGCGATAGAGAGACGTAATGCCATATTAGAAAAGCTGCAGGAAGAAAAGAGAGTAGTGGTAAGTGAATTAAGTCAGATGTTCGAGGTGTCTGAGGAAACAATCCGCAGGGATCTGGAAAAATTTGAGCAGGAAGGCCTTGCTACGAAGAGCTATGGCGGTGCAGTCATTAATGAAAACATTAATATGGATCTTCCCTTTAATGTGAGGAAAAATCACAATGTCGTAGGCAAACAGAAGATAGCGGCCATTGTAGCCGATATGATAGGGGATGGCGCCCGTATTATGCTGGATGCCAGTTCTACTGCTGTAGCGATTGCAAAGGCGATTAAAGACAGAAAAAACATTACACTCATCACGAACTCGGTCGAAATCATCGTAGAACTTTTTGACGTTCCCGGATGGACGATTTTGTCCACAGGCGGGATTGCCAAGCCTGGTTCCTTCGCATTGGTCGGTCAGCTGACGGACCGCATGATTGCAGAATACCATGTAGATCTATCTGTGATTTCCTGCAAAGGTCTGGATATGCAGTCTGGTTTTATGGATTCAGATGCGCAGCATGCGGCCAACAAGAACACGATGCTGCATGCGGCAGATAAGAGAATTCTGGCGGTTGATAAATCCAAATTTTCTACGGTGGCATTCGCCAAGATCGGTGGATTAAAGGATGTGGATATCGTAGTGACGGATGTACAGCCGGAAGATGCATGGCTGCAGCTCTTTGAAGCGAATCGTGTGGAATGCCGGTATCCGAAATAAAGAGATTTTGTGAATCAGGAGGATGCGTATGAGTAAAATAGATGATGTAAGAGCTGCTATGGTAGAGGCTATGAAGGCAAAGGATAAGGATCGAAAAGATTCACTTTCCATGCTGCTTTCAGCGCTAAAGAATAAAGCGATTGATAAAAGAGCTGATCTGACTGCCCAGGAAGAAAATGAAATCATACTAAAAGAAATCAAGCAGACCAAAGAAACACGAGAACTGGCACCGCAGGATCGGGAAGACATCATTACGGAATGTACGAATCGCATTAAGGTATATGAGGAGTTCGCGCCCCGCATGCTTGGCGAGGAGGAAATCCGCCAGAAGATAGCGGAGGTACTGCAGGATCTTCAAATCACGCAGCCGGTACCGTCTGACAAAGGAAAGATCATGAAACAGCTGATGCCAAAGGTCAAAGGAATTGCGGATGGCACATTGGTAAATCAAATCTTAGGCCAGATTTTAGCAGGCGCCTAAAAAAAAGAAGCGGTTATCCCAACAGGATAATCGCTTCTTTGGCTTTGTATTTAGGCTTTGTTCTCGCTGCCCAGAACAGTTTTGATCTTATGTGCTACTAATTCTTTTACATAAGAACGACCAACTTTTAAGTATTCACGTGGGTCAAAAGCTGACGGGTTGTTCCAAAGTACTTCTCTGACACCGGCAGTCATAGCCAGACGCAGATCAGAGTCAATGTTGATCTTGCATACTGCAGAAGCAGCAGCCTGACGCAGCATATCTTCCGGAATACCAATAGCATCAGCAAGTACGCCGCCATTGTCCTGAATGATTTTTACATATTCCTGAGATACGGAAGATGCACCATGCAGTACGATTGGGAAGTTAGGAAGTCTTTTGGTGATTTCTTCCAGAATGTCGAAACGAAGCTGTGGTTTCTGACCTGGTTTGAATTTGAATGCGCCATGGCTTGTACCAATTGCAATTGCAAGTGAATCAACACCTGTCTTGTCTACGAATTCTTCTACTTCGTCAGGCTGTGTGTACTGAGCGTCAGCTGCAGCCACTTTGACATCATCTTCAACGCCTGCCAGCTTACCAAGCTCTGCCTCAACTACAACGCCATGAGCATGTGCATATTCCACTACTTTTTTTGTAACGGCGATATTCTCAGCAAAATCATGATGAGAACCGTCAATCATAACGGAGGTAAATCCACCGTCGATGCAGGATTTGCAGGTTTCGAAATCTGCGCCATGATCTAAGTGAAGAGCGATCGGAATATCGTTCTCAATCAAAGCAGCTTCTACTAATTTTACAAGGTATGTATGATTGGCATACTTTCTTGCACCGGCAGAAACCTGAAGTATGATAGGAGAGTTCAGTTCTCCGGCTGCTTCTGTGATACCCTGCACGATTTCCATGTTGTTTACATTGAAGGCTCCGATTGCATAGCCTCCTTCATACGCCTTTTTGAACATATCAGTTGTTGTTACTAATGCCATAATAGTACCATCCTTTCATAAATGAAGTGTTGTGTATAGGTTATTTATTTATCCCTTTTTCGAAATGCAAATAACGGAAGTCCGTCTTCGCCCAGCGGTACGGATACAGTACCCGCTACCAGAGGTCTTGCATAGGTGATAAAATCATTGCTGATATCAGAGCCATCGTTAGTGATCCACTCTGCGGGAACCGTTTTCTCTTTGTTGCAGATATCGTTTACATCTTCAAGACCGCAGGTAAGCTGATAAGGAGCATCGCTGGTGCGGACAAAGGAGATCATTTTGCCTGTTTCACCCTGAAGTGCTGAGGCAACACCGAAGCGGCCTGCCGCAATTGCTTCTTTGCGGTCAGTGTCTGACATAAGAGAAGCGCTGCAACGCTGGCTTACATTGAGCTCTACGGAACGTGCTTTGACGCCCAGGCGGCTGCGTACCAGATTTTCCAGATATTTACCGCTTCCGGCAAGCATCTTGTGTCCAAAGCTGTCAACCCCTACCGAATTATCGTATTCGCAGATAAAAGTACCTTTGTCATCCTGAATTCCTTCGGAAATACAGACAACAACATTGGGAGCTTTTTGAAAAGCTTCTTCTACTTTCTTCAAGAAGTCGTCTACATTAAAAGCTGCTTCCGGAAGGTAGATCAGCAAAGGATTGTCGCCGACTTCCTTACGTGCCAGAACACTGGCAGCTGTCAGCCATCCGGCATGACGTCCCATGATTTCTATAATTGTAACGGCTTTTGTTTCATATACACTGGAGTCGATGACAATTTCCCGTACGGTAGTAGCCACGTATTTAGCGGCACTTCCAAAGCCGGGGGTGTGATCGGTATGAACAAGATCGTTGTCAATCGTCTTAGGCTCTCCCAGCACACGAATGTCACTGTTGATCTGTGCGGCGTATCTGGACAGCTTGCTTACTGTATCCATGGAATCATTTCCGCCTATGTAGAAAAAGTAACCGATGTTAAGCTCTTCAAATCTTTTGAACAGTTCCGGATACACAGGATCTTCCAGGCTTTCCGGCAGTTTATAACGGCATGAACCGAGATAGGCACCGGGGGTTGTTGTCAGCAGATCCAGAGAATCTCCGGGTAAAGCTTCGTCAAAATCAAGGTAGGTTCCTTTTAAAAAACCTTCGATTCCATTAACCATACCATAGACATGCTCAATCGTACCTGAATTAGTACGTGCTTCAGAAACTACACCATATAAGCTGGAATTAATAACGGCAGTAGGACCGCCGGACTGACCAACTATAAGATTTTTCTTACTCATATGTTCCTCCTCCAAGTTATTTATAGAGACTTTTTTAAGAATCTATTCGCATACGAGAAAATTGTATCATATATTTATTGAAAATGATACGGGGAATTTCTGGACAATTAGTACTAAAATGAAGTCTGAAATATGTGCAATTAATACAGGAGCTACAAAAAACAATACCATAAGTGTCCTTATTGTGCAAGGGATAAAAAGGGATTTGTAAAGGAAGCCGATTAGGTGGTATAATTATCCAAGATGTGTGTGACAGACGTTGTGGCACAAAAAGGAAAGCAGGAAGCTGAGGAAAAATGATTTGAAAACAGAAGAAAATGAATACGAAACGGTAACTTCCTATGAAGATTTTGCTAAAGTATATGATATTTTTATGGATAATATTCCCTATACTGCGTGGGCAGAGCACCTTACTTCAACGCTTCGCTCTTACGGAATCGAAGACGGGATTCTACTGGATTTAGGATGTGGGACAGGGACCCTGACGCAGCTTATGGCACAGCGTGGCTATGATATGATCGGGATTGACGCTGCACCCGATATGCTCCAGGAAGCAATGCAAAAGCAGGAGGGGCAGGATGCTTCTATATTGTATCTGCTGCAGGACATGCGGGAGTTTGAATTATACGGAACTGTCAGAGCTATCTTAAGTTCCTGCGATTCTTTGAATTATATATTGGAGGAGGAGGAACTGCTGGAGGTATTCCGGCTGGCCAATATGTACCTGGACCCCGGCGGTCTGCTGCTCTTTGATCTGCATACCCCATATTATTACGAGCAAATCGTGGGCAACACGACAATTGCAGAGAACAGGGCGCAGGGCAGCTTTATCTGGGAGAATGAATATGATCCGGATACGCAGCTCAATCAGTATGAGCTGACCTTATTTTTGCCGGTGGAGTCAGAGGAAGACCCGAAAGAGAAGCCATCCGTAACGGAGCAGCTGTATTGCAAGAGAACTGAATTTCACGAGCAGCGGGCCTATTCGCTGGAGCGTATCAAAGCGTTATTGGAAGAGGCAGGGCTGCGATTTGTACAGGCATACGACTCATTTGATCAGACACCGGTGTGCCCTGTGAGTCAGCGGCTCCATATCGTGGCACAAGAATGTAAGAAAGAAACTACGGGCACAGACCTATAACAGGAGGCGGATATGAAAGACGGATTTATTCAGGTTGCGGCAGCATCGGTTCAGGTAAAGGTAGCAGACTGCCGGTACAATTCAGATGAGATTTTACAAGCGATTGCGCAGATGGAGAAGAACGGGGCACAAATCATGGTGTTTCCGGAACTTTGTATTACCGGCTACACCTGCGGAGATTTGTTCTGGCAGGATGCACTGCTTGAGGAGGCACTGCGGGAACTGGTGCGTATCGCAGAAAGTACCAAAGACACAGATGCACTGATTTTTGTAGGCCTGCCGCTCCAGCATATGCAGAAGCTGTATAATGTGGCCGCGGTCGTAAGCGGGGGACAGATCGCAGGCTTTGTTCCGAAAGTGGAGCTGCCAAACTATAATGAATTTTATGAAGCCAGATATTTTGAAAAAGGCCGGGAACAGATGCCGCCCTACCGGTTAGGCGACAGGGAAATCCCCTTCGGAACGAATCTGCTGTTTACATGCAGCGGACTCCCGCAGGTATGTGTGGCAGCCGAAATCTGTGAGGATCTGTGGGTTCCGAATCCTCCGAGTCAGCGTCATGCGGTTGCAGGAGCTACCATAATTGTAAATCTTTCAGCCAGTGATGAGATGGTAGGCAAGGACAACTATCGCAAGCAGCTGGTGCAAAGTCAGTCCGCCCGCTTGTTATGTGCCTATATCTATGCAACGGCAGGGGAGGGGGAGTCTACGCAGGATCTGGTCTTCGGCGGTCAGAATATGATTGCGGAAAATGGTGTGCTGCTGGCAGAGGGGGAACGTTTCTCGAATCAGATCATGTATGCACAGGTGGATGTCAAAAGGCTGCGTGGTGAGCGCCGCAGAATGACGACTTATCCGGCAGCGGATACCGAAACTTATACACAAGTCAGCTTTGAGCTTTCCATGCGTCCAACTGAATTGTCACGCAGTTTTCCCAGACAGCCGTTCGTACCAGGGGCGAAGGAAGAAAGAGACCGGCGCTGTGAAGAAATCTTTAATATACAGTCGATGGGGTTGAAGACCCGGATGAAACACATCGGATGTAAAAGTATTGTCGTAGGAGTCTCCGGCGGTCTGGATTCGACACTGGCGCTGTTGGTGATGGCCAGAGCCACCGATCAGCTGGGGCTGCCCAGAGATACTATTACGGCGGTTACCATGCCTTGTTTTGGGACTACGGACAGAACGTATGACAATGCCATTCGGCTGACACAGGCGCTGGGGGCCAGGCTTCGTGAGATTGATATCAAAGAGGCGGTGACGCTTCATTTTCGTGATATCGGCCATGATGCGCAGTGCCATGATGTGACCTATGAAAATTCACAGGCCAGGGAGCGGACGCAGGTACTGATGGACATAGCCAATCAGACGGGCGGTATTGTCGTGGGTACGGGCGATCTCTCGGAACTTGCACTTGGCTGGGCGACGTATAATGGAGATCATATGTCCATGTATGGCGTTAACGCTTCCGTACCGAAGACGCTGGTACGTCATTTGGTACAGTATTATGCGGATGTATGCCAGACAGAGGTTCTGCGGGACATCCTGCTTGATATACTGGATACACCGGTAAGCCCTGAGCTTCTGCCGCCCTCGAAAGGCCAGATTTCACAGAAAACAGAAGATATCGTGGGACCGTACGAACTCCATGATTTCTATCTGTATTATATGCTGCGATGGAGTTTTGCACCGGCCAAAATCTACCGGATCGCGCGCCTTACCTTCGAGGGAGTCTATACGGCAGATACGATTCTCACTTGGATGAAAGTGTTTTATAAGCGGTTTTTTGCACAGCAGTTCAAGCGCTCCTGCCTGCCTGACGGACCGAAGGTAGGTAGTGTCGCAGTATCTCCGCGGGGAGATCTGAGGATGCCCAGTGATGCCAGCGCGAGGCTCTGGCTGCAGGAACTTGAGTCACTTACACCGGGGCAAGTATAACGTTCGTCAGATAAAGGAGAGTTCATGTCGATACAATATATTATAGGGGGCAGCGGTACCGGCAAGTCAAATTATCTGTACCGGCAGCTGCTGGAGGAATCCATGCACAGCCCGCAGTGTCAGTTCTATATGATTGTTCCGGAGCAGTCTACGATGCAGGTACAAGAGGAGCTTCTACTGCTTCATCCGGATGGTGCGCTGTTGAATATCGATGTGCTTAGTTTTCAGAGGCTGGCATTCAGGGTGTTCGAAGAGGCGGGCGAGGACAGCCGTACCTTATTGGAGGAAACGGGTAAAAGTCTGATTCTGCAGAAAGTAGCGCAGGAAAAACGCGAAGAATTAAGTTATCTGGGAAGCCAGATGCATAAGCCCGGCTATATCGAAGAGGTCAAATCCTTACTGTCGGAGTTCATGCAGTATGATATCAGTTCCGACAGACTCGAGGAGATGGCGCAAGAGAGCGAAGAGGGTTCACTTCTGCAGATGAAATTACAGGAAATCGGAGTACTGTACCGCGGATTCGAAGAGTTTCTGGCGCAGCGCTATATCACCTCGGAGGAGGTGCTGGATGTCTTGCGCAGAAATATTCCGGATTCTGTGAAACTAAAAGATGCAGTGGTTGTATTTGACGGGTTCACCGGATTTACGCCGCTGCAGAACAAGGTGGTCTATGAACTGCTGCGCCGCTGCAGCCGTCTGCTTGTGACTGTGACCATGGATTGTGAAGAGTCACTTACAGAAACCGATGATGAACACCATGTATTTCATATGAGCCGTCAGATGATTCGGACGCTTTCTAAGCTGGCGCAAGAGGCCGGGACAGAGATTCTTACACCCGTTTTATTAGGGGCCGGGCAGAATCTGCGGCTTTTGCAGGCACCGGGTCTTGCATTTCTGGAAAGGAATATATTCCGTTATAACACAGGGACATATGAGGGGGAGGCCGGAGAAATCACATTGGCTGCGGCAGAGCATCCGTTGGATGAAATGCAGGAAGCCGCCCGGGAAATTGCATATTGCATCCGCACATATGGATACCGTTATAAAGATATTGCGGTCGTTACAGGAAATCTGGAAGACTATGGAGATTATGCGGCAGAAGTCTTTGCCAAGGCTGGGATTCCCTGCTTTATTGATGAAACGCATTCTATTTCAATCAATCCGTTCTTAGAGGCTTTACAGGCTGTATTTACCATGTTCACGTCGAATTTTTCGTATGATTCCGTCTTTCATTACCTGCGATGCGGCATGAGCGGGCTGGAGCGTCAGGCTGTGGATCGTCTGGAAAATTATGTGATTGCCCTGGGTATACGCGGTTTCTCTCAGTGGGAACGTACATGGGAGCGGCTCTATCATGGGCTGACGCCGGAAGAGCTGGCATTGGTCAATCAAAGCAGGGAAATGTTTGTGGATTCGATACGGGACTTCTATGCAAGCAGCAAACACAGAGGACAAAACGTGCTGGATATTACAAAGGCACTGTATTATTTTATGGAAAAAGCAGAGTTTTCGCAGCTCCTTGCACAGCAGCAACTGCATTTTGAGAATACAGGGCAGGCGGCGCTTGCCAGAGAATATGAGCAGGTGTACGACATCGTTTTGTCGCTGTTGGAGAAGATGGTGGATATCGTGGGAGAAGACCCCATTACGTTCGATGAGTATGCACAGATGTTAAAGGCAGGGCTTGAAAGCGCACGTGTCAAAATCATTCCCCTCGCCCCGGATCAGGTACTGGTGGGAGATATTGAGCGCACACGTATCCGCGAGATTAAAATGCTTTTTTTCGTGGGAATTAATGATGGTATTATTCCTAAAAATCCGGGAACCGGTGGAATTGTCAGTGAAGCCGAACGAAGGACGCTAAAGGAAAAGGAGGTGGAACTTGCGCCGGGAGCCAGAGAGCTGATGTTTCAGCAGCGATTCTATCTGTATCTGATGCTGACGAAGCCGAGTGAGCGGCTGTATCTTTCCTTTAGCAAGACGAATGCGGCCGGAGATGCCCTGCTTCCTTCCTATCTGCTGGGAACAATACGCAAGATGTTTCCGCAGCTGCGGATGAACGAACGACAGGAATTCGCAGAGCGGGCAGCGGCAGTTGAGCACCCGGTCCAGGGACTTGCCATATTGCTGGAGGGGATTTCGGAGCCTCTTGCAGGGGAGGCACTGGCTGCCTGGAAGCAGTTGTATGGCTGGTATTTCAGCGAGCCGGAATTTGAGGCACGTCTGTCTGGCATACTGGATGCAAAATTTATTGCAAACAAACCACTGTATTTGTCGAAGGAAGCGGTCGAGCTGCTGTATCAGACGTTTGCTAAAAGCGGAGTTACCGGACTGGAGCGCTACGAAGCCTGCCATTTTGCCTATTTTCTGCAATATGGTCTGCGTATCAAGGAACGGGCGGAGCATGGATTTACGCCGATGGATCTGGGAACCATGCTGCACGATGCGCTGGAGTTTTATTCCAAAGAAGTGACAGTGCGAGGATGGGACTGGTCCGAAATCACACCGGAAGAAGCAAAAGTACTGGTGGCAGAAGGGCTGGATGCGTCGATTGATTCGTATAGTGAAGCGGTATTGCAAAGCAGCGCCCGCAACGGCTATATTAAGGAAAGAGCCAGACGGCTGCTTGAGCGCACCGTATGGGTATTGGGGCAGCAGTTTTCCCAACAGCCGTTTACTCCCGAGGAGTTCGAGCTTGTATTTCCGGGAGGCCGTATCGACCGAATTGATGAGTATAAGACACAAGAAGAGGTCTGCATACGTGTCGTTGATTACAAGACCGGAGCGAGAACCTTCGATCTGCTCTCCGTCTATTATGGCCTTCAGCTGCAGTTACTCTGGTATCTGCAAAAGGCGGCAGAATATGAGCGCCGTAAATATCCGAATCATGAAGTGAAGGCAGTGGGGGCGTTCTACTATCAAGTGGCTGACCCTATGATACGCAAATCAGCCAAATGCCAGCCGGATGCGATTCAAAGGGAGTTGTTAAAAGAACTTTCCATGACAGGGATTGCCCAAGAGTCGCTTGGCGGAGGAAAGGAAGATATCTCCATACGCTCCGGTGCGGTAAGAATTGAGGCTGAGCAAATGGAGTGTCTGCAGGAACACGTGACAGAGACGATTGAAACACTTAAGTGTACTATGCAGGAGGGGGATGTCAGTGTGGCTCCCTATGAGTTAGGAAAAGAGGTTGCCTGCACGTGGTGCCCGTATATGTCTGTCTGCGGGTTTGACCGGAAAGTGCAGGGATATGCTTATCGCAGACTGCGCAAATACTCCAATACGGAAATATGGAATCTGCTGGAATGCCAAAGGAAGAAAAAACATAAGGAGTAAAATCTGCATATGGGAATTACATGGACCAAAGAACAAGAACAGGTAATACGGTTAAGGGAGCGCAATCTTCTGGTAAGTGCCGCCGCAGGCTCAGGGAAAACGGCGGTTCTTGTAGCGCGGATTTTGTCTATGATTACCGACCCGAAGAATCCGATAGACATTGACCGGCTGCTGATTGTGACCTTTACACGTGCTGCGGCAGCCGAGATGCGCGCGCGTCTGGCAGCTGCGCTTGATGAGCAATGTGCGCTGGCACCAAATGACCGCCATCTGCAAAAACAGACGACACTTTTGCATACCGCCCAGATTACGACCATCGACGGCTTTTGTGCCTATGTCGTACGCAGCTATTTTCATGTGATTGGACTTGACCCATCCTTTAAAGTGGCGGAGGAGGGGGAAGTCACACTGCTCAAAACAGATGTGCTCGAAGAGCTTCTTGACGAGGCGTACGCATCGCAGAACCCGGCGTTTGAGAAATTTGTGGAGTCCTTTTCAGCCGGCAAAAACGATAATGATATTGAGCAGCATATTCTGGATTTGGCACGCTTTTCAGAGAGTTATCCATGGCCGGACGAGTGGCTGCAGCAGTGTGCAGCAGCTTCCGGGATCAACGAGAACGGCTCCCTTTCGGACCTTCCCTGGATGCCTCAAATATGGAAAATGTCACATCATATGCTTGCCGAAGCACAGTCACTGCTGCAGGAGGCGCTGCATATTGCACATAAGCCGCAAGGTCCCTTCCCCTACGAAGAGGCCATACAGTCAGATCTGGAATTTATGGCGGAAGCATTGCAGGTGCAGGACTATACACAAATGTTCCAAATGCTTCAGGGCTACAAATTTCCGGCACTCTCCAGAAAAAAAAGTGAGGCACTGGAAGTATACAAAACTACGGCCAAGGATCTGCGGGATCAGGCAAAAAAAATCGTGAAACAGCTTACCGAGAGCTTTTTTACAGCTCCGGAGGCAGAGGTGTGTTCCGTTCTTGCCAATGCACAGGATTCTGTGGAGATGCTGGTTGCTTTGACCAGAGATTTCAGAAAGCGTCTGGCGGAGAAAAAACAGGCAAAAGGAATTGCAGATTTTTCTGATGTGGCACATTATGCTTTGGATATATTAATTCATAAGGAAGCGGATTCGTATGCACCTTCACAGGTAGCCATTGACTTAAGCCGGCAGTTTACAGAAATTATGATCGACGAATATCAGGACAGCAATCATGTACAGGAGATGATCCTTACCAGTGTATCCCGGTACCATCTGGGAGAGCGCAATATCTTCATGGTGGGTGATGTAAAGCAAAGTATTTACCGGTTCCGCCTGGCGCGTCCGGAGCTTTTTATGGAGAAATTCCATACGTATGCGTTGACAGAGGCAAAAGAGCAGAGAATCGATCTGCATAAGAATTTTCGCAGCAGAAACGAAGTCCTTACAAGCATCAATTATCTGTTTGCACAGTTGATGCAAGACGACATGGGCGACATTACATATTCGCAGGAGGTGGCGCTGTATCCGGGAGCCGACTATCCTGAACCCAAGGCGCAGTTTTGTATACCGGAAGTGCGGCTGATTGATACGAGTGAAGAGGACGAGCCTGTGCAGCCGGAGCCGTATCTGGATGAATTTCAAATAGAAGCCATGGATGTGGCAGGCAGAATTCGAGAAATCGTGGAACTCGAAGAAGTCTATGATGCCAAAGCTGGCAGTTATAGAAGCGCACGCTTTAGTGACATCGTTATCCTGCTTCGCTCTGTTTCGGCAGCGGCGGACGCATTCGCCAAGACCTTGCTTGAGCAGGGAATTCCGGCGCATGCTGTCAGCAAGACCGGCTATTTCTCAGCGCAGGAGGTACAGACTGTTTTGAACTATCTGCGGATTTGTGATAACCCCAGACAGGAGATTCCGCTTACGGCAGTGCTGCATTCCTTGCTTGTCGGCCTGACGCCAACCCAGCTCACGCAGATTAAGACGGCGCAGGAGGGACTGCCTATGTATGAAGCGGTCTGCGCGTATAGTGTGACGGGAGAGGATGTGCAGCTGCGTGAAAAATTACAGGCTTTTTTGCGGCAGCTCAACGAGATTCGGGACTGTGTGAGTTATACGACGACGCACGATCTGGTACTGCGCATTCTGGAAGATACGAATTACGGAAATCAGGCGGCGGCGATGCCCGGCGGAGCACAGAGAAAAGCCAATCTGGAATTCCTGGTGGAAAAGGCACGAAGCTTTGAGCGCAGTAGCTACAAGGGGCTTTTCCAGTTCATACGGTATATCGATAAACTAAACAAATACGAAGTGGATTTCGGTGAAGTGAATATTGTGGGAGAACGCGAGAATACGGTGCGCATCATGAGCATCCATAAGAGCAAGGGGTTGGAATTTTCCATTGTTTTTGTGTCCTGTATGGGACGGCAGATCAATTTGATGAGCTCACGTGCCAAAGTGCAGATCCACCCGACCTTAGGGATTGGGCTGGACAGCATCTATCCACAGGAGCGCATGCGTATACCTACGCTGCAAAAGGCCTTGATCAGCCGGCAGAGTAAAATTGATGACCTCGGGGAAGAGCTGCGGATTCTGTATGTTGCCATGACCAGAGCCAAGGAAAAATTAATCCTGACAGGTATTACGGATAAGCTGAACAAGCAGCTGGAAAAGGCTCCGGCTATTCTTAGCAGCACCGCCCCGATGCTCTCGTATCAGATTCGTGAAAATCCATCCACCTATTGGGGCTGGATTCTGCCGGCATTAGCCCGGCATTCGGCCATCCGGCCGCTGTATGATGCCTATGGAATCCCGTATGAAGCAGAGGATTTCAAAGATGCCGGTGCACAGTTTGTAATTCATACGATTCCCGTACAGCAGGTTCGAATGCAGGCAGTACACCATGAATTCACACAGCTGCTGCAGGAAGACGAGCTGCGTCACTGGGATACGAAACTGGTGTATGATGCTGCTTTGCAGCAGACACTTGAAGAACGCTTTGGATTCATATACCCGCACGAGGTCTATGCAGGAACCCCGGTGAAATTGTCTGTCTCGGAGCTGAAAAAGCTCTCTACGCAGGAAGATAGTACGTTTCTATATGAAGCACAACAGACCGACCATCGCGTGCCGGCTTTTATCGAGGTGCCGCCGGAAGCAGCAGGGGCAAGGCGAGGAACCGCATACCATCGGGTGATGGAATTACTGGATTATGCCTATTGCAAGAATCTAACGGAAGTCGAAGAACAACTGCGAAGACTGTTCACAGAACAACGAATCAGCCGGGAGGTATACGAAGCGGTTGAGGCGCAGGATGTACTCGGATTTACGCAATCTGCCATTGGGCAGAGGATGCAGCAGGCGGCACAGGCCGGTCGGCTGGTGCGCGAGCAGCCGTTTGTCCTAAGCGAGCCGGGAAATCGCTTGCATCCTGACTGGTCGCATGAGAAAATCCTGATACAAGGAGTCATCGATGCTTATTTTTATGAAGGGGATACGGTGGTCATTGTGGATTACAAGACGGACCGGGTACCGGAGGGGGATATAGAACTGCTGGGCAAACGCTATCGGGTGCAGCTGGATTACTATGCGAAAGCGCTGGAGCGGGCTACGCATAGGGAAGTGGCGGAGAAAATTATATATTCGTTTACACTGCAGCAAGAACTTTCACTCTAGGAATTCAACCGAAATTGTTCGGGAGTCTTTCCCGTTCCTTTTTTAAAGACCCGAAAAAAGTACTTGGTGTTGTCATATCCAACGCTTTTAGATATCTGATACATTTTCTTATCAGTGGTCAGAAGAAGTGTTTTGGCTCGCTCAATTCGAACCGAGTTAAGGTAGTTAACGAAGGTATCGCCGGTCTTGGATTTGAAAAGGTGACTGAGATAACTGCGATTCATGTAGAAGAGTGAGGATAAAAATTCAATGGTAATATTGTTATAATAATGCTTTTGAATGTATATTTTTATTTTTTCTATGGTGTCTTTGGAAGCATAAATCGTGTGCTCCTTGAGTATAGCTGTGATATTGTCATAGAACTGCAAATAATATTGCTGAATCTCATCAAGAGAAAACATACTGTTGAGTATGTTTTGCATACTGCTGTTGCCAGAAGAGGGATCCACCTGTTTGAAGTAATGACTCATAAGGGCCGTTGTCTGGCTTGATAGCAGGAAGCAGTATACTTTTACATCATAGAGTGTAAAATTCTCGGATTTTGAGAAAAAGGAAAACAGGTCATCCAGCAATTGTTCCATAGCAGTTTGGTCGCCGGTTTCCACACGAAACAAAAACTCCTCCTGCTTTGGCCAGTTATACTGGACGGATTCGGGGGCAGTCAGATAAGGATAGTAATAGCCTTTCGAGTCACCAAGAGTCTTTGAATTAAGTGCATGTATCGTTTCATTATAGGCTGTATGCAGGTCCGAAAGAGAAGCATGGATTTCACTGATTCCAAACAGAGCAGTCTGCACATTTTCCAGAAACATCTGATACAGCCCTTCGGTTACCTGACGGCACAAGCGGTTTACGTTTCCGCCTGCCGAGGGGACAAAAAGGATAAAAAAGCCTATATGTGAATTCGTTGTATGCTCCAGAAAAAGAGCCAAATCTCCAAAACTATTTTCGGATAAAAAGTTCTGCAGGTGTTCTGCGGTAATTGCTGAAGTAACATACATAGAAATCAGTACAAAATGATGTGTCTCATTCATTGTATGCAGACGCTGCGAGGCAAGAGTCAGCGTATCTGTTTGATGGCCAAGAAGCTGATTTTTCAGCATTTGGATATCAAGTTCGTATTTTGACTCTTCCTGTTTTTCTTTACTTATGACAATCTGTGAATTGATGGCGCAATGTGCTTCGATTCGTTTTATGGCATCCAGCATAGTATGCAGCAAAATTTCGCGGCTGAAAGGCTTTAAAATATAATCTACAGCTTTGGCAGAAATTGCCTGTTTCATATATTCAAAATCTTTATAGCCACTGATTACAATAATCTGTTTTTCTGGAAAGCGTTCGGAGAGCAGGGGTAATAATTGTGTCCCATCCATAATCGGCATATTCATATCTGTAATGATGATATCCGGATCAGTTTCAGAAATCATCGTCAATGCGCTTGCCCCGTTTTCTGCTTCTCCGACACAGAGTAACCGGTCAGAGAGCGCTTCTAATTTCTTTTGTGTACCTTTTCTGGTCAGCTGCTCATCATCTATAACAACGTATGTATACATAGGCACTCCTTTGCAATTTTTATACGATAGGAATTTTAATTGTGATTTTAGTTCCTTTTCCAAGCTGGCTGGTAATGGAAAGGCCATAGCCTTCTCCATAGTAAAGGACAAGTCGAGTATGGATATTCTTAAGACCTATACTTTCTTTATTTCGCTGGCCAAGCTCCGAGAACTCGGCTTTGCTGTCTAAATGTTTTTGAATATCCCGTAGTGTCTGTGGCTCAACGCCTACACCATTGTCTTCAATTTCGAAGATAATGTTTTGCTGCTCGGTTCGGCAGGTAAGTATGATACGGTCTCCGCTATGACAGTATTGTAGGCCATGATACAAAGCATTCTCAACAAGCGGCTGCAAAATCAGCTTTAAGACTTTTAGAGAATAATGCTCTTTCGGTATATGAATTTCGGTCGAAAATGCATTGTTGAATCTGATTTCCTGGATTGAAATATATTTCATCATATGATTTACTTCATCCTGCACCGTAACAAGTTCGCTTTGTGTTTTAATGCTATAACGAAACATATCACCCAATGCAATTGAAATAGTGGAAATAGAGTCCACCCCCTCGATTTCAGCAATACTATTGATTGACTCTAAGGTGTTGTATAAGAAATGCGAGTTGATTTGTGCTTCCAGAGATTTCATCTGTGAGTCCAGAGTAATCAGCTTGTTCTTTAGTTCGATTTGTATATACTCAGATAAAGTTTCAATCATCTGATTGTATTCGGTATATAAGACCCCAATCTCATCAGTCCGCTCCAAATATTTCGTTGAAGTTTCCAGATTCTTACCGGATTTAATTGCCATTTTTTTGCTTAAGTGAACGATGGGTCTTGTTAAATAGGAGGAGAGTACCAGCGATAGGATAATCGCAATCGCGGCACAGAGCAAAGCAATGGCAAGTATAAGAATGGCAGTTACTCCAAATTCCCGGTACAAGTCCTCATAGTTCACAGAAAAAACAAGCTCCAGATCGCCGGTGCTTAAGGCCGTTGTATAGGTTTGGGAAGTCTTGAATGAAATATCGGACTTTATCGAGTCGATATTGCTATATAAGACTGGACCATTCTTTTTCACGACAGCCAGCATGGCAGTTTCCGGCATTGTATTAATATTGGAAAGATCAAAAATTTTAGGAGAACAGTCGATGAACAAGACACCTAGAAATTCATGTGTATATACATCATAAAGTGCCTGTGAGAAAGAGACGGAGGCATCTGAATTAATAATGAAACTCTTCTCAGAAACCCCATCAACATAGTATTCGCCTGCAAGATCTAATGTGTTTTGATACCATTTGTCATGTAGCGGGGTGTAGTTTGGCATTAGATCAATGCCGTAGCCATAACCAAGGGTTTCGCCACTTGGGGTAAATATGTAAATTCCATTGAGATAATCTGATGAAAATATAAGGTTTTTGCAAATAAAACGGATGTTTTCATTGCTTTGAAAAACATCATAATTGGTATAGCCGTCGGAGGAACCGCTATACTTTTTTAAGTCATCAACGATGGAATTGTCATCACCGCTGTAAAAATTAAATATGACAGATATATGCTTAATATTATCAAGAGAGGAGTTGGCCTCTAAGGTGGCTTTTTCGAAAACATTAGCTGCGGTCTCGGAAGTGCGCTCCTTGATGAGCTTCGTATAACGATCGTATGTAAAGCTTGTAATGATAATCACCGGAATGGTGGAAATTAAAAGAAATACAAGGAAAAACCTGTTTTTTAGTTTCATATGCCTCCCAACCTAACAAAAGTACACCAAAACACCTAACAAAAGTACACTATGTATATGATATTATATACATAATTCCAAATAAAGCAATAGTAAATACAGAGAGTAACAAGGAGGAAAAGGATGAAGAAGAAAGTAGTTGCCTTGCTGGTAATGAGTGTTATGGCAGTGAGTCTGTTAATGGGGTGTGGCGGTTCAAGTGATACGAAACCCAGCGATACCAGTAATGATGGGACACTGACAGAGGATGATATCACTATCACAATGATGTTCTCCAGAACAGAAGCAGAAAATGATTTTGAAACCAAGGTATTGCCGGCACTTGTAAAGGAAGCATTTCCCAAATATAACATTGGAAGTGACAAAGCTCCCGGACGACCAGTATTATACAGCTCTAAAAACAAAACTTGCATCTGGAGAATGTGCCGATATCATCTTAGTACAGCCCAAATATGCGGGAGCAAATTCAGTTATAAGCCTGGCAAAAGCCGGATATTTGGAGCCGGTGGGAGATTTGAAAGTTATGGATCTGATTGGTGAAGCCGGTACAGAGTCTTTCACGTATGAGGAAGAAGTCTATGCGGTTCCCAATAGTATTACAACACTTGGCACGTATTATAATAAAGACATGTTTGAGGCAAATGGCTTAGAGATTCCGACCAACTGGGATGAGTTCCTAAACGCTTGTGAGGTTTTGAAAAGTGCAGGAATTCAGCCGATTGTCATGGGAGATAAAGACATGTATGTGATGCAGTTCGGGCTATATCAGATTGCTGCAAATCAGGTATATGCACAGAATCCAAGCTATGATGATGAACTGAGAACAGGTGAAGTCAAATTCACGGATGAAGGAACCTGGGATACGGTACTTGAAATGTACAAGGAACTTTATGACAAAGGCTATATAGAATCTTCATCCTTAGGTCTTGGTGCACAGCAGGCAATTCAGAAATTCGTTGATGGCGAAGCGGCCATGACATTTGACGGAAGCTTTAACGCACCGGCACTGGAAGCAGAGGGTGCCGTAGCATTTGAAAGAGGCTATTTCCCACTGCCGGGAAACAAAGCAGGAGAAGATATGTATGCATCAATTGCTATGGGAGCCGGTCCGGCGATCTATGCGGGCTCTGACTACATTGATGAATGCAAAGCGATTCTGGAATTGTGGTTCGACGGAGAATCAGATATCTGGCAGGCATATGTAGATTCAGGAAAGATTATCCCCACATATGGATACGGTGCGGATAATATTAACCCTCTGTTCCAGACATTCGTGGAGCTTTATAATGACGATAAATCCTTCTATTGGTGCAACCAAGGATGGCCGGCAGGAACAGAGACAGAAATGGAAGCATTATTCAGTGAAGTCATAGGACAGCAGGGAACCACCGTAGCTGATATCACGACCGGAATGCAGAATAAATTCGAAGAACTTTATACAGAAGATTAAATGTGGAAGGTGGAGGTCTCATCAGATCTTTACCTTTATATAGGAGATAGAAATGAAAAATAGAAAGAGGAATGGAATGAGTAAATCGCTCGTGTTTCCAAAACGACTGTATTTTTTTATCATACCTGCATTGGCCATGTTCTTAGTATTTTGGATTTTTCCTGTATTTCAGTTGTTTTATTATAGTTTTACGAATTTTAATGGTGTGAACTATAATTATGATTTCATAGGTCTGAAAAATTTTGTGTCAATTTTTAAAGACGGAACTATGATTAATTCGCTGAGAAATACACTGCTGTATGCCTTTGTTATGGTCGTACTCAGCAATCTGATCGGACTGGCGCTTGCCATGGCCTTAAATGTAAAGTTAAGAGGAAAGGGAATCTTTCGTACACTTTCCTATATTCCGGCACTATTTAGTGCCATTGTCGTTGGGTTTATATGGTCTTATGTATATATGCCTGATACCGGTATGATTTCCTCGATTTTAAATGCGGTTGGGGTAGATGGAAGCAGCTTTAATGTACTGGGAGATTATAAAACAGCCTTATTTGCCATCGCCATCGTGGAGGTATGGAAGGGGTTTGGTACAACGATGATTATTTACCTGGCGGGTCTGCAGACAGTGGATGAAAGTCTGATTGAAGCGGGCAGGATAGACGGATGCAGTGAATGGCAGCTGATCCGAAAAATCAAACTTCCGCTGATTTCTTCTACGATTACGATCAATGTAATTCTAAGTGTTATCGGGGGCCTTAAGGCATTTGATTATGCATTTATCATGACAAATGGGGGTCCGGGAAAGTCAACTAATACTCTGATGTATACGGTCTATAAAATTGCATTTTCCGACCAGATGATGGGAAAAGCCAGTGCGCTCTCAGTCGTGTCGTTTATATTTATAATTGCCATTACAATTCTAATGCTGGTCATCATGAATAAGAGGGAGGTGGAACTATAATGGCAAAGGAAAAGACATACAGAGAAATAGAAAAGAAAGGCTGACAGTAAAGATTCTGCTTCTGTATATTGTACTTATACTCTTTTGTGCAGTAGTCATTGCACCGCTTCTCATCGTGCTTTCAAGCTCCTTAAGAGAACCGGGAAATATGCGGTCGCCACTTGAGCTTTTCGTGCAATTTTCATTAGACAGCTATATTAGTGCATTTACCAGAATGAATTACCCGGTTCAACTTATGAACAGTATCATGACAACAGGTGGTTCGGTACTCTTAATCGTACTGTTTGCAACAATGGCGGCCTACCCGATTTCCAGGATAAAATCCAGAACCAGCAGGTTCTTGTACTATTTTTTTATCGCAGGCCTCGTGATTCCGGCACAGATGGTTATTGTTCCGATTGCACAAATGTTTGGTAATCTGGCAATTCCCAATACGCGATTTACACCAATGATTATGTTTATAACCTGCAGTATGCCATTTTCAGTCTTTTTATATGCCGGGTTTATGAAAAGTGTGCCGATTGAAATCGAAGAATCTGCATATCTGGACGGTGCGGGACCATGGACCCGATTCGTTACAGTCGTATTTCCACTCTTAAAACCGGCAACTGTTTCAGTAGTCATCACGCAGGGACTTTGGATTTGGAATGACTATTTCTTCCCAATGGTATTTGTATCAAAGTCGAGCCAGTACTCGCTCCCTGTGGGAATGATTCAATTTCTGGGTGATCGTGAAAATCCGGCACAGTGGAATACGTTATTTGCTGCTTGCGTACTCTGTGCATTGCCTCTGATTATTTTGTTTCTGGCATTGCAGAAACAGTTTGTAAATGGAATCGCAGCGGGAGCCGTCAAAGGATAGCACTAACTAAGAAGGTGGAATAAGGATGGATGAGAAAATTTGGAAAGACCCCAAAGCAGAGAAGTCTTTGGATTACAGTCAGTCGCCGCTTTGGTTCTGGAATGACAAACTAGAACATGAAGAGCTTGTTCGGCAGCTGGAAATGATGACAAATGTAGGAGTGACAAGCACAATCCCACATGCCAGAGGGAACATGGGAGAGGGCTATATAGGTGGGTACTTAGACGAAGAATGGTTCGAGAAGATTCATACGGTTCTAAAGTACAAAAGAGCTCATGGAGAACCCTGTTGGCTATATGATGAATTCGATTGGCCGGCAGGAACTTGTAATAAGACGATTACAAAAGAAGAAAAGTATAGAGAACAGTATATCAGCTTTCAAAAGTATGAATTGCGAGAAGGGGAAGAGTTTCGCTGTCAGCTGACTGATTATGCTGGAAAACCAATGTTTACGGTGACAAAAGATACGGATCTGAGGGAATATTGCTTTAATGTTTATATACTGGATGCAAATGGTCAAAAGCAGGATATCATGGAATTTCTGGTATTCAGTAAGTTTGGTCCTACCGTAGAATTTGTGGCGGCAAAGGACTTGGTTGTATATATTGCCGAAATTCGGATAGACCCATATGAAATGGGTGGTGCTGAAGCGGTCAATTACCTGGATGACAAAGCGACTAAAGCATTCCTTAATTCTACCTATGAGCCATATTATGAGCGCTTCTCAGAATATTTCGGTTCTACCATTAAGGCAGTATTCAATGATGAAACCAGAATGTGCCATGCATTTGCCTGGAGCAGTACGTTTGCTGCTGAATTCAGTAAGGAAAAGGGATATGATCTGCTGCCACTGCTAGTGGATCTTGTTCTGCCGGGAGAAGAGGCGGGACGCACCAGATGTGACTATTTTGATGTTCTGGCAGGGCTGTACCAAAAGAATTATTTTGGTGTGCTCAGACAATGGTGCGAGGAACATGATATCGCTCTGTATGCACATCTGCTGGGAGAAGAAACTTTGGCTGCTCAAGTGCGGTTCAGCGGGGATATGATGCGGCAATACCGCTATATGACCTGGCCGGGTCTAGATCATCTGGGGAAAGGAATCGGCAGTCTAAATGCCAAATTCGGCGACTCAGCGTCCAGAAGCTATGGTCTGGAGAACTATGGTGTTGAAGTGTTTGCCGGTTGTGGCTGGGAGTTGACATTTGAAGAGTATATCCGTATGATCTGCTGGATGTTTCAGCAGGGGTTACAGGTGATTATTAATCATGGATTCTTTTATTCCACACGAGGGAGACGCAAGGATGATTGGCCGCCTTCGCAGTTCGTTCAATGGCAGGGATACGAAAGGATGGAAGAGGGAAATGCCTTAGTCAGGCGTCTGCATTATGCACTTTCAGGCGGGACACCAGAAGTAGATGTACTGATTTATCATCCGACAGAAGCCTTCTGGATGCACTACATCGGAGATGAAAAGTTCAAGCACGGATATGCGAGAGGGCCGTTGATTAAAGGGGACAGAGCCGCGCTTATTGACCGGGAATTGCAAATCTTTTTAAATGAAATGAGCCAATGTAATATAGATTTTGATATGTTTCATAAGGACGTACTGGCACATTATGAAGTCGTAAATGGGAAGATTCGAAATACATGTAACGGTGAAGAATACAAAGTCCTTGTACTTCCAATGTGTGATGTACTGCCGTACGAAGCTGTTGAACTTCTGTCTGCATTTGCGGAAGCGGGAGGACAGATCATTGCATTGGAGGGGCGGCCAAACTATGCCATGCCCAAGGAACGGGACGAGGATCTAAGATGCGAGATGCAGCGGCTCATACAATGCGGTAAGATAAAGCTGGTTGGGCTTGCCGATAAAAAGGATATGTTTGCTGAAATTGCTGCCATAATTGATGCTCCGGTAAAGATTATTGAAGGCAGAAGTACGAATCAAAACAATCATCTCTGTTATGAGAAGTTTTTGGAAGATCCCTATATGCATGGAGGAGAAGACCTTACCGGGATCTCGTTTATTCGATATCGAAAAGATAAAAAAAGAATCACCTATTTTATGAATTATGGGAACAAACCGGAAGAAATTACGGTCGCACTAGCCGGAGCAAAGTCAGCGCAGCTTTGGAATCCGCTTACGGGAGATATTACAATTCCCCAAAGTCTGGAAAGTGCTATGGAAAATACTGCTTCAGTGCGGTTCACAGTACCATCTGATTTCGGTGTGCTCTTAGTAACAGAGGTAGATACATGCGTATTGTAGGAGGTAGGACTCATGTATGAAACAATTATCAGTAAAATGACGTTAGAAGAAAAAGCAGCTCTTTGTTCCGGACAGGATTTTTGGCATACTAAGGGAATCGAACGGTTGGATATTCCTTCCGTCATGGTATGTGACGGACCTCATGGATTGAGAAAGCAAGCAGAAGACGCAGATCATCTTGGAATCAATGACAGCATAGAAGCTGTGTGCTTTCCCGCAGCATGTGCCACTGCTTGTACATTTGACCGGGAGCTTATGCAGCAGATGGGAGAAATACTGGGGACAGAGTGTCAGGCAGAGCGTGTAGCTGTGTTATTAGGGCCGGCGGTCAATATTAAAAGATCGCCCCTGTGTGGCAGAAATTTTGAATATGTATCGGAAGATCCCTATATAACCGGAGAGTTGGCGGCAGCCTATATTGAAGGAGTACAGTCAAAAGATGTGGGAACTTCTATTAAACACTTTGCAGCAAACAATCAGGAACATGAAAGAATGTCCGGCTCATCTGAAGTGGATGAGAGGACCTTGCGTGAAATCTATTTCCCGGCTTTTGAGACTGCGGTCAAAAAATCCCAGCCTTGGACTGTTATGTGTTCCTATAATAGGTTAAATGGAATCTATGCATCTGAAAACGAGTGGCTCTTGCGTGACATACTTAAGAAAGAATGGGGATTTCAAGGCTATGTCATGTCTGACTGGGGGGCAGTCAGCGACCGGGTCAAAGGGTTGCAGGCAGGGCTGGAATTAGAAATGCCTGCCAGCGATGGAACGAATGATAGGGAAATTGTACAAGCGGTCAAGGAGGGCAGAATTTCTGAATCTGTCGTGAATCAGGCTGTCGAGAGAATGCTGCGAGTCCTGTTTCAGTATCAAGACCACAGTATACAGTCAATATTTGACAGAGATGCGGATCATAAGAAAGCAGCAGAAATTGCAAAGAGAAGCATAGTATTGCTCAAAAATAATGGGGTGCTGCCATTACAAAAACAGGCCAAAAACATACTGTTTGTCGGGGGATTCGCTGAGACTCCCAGATATCAGGGCGGCGGCAGTTCCCATATTAATGCGCACCAGGTGGTAAGTGCAATGGAGGCAGCAAAGCCTTATGGAGATATTGCCTATGCTAAAGGGTTCAGCAGTCAAGAGGACAGGACAGAGCAAACTTTGTGTTTAGAAGCAATTGAAGCAGCAAAGCGGGCTGAGACTGTTGTGATTTTTGCGGGGCTTCCTGATGTATTTGAATCGGAAGGCTATGACAGGGTTCATATGCGCCTGCCAGAATGTCAGGATGTATTAATTGAAGAAATTTGCAAAGTCAATAAACATGTTGTAGTGGTACTGCACAACGGGTCCCCGATAGAAATGACATGGATTCATCATGTGTCCGCAGTTGTTGAGGCGTATTTGGGCGGAGAAGGTGTTGGGGAGGCGGTAATATCTGTTATATATGGAGACACGAACCCAAGCGGAAAACTTGCGGAGACATTTCCTCTGCGCCTGGAAGATACTCCTTCTTACCTGAATTTTCCGGGGGCAAATGAAAAGGTGAACTATCAGGAAGGGATTTTCGTAGGTTATCGTTATTACGACACAAAAGATATGGAAGTACTGTTCCCATTTGGACATGGGCTTAGTTATACCACGTTTGCGTATAGCAATCTGAAGGCGGATATCGTATATCCCGAGGGTACGCCAGAGGTGCAGGTGACTCTGGATATTACAAATACAGGTGAGGTTGAAGGGCGCGAGATCGTGCAGCTCTATATCAGAGATCTGACACAGCAGACCATTCGGCCATTTCAGGAACTAAAAGGGTTCCAAAGTGTCAATCTGCTGCCTCATGAGACCAAGACAGTTACGATGCAGTTAGACAGCCGGGCATTTGCCTGGTATAGTGAGCAAATCAAAGACTGGTTTGTTGGAACAGGGACTTATGTAATTGCTGTGGGAAAATCCTCCAGAGATATTATGCTGGAAAAAGAAATAGAAATCAGAGGGGGTCAGGAACTTCCCTTTACGGTTACGAAAGACGTAACCTTGGGAGAATTGACCAAACATCCTGCAGCAAGAGAATATGTGAAGGAGAATATCCTGGATACACTCACCATGTTTTCCGGCATCGAACAAGAGATGCAGGATGCTATGATAAAATACATGCCGCTTCGTGCGCTAAGAAGCTTTGGGGCAGTTTCTAATGAGGAAATTGACAAGTTTGTAGCGGATCTGAAAAAGCTTTTAGAGTGAAGAACCTCCCTCCTTTGAGAAAATATATCAACAGCATTAAAAAAAGGGAAATCATGTTTACAAAAAAACTCTCATAGTGTAGACTGCAAGCTGGATTATAGGATAATAATGGACTATAGAAAGGGCAGGCAGTACAGTGAGATTTCAAAGATTTGCATTAAAAGATATAGTGTTTCTGGCGATTATGGCGGCAGCATTGCTGTTGCTGGGGGCGATTTCCATGCCACTTATGGGCGTCCGGATCTTCGGTATTCAG
Source organism: Lachnospiraceae bacterium (assembly GCA_047975025.1). Taxonomy (GTDB): domain Bacteria; phylum Bacillota; class Clostridia; order Lachnospirales; family Lachnospiraceae; genus JBKECY01. Next base: position 54,770 of record JBKECY010000050.1, read on the forward strand.
ACATTGCTTACAGGACCGTTGTATGCAGTAATGACAGTGATAGCGCTGACGAAGGTACCAAAGCCAGGAGCACTTATTTTATTGGGCTTTTTTAACGGAATTATTCTTTTTATGATGAGTCCGATCATGTTGTTGTCAATGTTGGTCGGGGCGGTCCTTTCAGAGGCGGTCGTTGCGGTTATTTTCAGAGGATTTGACTCACCCAAGGCCAGATGCCTGGCAGCAGCGTTGTTTATCCCGCTTTCTTTACCGGGACAGCTCCTATTCTATGGAGTTTTAGATCCGGAAGCATGGGGGGAGCTGCAGCACCAGCCTCTTATGACCGTCATCATTGTAGCCGCTACGGTTCTGCTGAGTGCCCTGGGTGCCTGGGTAGGACAAAAAATCGCTAAGGAATTGCAAAAAGCAGGAAAGTTGAAATAAATATGACCGGAATACAGACTCAGAATTCGCTACACCCATTCATAGCCATTGCAGGCTCCATCGCCATGCTGATTACGGGACTGGCCTTAGCCAGAAGCCCGTATTTTATGGTGCTTTTGTTGGCATATGCACTTTTGCTGCTCGGATTTGGCTATTGGGACATTTTATGGAAAGTATTGCTCGTATTTATTACGGTGGGTGCCATCATAGGGACAATAACCTTTTTATTTACATCGGATGCAACGCGCATTCTGCAGATGATGGGGCGCATTGTTGTTATGGGCTTGGCGGCAATTCCGCTCGTGACCATGCCGCCCATACGGCTGACGCGTTGTCTGGCACAGGTACACTGTCCCAGAACAATTACACTTGGAATCTTGATTGTATCGAGATTCTTCCCCCTTATGCAGAGGGAATGTCAGCAGATACGTCAGGCCATGCGTACCAGAGGAGCCAGTGTCGCCTGGTACCGGCCGTCCTGTCTGTATCGTGCTTTTTTGATTCCGTTGCTGACGAGGCTGGTCAATATATCGGATACATTAACACTTTCTCTCGAAACGAGAGGTTTTGAATTAGGGGGGCTGCCGGCAACGATTTATGAGCCGGTCGCTTTGCGCAGTCGGGATAAGCTTTTTGCAGGAATCTTAGTTCTTCTGCTGGGAGGAATGGTGATCGCAGGATGAAACATGCAGCAATCGCATTGGAAAACGTGAGCTTTACATATTTTGGAAGCAGCCAGCCGGTATTAACCGATCTCACCTGTGAGATCCCCTATGGCGCCCTTACTGTTATTTCCGGAGCTTCGGGAGAGGGCAAGACCACGCTTCTGTCAATTTTAAACGGAAGCATACCTCGTGTGACGGATGGGACGCTGACCGGGACAATTTGGCTCGATGGTCAGGATAGCCGGGAACTGTCTATGGGAGCCATTTCCCATTATATTGGAAGTGTTCTGCAAAATGCAGAGGATCAGATCATACATAGCAGAGTAGAAGATGAAGTTGCCTTTGGCTGCGAAAATATGGCAGTGCCGGCAGATGAAATACAGGAGCGTGTCGCAAAAGCGCTGGAACGCATGGAACTTGGAGCGGACTGGGCGACAGAGACACTCTCAGGAGGGCAAAAGCAGCGCCTGATTACGGCGACCACCTTAGCAATGGGGCAAAAAATCGTGCTGCTGGATGAGCCTTTAGCCAATCTCGATTTAGATGGGAGTTTGCAGCTGCTTACTGTACTGAAAGATCTGGCGGCAGAAGGTTATGCGGTGCTGTTGGTAGAGCACAGATTGGATGTGACACTGCCATTTGCCAGCCGGCTGCTCTGGCTGCAGGATGGACGGCTGACTGCCTATGATGATCCGGCGGCGACTTTCTCACATGTGGAGCAGGTCATCCCCCGGGCGGACAGACTGGAGGGCACCAAGGAGCAAATACCGCTGTTTGTGCTAAAAGACGTCAGCTGTGAAATCGGTGGGGCGTATTCTCGATTCGATTAATCTTACGATCTACAAAGGTGAACGTGTGCTGCTGTTAGGAGAGAACGGGTGCGGCAAAACCACGTTACTCAGGCTGTTGGCAACGATGGTCTACCCCAGTGAAGGGGTGTTTGAGCAAAACATCATGGAGCAGGGTCAGGTATTTGCAGATACGGAGTGGTTCCGTAAAGTTGGGTATGTATTTCAGAACCCAACCTATCAGCTGTTCATGCCATCGGTGCAGGAGGAGGTCGGATTCCGTTCCCCTTCTGAAGCGCATACAGCAGATGTCTTGCAGCGGTTTTCCATGCAGGATATTGAGTTGAGGCACCCACAGTCGCTTTCCCAAGGACAAAAGCGCAGGGTCAGTGTAGCGGGAATCACAGCAGGCGGCCCGCAGGCGCTTCTGCTGGATGAGCCGACAGTCGGACAGGATTTTGACAATCTAAAGCGGCTGGTCGGTATCTTAGATGCAATGCAGCAGGAACAGGAGATGACAATGGTGACGGTCACACACGATTATCGGTGTGCGGCGGTATTCGCTGACCGCGTCGTCTGGATGAAAGACGGACGCATTTATCAAATCGGTGGCCCGGAACTGGTGGAAACTTATTTTAAAGAAAGAAACCGACCACGCAGGCTCGAAGAAAAAAATGTAAGGAGACAGAAAAAATTGGATGAATTACAGGCGAAACAGAAACGCTATCCGAACCTGAACAGCAGACTTTTACAGATGGTACCGGAAAGTGTGAAATATATTGCCGGGTCTGTCCTAAGTCAATGGATTGCATTATTGTGCAATATGGCGGTGATTTTCTCTGTATCCTTTGCAATCGCTTCGGCTGTGTCAGGCACAGCAGCGGACTACAAAATCCCCGCGATTATATTTGCAGTGGCCCTGCTGGTGCGCCAGTGTGCTATTCGAATACAGACCAGAATGCAGTTTCTTGCGACAACACAAGTCAAAGGTATTCTGCGCCGGCAGTTTTATCAAAAACTGCTGTCTATGGGAGAGGGGTACAAGGAGAAGATGTCAACAGGCGAAGTCGTGCAGATTATGGGCGAGGGTGTGGAGCAGTTGGAAACTTATTTTGGCCAATACCTGCCCCAGCTGGTCTATGCAATCGCAGCCCCGCTGACTTTATTTGCGGTCATTGCGACATTTAGCCCCAGAACAGCGATTGTGCTGTTCGCCTTTGTTCCGCTGATTCCGGTCAGCATTATGCTGATCCAGAAGCTGGCAAGGCGGCTCCTGGCGAAATACTGGAAACGCTATACGGATCTGGGAGATGTGTTTCTCGAAAATACCCAGGGCCTGACAACACTTAAAATTTATCAGGCAGATGCCTACAAACAAAGGCAGATGGAAGAAAAATCCGAGCTTTTTCGAAAGGCAACAATGAAAGTACTCAGCATGCAGCTTAACTCTGTTACCATGATGGATATTATTGCGTTTGGTGGAGCGGCAGTGGGCGTAATTCTGGCTGTCACACAGGCGGCCTCCGGTCAATTGGCTTTGTTCTATGCACTGGCTATCATTTTGCTGTCCTCAGAATTTTTCATTCCTATGCGGATTCTGGGATCGTTCTTCCATATTGCCATGAATGGCATGGCGGCCGCACGCAAAATGTTCCGTATTCTGGATACCCCGGTGGAAGATCCGGGTGAAGAAGTCCTAGAACGGGTGCCGCAGACCATTTGCTTTGAAAATGTGAACTTTTCTTATACGCTGGATCGGCCGATTCTAAAAGATCTGACATTTCAGGCGGCTCCGGGGTCATTTATAGCAATCGCCGGTGTCTCGGGCAGCGGCAAAAGCACAATCGCCGGGCTGCTGACGGCAAGAAATAAAATGTATGAGGGAAGCATCACAATTGGGAAGCAGCAGTTAAAAGACATTCATGAAGCGAATCTTCATACCTATATATCATTGCTCCGGGATAAATCCTATCTGTTCACAGGAACCGTTCGTGAAAATCTGCTGATGGCAGATCCGAATGCCACGGATACACAGATGTGGGAGGCGTTGGAACAATCCCGTATTGCGGATTTCCTGCGTGGTGAAGCCGGTCTGGAAACTGTGCTGACGGAACAGGGAATGAATCTGTCCGGAGGGCAGCGGCAGAGAATCGCGCTGGCCAGAGCACTTTTGCAAGATGCGCCGGTCTACATTTTTGACGAAGCCACCTCCAATATTGATGTGGAAAGTGAAGAAAGTATCTTACAGGTCATGCAGGAACTGGCACAGAAAAAGACAGTGATTATGGTATCGCACCGGCTGGCAAATACAGTACATGCAGACAAAATTCTGGTACTGGAGCAAGGTGTGCTGGCGGAAACAGGGACACATAAGGAGCTTATGGCGTGCAAAGGGGTCTATGCCGCTATGTATACTGCCCAGAAGAAGCTGGAGTCTTATACTCAGGAGGTGACAGAGCATGCGTAAGAGAAAAACAATGGTAATTATGTTGAAATTAATCGTGCTGGTCCGCCCCATGCTGCCCATCATGTTTCTGGCAGTGCTTGCGGGGGTATTGGGCTTTTTGTGCGCATCTGCGATTACCTTGCTTGGCGGCTATGCTCTATTGGAAGTGTTTGATGTTTATACAACGGGGCTGGGGCTGACAACACTGTTGGTACTGGCCGTTGCAGCCGGCATTGGACGAGGACTGCTGCACTACGCTGAGCAGGCGGCAAATCACTATATTGCCTTTAAATTACTGGCTACGATTCGCAGTAAAGTGTTCAAAGCTTTGCGCAGGCTGGCACCGGCCAAACTCGAAGGCCGTAACAAAGGGGATCTGATTGCACTGATTACTTCCGACGTAGAGTTATTGGAGGTGTTCTATGCGCATACGATTTCTCCCATTGCCATTGCCATCCTTATGGTGGTACTGATGGTGCTTTATATCGGACAGTTCCACTGGATACTGGGAGCGGTCGCGCTGGGGGCCTATCTGCTGGTGGGAGCGGTCATTCCGATCATCAACTCCGTTTTTGTCAATGCACCGGGGCATAAGCAGAGGACTTCCTTTGCCGCACTGAGCAGCTTCATTCTGGACAGTCTGCGGGGCCTGCCTGAGATTTTGCAGTATGGCGTGGGAGCGCTCAGAATGCAGCAGATGGCAGAACGTACGGGACAGCTGCAGATGCACCAGCAGAAATTAAAAAAGCATGAGGCACATACCAGAGGGTTTACGGATGCAGCCATTCTGCTGGCAGCGATTGCCATGCTGTTTACCTGCCTCTATCTGAACAGCCGGGGAGAACTTGCACCTGAGGCAATTTTACTGGCTGTAATTGCCCTGATGGGCTCGTTTGGACCGGTGACGGCTTTATCCAATCTGTCGAACAATCTGGCACTGACGCTCTCAAGCGGAGACCGCGTGCTGCAGATTCTGGAAGAAGAACCGGAGACGGAGGAGGTACGGCAGGGTGCAGATGTGGTATTCGAAGGTGCCGCCTGTGAGAATATAAGCTTTTCCTATCAGGAAGAGACGATCCTGCGGGATATAAGCTTACAGATACAGCCCGGAAAAATCATTGGCATCACCGGCAAGAGTGGTTCCGGTAAATCAACGCTCTTAAAACTTTTGATGCGTTTCTGGGATACGGACAGAGGAAGTGTTACAATATCGCAGGAAGATATTCGGCATATCAACACAAGTGCCCTTCGTACGATGGAAAGTTATGTGACGCAGGAAACACAGCTGTTTGATGAGAGTATCGAAGAGAATATCCGGATTGCACGTCTTTCAGCCACAGATGAAGAGGTGGCTGAAGCTGCCAGGAAAGCGTCGCTGCACGATTTTATTACAACGCTGCCTGACGGGTATAAGACAAATGTCGGTGAACTTGGCGACAATCTGTCGGGAGGTGAGAGGCAGCGCATCGGCATTGCACGTGCGTTTTTAAGTAATGCCAGACTTATGCTGTTAGATGAGCCGACAAGCAATCTGGACAGCCTGAATGAGGGTGTGATTTTAAAATCTGTCCGCAAAGAAAAAGAGGACCGTACGGTCGTGCTGGTGTCCCATAGAGAATCCACAATGCAGCTGGCAGATTACAGTTATTCGGTAGAAAACGGACGATTGTCCTGACAGAAGCAAGCTAAAGTGTTAAAAAATCCCTTGTCGCAAAAGAATTGCGGACAAGGGATTTTTTAACACTTTTTTTGTGATTTTTTTCGTGATTTCTTTAGATTTCTTTAGCTTTCAGGATTGTAGAAGGAGCACAAAGAGCTGATTTTGGCACTCATATTGGCAAAGAGGGCATCCACAAGGCAGAGTGCAGTCATTGACTCTACAACGACAACGGCTCTGGGAACAATGACTGGGTCATGGCGCCCCTTGATGGAAACATCAATGTTCTCCTGCTTTTTATTGACCGTCTGCTGCAAGGCGGCAATGGATGCGGTAGGCTTAATAGAAGCACGCAGAATCAGTTCGCTGCCGTCACTGATGCCGCCGAGAATCCCCCCGGCATGGTTGGAACGTTTGCCGAGTGTACCATTCTCATAATAAAAGGAATCGTTGTTCTGCGATCCGGTACGTTTGGCTGTTTCGACACCGTCACCGATTTCAATCGCCTTGACAGCGCCGATGGACATGACAGCTTTTGCCAGATTCGCGTCAAGCTTTTCGAATACGGGGTCACCCAGTCCGGCGGGGAGTCCTTGTACGTGGCAGGCAATCACACCTCCGGAAGAATCGTTTTCCTTCATGCAGCCGAGTAAAAACTCCCGGGTCTGTTCGGCTGCCTGTTTGTCCGGCATAAAGAAATCATTCTTATAAATCTGTTCGTAGTCAAGCTCATGGCATTGGACAGGTCCGATGGACTGCGTATAGGTACGCACAGTAATACCGAGCATTTGCAGGATTTTCAGCGCAATGGCTCCCGCAGCAACTCTGCCGATGGTTTCCCGTCCTGAGGAGCGGCCGCCGCCGCGATAGTCACGAAAACCGTATTTTTGATCAAAGGTATAGTCTGCATGCCCCGGTCGATAGTAGGAGGCAATCTCACTATAATCGTGCGAACGCTGATCCGTATTACGCACCATGACCGAAATCGGGGTTCCCGTTGTCCGGCCTTTGAACACTCCCGAGAGAATGGATACGGAATCCACTTCCCGCCGGGAGGTGGTAAAAGAATTCTGGCCAGGGCGGCGCCGGTCAAGCTGGCGCTGCAGGTCTTCCTCGGTAAGAGGCAGGCCGGCAGGGCAGCCGTCAATTACGGCACCAAGTGCCGCGCCATGGGATTCGCCCCAGGTCGTTACTGTAAAATATCTTCCAAATGTAGAACCGCTCATAAAATCTCCTTTATCCTTACAAAATAAACTCTTTTACTGTATTATAACGAAAGGTGAAATGTTTGTAAACATTCGATAAATAAAAGGTTTTTGTGTTAGGAGTGTTTGACAAAATTCTTTGAACTGCTTATAATGATAATGCACTATTTTTGCAAAAAAGCAAAGAGCTGAAATACTCGAGAAGCCTCTTGTTTCTCACATAAAACCGGAAAGAAGGGAAGTGTAGGAATGCTTACGATATACAGGACAATAGATGGAAAGATCCAGGAAATCAATGAGCCGCAGGCAGGCTGCTGGATTACCATGACGAACCCGACAGCGGACGAAATTTTTTCAATCTCTGATTTATATAATATTGAAGTCGCGGACCTGCGCTCCTCTCTGGATGAGGAAGAGCGCTCCCGTATTGAGGTAGAGGATGAATATACGCTGATTCTGGTAGATGTACCAATTATCGAGGAAAGAAATGATAAAGACTGGTATGGTACCATACCGCTTGGTATTATAGTGACAGACGATGCCATTATCACAGTCTGTCTGCAGGAGACCGCAGTACTGACTCGTTTTATGGATGGTAGAGTACGCAACTTTTTCACCTATATGAAGACCAGATTCATACTTCAGATCCTGTATCGAAATGCGACGATGTATCTGCATTATCTGCGTATTATTGACAGGAAGAGCGAGCAGGTGGAAGAGCAGCTGCACGTATCGACGAGAAACCAGGAGTTGATTGAACTGCTGGAGCTTGAGAAGAGTCTGGTATATTTTACCACTTCGCTGCGCTCCAATGAAGTGGTGCTGGAGAAGCTTTTGAAGGTGGAGAGAATTAAGCAGTATCCGGAAGATACGGAATTGCTGGAAGATGTAATTATTGAGAATAAGCAGGCAATTGAGATGTCGAATATATACAGCGGCATTTTAAGCGGAATGATGGATGCATTTGCGTCTGTCATATCGAACAACCTGAATATTGTCATGAAATTTTTGGCAACTGTGACCATCGTTATGTCGATACCTACGATGATCTTTAGTGCCTATGGGATGAACTTAAATGCCGAAGGCATGCCGTTCTCTCAGAGCCCATATGGTTTTTGGGTGGTAATTTTGGTGTCGCTGTTGATTAGCTTGATCGTAGCCCTTGTTTTCTCGAAAAAGAAGCTTTTCTAGGAGAGAGCAGGCGGTCATGTCTGGAGGAATATGAATTTTATTTACAAATTAGAACGCAAATATGGTAAATTTGGAATCAAGAACCTGACACTTTACATTATGATTTGTTATGTCATTGGCTTTGCGCTGGACATATTGTTTCCGTCAATCCTGCCTTTTCTGACACTCAACCCGTATTATATTCTGCAGGGACAGGTCTGGAGGCTTGTCAGCTGGCTGTTAATACCGCCTTCCGGCGCCAGTATTTTTGTAATCATCATGCTCTTGTTCTACTACTCAATTGGTACGTCACTTGAGAGGGCATGGGGAAGCTTTCGGTATACGTTGTATATCTTTTCAGGCATTATCTTCACGATACTGGCTGCATTCCTGCTTTTTATATTGACCGGAGATGCAAGTACAAGTGTCAGCTACCAGTTTTCAACGTACTATATCAGCATGTCGATTTTTCTAGCGTTTGCTGCAACCTACCCGGACATGCAGGTTCTTCTATACTTTGTCATACCAATCAAGGTCAAGTGGCTTGCCTACGTCAATGTTGCGCTGCTTTTGTATAGTGCTTTTACGGGAATTCGACAGGGAACCTGGGCAGTCCTGTATGTGATCGTGGCATCACTTTTGAACTTTATATTGTTTTTCCTGGGAACCCGCAATATCAAGAGATTTCATCCCAAGGAAGTGCGCCGCAAGAAGGAATTCACACACGCTGTCAGTAAGAGCCGGGCAGAAAATGCGACGCATAAGTGTACAATCTGCGGACAGACGAATCTGGACAACCCGGATTTGGAATTTAGATTTTGCTCAAAATGCAAGGGAAATCATGAATATTGTCAGGAACACTTGTTTACACACCAACATATCAAATAGGAGGGACAGGCATTGAGGAGAACGAAAATCATCTGTACAATGGGACCGCAGACTAATTCCATGGAAATGCTGCGCGAACTGGTCAAAAATGGAATGAATGTTGCAAGATTCAATTTTTCACATGGCGACTATGAAGAGCACAAGCAGCGTATGGATATGGTCAAGGCTGTACGTGAGGAACTGGATACGCCCATCGCATTGCTGCTGGATACCAAAGGTCCGGAGATCAGAACAGGGCGTCTGGAGGGCGGACAAAAGGTCTGTCTGGAGGTCGGAGAAACCGTCGTACTGACAACGGAAGACATTGTAGGTACCAGTGAGAGAGTTTCAATTAATTATCCGCTGCTGCCCTCTGAAATCAGTGCGGGACAGCGGATTCTACTGGACGACGGATTGTTCGAGCTTATTGTAGAGCAGATTCAAGGGACAGAAATCACCTGTTCTATCATCAATGGAGGAGAGTTAGGTGAGAAAAAGGGCGTGAATGTCCCGGATGTGGAACTCAAGCTTCCAAGTATTACTGCGCAGGATGAACAGGATATTTTGTTTGGAATATCGCAGAACATCAGCTATGTGGCGGCATCTTTTGTCAGGGATGACGATGCCATCTTAAAAATCAGAAATCTGCTGAACAGCCATGACGGAGAACATATAGGTATCATCGCAAAAATTGAGAATTCCCAAGGGGTCAGAAATATTGACAAAATCATACGTGCGGCCGATGGCATTATGGTAGCCCGTGGAGATTTGGGTGTGGAAATCCCGGCAAGTCAGGTACCGTATATTCAAAAGGAAATTATCAAGAAGTGCAATGACAGCTATGTGCCGGTCATTACGGCCACGCAGATGCTCGATTCCATGATTCGTAATCCGCGTCCGACCAGAGCCGAGGTTGCGGATGTGGCGAATGCTATTTATGACGGAACAGATGCCATCATGCTCTCCGGTGAGACGGCAGCGGGCAAATATCCGGTTGAGGCACTGCGTATGATGGTTGAGATTGCTGAAACAACAGAGGAATATGTTGACAATACCTGTCATGTAAGCCACAGAAGTATGTACCGCAAGCAGAATGTCTCAAGCGCAGTGGGAAGTGCCGCTGTGGCAGCTTCGCAGAACATCGGAGCTGTGGCAATCGTAACGCCGACAATTTCAGGCAGAACGGCTCGATTGATTTCAAGCTTTCGGCCGGAGGTTCCCATTTATGCAATTACACCGAATGAGTCGGTTATGCACAAACTGCAGCTATTCTGGGGTGTGACACCTATGATGGGGTCCGCGATGACTACGACTGAGTTTATAATTAAGCAGGCGATGAAATCCATTAAGCAAAGAGATCTTGTCCAAAAGGGAGACCTGATCGTATTTACTGCGGGCGATCCTGCCACAAATCTGGTAACTGGAGTCGGAGCTGTGACGAACATGATGCATATAATTGAAGCACTATAATACACTTAAGAGGAGAGCAGTATGGGAAAAAAGCCATTCGTAACGCTGGAGCAAATTGAAACGATTACAACGACATATCCGACACCTTTTCACATCTACGACGAGAAAGGTTTGCGCGCCAATGCACAGGCATTGCTGGACGCTTTTTCATGGAATCAAGGATTTAAAGAGTTTTTTGCGGTCAAGGCCAACCCCAACCCGTTTCTGATTGAGATTCTCAAGGAATATGGATTTGGATGTGACTGTTCATCGCTTACAGAGCTGATGCTTTCCAAAGAGATGGGATTCTCAGGCAGTGAGATCATGTTTTCTTCGAATGATACACCGGCACAGGAATTTCGTTATGCTTACGAGCAGGATGCGACCATCAATTTAGATGATATTACCCACATTGCATTTCTGGAAGAAGCACTCGGAACGCTCCCTAAGAAGATCAGCTGCCGGTATAACCCGGGCGGACTCTTTAAAATCAGTACGGACATTATGGACAATCCCGGTGATGCCAAATACGGAATGACGACAGAGCAGTTGTTCGAAGCATTTCGTATTCTTAAGAGCAAAGGTGTGGAAGAGTTTGGAATTCATGCTTTTCTGGCGAGCAATACAGTTACGAATGAATATTATCCTACACTGGCCAAGACGCTGTTCGAAGTCGCAGTGAAGCTGCAGCAGGAAACAGGAGCTAAAGTATCCTTTATTAATCTTTCCGGTGGTATTGGTATACCGTATACACCGGAGCAGGCACCCAATGATATTGCTGTCATAGGTAAAAATGTACAAAAGGTATATGATGAAGTCCTGACAGCCGCAGGTATGGGGGATGTGGCACTGTATACGGAGCTGGGCCGTTTTATTACAGGACCGTATGGCGCACTGGTCACGAAAGCAATCCATGCAAAGCATACACATAAAGAATATATTGGATGCGATGCGTGTGCGGTGAATCTGATGCGTCCAGCTATGTATGGAGCCTATCACCATATTACGGTTCTGGGAAAAGAAGATGCCCCTAAGGATCATGTCTATGATATTACAGGCTCTCTGTGCGAGAACAATGACAAGTTCGCGATCGACAGAGAACTGCCGGAAATTGCAACGGGAGATTATCTGGTGATTCATGATACCGGTGCACATGGTCATGCGATGGGATACAATTACAACGGCAAGCTTAAGTCGGCAGAACTGCTGCTGCAAAGCGATGGAGAAGTCAAACTGATTCGGCGTGCAGAGACACCGAAGGATTATTTTGCCACGCTGGATCTCTTTCCGATATATGAGAAGTTAAAGGCAGAAACAGATCGAATCATGTAATTTGTTCTTTTAGAAACTGTGCAGCTTTTTTACAATCGTTGTACTTGACTAAAAAAATTGTTGATGGTAAAATGTACACAATTAAATATAACACACAAGTAAGTGAGTCTGGTCTTGTACCAGAATTAGAGGGAATTAGGTTAGAGTCCTAAGCGATCCGGTCACTGTATTTGGATATGCGTCGTTTATGAAACCATTGTAGAGGAATCTATGAGAAGGGAAGCGGCGTGACAGTCCATAAGTCAGGAAACCTGCTTACTTGGCAGAGGTGTAACTTCCGAGAAAAGTTGGAACCTATAGTTGATAACCATTAGTGTCTATTCATAGGAATAGGCACTTTTTGCGTTTATTTTTAAAGGAAGGGGATGATTCAAAAGCAGACAGAGTTTTATCACCACAAATTATTTCAGCAGGAGAAAGGTAGAGAATAATGAAAAAAGTTTTGAAGGGATTTATGAAAAGAGGATGCAGTTTATTACTGGTCATCGTAATGCTGCTGACATCTTTGCTGCCCCAGGTTGTATTGGCAGCTCCTGAGGGAGAAAGTGCGTATGCAACGATTAGTGTGGAGGCTTTTTCGGTAGGCGGAGGGTATATAGTGGAGCCAATCAGGGTTCCGATTACATCAGGGGAAAAAGTCTCAGATGTATTTGAGGCGGCTTTGACCCAAAAGGGGTATACCTCGACAACCGTTACAGAAGGGACATATTATGTCACCGGAATTACCGGAAGTTTTTCTTTTACACCGGCACTTCCAGCAAGCACCAGTGCCTCTGTACAGGCTTTCGCAGAGACGAATGGAGACCCTATCCGGGAAAATTCAGAGCAGACATTGGATATGAGCTTCTGGACACCGGGTACCTTGAAAGCAGGGGATTTTGCCACAACCAGTGGCTGGATGTATGCGTATAATAATGAAATGCCCGATACCACAATGAACAATGTGGAAGTACAGGACGGGGATGTGATCCGGGTGCAGTACTCCATGATGTGGGGGGATGACATTGGAGCAGGTTACGGCGGCACCGGGCTGGACCCAGCCAACAAGGATGAACTGACAAGTTTTCTTGCTGAGGTCAACAGTGCGGCTAATTCCGCTGAACTTCTCGCAGACAGCACAGTCAGGAATGCCTATGATGCCGGTGTGCAGGCAGCGGCCCTCCTTGGAAACAGCCAGGAGGCGGTAAGCGGCAGTGCCACGACATTAAGAGCGGCGCTGGATAACTTTATTGCAGACCAGCCATCCCTGACCCTTTCACCCAAAGAAGCAGGCTTGCTGACAGGAGAGAGCGTACAACTCACAGCCGCACTGCAGAATCTGGAGGGGGAACCGCAATGGGTCAGTGATGCACCGGAGGTAGCTTCGGTTGACAGCACTGGACTGGTAGAAGCACTTACAGCAGGAAGTGCGACGATTACAGCCAGCATAGGCGAGGTGCAGGATACCTGTGTCATAACGGTAACACAGGCGCCTCAGGATGAAGAGAAAGTAGATGCCGTACTGGCCAAAGTGCAGAGCAGCTGGTTAAAGCTTGCAGCAGTATCTCCGGTAGATACTAATGTAATAACGCTGTTCAACACATGGATTGCCGCACAGACGGACTTGAACACGCAGGGGATTACCGCAGCGCTAAAAAGCAGCAGTGATACGGATTATGTCGCACAGGACGGAAGCATAACGTATATGCAGCCGCAAACGACGCCTGGTTCCATTGCTGTCAAAAATGTAACGCTCGTGTTTACCCTTAGCTGTGGAGAGGTCGTTAAAGATACACAGAATATCACAGTTCAGCTTGGGTGGGACAAAGCAGCCATGCTGAGCAAAATGAATGCGGAAGCAGATGTATTTACCGCAGATTTCATTAAAAAGGACAATACGGATCTGGAAAATGTTACACAGGATCTGACACTGCCGCAAATTGCCTCACAGTCTTATAGTCAGGCATGGTCTGTTGTGTCATGGGAATCATCCAATACGGATGTCATTCGTGTGGAGAGCACAGATCCATATGGAGGCTATGCAACACCTCTGGCCGGCAAGGTCACGCGTCCTGCCGAGGATACGCAGGTGACATTGACAGCCACCTTTGGGTTAAAGCCACAGTGTCTGAATGACAAAGTGAATCCGGATCTTACATTTACGAAGACATTTACAGTAACAGTACTCGGTGAGGAAGTCCCGGTAGAAGATGGGGATGCAATTCGTGCCGAGATGCAGGCGAAGCTCGACAAATACTATGTTTCGGATCTGCTGACAGATTTCGTGACAAAGGAAAAGCTGGACCTGAATCAGGTAGTAGGCGATATCCAGCTGCCGATCCCAAGCAGGATCGCAGTGGATACAGGGGATACAAAATTCGTATCCAATCAGATTAAGGTAACCAGCGATAATACGGAGATTGCCAGCATTAGCGGCTACCGAGTCAATGTAGATGTATTTGCGGCAGCAGACACCACGCTCAATCTGACAGTGACCTACACAAAAACAAGTGAACTGGGAAATACATACAGTGTGCAAAAAGTATTTCCTATCACAGTCAGAATGATCAGTGAAGCTGAACTGGATGCCGAAATAGCGCTTATGGAGGCTGTCAAAGCACACTATTTTGATGGACTTAACGACGGAGCGAATCTGAATCAGAATACAATCGTAAATAATCTGCATGCTTTTAAGGAAGCAGTATTTGCTGAAGACGGGCAAACGCTTGTCTGGGCATATCACATTGATGATACGACCGGGACGGGAATTATCCCGACTGATATTGACCCGGATGATCAGATGGGTGTCAATGGATACAGATTGTTCAAATCCACGGATAATTCGCTGATCCGTCATGAGAATCTGCTCGTAACACTGCCTGAAACCGAGAAGCAGGTTACAATTTCATCGGTACTGACAAGCGCACGCTTTGGAGAGTGGGCAAAGTCACATCCTGAGAATGCGAAATTGCAGAAAGTATATCGTCAGCCTGTCGAGGTTACGGTTACGGTAAAAACGCAGGCCTATGTGGATGCACAGGCTGCCCTGCAGACGGCACTCGGTGAGCTTGCGGCTAAGGTCACAGAAGCTGAACAAATCGACACAACGCTGTATACTGCTGAGTCTGTGAGCCTGTTCGATACAGCTTTGCAAGCGGCTCAGAATATTTTGTCGGATGATTCTATGACAGATCTCACAGCAGAAGTTGTGACAGCTGCCAAAGCTAGTCTGGAAGCGGCAATTCGCGGTCTGGTATATAAAAGTGCCGATTTAAGCGGATTACAAGAAGAAATAGAACGTGCGCAGAGTCTGGATTCTGCACTATTTACAGAAACCTCCTTTGCGGCAGTCACCAATATTCTGGGCGAGGCGAGGCTGTTAGTGGCAGCACAGCCTGTGATCCTGCAGCAGACGCAGGTGAATGCACTGGCGGAAAGCCTGAAGCAGGCAATTGACGGTTTGGTTTATAAAGAGAGCCAGAGCCGGCTGAAAAGTCTTAAATTCTCGGAGACCGGAGCTGACAGCACTTTATTACAGTCAACACCGGGATTTGAGAAAAACACCTTCGCCTATGATGTATCTGTATACGATTATCTGACGAGTTTCTATGTATATGCTGAAACAGAAAATACACAGGATGTGCTTAAATACTATGTACGGACATCCATGGGAACAACCAGTATTTATACACATGCAAGCGGCCCATGGAGAGGGGTTAGTACGACCGGCTCCGCAGACATTCCTTATAAATTAAGTAATGATGCAAGCAAGTTGTCTTCAACTGCTGTATGGCCGGATGTAACCGTATATAATATACATCTGAACAAAATTGCCACTTTAAAAAATCTAAGTGTCAATGAGACAATAAAGCCGAGTACATTCGATAAGAATGTCAGAGAATACCAGGCATATATTCCGGCCGGGCAGACAACGGTAGATATTACCGCTTCGGGATATAGTTCTGATTATAAAGTCAGAGCAGGGGAAGTAGAAGGCAAAAGCGATAAGGTAATAAGCGTTCCTGTGGTTTGGGATGGGGACACGATGGAGGTTCCGGTCACTGTATATTCCGCAGATACAATCGCGTCAACTTATACAGTTATCCTGCATAAAGAGCCTACCGCAGATGTACCGGACATTCTGTTACAGCCGACAGCAGGACAGAACTATGTGGATACGGATGCGGCAACGCCCATCAAAGTCAAAGCAAGTGCCAACGGAAGCCTGAGCTACCAGTGGTTCAAGAATACGACGGAAAGTACGCAAGGGGGCGTCAAAATTGACGGCGCAACGGCTGCTTCCTACCAGCCGACCTATGGCCTGGTGACACAGACAGAGACATACTACTATTACTGTGTTATTACGAATACCAATACACAGGGAAGTTATGATACAACGACGGATCTTGTGCATATCACCGTAAAGCCGGATCCGACACCCTATGATGTACAGCTTGTACCGTCGGACGGCAGTGAGCTTTCGGCGAACGGCTATTTCTGCGCAGTCGGAGACGAGGCGCAGGAGGTGAAAGTCACTTTCAAGAGTCGTGCACAAGGCGGGGTTGAGAACAATACGTATAAATATCAGTGGTGGACGAAGGATGCCAGCGGCACTGGTTCCGGTTCCACTAAGACGACGGATACGTTTTCGTTTGCAACAACACTTAACAGAGCACGTTATATCAGCTGCGTGGTAACCATCGCACTGGATGGCGTCACTTACAAATCGGATTATAGGAATGCGGTCCTGTTTACAGTGTATGCCAAAGGAATAACGGCTACCACGATCTCAAAACAACCGGTGGCAGCAGAGTATGTTTGCGGTGCGGCCGATGTATTGCCGCTGTCAGTAACCATTAGTAACAACATTTCAGGAATGGATAATGCCTCTAATGTGCCGCAATGGTATGTCAGTGACGACAATGTGACATTTGCGGCTATTGAAGGGGCTACGGAGCTGAGTTATACACCGCCGGCTACGTCAGAGCCTTCTGCAAAATACTATAAATGCAAAATCACTTCCCGTCTGGTAAGCTACAATGGCAGAACCTATACGGCAGCCGTTGATTCAGATGCTGTTAAGGTAGGATTCTCGACATTAGAAGAGATTGTCGGAGAAACGTTGTGGGACGGAGAGGGTACGCAGGAAAATCCGTACCTGCTAAAGACCGCAGACGATCTGCTGCTGATGCAGCGTCTGGTTAACGAAAAAGGAATTAATCTGTCAGGAAAATACCTGAAGATGGCAAATGATATTACATTACCCGAAGCATGGGTGCCTATTGGTTCCTTAAAACCGGGTATGACATCGACATCTAATGGGAAGTATATCAATCCCTTCTCCGGTACTTTTGACGGAGGGAACTTCACGTTAACCGTCCCAGAGGATGGCCTGCCGCTTTGCGGCTATGTACGATTTGCATCAGTACAGAATTTGAATATTTACGGAACTAAAATCGCAGGCTACGGTCTTATCAATAATTTTACGGTAGACTACGGCGCCACAGGTGTCTACAATGACTGGACAGCATTAGGCGCAGTTACGGCGAACATTGATAAGGTTACATTAAAGAGCGGTACAAAGACCTTAAAAGCGGGATTTTTAGGCGGCTATGCTTCCGCAGCCAATATTGTGAATTTTAATAACTGCCTTGTTGAAGAAGGGGTTATCATTGGCTACGATAAGAGCCAGACACAGATCGGTTCTTTTGCCGGCAATCTGGCCGGGACAATCAATAACTGCCATAGTTATGCTACGGTATACGGTACAGACCGGGTTGGTGGTCTGGCAGGTTCAAAAGGTGAGGCCATGGGAGTCTGCCGCGTAATTAACAGCAGCTTCCAGGGAACCGTAGAAGCGACTGGAAAGTATGTCGGCGGTATTTTCGGCTCCGGTTACACCTCAGCATCCGCACCTAATACACCTTGTGTTTCCGTACAAAACTGCTTTGTCAGAGCCGATATAACCGGCGGACAATACGTCGGTGGTATATTGGGAGCTGAGCCGGTTGTTGTACAGTGCTGGGCGAACGGTGTTGGTGCAATTCAGAACAACTATTTCTATGGAACGCTGTCAGGCGACGTAACAGGCGGTATTATAGGCCTGATGCATTCCTTGGATCGGTATAACATTATTGAGAACAACTACTTCTATGATTTGGGCGGCACAACAGATACAATTGGACACTGTGGATACGACTCTGACGATTGCCAGGGAAGATACGAAATACCTTACAACAGATGCGTATTTCCGTTCAGACGACCCGTTAGGAGCAGATGCTGACAAGCTGGGACGGACTGTCACAACAGAAGAGCTTTCAGATGGTACCATAACGGCAGCGCTTAATACAGGCGGCAGCAGTAGCAGGAATTGGGTTCAGGGAAGTTCCTTCCCGGAATTCGGTGAGGGTGAAGTGCTGTATGTGACAACCCTGGATATTACCGGCTACAAAGCGGAATACTCGACACTGGATGATTTTACAACTGAAGGAACGGTTGTCACTGCGTATATGAATGATGGAAGCAGCAAGCTGGTTGCCACAGAAGACGTAGAATTCTCCGGCTATATTCAGACAGCCGGTACGTGGACGATTACCGCTGTGTATGGCGGCGCCATGAAGATGTTCAGTGTTAAGGTGCGGGCAGCCACAGATGAGGAAAAGGCACAAAAAGTAAGTGCTATGATTACTGCACTTCCCGAAGTGACCCTGGACAGTGAAGATGCGATCACAGCTGTCCGGCAGGCGTATGACGGCTTGACGGATGTACAAAAAGAGCTGGTGAGCAACTATGCGCAGCTTACAGCAGCAGAAGACACGCTTTTGCAGCTGAAAGTCGATACACAGGCAGCGGAAGCAGCGACGCAGGCTATTGTTGCCATTGGAACTGTAACGAAAGATAGCGGGGATGCGATACAAGCTGCCCGTACAGCCTATGACGGACTGACAGAGGCTCAAAAACAACTGGTAACAGAAGATGTGCTCAAGACTCTGACCGATGCTGAGACGGCGTTTGAAAAGTTGACTCAACTTGAAGGCTGGATCACAGAGGATGGATATCAGTTCTATTATGTTAATGGCAAGAAAGCCACTGGATTTACTGCAATTGAAGGAAAGACGTATTATTTTAGCAAGGTAAAGGCCAGAGAAGGCCGTATGATGACAGGTTTCCAGACAATTGGAGGGTACAGATATTTCTTCAGTAAAGTAAAAGCAAGAGAAGGTTAGATGTTAACAGGCTTCCAGACAATCAATGGACATAAGTATTATTTCAGCAAGGTCGCTGCACGAAAAGGGCGCATGCTGACAGGCTTCCAGACGATTAGCGGACACAAGTACTATTTCAGTGCAGTTAAAACGCGACAGGGACGTATGTTGACCGGACTTCAGTACATCAACGGGAAGAAATACTATTTTAGTATGTCAACAGCTACAAAAGGTCAGATGCTCAAAAGCAGATGGGTAAAGGTCGGAAATAAGTCCTATTATCTTGGAAGTAACGGAGTTGTTACGAAGAGTAAATAAGATGCAAAAGTAAAATGACCGAAATGACCGGAATCACAATAAAGTAGGAAAAAGTACTTGCGAACCAGACGGTGATATGATACAATGACTTCTGGTTCGCAAGAAATTCCTATTTTTTTCATGCCGGCGTGTCGGAACTGGCAGACGAGACAGACTCAAAATCTGTTGTCCGCAAGGGCGTGTGGGTTCGAGTCCCACTGCCGGCATACTATGAATGCTGAATATGCAGCGTTTTATTTTTTGAAAGTTGCATATTAAGTTGCATATGTTTCATAAAAGAAGGAGTCACTGTACGTATTACATACAGTGGCTCCTTCTTTGCGTTTTACAGTCCCAGAATCACACGAAGCAAAGCTAGAATCATGAAATGGGCAGGATAAAAAATATAAAAGAAATACTTATTTAATCGAGGTCTTAGATTGGTATGAATATAAATCAGAGGCAGAGACAAGAGTGCAAATGCCTGCAGATCCAGCCCTAGCGGACCTATGTAGAAGTAGTCCCCAAGCCCCCATGCCAGCATCCAGAGCGCAATGGTGCATGCTGACAGCCAACGAGGTCGTTCGCGCATCAGATAGAATAGAACGATTAACCCAATACCATACAGACCATAATCCACTCCGACCAGCCACTCGAAGAGTACCAGCAGCGGGAGTAAAAACCAGCGCTTTCTCAAATCAGACAGCGCATAAATGGCAATGACACCCAGCAAGAGCGTAAATAAAATATTCAGGTTCAGAAAATCCGCATCCATTCCGCTGCTTTGTGCGGTGAGTCTGGTAATCACATAGGCTCCAAGAAAAAGGGATTGTGTGATTACCGCAAAAATCCCAAGACGAAGCATGTAACGCTTTATATTTCGGGTGTACAGACAGCCCACCACGACGCAGTAGGCAATCAATGGGAAGGAAATCCGTCCAAGAACTGCCATGATTTGATTTTCGGGAAAAAACGCTTTATGGACATGATCAATGACCATACTGATGATTGCAATGATTTTTAAAAGGTTCGTATCGAGGTTCTCGTTTATTTTAGCTGCTGTTTTATCTGCCTGTGTCATTTAGCCTGCTCTTTCTTTAAGATTGTACAATGGTGGTATAAATAGTTTATACCATAAGATGGTTGCACAAGGCAAGAAAAATCAGGATGACATTAGTCGGCATAGCCTGTTTCCCGGACTCCCTGGATGATATTGCGCATATAGGTGTCGCGTACTTTGCGATAATCCCGCTGCCGTATATAGACGATATCCCCGTTTTTCATAATAAAGTCCTGTGTCAGCTCCTCTACATAATTCAAGTTTACAATATAAGCCCGGTGGCAGCGCAGAAAAGGAGGGGAGGGGAGCATTTTCTCCAGAGCATCCATAGAAGTATAGGTTGAGATTTCACCGGCCGTAGTATGAATTGTGCAGGTTCTGTTGTAAATATCGACATACATAATTTGACGCAGTGCGATGCTTAGTTCCTTTTTATTCGAAAGTACGACGCAGTAGGGTTCCTGACCGGGCGTACTTAATTTTATAGCCTGCTGAAGCGCGCGATTCACGTCCTCCTGTCTGGTCGGCTTTAGCAGATACTGCAGTGCCTGTACTTGGTAGCTCTCAAACGTATGCTCGCGGCTGGAAGTTGTAAATATAATAATACAGTCATTATCCTGTGCCCGCAGCTGCTGCGCTGTTTCAATTCCGGTCATTCCTTTCATATAGATATCCAAAAACACGATCTGATAGTGTTCGGTCACACAACTTTGTAAAAATGCCTCACCACTATGAAAACAATGCAGATTCATAGCGACCTGACTGGCTGTAAGCTGTGTGCACAACCATTCCATATCTTCTTTGCGGTCCTCGCATACTGCAACATTATATGGTACTTTCAATATTGACCCCTCCATTCAAGACTAAAAACATCCACTATTATATAGGTAGAAAAACAACTTTTTTTCAAAGATATAGCCACCACATTTCAAGCAGGCAGTAAGATACCGGATAGGATGGCATGTCGTAATTTTAACATGTTTTATACCGCCCGCACAGTGTGAATTTTCTGAATAGTTTTGTAAAATTAATGAAAAGTAAAAAAAAGGAGATGTATTCGCAAACTTATATGCAATATTACTACAAAAAATGATGATGCACAAAAACGAAAAAAAGTCAAGTGTATTTTACTACATGCAAAATTGCCCGAAGCGCACGTCCGAAAAAAGCAAAATTTGATACAATTGATATGTGATATGTGAGTTGTTACTTCATATGATTTGAACAGATATATTGTTGCGTTTCAGGAAGGAGGAAAATTTGGCAGTGAAGTATACACATACTAATGGAGGATGGCAGCAAGAGAATGTCATATTGGTTCTATCTGAAACTACGTGTTTGACCAGGTGACAGGGGAGAAAGGAGAGAATAAAACAAAAAAATGGGAAAGCAGAAACATCTTGATTGATCAAATGTTTGAGTATTCAATACTAGAAAGTACGTAATTCAGACGCTTGGTGCGGTTCATACCCTTGTATGGGCTATAAGGCCGTTTCGATGATGCATTGGATTCGTACATGAGGAAAGGGAATGGTATGCAAAAAAGAATATTAAGTTTTATGCTGGTTGTTGCAATGCTATTGCAAGTACTGGTACCAAATTTAAGTTTAAGCGTAAATGCGGCGAATGATGGAACAGCACCCTGGGTAGTTACTTATGAGAGTGGTGTTGGAGATGATTCGGTTACGAATTTACCAAGTATTACAACTGTTAATGTTCCGGCAGGGCAATATAACAGTACTAATTTGAGAGTAAATTCCCCGGAAAGAAGTGGGTATACTTTTACCGGATGGAAAGTTACATTTAATGCAGGTGCTACGCTGGATGCAGGATACCGGGGTATGGTTATTGCTCCGGATACAGATGCATACTTGGGAGGCACCATAGCTGACAAAAAGTGGAGCACTGCAACACTGACAGCACAGTGGAAGGAAAATACTGTCGCTGACACAGGTTCTGTGCAGCTGTGGCTGTATTTAAATGATAGTAATTTTACTAGTGCTTCTAATAGGAATTACAGTCTGAAATCTGTTAATTCAGATGTGTCCTATGCAGCAGTAGCAGTGAATAACTCAGTAAAGTTTAATAATGTTGCAAATGGAACATATAGACTTTACGAAACATTTGCCGGAGGGTACACTGTTGATATTACAACGCTTTATTCCGAAGCAGCTGATACAACCAATGTAGCAAGCCCCATAGTCATCAACGGCGATGAACAGGAAATGGGAATTTACTACTATCAGATTGATACGGCAGTAGCTGCTGCTGGGACTATCAGCAAGTCGGCAACCCCTTTTCAGGGAAGTGGCATTGCCTTTTTCCTGAAATATACGAAAGTTCAGTATACGGCGGTTAGGGACGGTTATAGTCTGACGGGATGGACCTCTACGGGATCTGCTATTTCTGCAGGTGGGGAAGTAGTATTAACTAATAGGACTACAGTTACTCCAATTTACAGCGCAAATCCTACACCTAAAAAAGTATCTCTTGAAATTTATCTGGATAATACGCCGACCAGAGGTGACAAGGATTTTTATCTGCAGAGCAAAGATGACCCGACTGTGACAGTTTCATCAAGCTCACTGGGAAGCGAGTGGGTTGCTTTTGATGCTGTACCTTCCGGAACCTATAAGGTTTTCCAAAAAGTTGGTCAATGGATAAGTGATACCGATTTGGATACGGGAGTTGAGGTTACGGTTGGCAGCAGCGATGTAACGACGGCCGTCAATTACTATACAGTTCAAGTGAACAATGCAGGCGGTGGTACATCGGATATAGTTACCGGCGAATATGTTAAAGGCTCGGTGCTTCCGATTCTTGCAACACCAAATGCAGGGTATTCTTTTGCTGGTTGGGTTGTTGCAGCAAATCCTGAATATCTGCAAAATGCAAGTCAGCCTAATGCTACTTTGTATGTACAGAAGGACATGATCATTCAGCCGTTATTTGAGGAAATTGATACATACAAGATAGTTTTTGATACGAATAAAGGTACGGAAACTTATAGCCCTTATGAAGGTGGATATCAAAGTTCTTACTATCTTGCAGGTGCAACACGCCCGGGTTATATTTTCGCAGGCTGGAAAGTCGTAGAAGGTGGAGCAGAACAACTGATTGCTGCCGGCAGTTCGGTTCTTTACAGTGAACTCGCCACAGATTCGACTGTGTCGCAGGTTACTTTGCAGGCGCAGTGGCAGCGAAGAGATGTTGTTGTCAATCTGTCCTTAGATGGTGATTCTTACACTTCCAATGATGGAAACATTTACCAATTGCGTGATGCATCCGGAGAGGTTCTGTATACGGCGACAAGTGAAAGCGGCAAAGTAAGATTTAAAGGAGTTGTCGAAGGCGTAACATACTATTTATGGGAAGATGTACCGGCTAATTCAGTGGACTACCAATTCCTGAACGTAGATGGTGGCACGAACTTTGAAATCACTCCGAGTGCTGCTGCGCTCACCACTCGCAATTTAAATTATTATACGTTAAACGTTGCTTCTGCGGAAAATGGAACCACTGAGCCAGGTACAGGCAGTGCGACTGTATATCCGCAGGGAATGACAGTGGAGTTAAAAGCAAAGCCTTCAGATGGATATAAATTCGCAACATGGAATCCATCAGGTGCAAGCGTAGTTGCTGATGCTGCTAAAGCAGCAACAACAATTGTGATAAAGGGGACGACTCAATTATCGCCGCTCTTTGTTGCAAAAAATAGATTTGGAGTTATTTATAAGCTGGCTGGCGGTTCTTCTGCTGCAATTCCGGCAAGCGTAAGCATATTAAAAGAAGAAAATGTAATTCTGGCTGCTGAGCCAACGCGTGCAGGTTATGTGTTTGCAGGCTGGGTAGTAACGGAGAATGGTTCATCAGCAACAGACAATCAGGTATATCAAGCAGGCCAGACACTTGCGTATGAAGATGCAAGAGCCAGCACAACGCCAGCTTACATTGAGCTGACAGCACAGTGGCAAACAAACACTGTTGAAGTAGCACCATATCTTGATGGTGCGCGTACAGCAAAGAACCTTTATCTTAAAAATACAGATGGTGTATCTGGTGATATTACAGGAAGCATTATTGATTCAGACGGAACATGGGAGTTTGCAGGTGTACCGAATGGTACCTATGAAATTTACGAAGATGTAGCCGTATGGATTGGTGAAGATATCGCAACAGGTAAAACAATTACTGTTATGGATAATAGTGTATCGACAGAATTGCATTATTATACTGTAGACGTGTCATATGATACTGCACAGGGCAGTGTGAATATTGAAACGCGTGTATACCTTGAAGGAACTAAGGTTACTCTTTTAGCAACTCCTGCCACAGGGTATCAGTTCGCTAATTGGGGATATGACGAAGAGTACATTAAAGACAGCAATGCGTCACAGACGACGCTGTATGTACAGGAACCGGTTACTTTTGCACCTACGTTTACCAGTGACTCAGATTACACGATTGTGTTCGACTATAACGGAGCCGGTGAATCTGTACAGGTAGGACCGGGAAGCTTTACGGATGCGTATTCTGTACCTGAGGATCCTACACTTTCAGGCTCTGTATTTAAGGGCTGGAAGGTTATCGCAGGTGGAAGTGCACAGTTCTTAGGTGCTGCAAACACTCCATTTGCCTATGCATCTCTGGCAACGGATAACTCTGTAAAACAGATTACGGTTCAGGCACAATGGGAGCGCAGAGATATTGTGATTAATCTCTATAAAGATGGAGAAGTCTATGATGATCTGCAAGGCACGCGTTTCCAACTAAGAGATGTTTCAGGAAATGTTCTCTACTCAGCGGTAAGCAGTAATGGTAAAGTAAGATTTAGAGGTGTTGAAGCCGTTGATGCCAATAATGCGTACAGACTCTGGGTAGATGTTCTGAATACGACGCACGACTATCAATTCCAGACAAAAGACGGAACCTTACCTCTGACAATTTCATCAGAAACAGGTGCTCTGATTTCAGTTGACGTTAATTACTATACATTAACTCTAAATGAAGCTGAGCATGTTACAACAACTCCGGAAGCCGGCAGCAAAGTGTATCCGCAGGGTACCAGTGTAAGCTTGTCAGCGGAGCTGGATTATGGATTTAAGTTTGTACAATGGAGCTCTGACACTGCCGGTGCAGTCGCAGATTCCAGCTCAAAAAATACGACCGTTCTGTTGCAGGATACAACACAGGTAACACCGGTCGTTGTAGAAAAGAACAAATTCAAAGTATTCGTTGATTTAAATGGGGGAAGCTCAGACACAATTACGGATACGGAAGTTTACAAAACTGACAATGTAATTCCGACAGATGTTCCGGAGTATACAGGTCATGTATTTGCAGGATGGAGAGTAACAGAGAATTCAGCAGATACCAACGTTTATCAATCAGGCGATACACTTTTGTACAAAGATGCGGAAGCGAACAGCGCTCTTAATTCCATCACGTTACAGGCACAGTGGGAAGTTAACACAGTCGCGCTGGATGTGACACTGGATGGCACTGCTGTTCCGACAGCGAAAGTATTTTATCTGAAAAATACAGATGGAACATCACCTGATATTACGGAATTCACTACGGATGCTACAACAATCTCTTTTGCCGGCGTACCAAACGGCAGTTACGAAATCTGGGAGAAGATTGGTAACTGGGCAGGCGGAGATGTTTCTACCGGAAGAGGTTTCAGTGTTGCAGATCAAAGTGTAACCATTGCTCTTGACTACTTTAATGTTACTGTGGACGTTAGTTCAACAATTGGCGGAACGGTTGATATCGAGAGCGGTATCTATCTAAAAGGCAGTGAGATTGCAATCAATGCAACGGCTGACCTTGGCTATCAGTTCGCCAGCTGGGGATATGCAAGTCAATATCTCCCGGGCAATACGAATGCGCAGGCAACACTGTATGTTCAGGAACCGGTCACTTTGGCACCAGAGTTTACAGCCGAAAGCGATTATTCAATTATGTTCGACCTAAATGGGGCATCAGGTACTGCACCTGCCACATTAACAGGCACATTTGCGGCACATTATACAGTACCATCGGATCCGGAACGTTCCGGTTATGTATTCGATGGCTGGAAAGTAGTTGCTGGCGGTACTGCGACACTTGGTGATGCAGACTCTATCTTTGCTTACAGTGATTTGGCAACTGACGCAACAGTAAAACAGGTAACAGTTCAGGCACAATGGATACAAAAGCGCGTTGTAATCGCACTGTACAAAGACGGTGCACGTTGGAATAATCCTGAAACAGAGATGACCTTCCAGCTGCGTGATGCATCCGGAGAACTTGTGTATACCTCTCCTGAAAGCGAACTTGCCAGAGCCAGATTTACTGAGGTCAAGACAGGAACGTACTATCTATGGGAAGATATTAAGAACACATCCGTAGATGAGCAGGTATACAATGAAGACGGAACGGCAGTTGAAGTTGTTGTAGGTGCAGAAGATGCACGTATTCAGATTGATGTGGACTATTACACACTGAATATCAAAGCAGCAGTCAATGGAACTACCGAACCTGGAGAAAGTACAACAATTTACCGTCAGGCAACAGGTGTCAAATTGACAGCAACACCTGACTATGGATTCGAACTTGCTTCATGGGGTATCAGTGCAGGTGGTGCACTCGAAGAAGGCCCTGACGCAAATCAGGCAACTGTCTATATGAGTAATACAACGACACTCGAACCTGTATTTACAGCAAGAGATCAGTATGTTGTGTATTATGATTTTGCCGGCGGAAGCTCTGATACGATTGAAACACTGCTTTGCTACCAGGAAGAAAATGTCGTACCGGCTGCGATTCCTACAAAAGCGGGCTATACATTTGCCGGCTGGGTAGTTACAGAGAATGCCAATAGCGGACTGTCAGGAGATCCGATACAGGCAGGTACGCAGTTAACGTATGCAGACGCGGCAGATGCTGCGGCTAACTACATCAGACTGACGGCGCAGTGGGAATCCAATGATGTAGCACTGTCAATCTTCCTGGATAATGCAGCGTTCGACGATTGCACAAAGCAATTCTTCCTGAAGAGTGCAGACGGCAAAATCGTTTCGAACTATGATGTTGACACAACAAGCTTTGCGGCTGTACCGGATGGCGAATACGAAGTATGGGAAAAGATTCCATACAAAGAGAGTCTTGCAACGGGAGTTCTTGTTTCCGTAGCATGTACAGATGCATCTGCAAGCGTGTATTATTGCACACTTACTGTGAATGCACCGGCAGAAGGCGGCACAGTGAAAGCAGCTGCAGGAATCTACCTGGATGGTACGGTCCTGAATATTACTGCAACACCGGCAGCCGGATATGAGTTCGTTACATGGGGCTTCACAGGCGAAGGATTACTGGAAGTGGATCAGGCGGCAACCACAGTGACTGTTGGACCAAATGCTACACTAAATCCAGAATTTGCACAGAAAAATTACACAGTAGTATATGATGTGAATGGTGGAACTCCAGAGCTTGCGAATTGGAATACCGCAACATGGACATCAGGCGTATACAATGATCAGGTCAGCAAGTCAGGATATACACTGGCAGGCTGGGAAGTCGTAGAAGGCGGTTCCGGTATCGTACGTGACTTTACTAAGACATATGGTGATGTTGCAACGGATGCGGAGACAACTTCAATCACTTTAAAAGCTATCTGGAATGCCAATGACGTAACCTTTAAAGTTAAGAAAGACGGAACAGATTGGGCAGAGTTCACCAGAACGTTCTACCTGAAGAATGATGCTACGAATGAAACGACTGCACAGACATCAACAGACGGAGCGACAGTTCTGTTTGCGGCAGTACCGGAAGGAAGCTACACATTATATGAGGATACACCGGGCACATCTGTTGATGCAAAATTAGCGTTAAGTCAATTAGTTATGACCGGCGGAGCATTTAGTTACAGCTCAATCGGAGAATATGTTGACTATTACACAGTAACTGTAAATGAAACAGTCAACGGTACAGTGACACCGCAGCCGGGCTCGAAAGTATATCTTGAGAACAGTCTGGTAACGCTTAAAGCAGTACCGGAGAGTGGATATTCATTTGAATCATGGAATATAGATGCGGATACATCGAGTCTGATTTCTGACGAAACGGCTGTGAATGCAGTTCTGACAGTGACAGATACAACAACTCTTAGTCCGACATTTACAGAAAATGATGAGTATGAAATCGTATACGAACTCAACGGAGCAGCGGAAGCACCAATTGCTGCAACGACTGGCGTAAAGTGGACAGATAAAGTGTTGGATAAAGCGCCTGAGCAGTTAACCAAATTTGGTTATACGTTTGCAGGCTGGACACTGGATGCTGCCGGTAACAAGGCTGTTACAGCGGATACACTGTATAAAGAGGCAACAAATGGTGATGATTCAATTGCAACCGTAACGCTGTATGCACAGTGGGAAGCAAGACAGGTAACAGTTAAGTTTGATGGAAATCAAGGCACCGGAAGTTCAGAACCAAGTTCTACGCAATCGATTGTCACTGAATATGGCGAATTAATCGATGCACCTCTGGCTCCAACAAGAGATGGATATACCTTTGGAGGCTGGTACTACTTCATAGGCGGAGAATATCATGAATTTGGATTTGGATATGCAGGTACAGAACTGACAGATGCAATTGGCGTCATTGAGTATCATAAGGCATTGGAGATTACCCTGTATGCGAACTGGGTAGCCAAGGAGGTCGTTGTAAAATTCAACAGCAATAAGGGAACGGGATCTACAGCACCTACCGAAACTGCTGACATGACAGCCACATTTGATTCTGCACTGGTCATCACACAGACAGCGCCGACGAGACCTGGCTATACCTTTGATGGCTGGTATCTGGATAAGAGCCTTACGAAGAAAGTAGTTAACGGCGTTACAATGCTTACGGCAGACAATGGCGTACTGACACCTGGAAAGGGCGATCAGACATTGACTGTATATGCAAAATGGGCACCGAAGACTGTGAAACTGTATTACGAGTTAAATGATGGTAAAGCTACACCTGCCGGTGTAATTTTCAATCAGACAAAAGCATCAAAAGAAGGTCTGTTCGATCAGGCTGTTTCCAACCCAACGAACCCGACAAGACCGGGATATACATTCAAGGGCTGGTATGAAGTGCCTTCTACCAAGGTGGCATCGAATACACCTGCATGGGTATTTGCCAACAAACTGGGAAGCAAACTCCTCTCTGCAGCAAATGTTACAGTTCAGTCTGAGATGAGCAAGACATTCTACGCAAAATGGGAAGCGAAGACATATACAGTTACCTTTAGTGCAAACGGAGGAACTCTGGACACGTCTTCAAAAACCAAGAAAGTGACATATGATACAGCCTATGGTGATCTTCCGACAGCTACACAGTCCCGTTATCAGTTTGACGGATGGTGGACGAAGAAGACCGGTGGTGAAAGAGTCACAGCATCTACAATCTTTACAAATGCTAAAAATACAACCGTATATGCTCATTGGACAAAAGGTGTTGTTGTTTACAGAGTCTATAATCCAAATTCTACAGAGCATGTATATACACCGGATATTGCCGAAGTCAATGTATGCGTAAGCAAAGGATGGCAGTATGAAGGCGTTGCATGGATCGCCGCACCGAAGGAATACGGCGAGCCGGTATACAGAACCTACAATAAAAATTCAGGTGAACATTTCTATTCAACGAACATGGGAGAAATCAGAGCCCTGCAGGCAATAGGATGGACGTATGAAGGTATTGCATGGTATAGTGCAACGAACAAGAAAGTACCTGTATACAGACTGTACTCACCGTATCTGACAGGTGAGCAGCAAGCTGGTTCACATCTCTTTACAACAAGTAAGTATGAGAGAGATACCCTGATCCAAGGTGGATTATGGTTAGATGAAGGTATTGGCTGGTATGGATTTGCAGCAATTTAAGATATTTGTAGAAGTGCAATAAGCACCAAACAATAGAACACCCCCTGCGGGGTAGTATGTGCCAGGATGGCCGCTGTCCCGCAGGGGGTGTTCTTTGCGCTGTGCTTTTGTAATGTATGCATCGTATACCGGCTATATCAGAAAAATACATTGGCGGGTGCATTTTTTGGGGAGCGGGAGTGGTAGTAGTGTGATACTATAACAATAGAGTAGGGTATGACAGGATGTTGGTAGTATGGGAAAGGCAGGGAACAGCAAGCAATGGCGGGACAGGAAAAAGTAAAGAACTGCAAAGTTAAGCAGTTAGAACACGTGGATATGATCGTAGGGATTCTTAAATTGCAGTTGACACAAAATGAAGTACGTCAAGAAGGTGTCATCATCGAACTTAATTGTACGCTTACCGCACAGGAATGCGAGGAAATTCGTGCAATTATGGAACTCGACCACTGGAAAATCTCTTTTTTGGAAGGACTGCTTAGGAGCCAGGCTTTTTTCTGTTTTGATGTAAGCGAATCGTGTAAATAAGGAGGAGTTCTTCGAATAATCACATAATCTTCATAGGACTGCCACAGGATGAACAAAATTTCCGTTTAGACTCTTGTAGAAGTTACAAGATGAAAGCGTGAGTTGGCGTACCGGTACGACCGGACAGAAACTCATGTATATGCAGCAAAGCAAAGTCTGACTCTGCCTTGCGTCTGAAAGGAGATTTTTATGAAAAAACAAGTGGTGATGGTTCTTTTATCAGCAGGTATTGCAGCAGCTAGTGTCACAGCCTGCGGACAGCAGGAGACGACAAGTACTGAAACACAGGCCACACAGACGGAGGAGGTAACGGAAGCACCGGCCGTTGATGAAAACAGTCTTATGGGAGAAGTAACAGCGATAGATGGCAGCGATATCACTCTCGCAGTGATGACACAGCCGGCACAAAGTGAGTATGGGGCGGGAGATAGCACTTCCTCGGAAGATACGGCGGACACTTCGGCGACAACGGATGCCACAGAAACCACAGAGAGCACAGAAACCACAGAAGCATCTGCCACTGCAGATACTGATGCCACAGAGCCGTCAGAGGACATGGAACCCCAGACAGAAGAACAATTGTTGACGGTGGTGGATTCTACTGAGATTCTCACACAGGGAGAAGACGGAGAAGAAACAGAAGCCACGCTGGAAGATATCCAAGTCGGAAGCCGCATAAGTGCCACTTTAGACGATGCGGGAGAAGTTTCCCGGATTGTAATTCAAAACACAGAGGCAGGTCCGGGGGCAGAGGGAGGCGAAGCACCGGAAGAAGGTGAAACACCGCCGACAGACACCACGACAGCGACAGAAGCTGCTGAATAGAACATCATACAAAAAACCATCCGAAAGCCGGATGGTTTTTTGTATGATTTGCTGCTTACAACAACGTATTATCCCAGTCTGCGACCCGAAAGCCGGTAAGGACAAAATCGTCACCGACGACCAAGGGACGCTTAACCAGCATACCGTCAGTAGCCAGGACGGAGAGCATTTGCTCCTCGCTCATAGCGGCAAGCTGATCTTTTAGATTCAGCTCGCGGTAGACAAGTCCGCTGGTATTGAAGAAACGTTTGAGCGAAAGACCGCTCTTGTGGTACCAGTCGGTAAGTTCCTCTTGTGTCGGCCGCTCTAGTTTTATGTCACGTAATTCATAGGGAATTGCGTGCTCATCCAACCAGTGCAGTGCTTTTTTACATGTGCTGCATGAAGGATAGCAAAGTACTAACATGAAGCTCCTTTCTGTAACCATCATTGAGTCATCCTACTGTGAATTATAGAAGATATGGGCGGCAAATACAAGAGTGAGAGACCAAAAAGCTTTAGCAGTCAAGTATTGGTTTTCAGATGCGGTCAGTTATGTTATACTACTTGCAAAGTATAATTTCGATATTGGGGGAAGTATACCTAAAAGAAAGAAGAGATCTACAATTATGGATTGTTCGACTGCTGAAAAGCTGGTAACGGCTTATATTAACCGGACATTAAGTCCGAGACAACTCGAAGAGTTTATCAAACATGTGGAAAGCTGCCCTTCCTGTTATGAAGAGCTGGAAATCTATTTTACGACAGACTATGCGATTCGGCAGCTGGACAATAAGAATATGGATGCCTGGCTTGATATTAAAAAAATTCTCAAACAGGACCTGCATAATAAAAAGCGCTTTGTTCACAGAAGAAAGATCCGGCATTCGCTGCTCATCGCGGTGGGCGTCTTTATGTTAATGCTGATTTTGGGTGCGCTTGGCGTTTTCATTGTCTGAGAAATCCATGAAAAGAGGAGAAAAACATGAGTGATAAAATAGTATTGGTGGATGGGCACAGCATTTTGAACCGGGCTTTCTATGCGCTTCCGGTGATGACAAATTCCAAAGGCGTGTTTACGAATGCGGTGTACGGATTTTTAACAATACTTTTTAAGACGCTGGAAGATGAAACTCCCGGTTATTTAATCGTGGCGTTTGATGAGCATGGACCGACGTTTCGAAATGATTTATACAGTGAGTATAAAGGAACCAGAAAACCGATGCCCCATGAATTGCGCGAGCAGGTGCCCCTGATACGGGAGGTGCTTGAAAGCATGGGGATTCAGATGTGCTCCCTGCCGGGATTTGAAGCAGATGATATTTTGGGAACCCTTGCGGTAGAGGCGCAAAACGAAGGGATGGAGGTTACCGTACTTTCCGGCGACAGGGATCTGCTGCAGCTGGCAACAGACTGGATTAAGATCAGAATCCCGAAGACCAAAGCAGGCAAGCCTGTGATAGAAGAGTATTTCGCAAAGGATGTCAAGGAAGTATATCAGCTGACGCCGGAACAGATTATTGATTTGAAATCACTCATGGGAGATGCGTCCGATAATATTCCGGGAATTCCAGGTGTGGGAGAAAAGACAGCGACCAAAATGCTTCTGGAGTTCCAAACGCTTGAGAACGCCTATGAACATCTGGGGGAGATCAAGCCGCCCAAGGCGCAGAACTCATTGCGTGACCATTATGATAAGGCAAAATTGAGCAAAGAACTGGCGACGATCTGTACGACGGCGCCGGTCGAACTAAAACCATCGACAGCGGTAATCACAGATTTTTATACGCAAAAAGCGTATGAAAAGTTTCGTGAGCTGGATTTCAAGAATCTGATGTCCCGCTTTGAGACAGAGGCGGTACCGCAGACAGCGGATACGTCCGTCACAGTCCTTGGCAGTTTGTCGGAATTCAAGGAGAAGACAGAGCGTCTGGCTACGGACCAGAAGGTCGGGATGCAGCTATTTGCTGCCGGAGATACAATCCTGTATATTGCCGTGGCGCTGGAGGGGGGAGACGTGTATTGTCTTCCTGTGGATGCCACCCTGCAAAGCGAACTGCGTGAAAGCATACAGCAGCTGGCACAAAAGGTAGTGATTGCAACGCTGGATGCCAAAATATTAGCGGCTGGGGCCGGAATTTCAAACAAAGCCGAGGTATTTGATGTGACACTGGCGGCGTATCTGCTGAATCCGCTGCGCTCCTCCTATCTATATCATGAGCTTGCAGGCGAATATCTGGAACAGATGTTACCGGAGCGTACGGAACTGATTGGAAAAGCAACATACGAAACTGCAATTTCCGAAATCCCGGAGAAGTTTAGTCAGCTGGCCGCCTGTATGGCGCAGGTACCATTACAGCTCTATGAAGTGTTACATCGTAAACAGGCCGAGTCACAGATGCAACAGGTATTTGAAACAATTGAAATGCCGCTTGTGTGGACGATTGCCTCCATGGAACGGTGGGGAATCAAGGTGGAAGCTTCGGAATTACAGGAATACGGGGACAGACTTGTAACGCGTATTACTGAGTTGGAGGGCATAATTTATGAGCAGGCGGGTGAGACGTTCAACATACAGTCTCCGAAGCAGCTGGGCGTCATTTTATTTGAAAAGCTCAAACTTCCCGGAGCCAAGAAGACGAAAACCGGGTATTCGACAGCAGCAGATCTGTTATTAAAACTGTCGGAGGGAAATCCGATTATAAAAGACATACTGGAATATCGGCAGCTGACAAAATTAAAATCCACATATGCAGACGGGCTGGCAGCCTACATTGGGCCGGACAGCCGCATTCATTCGCACTTCAATCAGACGATTGCTGCCACAGGCAGAATCAGCAGTACGGAACCGAATCTGCAGAACATACCGATTCGTATGGAACTTGGCAGACTGATTCGTAAGGTGTTCGTACCGGAGGAGGGATTTGTATTTGTAGATGCGGATTATTCGCAGATCGAACTGCGTGTTCTGGCACATATGTCGGAGGATGAGACACTGATTCAGGCCTACAAAGAAGCGCAGGATATCCACCGGCTGACGGCTTCGCAGGTGTTCAATACTCCATTTGATGAGGTAACGTCCTTACAGCGAAGAAATGCCAAGGCGGTTAATTTCGGTATTGTCTATGGCATCAGTTCGTTTGGGCTGAGCCAGGATTTGGACATTACCCGAAAAGAAGCGGCGGCCTATATTGAATCGTATTTTCAGACCTACCCCAAGATTAAGCAGTTTCTTGATTCGTTGGTGATTTCTGCAAAAGAGACAGGCTATGCAGTGACCTTGTTCGGCAGGCGCAGACCTGTACCTGAACTGGTGTCGAGTAATTTTATGCAGCGTTCTTTTGGTGAAAGAGTGGCGATGAACTCGCCAATTCAGGGAACGGCAGCAGATATTATCAAAATAGCCATGAACCGGGTACATGACCGATTACTGCGCGAGGGCTTGAAGTCCAGACTTTTGCTGCAGGTGCATGATGAGTTGCTGGTAGAAGCGCATACGCAAGAGGTCGATGCAGTTACGCGGATTCTGGAAGAAGAGATGAAAGCGGCGGCTGATTTATCCGTATCGCTGGAAGTGGACATTCACGTTGGAGAGAACTGGTATGAAGCAAAATAAGATGATCGTGTTGGGAATCACAGGCGGTATCGGTGCCGGCAAGACCACTGTCCTGAGTTACCTGAAAGAAAACTATGCGGTTGTGGCTGTACAGGCAGATCATGTCGGGTATCTGCTGATGCGGCCCGGCGGCCCATGCTATGATCCAATGCTGTCGCTTTTTGGAGAGCGCATCTTAAATCCGGACCGCAGCATTAACAGAAAGACGGTAGGCGCACTCGTATTCACGAATCTGGAGCTTTTGCAGCGGCTAAATGCGATTATCCATCCCAAAGTGCAGGAGTACATTCAGGCGCGTATTGACGAAGAGAGGAGCCGGGGGACAGCCTTCTTTGTCGTAGAGGCAGCTTTGCTTTTAGAAGCGGGATATGATGCAATTTGTGATGATTTATGGTATATTGATGTGGACGAAGCTGTCAGAAGAGAGAGATTAAAGCAGGAACGAGGGTATTCGGATCAGAAAATCACGAATATTCTGGCCAACCAGATGAAGCCGGAAGAGTTTCGGCAAAGATGCCAATATACAATCAGGAATAACGGGGATTTGGCGTATACTTACAGACAGATAGACCAGAGGATGAAACGATATGAAATTATGTAGTATAGCAAGCGGAAGCAGCGGCAATTGTATTTTCGTGGGAAGTGAGCACACAAGCCTCCTTGTAGATGCAGGAATCAGCGGCAAGCGTGTTGAAATGGGGCTCAATGAGGTGGATATGACGGCCAAGGACCTGGATGGGATCTTGGTGACACATGAGCATTCAGACCATATGTGCGGGCTGGGGGTATTGGCCAGACGCTGCCACATACCAATCTATGCCACCATCGGTACGATTGACGAGATACGCAAAAGCCGTCAGGTAGGAGAGATTCCGGAGGAACTGTTTCGAGAGATCAGGGAAGATGAATACTTTGGAATCGGGGATATGCAGATTCTGCCGTTTGCCATCTCACATGATGCGGCACAGCCGGTAGGGTATCGTCTGGAATGCGGTGATAAAAGCATCGGTATTGCGACGGATATGGGCAAGTATACGGAGGAGATCGTTGAGCATCTGACACATCTCGATGCGCTTCTTTTAGAGGCCAATCACGACATAAATATGCTGCAGGTAGGGAAATACCCCTATTATCTCAAACAGAGGATTCTGGGGGCTCGTGGGCACCTTTCCAACGAAAGTGCGGGGCAGCTGCTCTGCAGATTGCTGCATGATGATCTCAAAGCGGTATTTCTGGGACATCTAAGCAAGGAGAACAACTACGAAGAACTGGCATATGAAACCGTCTGCCAGGAAGTTACAATGGGAGAAAATCCCTATCAGTCAAGAGATTTCAGAATTGAAGTGGCACGCAGGAACTGTGTGTCAGGCATGGTGTGCGTATAGAGGGGACCGCCAAGGTAGAAGAGGAGAAGCTATGAAAAAAACCGTAATTACAGTAGTGGGTAAAGATACAGTTGGTATTATTGCAAGAATATGTACCTATCTTGCAGAAAATCAGGTGAACATCCTGGATATTTCCCAGACAACCATGCAGGGATATTTTAATATGATGATGGTGACAGATACAAGTGAGGCACCGAAGGCAATTGCAGACATGTCCAAAGAGCTTTCTGCGATTGGAGAAGAAATCGGTGTTGTCGTGCGCTGCCAGTTAGAAGATATCTTCAATAAGATGCACAGAGTGTAGGGGGAAAGACATGATAAATCTGTTTGAAGTAACACAGACCAATAAAATGATTGAGCAGGAGAACCTGGATGTCAGAACAATTACAATGGGCATCAGTCTGCTCGACTGCGTGGATACGGATCTGGAAAAATTAAGTGATAAGATCTATCGCAAAATCACAGATGCGGCGCGCAATCTGGTAGCAGTGGGTGAAGAAATTGCATCTGAATATGGAATACCGATTGTGAATAAGCGTATTTCGATTACACCGCTTGCCCTGATTGGTGGCGGTGCCTGTAAATCCGAAGAAGATTATGTGTTTTTAGCCAAGACACTTGACCGCGCGGCAGAAGAGGCAGGAGTCAACTTTATCGGCGGGTTTTCCGCACTCGTAGCCAAAGGAATGACACCGTCAGAAGAATTGCTGATCCGCTCCATTCCCAAGGCACTGGCGGTTACGAACCGCGTATGCAGTTCGGTGAATATAGGCTCCACAAAGACGGGGATCAATATGGATGCCGTTAAACTGATGGGGGAAATCATCCTGCAGACGGCGCAAGAAACGAAAGAGACGGATTCAAGCGGCTGTACCAAGTTGGTAGTGTTCTGTAATGCGCCGGACGATAATCCGTTTATGGCAGGTGCGTTTCATGGTGTCACAGAAGCGGACAAGATTATCAATGTTGGTGTCAGCGGACCGGGCGTTGTCAAAACGGCGCTGACGCAGGTGCGCGGAGCGGATTTGGAGACTTTATGCGAGACAATCAAACGGACTGCGTTCAAAGTGACACGAGTGGGGCAGTTAGTGGCGCAAGAGGCATCCCGACGTCTGGGAATTCCCTTTGGTATCATTGACTTGTCACTGGCGCCCACGCCGGCCGTAGGCGATAGTGTAGCAGAAATCCTGGAAGAAATCGGACTGGAATATGCAGGGGCTCCCGGAACTACCGCAGCGCTTGCACTATTGAACGATCAGGTTAAAAAAGGCGGAGTTATGGCATCTTCCGCAGTCGGAGGCCTAAGCGGTGCCTTTATTCCGGTCAGTGAAGATCAGGGAATGATCGATGCGGTACAGGCCAATGCACTTTCCCTTGAAAAACTTGAGGCGATGACCTGCGTATGTTCTGTCGGTCTGGATATGATAGCGATACCGGGAAGTACCAGTGCCTCTACCATTTCCGGCATTATCGCAGATGAAGCTGCGATTGGAATGGTGAACCAGAAGACAACAGCCGTACGTATCATACCGGTCATTGGCAAAGGTGTAGGTGAAATGGTGGAGTTCGGTGGTCTTTTAGGCTATGCCCCGGTCATGGCGGTCAATCCGTATTCCTGCGAGAAATTTATTGCCAGAGGCGGCAGGATTCCGGCCCCCATACACAGCTTTAAGAATTAAGGGGCATCAGGAGTACGCCAGGGCGCAGAAATGGCGACCGGCTGGGAGTACTCATGAACAAAAGCCCGGTGTGCAAGCGTAGACAGTACACTTTCATACAGATTGCTATTCCAAACGTCCGCCTGCAGCATATGTCTGGCGGCAGACGGCAGAAGACGCAGTTGTGTTGACAGCTTGGTGACAAGCGGGACACAGCTGTGTTTTTTTATGGCAGCCAGGACAGGGGTGTTCTCCCGAAAGCCCAGCACACGCGCATACGGACTCCAGCCAGCCTGTTTGTAAGCCGCAAGGTCTTCCTGGCGCAGCTGCAAAAGTATATGGTAAAGTGCTCTGGAAATACGAGAATGTGTCAGCTCCCGGGTCTTAAGAAGTTCGGTGAATTGTGAAAGTGTTTCAAAGTTGTATAGCTGCCGGTCGATGCGGGCGGCCAGATCTGATGAAACATCGGCGAATTCTGACAGGCGGCCTCCCTCTGACATCAGCTTGTATTTCAGCAATAATGAGAAATGGTCTGTAGTAATCGCCGGATTGGTGCGCAGCGTCTTTTGCAATAAAGCAAAGACCTCCACAGGCATCTGTGACTGCAGTGAGGCGAAAGCACCGTCTTTCTCCTGCAAAATGGTGTGCCGAATGGCAGTTGCCGAACTCGTCAGAGGGTGCAGATCTGTATCATGATAGGCATTGTGCCGGCGTTGCAGTGTCAGAGGCTGCAGCGGGCTTTTTAGCCGCAGCAGCGCCTCACAGTAGGCAAGCCCTAAAATGTTATTCGGACTTGCCAGAAATTCTCCGAGAGCATCCTCGGGAAACAACTGTACCAGGGCACGCTGCCGGGCGACGGGAAAGGTCTGTCCCAGCTTGAGATTGGACTGCAGCAGCAGGCGGTATGGCTCCGGTTCCTCGGTCAGATAGGAGGCAAGCTTTTGGAAAACCGGCAGTTCTCCGGATTCGCTGCCAAAGCACAGGGTATCCACAACACCGAGGTTTGTCAAAAGAGCGACGGCTCCCTGTGCAAAATCAGCGGCACTTGAGGTGGCATAGCAGGAGGGAAGTTCGAGTACCAGATCCGCCCCCTGACTGAGTGCCATCCGGGTCCGCACGTGCTTGGAGAGTATGGCAGGGGCACCGCGCTGGACGAAATCGCCGCTCATCACAACGATGACATGCTCGGCCGAACTCATCCGGCGGGCCTCCTGCAAATGGTAGCAGTGACCATTGTGAAACGGGTTATATTCGGTTATAAGTCCTACAGTTTTAGCCATGATTGCACCTCAAAAAATACATACTATATTAGCGTATTCTACCATTGACAGTCTTGAAATACAAGTATACTAAGTGTATAATGACTTTATCTTGTTAAAAATGAAAGGAGTCATGGGGACTATGGGATTTATCGACGTAATAAAGGAGAGAGCGAAACAGGCACAAAAGACGATTGTACTTCCTGAAAGTGAAGACCGCAGAACACTGGAGGCAACCCAGGCCATCTTGCAAGAAGGACTGGCAAAAGTAATCTTAATCGGAAATGAAGAGGATATCAGGAAACGCAGCGAAGATCTTGATATTTCGGGAGCAGTGATCGTAGACCCTGCAACATCAGATAAAACACAGGCCTACATTGACAAATTTGTTGAACTTAGAAGTAAAAAGGGAATGACACCGGAGAAAGCCAAAGAAATCCTGCTGTCAGAATATCCGTACTTCGGATGTATGATGGTCAAAATGGGAGATGCAGACGGTATGGTATCAGGAGCCTGCCATTCAACGGCAGATACACTGCGCCCCTGCCTGCAGATACTTAAGACTAAACCGGGAACCAAGCTGGTATCAGCCTTCTTCCTTATGGCAGTGCCTAACTGCGAATATGGAGCAGATGGTACTTTTATTTTTGCCGATTCAGGACTGAATCAGAATCCAAATCCTGAGGAACTGGCAGCGATTGCAGCTTCTTCCGCAGAATCTTTCAAACTGCTGGTAGAGCAGGAGCCTACGGTCGCATTTTTATCACACTCCACTATGGGAAGTGCAAAGCATGCAGATGTAGACAAAGTTGTTGAAGCAGTGGCAATTGCCAAAAAAGAGAATCCGGATCTTTTACTGGACGGAGAGTTCCAGTTGGATGCCGCTATCGTACCCAGCATCGGAGCAAGCAAAGCACCGAACAGCCCGGTGGCAGGCAAGGCAAATGTCTTGATTTTCCCGGATCTTGATGCCGGAAATATCGGATATAAGTTAGTAGAGCGTCTGGCAAAGGCAGAAGCTTACGGACCTGTAACACAGGGAATCGCTAAGCCGGTCAATGACTTATCCAGAGGATGCAGCGCAACTGATATCGTTGGTGTTACTGCGATTACCGCTGTACAGTGTCTGGCAGAATAGTCGGATTTAGAATCGTAAAAGTAGATAGAAGCTGTTTTCATAACTAAAGGAGGATATAAGAATGAACGTTTTGGTAATCAACTGTGGTAGTTCTTCTCTGAAATTCCAGTTGCTGGACTCTGATACAGAGAAAGTACTTGCAAAGGGACTTTGCGAGAGAATCGGACTTGACGGAAGGCTTGTATATACACCGGCCGGCGGCACGAAAGAAATCACTGAGGCTGCTATGCCGACCCACAAACAGGCAATTCAGCTGGTACTTGAAGCACTGACAAATGAGAAAACCGGTGTCATCAAGAGTCTTGACGAAGTAGAAGCAGTTGGTCACAGACTGGTGCATGGAGGAGAGAAATTCTCCACATCCGTAGTTATCAATGACGAAGTTATTGAAGCTGTGACAGAAT
Source organism: Lachnospiraceae bacterium (assembly GCA_047975025.1). Classification (GTDB taxonomy): domain Bacteria; phylum Bacillota; class Clostridia; order Lachnospirales; family Lachnospiraceae; genus JBKECY01. Next base: position 96,025 of record JBKECY010000050.1, read on the forward strand.
GTAATGATCTGGCACCACTGCACAATCCGGCCAATTTAATTGGTGTGGCAGCCTGCAAGGAACTGATGCCGAATGCCCCTATGGTAGGTGTCTTTGATACGGCATTCCATCAGACAATGCCGGAAAAGGCATATCTGTATGCCCTTCCTTATGAATATTACACAAAACATAAAGTAAGACGGTATGGCTTCCATGGAACATCACACAGCTATGTATCCAAGAGAACAGCAGAGTTTCTGGGATTGGATTATGAGAATTCCAAAATCATTGTCTGCCATCTGGGAAATGGTGCTTCTGTAAGTGCCGTACTTAACGGAAAATGTGTAGATACCTCCATGGGACTGACACCACTTGAAGGACTTGTAATGGGAACCCGCTGCGGCGATCTCGACCCGGCCATTGTAGAATTTATTGCTGAAAAAGAGAATCTGTCATTGCATGAAGTAATGGATGTTCTGAACAAAAAGTCTGGTGTCCTTGGTATTTCCGAAGAACTTTCCAGTGATTTCAGAGATCTGGAAGATGGTATGTTTGCAGGAAACAAGATTGCAGAAAGAGCAATCCAGGTATTCTGTTATCGCGTGGTCAAATATATTGGTGCTTACGTAGCTTCAATGAACGGTGTTGATGCAATTGCCTTTACAGCCGGAATCGGTGAGAATGGCCCGGTCATCAGAGAAATCGTATGTGAAAGCCTTGGTTATCTGGGAATCCAGCTGGATGAAGAAGCGAACAACAGAAGAGGTAATGATGAAGTGATTTCTACTCCGGATTCTAAAGTCAAAGTTGTCGTTGTTCCTACGGATGAAGAGCTTGCAATCTGCCGCGAAACAGTAGCTTTGGTAAAATAGCCGGCGTTGTGAATATGAGAAATAAAGATTGACAAAAAGTGTCCGTCTATGTATAATTGAAAAAGTGTGATTTGGAGACCTTTATGAAAGTTCGATTGAGTACAATTCTTACGGATGAAAAGAAAGTAATAGAGGAAGTGATACCTTTTCAGCCGGAAATATTTGAAGCAAACGGCGAATTTTTCAAAGTCTTGAGTGATACGGCTTTCGAGCTGACAGTTAAGAATGAAGGAAATAAGGTCTTATGGGTAAAAGCAAAAGGTGAAATCCTGATTGAAATTCCCTGTTCACGATGCCTGGATGCAGTCCCAACTGCTTTTACGTTGGATATTGCGCAGAGGGTAGATATGAAAATACCCTACGAAGAGCGTCTTTTGGATATGGATGCCATTCATTATATCGATAATCTGGATCTGGATTTCGATGAAATGATACGCGAAGAAGTTCTGACGATGTGGCCGATTGGTGTTCTCTGCAAAGAGGATTGCGCCGGTATATGCAGTCAGTGCGGCGCTAACCATAATCATACATCCTGCAATTGTGATGTGTATGAAGCCGGGTCCATACCAGCGACCTTGGGGGATTTATTAAAGAATTTTAAGGAGGTGTAACATATGTCAATTTGTCCAAAGAATAAATCATCAAAAGCCAGAAGAGATAAGAGAAGAGCTAACTGGAAGATGAGCGCACCAAATCTTGTAAAATGCAGCAAATGCGGTGAGCTGATGATGCCTCACAGAGTCTGCAAGGCTTGTGGTTCTTACAACAAGAGAGAAATTATCGCACAGGGCTAATTACCCATGCGAAAGCTTGACGAATAAAACTAAAAGAAGTAGTATATCAGAGTATGATATACTGCTTCTTTTTTGTTACAGTGTCATACGTCTGACGAATTGAGCGGAGTGCGGGAGACATTATGAACGAGAAATTATTTGCCACAGCACAGAAATACAGTGAACATATAGCTAATCTTTGTGGTACGACAAGCTATTTAATAGATCATAACAGCAAAGAGATGAGTTGTTCAGCCTATGCGAAAATCTGTGAGCAGTGTATAAAATATAAGCTATGCCATTGTAATGCCGTAGATGCCTATATACAAGGCTACGAGCAGGCCTATCAGTGGGATGGAATGTATATTTATTTGTGTGAACTGGGACTGGTGCTGGCGGGATTTTCCATTTCTGATGAGGATGGAGATCTGACAGGCGGTCTGCTCGTGGGCCCTTGTTGTCTGGGAACGATTGACGACAATCTGCAGGATGATTTTCCTATGGAGGTCAAGGAGACGATTTCCGGTATGCCCAGCTTTACGGTAGGTCAGATTCAGAGTATGGCAGAGATCGTGGTAGTACTGACAGAGCAGATGTCGGAAGGACTGCATACGAAGTCTAAACGAGTATTCTACCAGCAGGAAACTTTGGTGCGTGACTTATATACGGAGAAAATGCGCCAGCTGTCAGATAACACATATTATATGTATCCCATTAAGCTGGAAAGAGAGCTCAGGATGGCGATCCGCAGTCAGGACAAGGAGAATGCACAGATCATCTTGAATCAGATACTGGCAACGATTTATGTGTCAAACGATTCTAATATCGAGAGGATGAAGCCTAGAATCACAGAACTTCTCATTGTTATTTCACGTGCGGCACTGGAGGTGGGGGCGGACGGAGGCGGTCTGCCGGTCATGACACAGGATTTTGCCAGAGAACTAGATAAAATCAACACGATTGAGGACATGAGTGCCTGGCTTTCGGCTATATTGCAGACGCTGATCAAGGACACCTTCGATTTTAATAATATTAAGCACGGAGAGATCATCTTTAATGTTGTCGAGTATATTAAGCGAAATTATATGAAGAACATAACGTTGGACGACATTGCCCAAAGCACCTATGTGAGCAAAGCGTATTTAAGCAGTCTCTTTAAAAAAGAAACGGGCAAGAGTATCTCTCACTATATCAATTGTGTGCGGGTGGATAAAAGCAAGCTTTTGCTGCTCAATAGCAAACTGGGGCTTGTCGAAGTGGCAGATTTATGCGGATTTGGAAGTCAAAGTTACTTTACTAAGATTTTTCACAGTATTGTCGGGGTAACACCCAAAAAATACAGGGAAGAGCGCGGAAAAAAATAGATCAGATTTCTGCCTGCCAGGACATGGCAGGCAGTACCTTTTTAGGTGCATGGACAGGGATGATTTTGGGGATTCTCACCTTTTCTGTATCCCAGATAAGCTCCTGAAGTTTTTGCTTAGACAGAGTCTGCCGACCGGCAGGCTCTGTTTTGCAGTGTGGATTGATTGTATAAATATAAGTCTGCAGGGCAGATAACTGTTCCGGTGAAAGCGCCTCTGTTTTACTGAGAAAGACAAAATCACTATGGCGGATCTGGTTTTCTAAAAATGTTTCGGACAAGAGGCGGCGTTTCTCGAACGTGGAAGCATCCAGCACAAGACAGATAGATTTGATATGGCACAGTTTCTGCAAAGCCGGTGTCTGAAGTTGTACCAGCAGATCAGAGAGCTGCGCAAAGCCGGAGGCCTCTAATAAGATAGAATCAGGCGCCTCTTCGTAGACCGTCTGAATCATACCGGGAACAAGCGTGCCGGCACAGCAGACACACCCGGCATACATACTTTTTACAAGGATTGAGGGGGTAGCAGACGCATAAGAAGGATAGGTGCATTTGCCGGACTCGTTCTCCCAGACAACGATTTTTTGTGCCTGCGGCGCCTGTTCCAGCAGCTGCCTGGCAAAGGTAGTCTTGCCGGCACCTTGAAAACCTGCAATGACAATAAGTTCTGTTTTCATGATGGTATCCTCCTTGTAGAAGTCTGTATCCAATTGCTTTTATAAGCCGTATTCTGCCGGTGCGTATTTGCTTTCGTCTAATTCTGCACGTATTTCCTGTGTAAATTCCTCTTTGTCCTCTGGAATTTCGTCAATCTGATCTTTTAGGATATCCAGCCAGCGCGTCTCTTTTTCGCTGATTTCAAGCTCTTTGGCTGCAACTGCATGCTCAAGGATTTCCACAGTTTTTCTGGCAACATGTAATGTTCTTAAGAAGGGGTCTTGTGTTTTGATGATTTCTTTACTGATTTCGAAGACTACATCCGGACGCATTACATAAGCCTGCGGGTCCAGATAGCAGTCAGACTCAACGAGCAGATCCCGCATTACTTTTTGGTATCCTTTTTCTGCAGCCTTGTTCATCAGACGGCAGTCGTAGATGAGCTGTTCCGTAGAAACGACCGGTGCGAACCCGCTTAGAAGTTTGACCTGCTGTACAGATTCATTGCTCCACAAATCAGCGACAGCCGCTGAAATATTGCCGATGGGGCTAAAGTGAGCGCACGCAGCAGATTTTCCTTCCAGTGAAATAGGGGTGCCCGTAATAGCTTTTAAATAAACATTTTCATAAGCGCAGTCTTTACCAGGCCCAACAGCTCCGTTTTCAAGTGCCACTAAGGCTCTGGGAGCTGAAATTGTACGCATAAATGCAGCATACACTTTGGGGATAAAGCCTTGTTCTGCCAGAACCATGGCGGTATTGGCAAAGCCGCAAGCCGAATCGCCGCCGGCAATAGCACCGTTCTCGGTAATGATCTGAGTGAGATTCTGCCAGAGCCATTCCATATCGTTGGAGGCAAGCACGCCAAGTGCGAAAATAGAGGTGCGGATATCAGCGTTTACGATGGCCGCATCGTTGATTTCCTTGCCGCCGGTAGATTCGATCGATAAGATATCTGCGCCGTCTTTGGCAGTCTGCTCAAATATAGAAACCATAGAATCCCAATATTTGCCGCTTCTCATAATCGGCGGACGGGACATATCACGCAGATCGTTCGGGGTCATGCGGATAACTGTTTTAAGTCCGTGTTTTGCTTCGAATTCTGATATTCTGTCACGCAGGATTTTGTGAATGGAGATACCCCATTCCGGGTGTTCTGTATATTGCGGCAAGGTCTCAAATTCGACGACCAGACCGGGCGCATGCAGCTCGTGTGCTTTTTTCAGCACGCCGTCAATCATGTCGGTGTAAATCCTTTGGGCTGTCGGCAGGGTTTCAGCAGTTGCACTCATAACCGGCAGAGTAAAGTTGACTTCAGGGTAGATGGTACCTCCTCCAATAGTAAGACCGTTTTTGCATACAACCGGGTTAGGGCATTTGCCGTACAGAAAATCTTCGGTTGAAGCATAGGCAAGTTGTGAGAAAGTTTTTTTCATTTGTGGTTCCTCCTTTTTAGCTCGAAAGCAATTGTAATGTGTGGTGTTACCCGTATACTATCAAAAGAGAATTGTAAAATATATCAAAATAATAGAATTTTTTTAACTTTTTTTCGACTTTATTTTGATAAAAAATGCCAACTAATTGAAAAAGTATAAGTATCATACAAAAAAACAGATGTCCAATACTGAAATTTGCTGAATGCGTGATACTATTGTAAAAAAATTACAAAAATCATTGTTTATTGATATATTTTTAAAAAATCCTATGCCATAATGTGCTCGTTAAGATTATATAAATACAGGAGGAGAACACAATGAATATGTTTAAATGGGTGGATAAAATGATCTTTGAGGATGAGAAAAAACCTTTGCCTATTTTATCTTTTCCGTCAGTACAGTTATTATTTGTAACTGTTAAAGAGTTGGTCTCAAGCAGTGATTATCAGGCTATGGGGATGCGAATGATCGCCGACAAGTATGATATGCCGGCAGCCCCCAGTTTCATGGATCTCTCAGTAGAAGCTGAGGCATTCGGTTCTACGGCTGTCTATGCCAGTGATGAAGTGCCAACCATCATCGGACATCTTGTGCGTACGCAAGAAGAGGCAGATGCGCTCGTTGTACCCGAGGTAGGTGCCGGACGTACGGGAATCTGCGTGGAGGGTGTGAGAAAAAGCCTCAAGCTGATCACAGACCGCCCGGTTTTCGCCGGTTGTATCGGACCCTATTCGCTGGCGGGGCGTCTGATGGATATCAACGAGGTTATGGTCGACTGCTATGAAGAGCCTGAAAAAGTACATACGGTGCTTCAAAAAGCCACTGATTTTATTATAAAATATATTAAAGAGTTCAAAAAAACAGGGGCACATGGTGTCATCCTGGCCGAGCCGCTGGCGGGTCTGTTGTCTCCGGAACTTATGCAAAAGTTTTCTTCCGATTACGTTCGTAAGATCGTGGACGAGACACAGGAGCAGGGATTCATTGTGATTTATCATAACTGCGGCGGTTCTGTACAATCGCTTGCCAAAGAAATCATAAGTACAGGCTGTAAGGTGTTTCATCTGGGCGATGCGATCGATATGGCAGATATGCTGCAGAAGCTTCCGGCAGATTCGCTGGTCATGGGAAATATAAGTCCTTCTAAGCAGTTTAGAAACGGAACCCCGCAGTCCATGCGGATCGAGACAATTAAACTTTTGGAAAAATGCAAAGGACATGATAATTTCCTGATTTCCTCCGGTTGTGATATACCACCGCTTACGGATTTTGATAATATAGATACGTTCTTCGATACTGTGCAGGCTTTCTATTACAGACAGCATCTTCTGGATATGGTCGTATAGAATCGCAGATACGCAGGGTGCTTAAGCCATGAGATGGGTTTACGGCACCCTGTTTTTTGGTATTTTGCTTTACAGAACATCCGATATATGATATTATACACTATGTTTCGTAGTGCCGATAAAAGTACTCATTTAAGAGTATGGGATTTATACAGGGGGCAGTATGAAATATAGAAAACGCTGTGTATACAGTACTTTTCGAAGATATATGCATCTGTAGCTCAGTGGATAGAGCAGCGGTTTCCGGTGCCGCGTGTCGGGGGTTCGACTCCCTTCAGATGCGATTTTATCAACAGGGGTGTATAAGCACCTTGGGCAGAATGGAGGCGTTGGCGTGAATAAATTTAAAGAATGGATTTCCGATAACTTACGTTATATTATTCTGGTAGTTGTCGTAATTGCAGTGTTAAGTGTCATTACCGTCGGCGTATATTTTGCAGTGAACAACAACCGTACGGCAGACAGCGGTACTACAACGCCGGCTGCGGAGAGTACGACGGAAGCAACCGCGACGCCCGAAGCGACGGAAGCGGTAACGGATAATGCCTTGAAGACAAGTGCATACCCGGCGGTGAACTCTTTGATCAGCAGTTATTTTACGGCACTGGGTGCCAAGGATATTGATACTTTACGCACGTTGGTGGATACACTTTCGGACGAAGATGTACAAAGTATTACACAGGCGACCTATATTACTTCTTATACAGATGTGATCGCATATACCAAGAACGGTCTTACCGAAGGAAGCTATATCGTATATGCCTCTTATAAATATCATATAACAGATATTGCAACACCGGTACCCTCCATCAGTCAGCTGTACGTAATTACCTCCGGTGAGCAGCTGGTAGTCATGACACAGGCGGAATCCGATGCGCAGATCAGTGAACTTATGACGACGACAGCACAGGATGCGGATGTGACGGAGCTGATTCAGGGAGTGGAAGCTGAGTATAGAAATGCACAGGAATCCGATGCGACTTTGCGTCAGTTCCTGGACCAGATGGAAGCGAATAATGAAAGCTGAAGAGGATAACGATATCAGAATCAATAAGTATTTAAGTGAAGCCGGTGTCTGCTCACGCAGGCAGGCAGATGCCTATATCCGGGATAAGAAGGTCACCATTAACGGTACGATTGCCGTGCTGGGCGACCGAGTCACCAAGGCAGACGTTGTCTGCGTCAATCAAATTCCGATTCAAATCAAAGACAAGGTCGTGCTGCTGGCATTTCATAAGCCGCGCGGCCTTGAATGCACTTCTAATCCCCAGATAAAACCTAATATTATTTCCTATATCAACTACCCTGAAAGAGTCTTTACGATTGGTCGTTTGGATAAGAACTCAGAAGGGCTTATTTTGTTAACGAATCAGGGAGATATTGTTAATAAAATGATGCGAGCCAGGAATGGACATGAAAAAGAGTATCTTGTGACGGTCAATAAGAGCATCACAGATGTTTTTTTACAAAAAATGCGCAGCGGTGTCGCCATATTAGATACGGTGACTCGTCCTTGTACTGTGGAACAAGTGAATGACAGGGTCTTTCGGATTATACTGACACAAGGCCTGAACCGCCAGATACGGCGTATGTGTGAGGCATTATCTTATAAAGTTACGGAATTGAAGCGAATCAGAGTAATGAATATTGAGCTGGGTGATTTAAAGACAGGAACGTATCGTCCGGTCACCCGCAGGGAATACGATGAACTTATGCAGATGATCAGTACATCATCCCAATAGTGTATAGGCAGGAGGGAACCGGGTATGAGTGATAAAATCAAGGAAATGAAGCAGTTAATTGAGAAGATGCTTCCGGCAGCGAAAGCATACTATCAGCAGGGTCAGGAGATTATGAGCAATCAGGAGTACGACGCACTCTATGAAAAGCTCGAAGAGCTTGAGTCACAGACCGGTATTGTGCTCTCTGACAGCCCGACAGGGATGGTGGGGTATGAAACGCTTGAAGAATTGCCGAAAGAGCCTCATGCGGTGCCTATGCTTTCCTTGGATAAGACCAAGGATCTGGCAGCCTTACAGAGTTTTATCGGAGACCGTCAGACACTGCTATCCTGGAAGCTGGATGGTCTGACAATCGTGCTGACATATCAAAATGGCGTATTGGCCAAAGCAGTCACCAGAGGGAATGGCATCATTGGTGAAGTGGTAACGAACAATGCACGTAAATTCAAGAATCTTCCTCTCAAAATCAAGTACCAGGGAACTCTGGTGCTGCGTGGTGAAGCGATTATCTGCTATTCGGATTTTGCCAGAATCAATAGTGAACTGGGAGATATTGAAGCGAGGTATAAGAACCCCAGAAATCTGTGCAGTGGCTCTGTGCGGCAATTAAATAATGAAGTTACAGAGAAGCGAAATGTCAGATTTATCGCATTTGGCATTGTGAGTGCAGAGGATATGGAGTTTGCCAATTCACATTATACACAGCTCACCTGGCTTGCATCTCTTGGATTTGATGTTGTAGAAACGGTACTTGTGACACAGGATACGGTCGGTGAGGCGGTGGCGCAGTTCGAGCAGAAAATTACGGCCAATGACATGCCATCCGATGGCCTTGTGGCTCTGTATGATGATATTGCATATGGCACATCGCTGGGAAACACCGCAAAGTTTCCGAGAAATTCCTATGCTTTTAAGTGGCAGGATGAAATGGCACAGACGCATTTGCTGCAGATTGAATGGAGTCCGTCGAGAACCGGGCTGATCAATCCGGTAGCCATATTCGAGCCGGTAGAGCTTGAAGGGACGACAGTCAGCCGCGCAAGCGTACATAATGTCAGTATTTTGAAGTCACTTGCGCTGGGAACGGGGGATACGATTACTGTCTACAAGGCTAATATGATTATTCCCCAGATTGCTGATAATCTGACCCGCAGTGCTTCGATTCCGGTACTTGCGACCTGCCCCGCGTGTGATAGTCCGACTTTGCTGAAGCAGGATCATGATATTGAAGTGCTGCTGTGTCCGAATCCGGAGTGTCCGGCCAAAAAAATCAAATCCTTTACGCATTTTGCAGCAAGAAATGCCATGAATATAGAAGGACTTTCTGAAGCAACATTAGAAAAAATGATTGCCAGAGGAATGATACATGAATATGCTGACTTGTTTACCCTCGGGCAGCACAAAGAAGCAATCGTTGCGATGGAAGGCTTTGGAGAGAAGTCGTTCTCAAATCTGCTGGAAAGTATTGAAAAAGCCAGAGATACGACTCTTCCACGTTTGCTCTATGGCCTGGGGATTGCGAATGTCGGAGTTAGTACGGCGACCATGATCTGTCGAGAATTTTCGTATGATCTCGACAAACTTCAGGCTGCCTCACAGGAAGAAATTGCAGCGATTGATGGGGGCGGAGAGGTCATAGCGGGGAGTGTCAGCCACTATTTCAAGGACACGCATACGATGGAAATGCTGCAAAGACTGCTGCCTTTCCTGCGGTTTACAGCTCCGAAGCAGTCGGCAGAGAGCTCGTTTGCCGGTAAGACATTCGTGATTACAGGCAGTCTGACTACCTTTGCCAATCGAGATGAACTAAGAGCCTGGATTGAGGCAAAGGGCGGTAAAGTCAGTTCTTCGATATCGGCTAAGACGGCATATCTTGTCAATAATGATGCACTTTCGGCCAGTTCCAAGAACAAGAAAGCCAAAGCTCTGGGTATTGCAGTGATTACGGAAGAAGAGTTACGCACATTATAACACAATCAATCCTGATTGGAATTGTATGTTTTTTGGCAAAAGCACTTGCGTATCTTTGGATACTGGTGTATTATGGTAATAATTTTCTCTATTAGATAGTATTAAGAAAGGACGGTGCTGCAATATGCCAATTAATATTTTAAAAGACTTGCCGGCAAAAGGAATACTGGAACGAGAGAATATTTTTGTGATGGAAGAAGAAAAAGCGGTTCGTCAGGATATACGGCCGTTACAGATAGTAATCATTAACCTGATGCCCTTGAAAGAGGAGACGGAACTGCAGCTTCTGCGTTCGTTGTCCAATACGCCGCTTCAGGTGGATATTACATTTATGATTATGTCGGAGCATGACCATAAGAATACCTCTGTAAGTCATTTGAATAAATTTTATGTGACATTTGATAAGATCCGCCATAGGAAATTTGACGGCCTGATCATTACCGGAGCGCCGGTGGAGAATATGCCGTTTGAAGAGGTGGACTACTGGCAGGAGATGGTGGAAGTATTTGAGTGGAGCAAGACAAATGTTACCTCGACCTTCTACATCTGCTGGGCAGCGCAGGCCGGCCTCTATTATCATTACGGCATAGAGAAACGCGCTTTGGATGCCAAGATGTTTGGGATTTTTGAGAATACGGTCAGGAATCGGAAGGTACCGCTTCTTAGAGGCATGGACGATGTGTTTCTGGCACCGCAGTCCCGTCACACGGAAGTGGCACTGGGAGATGTGGAAGCATGCCCGGCACTGACGGTGCTGGCGGATTCACAGGAGGCAGGTCTTTATCTGGCAATGGCACAGCAGGGCCGCCAGATTTTTGTGACAGGGCACCCGGAATACGATCGGATGACTCTGGATAAGGAATATCAAAGAGATTTGGCGAAGGGCATGAATATTGCATTGCCCAGGCATTACTATGATAATGATGATCCGACACAAAAGCCCAAACTCTCCTGGCGTTCCAATGCAAATAATCTCTATACGAACTGGCTGAATTATTATGTGTACCAGAGCACTCCGTATGCGCTTGAGTACACCCCGCAGAAGACAGGTGCTTAGCGGTTGCAAAAGCGAATTGAATATATTATAATTAAGTAAGAAAAAGCAATCCTGAAATGTGCGACAACCTATTATTTTGAACCTACATCATTTTTAATGGGACTCCTATATTGCAGATAGGCTGTCAGGCCTCTTATAAGTGGAAGGCAAAATATTTGTTGCGGAAACCCACCTAGCTGTAGCTAGGACTCAAAATTATAGGAACGGCATTTTGGGACTATAAAAAAAGAGCCGTTGGCTCTCTTTTTATTTGTCAATAAGTATATGCTAAGGAAGGAGTGCTGTATCATACAGCAGAGGGACACTATGAGTATTGAAAAAGTGGAATTTGGAACAACGGGTCAAGGTGACACGATCCATCTGTTCAGAATCAAGAACAGCTCCGGCGCCTATATTGAGGTGATAAATCTGGGAGCCATACTAAAATCAATAGTTCTTTATGATAGAGAGGGAGAGCTGCGCGATGTTGTACTTGGATATGATACCGTAGCTGAATATGAGCAAAATCCATGCTATTTCGGAGCCACAATCGGCCGTAATGGCAATCGGATTGCAGGAGCGAAGTTTTCGATTGACGGACAATCCTATACTCTGGAAGCAAATCAGGCAGGAAATAATCTGCACAGCGGCCCCAATGGATTTGAAAAACAGATATGGTCGATCCACAGTATTGATGAGGCGGAGAATCGGGTAACCTTTGCTTATCTTAGTGCTGACGGAGAGAATGGGTTCCCGGGAGAGCTGGATTGCCTTGTATCCTATGCATTCTCAGAAGAGAATGAGCTGATTATACAATATACCGCACATACGACCAAGACTACGATCGTGAATCTGACGAATCATTCCTATTTTAATCTGGCAGGTGCAGCAAGCGGGACATCCGTACTTACACACAAGATGCAGATCGATGCGGACTGCTTTGTGCCAGTGGCTGATGAAGGTGCGATTCCGACCGGAGAGATTCGGTCCGTAGAGCAGACTCCGTTTGATTTTATTACCGCAAAGACGATAGGTGAGGACTTAGGTTCGCAGGATGCACAGCTGCGTTACACCGGTGGGTATGATCATACCATGGCGATCAACGAGTATGAAGCCGACATGATTCGCCCGTTTGCGCAGGTGTCTGCCGCAGAAAGCGGTATCGGAATGGAGGTATCGACAGATCTGCCGGGTGTTCAGTTCTATACAGGAAATCATATTACTGATATGACAGGGAAGGGCGGTGCGCCCTATACAAAACATAGCGGCTTTTGCCTCGAAACCCAGTTCTTCCCAAATGCAGTCAATGAGCCTGCGTTTGCTTCTCCGCAGCTTCAACCCGGGGAAGAATATAATTCTGTGACTATTTACCAGTTTTTTTCGGATGTTAAAAGGTGAGTATGAAAAAACAAAGATTCAAAAAGTTTGTACAAAGTGTGGAAGGCTTTATCGGGCGGATATTTGAAGACCACGTTGGTGCCTATGCAGCGCAGGCAGCTTACTTTCTGATTCTTTCCTTTATACCGTTTACATTATTCCTGCTGACACTGGTGCAGTATACCTCTTTGTCACAGCAATTTGTGATGGAGACACTGATTGAATTATGTCCTCCGGATTTTCAGTCTTTGTTCGAGAATATTGTATATGAAGTATACAATAAGTCTTCGGCAGTTCTGCCCATAACAGCAGTACTGGCCCTATGGTCTTCGGGCAAAGGCCTGCAAGCAATTACCACCGGTCTTAACACGATATATCATGTCAAAGAAAGCCGAAACTGGCTGATGACGAGGATCTGGTCAATCTTTTATACATTGATTCTGGTATTGGCTTTGATTGCCAGTATGCTCCTTAATATCTTCGGCAGCAACATTCAGGAGGCAGTACAGGAATACAGCCCGTTCTTCGGAGAAGTACTGCACGAAATCCTGCATGCCAAGAACGTACCTTCGTTCCTGGTTCTGACGGTTTTGTTTTTGTTCCTGTATAAAGTATTGCCGAACCGCAAGGCGAGCTTTAAGAGTCAGCTGCCGGGAGCAGTGCTTACAGCTTTGGCGTGGCTGGTATTTTCCTATTGTTTTTCACTTTATTTTGACTATTTTCCGTCCTTTACAAACATGTATGGCAGCCTGACGGCGATTATCATGATTATGCTGTGGATGTATATCTGTATGAGCATTGTATTGTATGGTGCGGAGCTTAATGCCTGCTATGAGGATTCTTTCAGACGGGGTGTTGCTTTTTTGAGAGGGAAGCTAAAAGGCGCGGCAGCTGTTCTGTTCGGACGCTCAAAACGCGAAAAGGAAGATGAAAAATAGTGCTTGAAATCCCAAGAACTATGTAGTATAATAATATTCGCTGTGAATAAAAGAGATGTTCCTCTGTACGTATAGGTTGTAGTAAGAACATCCGCGTAGATAAGGAGAAGTAATATGAACGACATTATTAAGAATATTGAAGCTGCTCAGATCAAAGAGCAGATTCCGGTTTTTTCAGTAGGTGATACGGTAAGAGTACATGCCAAGATCAAAGAGGGTACAAGAGAGCGTATCCAGATATTTGAAGGCACTGTAATTAAGAAACAGGGCGGAAGCAGCCGTGCCACCTTTACCGTAAGAAAGAATTCTAACGGTGTTGGTGTTGAGAAGACATGGCCACTGCATTCACCAAACGTTGCTAACGTTGAAGTTGTCCGTCGTGGTAAAGTAAGAAGAGCAAAACTGTTCTACTTAAGAGAGCGTATCGGAAAACGTGCAAAGGTCAAAGAATTAGTAAAATAAATAGGAAAAATCAGGGTCCCGGGCACATTGGCTGCCGGGGACTTTTTCGTGATTTGTCAGGACTGTAAGCAGTGCATATTTCTTGAAAAAAATTGTGGATTATGGTACAGTTATAGGAAATCATGATACGTGCGGTCTGCATTGCTTCATTTGCAGACAGGAGCAGTATGCAGCAGGATGGGAGCGGTCAGCATGAAAGTATTAAATCTGGTTTGGGGCATACTCTTGGTAGTATTTGGTCTGACCAGCTTTGCATTGCCAATTCTGTTTGTAGAGAGTCTTTCCTGGCTTATAGGAATTCTTCTGGTACTTACAGGATTATCGGTTGTGGTAACATATTTTTTCCTCATACAGAATAAGACAGTGGGCAGATGGTATATTGCACTTTCCCTGCTGTTGCTTGTTGTCGGAAGTATTATGTGGGTCAGTCCTGAGTTTCCGGCGCTTTTCTTTGCGCTCGTATTTGCCGTATGGACGCTGGGAGTAGGTGCAACAGAACTGCGAAGTGCACTTTATTACCGAAGCACAGGGCAGCGTTTTAATTGGATGTGGACCCTCCTTTTGGCGATAGTAAGTCTGCTGTCTGCCGCCTATATTTTGCTGTCCCTGCCTCTCTTTCTGACACAGATGACAGGAATCTTATTAGGAATTGCGCTATCTGTGCAGGGGATTCATTTGATCATGCTTGGATTATTTGACATATAAGGTAGTCAGGATGGAGGATAACATGGGATTTTTAGAAACGATACAACAATGTGAGCCGACCGATGGGAAAAGCATGGAGGCGGCTAAAAAGCGCTGGGACAGTATTGCAAAGCCGCTGCACAGTCTGGGGATGCTGGAAGATTATATAATCCGTATTGCGGGGATTGAAGGCAGAAATGACGTGGACATAAGCAAAAAAGCACTGATTGTCATGTGCGCAGATAACGGAATTGTTGAAGAAGGTGTGACGCAGACAGGGCAGGAAGTAACGGCCATTGTTGCTGAAAACTTCCTTTCTAAAAGAGCGACCGCCAGTATTTTATGTGCCCAGACAGGGGCGCAGATTTTCCCGGTGGATATTGGAATGGTAGTGGATACCAAAGTGCCCTCGCGCAAGGTAGGCTATGGAACGCATAATTTTGTCAAAGAGCCGGCGATGAGCCGCGAGGAGGCCATACAAGCCATAGAAACCGGCATACAAATGGTTCGGGAACTAAAAGAACAAGGGTTTACGCTGCTGGCGACCGGCGAGATGGGCATAGGAAATACCACGACGAGCAGTGCTGTGGCAAGTGTACTGCTTGGCGAGCCTGTGGATCGGATGACCGGACGGGGTGCCGGTCTGTCTTCTGAAGGGCTGAAAAAGAAAATACAAGTGATTGAAACTGCAATACACAAATATCATCTTACGAAGGAAGACCCGTTGGATGTGCTGGCCAAAGTAGGCGGCTTCGATATCGCCGGTATGGCGGGCGTATTCCTTGGCGGGGCGCTCTATAAGATTCCAGTCGTTATTGACGGCTTCATTGCAAGTGTGGCTGCACTTGTGGCGGCGCGGATACAGCCTCTGGCGGCAGAATATATGCTGCCCAGTCATGTTTCAGAGGAGCCAGCTGCCGGACTTTTGTTAGAGGCACTTGGACTGGAACCGCTTCTGCATGCACACATGTGTTTGGGAGAGGGAACAGGAGCTGTTACATTATTTCCGTTTTTAGATATGGCAGCTGCCGTATACTCACAGATGACGACATTTTCAGATATCGAAATTGATGATTATGTGCCGCTGGATTAATAAAGTTGACTAAAGCTGAGGTAAGATGAAATGATGACAGTAATCACAGGAGGCAGCGGCAGCGGGAAGTCGGCTTATGCAGAAGCACAGGCTGTGCGCATGCCTCAGAATAATCGTTACTACATCGCAACCATGCAGGTCATGGATGCTGAAAGTGTATACAGAATTGAGCGCCATAAAGCCATGAGGGCAGGCAAAGGGTTTGCAACGATTGAGTGCCCGCAGGCATTAGAGGAACTTGTGCTGCCGCAGCATCAGGGTACGGCGCTGCTGGAATGTATGTCGAATCTGGTGGCAAATGAGATGTTTATGCCGAACGCAGAACCGCAAGGCACAGTGGAACGGGTGCTGCGCGGTGTAAAACGGCTGCGGGAGCAGACACAAGAGCTGTTGATAGTTACGAATGAGGTATTCTCTTCCGGAGAATATTATGAAGGCGATATGAAGGACTATCTGACTAATTTGGGGTTGATCAATCAGAAGATAGCACAGATGGCGGACCGGGTCGTAGAGGTCGTGTATGGAATCCCGGTGATACTAAAGGAGAAGAACGATGCGTGCAATATTAAATAGCCTGGTGATAGCTTTTTCGATGTACTCCAAGATTCCGATGCCCCGCTGTGACTGGAATGAAAAGAACATGCGCTATGTTATGTGCTTTTTTCCCCTTGTGGGAGTGATTGTGGGCGGACTGTTCTGGGGCTGGATGCAGCTGTCCGAGTTTTTGCCGCTGCATTCAGTGGCAGTCTGGATCGTAGCAATATTGATTCCGGTCGCTGTGACAGGAGGAATTCATATAGATGGGCTTCTGGATACTACGGATGCGCTCAGCTCCTACCAGAGCAGGGACAGCAGGCTGGAAATCTTAAAAGACCCCAGAGCCGGAGCGTTCGCCATCCTTGGCGGGATTGTCTATTTTTTACTCTATCTGGCGGTGTATTCGGAGCTTGCCATGCAATACGTGCCATTGCTTGCTGTTTCGTTCGTGCTTTCACGTGCCTTGAGCGGACTTGCAGTTGTGGTGTTTCCAAAGGCCAAGAATACGGGGCTGGCCGCTGCCTTTTCGGATGCGGCCCAGAAGAAGACGGTGCGTAATACGATGTTTGTATATATTGCAGTCTGCATAGTTGCGTTATGTTGGATTTCGCCGCTGTATGCGCTGGTAAGCCTTGGGGTGACAGGGATACTGTATGTGTACTATTATCGAATGGCAGTGGATAAATTCGGAGGAATCACAGGGGATCTGGCGGGATGGTTCCTGCAGCTCGAAGAGCTGCTGTTTGCCATGGCTGTTATCGTAACGGGATTGTTTTTGAAATAGATGCTTGGGGCGGTGCCCCGTAGGAACGAGGTAGGTATGAAACTTATTATTGGCGGGGAATATCAGGGAAAAACAGAATATGCGAAGAAAATGTACCCTGATTTGGTCTGGTATGATTGCCAAAGTGCAGAACACGACAAAGTGCTGCAAAGTCAGGGACTTTTGAACCTTCACTTATATATCCGGGAGACTCTTTTGAATGGAGGAACCGTTGAGGAACTGGCGCAGGAGTTAATTGAACAGAATCCGGAGGCTGTGATTGTGACGGCTGAGGTTGGAAGCGGGATTGCTCCTATGGATGCGTTTGAGCGCAGGTACAGAGAGCAGACAGGGCGTGTGTGCACCAGACTGGCTGAAGCTTCTAAGGAGGTATGCCGTATTGTATGCGGGATACCGATGGTGATTAAGCATGCTTAAAATACTGATGATTCGTCACTCGATTACAGAAGGAAATAAAGCGCGGCGCTATATTGGCACAACAGATGAAGTGCTCTCCCCTGAAGGGGTTGCGCTTGTCAAAGATGTGTTTTATCCACAGGCACAGGAGCTTTACGTCAGTCCGCTGCGGCGCTGTATTGAGACTGCACGACTGATTTATCCTGCACAGAAGATGCATATAATTGATGATCTGCGCGAATGTGACTTTGGAGAATTTGAGAATAAAAACTATGAGGAACTTTCCGGTAATCCGGCATACCAGGCGTGGCTGGACAGCCATGCACAACTGCCGTTTCCGGGCGGTGAAAGTCGTGAAGAATTTCATTTTAGAACTGTGACGGCATTTCGCAGGATTGTTGATACCTGCATAGCACAGAAGATTCCTTCGGCGGCGGTTGTGAGTCATGGCGGAACTATTATGAGTATTCTGGAAGAACTGGCCTACCCGCATAAAGAATTCTATGAATGGAGCCTAAAAAATGCCACAGGATATATACTGGAAGTGGATACCCTGCGGTGGGAGCAAATGCAGCAGCAGGTCAATGTCCTTGGTAGATTTCCGGGAGGTCTGTTATGATCACACTGCTGAATTTAAATAATATGTCCGAAGAGATGGGACGTTTCACAGACAAGGAGGACGTCAGGCAGTTCTGCAGCTCGTATGGATGCGATGGAATTGAGATGCTGACGTTCGATGCTGTGACAGATGAGAGAATCCCCCAGGAACTGGTTCTGGGCGCTCATCTGCCCGCCTATAACTGCTGGATGGATCTTTGGACCGAGAATAACGCGGCGCTTCTGACAGAATTCGGAAATGAAAAGACGATTGCAGAATACTATGGCGGAACCACAAGAGAAGCCTTGCTCTCGAGATTTCGAACCTCGCTGGATTATGCGCAAAAGCTGCAGGTCAAGTATGTGGTATTTCATATTTCGGAGGTTAAGATTGAAGAATCTTTTACCTATGATTTTGCGTATACGGATGAGCAGGTTGTGGATGCAGCGGCAGACTGGGTGAACCAGATGCTGGACGGCCGCAGCTATACGTTTGATTTTCTGATGGAGAATCTGTGGTGGCCGGGACTTAACTTTCGAAATCCCGCAATTGCCAGGCGTCTGCTGGCACAGGTGCACTATGACAAAAAAGGAATCATGCTGGATACAGGACATCTGCTTAATACGAATCTGGAATTAACCACACAGGAGGAAGCAGTAGCCTATATACATGAAGTATTAGATCGCCATGAAGATATTTTACCCTATATCAAAGGCATACATCTGCATCAGTCCCTCTCCGGTGCGTTTGTCAAAGACAGCCGCAGGCATCCGATTCAGTTCGCCGGGGAGTATTGGGAGCGGTTTTCGCAGATTTTTTCGTATATTTTCCAGGTGGATACGCATAAGCCGTTTACGGCGCCCGGTGTGAAGGAGCTTGTAGAGCGGATTGCACCGGACTATCTAACTTATGAATTGATTAGTTCTTCCCGCAAGGAGCATGAAGCCTTGCTGAAAGCTCAAAGTGAAGTGTTCTTAAAATGAAATGCTTAAAATAAAATAAATAATATTGTTTATAATTTAACAAAAACGTGTTAAAATAATTAACTATGAGCCCGCAATGTAAAAAGGGCCAACATTATATTGTAGCTTTAAGGAGGAAAAGTATCTATGGAGGAGAAAAGAGTCTATAATTTTTCGGCAGGGCCGGCAGTGCTTCCGGAGGAAGTATTGACAGAAGCGGGCAGAGAGATTCTTAATTACAAGGATAGCGGAATGTCTGTTATGGAAATGAGCCACCGCTCTAAACTGTTCGAAGAAATACTGCATGATGCAGAAGCAGATCTAAGAGAATTGATGGGGATTCCATCGAACTATAAGGTGCTGTTTTTGCAGGGAGGAGCCTCCCAGCAGTTTTCTGCCATCCCCATGAATCTGATGAAAAACAAGGTAGCAGATTACATTATTACGGGGCAATGGGCGAAAAAGGCATACCAGGAAGCAGCACGATATGGCAAAGCAAATGTTCTTGCCTCCTCTGAGGATAAAACCTATTCTTATATTCCGGACTGTTCAGATCTGCCGGTCAGTGAAGATGCAGATTATGTCTATATTTGTGAGAATAATACAATTTATGGAACTAAGTTCAAAGAGCTTCCGAATACCAAGGGTAAGGATCTGGTTGCGGACGTATCATCCTGCTTTTTATCAGAGCCGGTAGATGTAAGCCGCTATGCGCTGATTTATGGTGGAGTTCAGAAAAACATTGGACCGGCGGGTCTGGTAATCGTTATTATACGTGAAGATCTGATTCGCGATGATGTGATGGAATGTACACCGACGATGCTGAAATACAAGACGCAGGCAGATGCAGATTCCCTCTATAATACACCGAATTCTTATAGCATCTATATCTGTGGCAAAGTCTTTAAGTGGCTCAAAAAGCTGGGCGGTCTTGAAGCGATGAAAGCACTCAATGAGAAAAAAGCAGCGATTCTGTATGATTTTCTGGATAGCAGCACCTTATTCCAGGGGACGGTTGAGAAAAAAGACCGTTCACTTATGAATGTCCCATTCGTGACAGGGGATGCTCAGCTTGATGCAGAGTTTGTGAAAGAAGCTGCAAAAGCAGGATTTGTAAATCTTAAGGGACATCGTTCCGTCGGTGGAATGAGAGCCAGCATTTATAACGCCATGCCCATTAAGGGAGTGGAAGAACTCGTGAATTTCATGAGAGAATTTGAAGAAACTCATTAAGTAGGAGTGTTCACTATATGAAGTGTCTCATATGCGGAAGCCATTATAAATCAAATGACCGATACTGCAAAAAATGCGGACAGCCTTTGCCTAAATCGCAGCGGGAGGAATCTCCCGCTGCGATTGTTGCAATCAAAAGACCTGCATTGTTAAAGCGCAGGTCCGTTGCAATATGTCTGCTATATGTCGTGACGATCAGTGTGCTTGCCGGTGTTTTTTTATATAAAGACTTTTTGGGGCCGATTACAGATTCGGGACTCTATGTGTATGCCAAGACCGGTGCGTGGCCGACCCCGGAGCCGGAAGCCTCGGATGCAGCGCTTCTTGCGGCAGAAGAGGAGGAAAGCGAGCCTGTGACAGGACCTCTTAGCACAGCGAATGAAGGCACCTTGTCCATCAAGGCCAAATTCTGGGGTGAAACGCCCCAACGTGTGGCAAAAGTGCTTCCGAATCAATTTGCAGAGATGCCGGAAGCTGTTCCTGCACTCAGCCGCTCGGAGGTCTACCGCTATGCCATCGTAGACAATGGGTATTCGGATTATATGGAACTTCATTTTGACACAGCCAATGGATTGTATGCCATACGCTATTCGGCACCGGCTTCAGCACTCGAAGGTATCTGTGCAAATCTGAATCTCTTTTTCGGAGCTTCAAGCTGCAAGATTTCGGAGGGTCAGGTGAGTACGTGGTATTGGGCACCTGAAAAATATATTGTTACCTGCATGCAGCAGCAGGAAGGCCGGCTGGAGATTACCTATTATTCTAAAACATTGCTGGAATCTGCGGGACCGAAGGAATACAATGAAATGATGGAAACAATAGAACCGAAAGAATAAAATTGAAGGAATAAAACCCAAAGATTTGGGCAGGAAAAGGGTTGTGGTACAAGGAATGCAGGAGAATCAGAAGAAGGAGATACGCCGGAAGGTTGCGGCCAAAACAAAAACATTTGTCATAGGCGGAGCAGGTATCGTAGCCTGTGTACTGCTGCTGCTTAGTGTGTGGTTCAAAGTCAGCATGCGCTGGCTTACCTTTACATGGAGCAATCTTTCGATGGAGGAATTGCTCTATCAGCTAAGTGCGTCTTTTGAAGGTACAAATCCAGAGATGGTTCGAGATTATTTTCTGTCGATTCTTCCGGGGATTGTGGCGGCACTGCTGGCATTCTGTCTGATCAGCTGGTATTTAAAACAAAAGAGGAAAATCCGTCTTCTGTTTTGGTATACGGTCACGATGTTTTCCGTAGTATTGTTTTCCGTTACCTTTTCCGGAATATGGAATACGCTCGATGTAAATGCTTATATAGAATCGCAAAGGACAGAGTCTTCTTTTGTAGATGAGCATTATGTGGACCCGGCAGAAGTCACTCTGACATTTCCGCAAGAGAAGAGAAATCTGATCTATATCTTTTTGGAATCCATGGAAGCTACCTATTCGGATGAAGCCCATGGGGGAGGATTTGCGAATAATTATATACCTGGTCTTACAGAGATTGCTTTGGAAAATGAAGATTTTTCTGCGGATGACCAAAAAATCAACGGAGCTTATACCTATACGGGAACCACCTGGACGATGGGCGCCATGTTCGCGCATACCAGCGGGCTGCCGTTGAATATTCCAATCGACGGCAATGCAATGGAGACACAAGACAGCTTTTTCCCAACACTTACGACACTCGGAGATTTGCTGGAAGAGCAGGGCTACACACAGACGGTGGCCTTTGGCTCCCTAGCGTCCTTTGGCGGCCGCAAGCAGTATTTTGAAGAGCATGGAAATTATACGATACATGATTATGAATATGCGATTGCACAGGGAGATATTCCTGCGGAATACAAGGTGTGGTGGGGCTTTGAGGATACGAAGCTGTTAAGCTATGCGCAGCGGGACCTGACAGAATTAGCTGCAGCAGGCGAACCTTTTAATTATACGCTGCTGACAGCCGACACACATTTCGAAAATGGGTATGTGTGTCAGGATTGCACACAGGAATTCGGAGCTGATCAATATGCGAATGTCATCAGCTGCTCCAGCCGTAAAATCAGTGCGTTTCTTGCGTGGATTCAGGCACAGGATTTCTACGAGAACACAACGGTTGTGATCGTAGGCGACCATCTTACGATGGACCGGGATTTTTGTGATGGAGTCAACTTGGATTATGACAGAAAAGTCTATACCGCTTATATCAATGCAGCGGCAGAGACCCAGCTTGCGACAGAACGCGGCTATGCTACGGTTGATTATTTCCCGACGACGCTGGCTGCACTCGGCGTACAGATTGAAGGGGAGCGTCTGGGACTTGGTACGAATTTGTTCTCGGAGCAGCCGACACTGCTGGAAGAATATGGAGTTGATGAAGTGGATCAGGAAGTGAGCAGAAAATCTGAGTTTTTCACAAATCTTACAAAAGATTTGGTCGAAGTAAGCTCAGAGAACGAATCTTCTTAACAACATGCGCAAAATAGTATATACTAGGAGAAGTATGAAGCTGTGCGAAACGGTCTTTATGCGGATACGAACTATATAGGGTGAAGGGTAGGAAGAAGTTTCATGGATAAGATTGCAGTATTGATACCTTGTTATAACGAAGAAAAGACAATTACGAAAGTAGTTGCTGATTGGAAGAAAGAGCTGCCGGAGGCAGTTATCTACGTGTATGATAATAATTCGACGGATGCAACAGCGCAGCTTGCAGCCCGGGCCGGTGCCATCGTAAGAAGCGAGGCACAGCAGGGCAAGGGGAATGTTATACGGCGTATGTTCAGAGAGATAGACGCGCATTGTTACATCATGATTGATGGTGACGACACATATCTGGCAGAGTACGGAAGGCTGATGTGTGATAAAGTTTTACAAAATGGGACGGATATGGTAGTCGGGGACCGTCTGTCATCGACCTATTTTGAAGAAAACAAGCGGCCGTTCCATAATGTGGGAAATACGCTGGTGCGGTATTTTATTAATCATCTGTTCAAAAGTGATATCCGGGATATTATGACTGGATATCGGGCGTTTAGTTATCAGTTCATCAAAAGTTTTGCCGTACTGTCCAAAGGGTTTGAAATCGAAACGGAGATGAGTATTCATGCCGTTGATAAAAAGATGCAGATTGAAAATGTGGTGGTAGAGTACAGGGATAGGCCGGATGGCAGTGAATCGAAACTTAATACTTACTCCGACGGGATCAAAGTGCTGATTACTATATTTCGGCTGTATCGCAACTACAAGCCATTTGGCTTTTTCGGCATTATTTCTCTTATACTTCTGCTAATTTCAGCAGGCCTTTTTATTCCGGTACTTGTTGTGTTTACCAGAACCGGTCTGGTTCCGAACTTTCCAACTCTGATTGTCAGTGGTTTTGTTGCTTTGGCAGCGATTATTTCGTTTTTTAGCGCATTGATTTTGTCTGTCATTGTAGAAAACAGCAAAAAGACGTTTGAACAGCATCTGCAGATCGTGCGTTTTATGGAAGAAGAAACAAGGGGAAGAGAGAAAAATGGAAAAAAGGAAAGCGATGAAAGAAGCAATCATTAAACATCATAAAATGCTCCTGTTTCTTCTTGTAGCACTGGTGGCTGCGGGACTCTATCTGTGTACCGCGGTAGCAGATCATGGAGTGATAGGGGCAAGCAGTCCAATGCCAACTGCGGACAGCGGGCAGGAATCCCTGTCGAACGGGAAATTAGTCATACAAAGCTTTACGAACCAGGGAGATACATTGCGGGGCGTGTCCGTATATATCAGCCATACAAGCTGGAGCGCAGCAGAGGGCCAGGATGTGCTGCTGACACTTTCTTCGCAGGGGCAGACCATACAGGAATGGGGCTTAAGCCCATCTGATGTTAAAAGTGACGGGTACATAACCTTCATGCTGGATGAAGTACTGACAGACAGTCAGGGAGAGGCATTTGAACTTTCCATCAAAAGTCCCGAAAACGACAGTACGCTGGCAGTAGCGAAAAGCTCTGATAACAGCCGCGCCGGTGCGCAGCAGCTTATGCTTGGAACCGAAGCAGTCAGCGGACAGCAGTTGTGCTTTAGAACTGTGGAAACAGTAGTGTCCTCAGGCCTTTTTACAGTTGTGGCACTCATCATCATCGCTGCACTGCTGCTTGGATTTTTGCGGTTTACCGTACTGCCAAAACGTCCGGAAGTTGTATTCTTGTTTTTGTTTGTAGCCCTGGGGATTGTCTATATGGCGGCAACTCCGGCATTGAAAACACCGGATGAAATCAATCATTTTCTGCGAAGTGTTGATGTAAGAGAAGGAAATCTGATTTCGGAGAACAATCCGGATTCTTTGAAGACGGGACTTGAGAAAGCGGGAGGGTATCTTCCGGGAAATCTGATTCCGCAAAGCCTGCGAAATGCAACGCAGATTTCGTATCAGAATCTTGCCAGCGCAGCCGGTGAGCGTGTGGACAAAGAACAGTATGAATTCTATACATTTGCCAATACGACCTTATATTCACCTACCGTATATGTCCCGCAGGCCATTGGAATCTTTTTGGCAGATCTTGTTTCTGACAGTCCGCTGCTTTGGATGTATGCCGGGCGGATAGTGAATTTTATCTGTATTGCACTACTTTTGTTTTTCTCGGTCAAGTATATACCGTTTGGAAAAAGTCTGATCGTGCTGATTTCGTTGTTTCCCATGATGCTGCAGTCTGTCATCTCCCTCTCGGGAGATGGGATGACGTATGCTGCTGTTACGGGGCTTGTCGCTCTTATTTTGTACTTGCGCTGTACGTATAAGGGGCACCTTAGGAAACGGCACTATTTTATGCTTTTAGGGCTGTGTCTGTTTATAGCGCTTAGTAAGATCGTATACATTCCGCTGTGTCTGCTTCTGTTTCTGCTGCCTGTGCGGCTGTTCAAGGACAAACGCACTTTTTGGCTGAGCATTGGCAGTATCGCAGGCCTGGCAGTGCTGGCGAACTTTATCTGGCTGTATCTGGCCTCCGGATTCTTAACGGAGTTTCAGCCGGGGGTTAATTCAGGACAGCAAGTGGTCTATGTACTTCAGCATTTGTGGCAGTATGCACTTACCGTCTTTAGAACTGTGAATGTACAAGGGTATGAATTACTCTACGGCATGTTCGGGATTTCTCTGGGGTGGCTGAATATCAATACGGGGGTGCTGCTTGTAACACTGTATCTGCTTGTTGTACTTAGGACGACGCTGCTGGATAACGATATCAGTCAAAAAGGGTTTACAATACCGATACGTATTTTATTTGGAGTTACGGGCCTGTGTGTGGCAGCGCTGATCTGCACGAGCCTGTATGTGCAGTGGACGAGCGTAGGCAAAAGCGTGATCGACGGACTTCAGGGACGCTATATAATTCCGGTGCTGCTTTTGTTCCTGCTTGCGGTAAAACCACGAGAAGGAATGCTGCATAATCAGGGCCTTAAACTGAGGTATTCCTATGCAACGGCACTGACGTTGAGTCTGTGTGCCGCTTCGATGGTAGTACTGGCGGCTTTGTAATGCGTATGGCACCACTGGTTTTGATATATTGACTTTTGGAACAAACAGAGTGTAGAGGAGAGAAAAAATGGCTGTTTTCAAAGCGTTTTCAGCAATTCGCCCAAGGGCGGATCTGGTGCAACAGGTGGCGGCACTTCCGTATGACGTAATGAACCGGACGGAGGCAAAGCAGATGGTGGAAGGGAATCCCTATTCTTTTCTGCATGTAGATAAGGCGGAGATTGATCTGCCGGACACAACAGACCCTTATGATGCTTCTGTATATGCGCAGGCGGCCAATACCTTGCAGAGGATGCGCAGAGAAGGAATCTATTTGCAGGATGTGACACCCTGCTACTATATTTACCGTCTGCGTATGAATGGAAAAGAGCAGGTCGGGATCGTAGGCTGTGCCTCCATCGACGATTATATACATAACCGTATTAAGAAGCATGAGCTGACCAGGGCGGACAAAGAAGAAGACAGGATTCGTCATGTCGATACCTGTGATGCGAATACAGGACCCATCTTTCTGGCATATCGCAGCCGCGAAGATATTAACCAGTGTAAACACAATTGGATGCAGGAACATCCGCCTGTCTATGATTTTACGGCGGAGGATGGGATACAGCATACGGTATGGGTCGTAGATGATGCAGATACGATTCTGACGTTTCGTGATGCGTTTTCAAAACTGGAAGATTTGTACATAGCTGACGGGCACCACAGGGCGGCCTCCGCCGTACAGGTGGGGCTAAAGCGCAGAGCAGAGCATCCGGAGTATACCGGGAGTGAAGAATTCAATTATTTTCTGGCGGTTGCATTTCCGGACAGCGAATTGGAAATCTTTGACTATAATCGTGTTGTCAGTGATTTGCATGGAAGAACACAGGAGGAGTTTCTGCAGGAGCTTGCAGAAGTCATGGAGTTGGACACAGTTGCCGCAGCGTATCGTCCGGAAGAAATACATACCTTTGGAATGTATATGAACGGCAGCTGGTATAAATTGACGCTTAAGGACGGTATATGTGATGCGCTGG
Source organism: Lachnospiraceae bacterium (assembly GCA_047975025.1). Taxonomy (GTDB): domain Bacteria; phylum Bacillota; class Clostridia; order Lachnospirales; family Lachnospiraceae; genus JBKECY01. The sequence continues at coordinate 122,771 of JBKECY010000050.1, forward strand.
ATACCGTAGGATGCCTGGATGTTTCCGTGCTGCAGACACAGGTGCTGGCACCGATTCTTGGAATTACAGATCCCAGAACAAGTGACCGGATTGCCTTTGTAGGAGGGATTCGCGGGCTGGCGGAGCTGGAGCGGCTGGTAGATGGCGGAAAAGCGCTGGCATTCTCCATGTATCCGACTTCCATGGAGGAATTGATGAATATAGCGGATCAAGGTGAAATCATGCCGCCCAAATCCACATGGTTCGAGCCGAAACTGCGCAGCGGTATTTTTATTCACAGTCTGCGTTAAGAAATTGCATTCCCAAATGCAATGTATTTCAGATAACAGTTGCTCAAATACGTGTGACAAGGTATACTAAAAAAAATTACAAGAATATAGCAGGAGCAGATACTATGAAAAAATCAATGGAAAAAATCGTGGCACTGGCAAAATCAAGAGGATTTGTCTATCCGGGCTCAGAAATTTATGGCGGACTGGCCAATACCTGGGATTATGGTAATCTTGGTGTAGAACTTAAGAACAATGTAAAAAAAGCCTGGTGGCAGAAGTTCGTTCAGGAATCACCGTATAATGTCGGTGTGGACTGCGCGATTCTCATGAATCCGCAGACATGGGTGGCATCCGGCCACCTGGGTGGATTTTCGGATCCCTTGATGGATTGCCGCGAATGTCATGAGCGTTTTCGTGCGGATCAGGTCATTGAGAACTACGCCGCAGACAAAAACCTTACGTTGGAGGCATCAGTGGATTCCTGGTCGCAGGAAGCCATGGCGGCCTACATTGAGGAGCATGCGATTCCCTGCCCAACCTGCGGGAAGCATAATTTTACTGAAATCCGACAGTTCAATCTGATGTTCAAGACATTTCAGGGAGTTACTGAAGATGCCAAGAATACGGTGTATCTGCGTCCGGAGACGGCACAGGGCATCTTTGTAAACTTTAAGAATGTACAAAGAACCTCCAGAAAGAAGATTCCGTTCGGAATCGCACAGATCGGAAAATCCTTCCGTAACGAAATTACACCCGGAAACTTCACATTCCGTACCCGCGAATTCGAACAGATGGAATTAGAATTCTTCTGCGAACCGGATACGGATTTGGAATGGTTTGCCTACTGGAAGCAATTCTGTCTGGACTGGCTGAGCACGCTGGGACTCAAAGAGGACGAAGTACGCTATCGTGACCATGACCCGGAAGAGCTTTCCTTTTACAGCAAGGCTACCACAGATGTGGAATTCTTATTCCCCTTCGGCTGGGGAGAACTGTGGGGGATCGCTGACCGGACAGATTATGACCTGTCCCAGCACCAGAAAGTGTCAGGGCAGGATCTTACGTATTTTGATGATGAGAAGAAGGAAAAGTATATTCCGTATGTTGTAGAACCTTCTTTGGGAGCGGATCGTATGGTACTGGCATTTTTGTGCAGTGCCTACGACGAAGAAGTATTGGATGAGGAGCGTGCAGACGTACGTACAGTGCTGCGTTTTCATCCGGCACTGGCACCGGTCAAGATCGGTGTGCTTCCGTTGTCTAAGAAGTTGAATGAAGGGGCTCTGGAGATTTTTACGGAATTATCAAAACAGTACAACTGTGAATTCGATGAACGTGGAAATATTGGAAAGCGTTACCGCAGACAGGATGAAATCGGCACACCGTTTTGTATTACCTATGATTTTGAGTCGGCGGACGATGGAGCAGTCACAGTACGTGACAGAGATAGTATGGAGCAGGAAAGAATCAAAATTGAAGATCTGAAGGACTATTTTGCGGAGAAATTTAAATTCTAAGTAATAAGTCCGCTGCGTAATCTCGGTGCGGATGCATAGGGGGAGAATCCCTTGTGTCCGTATCGAGAAACTTGTTTCAGGCTTAGCAGAGCCTATACATTTCGTGGGAAGGAAGCTATGCGAAAATACAATTGTAAGGTATGCGGTGCGGAATTATATTTTGATGCGGCAACACAGAAGCTAAAATGTGATTATTGCGGCAGTATGTTCGCACCATTTGAGTATGAAGAACCACAGACCGGGTTCCAGGAGGAGCCGCCGGAGGAGATACCGGAAGAACCTGCCAAGACAGCAGCCGAGGATTCGGTTTCTCAATACACACAGGCGACCGATGATTCAACCGGCGAGCTGGCAGCCTATTCCTGTGCCCATTGCGGCGCGCAGATCATTACGGCGGCCACAACGGTTGCAACAACCTGTGTCTATTGCAACCGTGCTGTCGTGCTGGAGGGAAATGTTTCGGGTGATTTCAAACCGGACTATGTGCTGCCTTTCGTAAAGGAAAAGAAAGAAGTGGAAACTGCCTATACCAAGATGTGCAAATCAGCGGTACTGGCGCCAAAAGAATTTAAAGATAAGAATACAATCAAAAAAATAAAGGGAATGTATATTCCTTACTGGCTGCATACAATGCACGTGGAAGCGGATCTGGATATCAGAGGTGTGAACCAGAGAATCTGGAGCGCGGGTGATTCAGAGTACACAGAAACTTCTATTTACCGGATTGAGGCGCAAGGACAGGCGGACTATCAGAAAATTTCGACAGATGCATTAAAGGGAATGGACGATGTCTTGATGGATTCTCTCGAACCCTACGATTTCAAAGCGATTCAGCCATTTCAGGCAGGGTATCTGGCAGGCTATTATACGCAGCGCTATGATGAAGAGGCCGAACAACTGCTGCCAAGAGCCAAAGAACGTGCGCGCAACAGCATTCACGCACAGTTACTGTCGAATGCCGGGTCTTACGGAAGTCTGTCGGTTGAAAGCGAAGATATACAGTATTCAGATGTGCATTCGGAATATGCCATGATGCCTGTCTGGATGATGTATACACAGTACAAGAATAAAGATTATGTGTTTGGCATGAATGGACAGACCGGCAGAATGGTCGGTGATATCCCCAAAGACTATAAGAAAGCATTGCTGATAACGGGCGGTGTTTTTCTGGGCTCTCAGGTTCTATTGATGTTGCTGCGGGTCATACTTGCGCTTCTGGGAGGTGGATTATGAGAAAATCAGTGACAGCCATTCTGCTTTTTTTATTGCTTGCTTTGCCGTTCGTATCTGTGGGCGCAGCTGTGGTTGACCGCAGTGAAATGTCCGCTAACTACGCGCAAAGTGCCGCACCGCTGCTTACGGATAATGCAGACAGAGTCTATGATTATGCGGGGGTCTTAAGTGAAACAGAGATACAAAATCTGGAAAGTACAATCGCAGAGGTCGAGCAGAAAAAGGGATTTGACATTGTAATTGTTACAACAAATGAGAATACACAGACACCAATGGTCTATGCCGATGATTTCTATGATTATAACGGATTTTCTAAAGACGGCATTTTATTTCTGCTTGATTTAGATAACAGACAGCAATGGATCAGCACCAGCGGAAGCTGTATTACGCAGTATCCAACCTCGGCACTTGATAAGATTCTGGACAAGACAACCGGTTATGCCAGAGATGGATCTTATACCAAGGTCTTTGAAACATTTGTAAAGGAAGTACATAAGCGAGGGGATGTACTATATGCACTGGTACCGACGGCTTTATCGCTTGGAATCAGTGCGGTGCTCGCAGCGGCAGCCTTTTTAATTCTTCTGGGCCTGCATAAAAGTGCGGAGCCGTCGCTTAGAATTGTATCCTCTGCGGAGTCCAGCGGATTTGCAATCAAACATCATCAGGCTTCGCTGTTAAGCAAGAATACGACGAGCCGTATTATCCCAAGAGATACGGGCAGCAGCAGTGGGGGCGGCGGCACTCACACAGGGGGCAGCGGAACTTCGCATGGCGGCAGCGGCCGTGGATTCTGACATGAGGCATTGAGAGTATGGGAAGAACAATTATAGTACTACTGCTGATTTTAGCGGCTGTTATGCTGCTTATGGTTTTCTTCGGAGTATTCCGTATACTACAGCAGACGAGAAACCGGGTACGAAGTATGCGCAGCATGGCTAAAATGATCACGAATATGACGGAATCAGCAGTCAGTGCCGCGGCAGAACGCCCCAAGAGTGTGAGTGGAGCCACACAGATCTACATGAGAAACATTCACAGGGATTATCCGGAGTTCCATTTAAGTGAGGCGCAGGCCGCTATTAAAACGTTTGTCAGAGAATATCTGCTGTATAAATATCGTGCGGCAGAGAACTTTGAGATAAGCCGGGTAGATGAATTTCTGACAGAGTCTGTGGAGCGTACGGATACGCCAACAGCTGTAAAAGAAATCAAGGTTCATGATATAGCCGTCTGCGGCTATAAAAAAAGCAAATATTATGCGACGGTACTGTTCCAGGTGTCCTATGGCTATACTCTGGCAACAAGAGTAGAGACAAAAGCTGACATTTCATATACATTGCGTCTGACCGACCGGCAGACGGGACTGGAAACTCTTCGCTGCAAGACCTGTGGGGCTCCTCTGGATACAGAAGGCGGTACACAGTGTGAATACTGCGGTGCGGATGTGATGATGGATACAATTGTGTCCTGGCAGATTACGGATATTCTGGAACGGGCAGGCAGTTGAGTTTGAAAGGAGAAGGTGAGATATGGGGCTGATAAAAGTAGCAGCAGAAGTAATAGGGGCGGCTAAGGGAGCACTTAGCACAACAGCCAATGCAGTTTGGCTGGATTATTTTGAGAGCGGTGCCATGACAGATGGGATTCTGATGAAGCGTGCGGAGCGTATTGTGGGTGAAAAATCCAGAAATACCAAAGGGGATCTTAATATTATCAACAGTGGTGCCGGAATTGATGTGCAGGAAAACCAATGCATGTTCATTGTGGAAAATGGCCGCGTGGTTGAGTTTTGTGCAGAGCCGGGACGTTATACATTCGACGATTCTTTGGCCCCGTCGCTTTTGGCAGGGGAGAACAAAGGACTGCGTGCCGTAGCCGGCGAACTGGCACAACAGGTTCTGGCGGGCGGTCAAAGGACGAATACACAGCGCGTATATTATGTGAATCTGGGCGAAATCCAAGGCTTTAAATGGGGTTCGGGCAACATATCGTTTCAACATGTGGAACGTGACCTGGCCTCAGATCGGCCGGTATGGCAGTGTTCAACAACGTTACAGGGAAACGGGGTATATTCGATTCATATTGTAGACCCAATGCAGTTCTTCAAAAATCTGGGAGCGGCTACGACCGGTACAGACGGTGATGGAGTCATCTCAGCCGCAGACATTGATATGCAGATCAAAACAGAGGTTATCGGTGCGATTCGTCAGGGAATCGGCGGACTCAGCTCACTAAAAATTCCGTATACGGATATTGCAGGGCATGAAGCAGAGCTGATTACTGAGGTGAACAAGGCCTTATCGGATTCCTGGTCACAGAGCCGCGGAATGGAAATTTTTAAAATCGCGATTGGCATGTTGGATCCGGATGCAGTAAGCAAGAAAAAAATCGGCGATTATCAGGAGACAAAAGGCTATACAGATCCCTCGATGCTGGCAGCTTATATGGGTGTGGGACAGACAGAGGCAATGAAAGCTGCCGGTGCGAATTCCGCGGGTGCCGTACAGGGATTTGCCGGCTTGGGAATGATGGGCACAGCAGCCGGTACCGGCAATGCGAATCTGGCGGATATGATGGCATTAGGACAGCAGCAGAAGGCTGCCATGGCAGCTTCCGAAGCGGCGGTTCCACCGGCGGCGGAACCACCTGCGGCATCGGTGGCAAATTCCCAGACTTGGACTTGTGCCTGCGGAACACAGAATCAGGGCAAGTTCTGTACCGAGTGCGGAAAGCCTGCACCTGTGGTCAAAATGAAGTATAAATGCAATAAATGCGGTTGGGAACCGACCGATGCGTCGAATCTTCCGAGATTTTGTCCGAATTGCGGCGACCCTTTTAATGAAGAGGATGTGGTCAATAATCCGTAATGGTAAGAAATATGCCAAAAACGAGGGATTTTATCAGAAAGTCACTTGACTATTAGTGCGCTTACAGATATTATAGAAAGGGTGCCTTGGCACCAAGTATGATATTGATAAGAATATGTAGGAGGAAATTACACAATGGCAAAATGGGTGTACTTATTTAAAGAAGGCGACGCCAGCATGAAGAACCTGTTGGGCGGAAAAGGCTCAAACTTAGCCGAAATGACTAACTTGGGATTACCGATACCGCAGGGATTCACGGTGACGACTGAAGCTTGTACCAACTATTATGACAGCGGGAAGAAGATCACAGATGAGATTCAGACACAGATTTTTGAGGCAATTGCCGAGCTTGAGAAAATCCAGGGAAAGAGTTTCGGAGATACGCAGGATCCGCTTTTGGTATCTGTTCGTTCAGGAGCAAGAGCATCTATGCCGGGTATGATGGATACGATTTTGAATCTGGGCTTGAATGATATTGCAGTGGAAGGCTTTGCTGCCAAGACTGGAAATGCAAGATTTGCTTATGATTCTTATAGAAGATTTATCCAGATGTTCTCTGATGTTGTTATGGAGATGAGCAAAAGCTTTTTCGAAAGCATTCTGGATGCTGTAAAAGAAGAAAAGAACGCTAAATTTGATACGGATCTGACAGCTGAAGATTTAAAAGAAGTAATCGGAAAGTATAAAGCGATCTATAAAGAAAAAATGGGAGAGGATTTCCCTCAGGATCCGAAAGTACAGCTTATGGAAGCTGTTAAGGCTGTATTCCGTTCATGGGATAACCCTCGTGCTATCGTATACCGCCGTATGAATGATATCCCGGGTGACTGGGGAACAGCGGTCAATGTACAGGCCATGGTATTTGGTAACATGGGTGAGACATCAGGAACAGGTGTTGCGTTTACACGTAATCCTTCTACCGGTGAGAATGGCATCTATGGTGAATACCTGATCAATGCACAGGGCGAAGACGTTGTGGCAGGTATCCGTACACCGCAGCCAATCACAAAATTAGAGCAGGATCTGCCGGAATGTTATGCGGAGTTCATGCGTATCGCTAAGAAGCTTGAAGATCATTACAGAGATATGCAGGATATGGAATTTACGATTCAGGAAGGCACACTTTACTTCCTGCAGACCAGAAGTGGCAAGAGAACTGCACCTGCAGCTCTGCAGATTGCATGTGATCTGGTAGATGAAAAGAAAATTACGGAAGAAGAAGCTGTACTTAGAATTGATGCTAAATCTCTTGACCAGCTGCTTCACCCAACCTTTAACGCAACTGCACTTAAAGCTGGCGAAGTGATTGGTTCTGCACTTCCGGCCTCTCCTGGAGCAGCGGCAGGTAAAGTATACTTTACAGCTGACACTGCAAAAGCAGCCGGCGGCAGAGGCGAGAGAGTCATCCTGGCTCGTCAGGAGACTTCTCCGGAAGATATCGAAGGAATGCATGCAGCAGAAGGTATCCTGACCGTAAGAGGTGGTATGACATCTCACGCAGCAGTTGTTGCACGTGGTATGGGGACTGCTTGTGTATCAGGCTGCGGCGAAATCAAAATGCATGAAGAAGAGAAGTATTTTGAATTAGGCGGACATAAAATCGTTGAAGGAGATTACATTTCTCTTGATGGATCAACAGGAAAAATCTACCTGGGTGATATCGCAACAGAAGAAGCTGTCATTGGCGGTAACTTCCAGCGTATTATGGATTGGGCTGATAAATACAGAACTTTGAAAGTAAGAACAAACGCTGATACACCGGAAGATACTGCAAACGCAGTAAAATTAGGCGCAGAAGGTATTGGTCTGTGCCGTACAGAGCATATGTTCTTTGAAGGTACCAGAATCCAGAAAATGCGTAAGATGATTCTGTCTGATACAGTAGAGGCAAGAGAAGAAGCACTAAATGAGCTGATTCCTTTCCAGAAAGGTGACTTCAAAGCAATGTATGAAGTGCTGGAAGGCAAACCTATGACTGTACGTTACCTGGATCCGCCGCTTCATGAGTTCGTACCTACGGATGCTGAGGATATCAAAGTCCTGGCAGAAGATATGGGACTGACACCTGAAGAAGTTAAGGCAAAATGTGATGAGCTCCATGAGTTCAACCCAATGATGGGACACAGAGGATGCCGTCTGGCAGTGACATACCCTGAAATTGCCAAGATGCAGACGAGAGCCGTAATGGAAGCAGCAATCGAAGTAAAAGCAGAAAAAGGCTTCGCAATCGTACCGGAAATTATGATTCCGCTGGTAGGAGAGAAAAAAGAGCTTAAATTTGTAAAAGACATCGTTGTTGAGACAGCAGAGAAAGTAAAAGCAGAAAAAGGATCTGATATCGAATATCATATCGGTACAATGATCGAGATTCCTCGTGCGGCTCTGTTGGCAAATGAAATTGCTGAAGAAGCTGAATTCTTCTCATTTGGTACAAATGACCTTACACAGATGACATTTGGTTTCTCACGTGATGATGCAGGAAAGTTCCTGGATGCATACTATCAGAACAAGATTTATGAGTCAGATCCATTTGCAAGACTGGATCAAAGTGGTGTTGGTCAGCTGGTAGAGATGGCAGCAAGCAAAGGCCGTGCTACAAACGCTGGTATCAAGTTGGGCGTATGCGGCGAGCATGGTGGTGATCCGTCTTCAGTAGAGTTCTTCCACAAGATTGGACTTAACTATGTGTCATGCTCACCATTTAGAGTACCGATTGCAAGACTTTCAGCAGCACAGGCAGCAATTAACAGCCTGAAATAATGCAATAATAAGAATAATTCGTATACTTAGCCCCAGGCTTGGTATAGAGCGGAGAAGCCCCGGGAAACCCTTGTTTCCCGAGGCTTCTTCAGTTAGGCAATCGTTGGGTATGGGACGGATATCTAAGTGAAAAAAGGAGATTCAAATGTGGCTTATATACGCAATAGGAGCCGCGGTGTTTGCCGGTATAACTTCGATACTTGCGAAATGCGGTATACGGGATACCGACTCCAATGTGGCTACTGCCATTCGGACGGTTGTTATCCTGCTTTTTTCCTGGTTGCTTGTATTTCTAACAGGCGTACAAGGGGAGATTGCCTCCATTTCCGGCAAGCAATTCTTGTTCCTCATGCTATCGGGTTTTACGACCGGAGCCTCCTGGCTCTGTTATTTTAGAGCGCTGCAGTTGGGGGATATTAACAAAGTAGTGCCGATTGACAAATCAAGCACAGTCCTAACCATTATCATTGCGACGATCTTTCTGGGGGAAGGGATTTCTGTAAGTAAGGTAGCGAGTGTTGTCATGATTGGAGCAGGTATTTTCCTCATGATCCAAAAGAAAGCGATAGAGCAGAGTACGCCAGAATTACAAAATAAAGGAAGCCGGTGGTTCATCTATGCCGCACTTTCCGCAGTATTTGCAAGTCTTACGGCGATCTTGGGAAAAATTGGGATTACAGGTGTGAATTCAAATCTGGGGACGGCAATCCGTACCTGTGTTGTCCTGCTGATGGCCTGGGGGATTATACTCTCTGAGAAAAAAGTGCGAGACATCAGGAAAATAGCAGGCAGGGAGCTTCTCTTTATCAGCCTGTCGGGCATTACGACCGGAGCCTCCTGGCTCTGCTATTACCGCGCCCTTAAGGAGGGAATTACCAGTGTTGTAGTAGCTATTGATAAGCTGAGTGTACTGGTGACGATTTTGTTTTCCTTTCTCGTGTTCAGGGAGGTATTGTCCAAAAAAGCCGCCTTTGGATTGGTGCTTCTGGTGCTGGGAACGATTGCTCTGGCGATGGTTCATTAGTGAAGGCACCGATAGAATGTTGAAAAGCATTGTGCAAAACTCACAACGGTTACCGCGCTGTAAACAAGCATATTGTACAATACATAAAAAATACTCGATTTTTTTGTGATAAAGTGATAAGATAGTAATGTAGGAGTTATAAAAAAGTCAAAGGAGAGGATCGTATGTTTTGTACAGGTGATTATATTATTTACAGCCGTCATGGTGTATGCAGGATTGAGGACATACGTCCTGTGGAGCTGCCGGGAATTCCTAAGGAGCGACTGTATTATGTGTTGTTACCTGTGGATACCAGAGCCAACACCATTTTTATCCCGGTGGCAGACGAACGCAGACAATTGCGTCCCATTATTTCTGAGAAGGAAGCCAAGGCGCTGATTCGTGATATTAAGCAGATCAGTACAGCGGATTCCATACCGGATGATTGGGAAAAAGAAATCTGTGACTGCTGCTGCAGGGATCTTGTGAAGGTAATTAAAAGTATTCGTGAGAAGGAACGCCGACGTGAGCGGGAAGGCAAGAAGCTGCCCATGGGCGACAAGAGGTGCTTGAAGCAGGCAGTGCGGTATCTGCTTGATGAGCTTGCAACAGCGTTACAGCTTGAAAAGACAGAGGTAGAAAAGCTTCTGGATATAGAAAATGGATGAACAGCCATAAAATATGTGCTGTCGGCACAAAGAGGTGCGGGTCGCTTTGGGCTTGGGGCTCATTGCATTGCACCGATGCGTGTGCTATGCTATATACCATGTAAGTCAGACAAAGATGTCTTCGGTCGTAGACCGAGGACTTTTTTTGTGGATTTGGCTTACCCTATTTTCTTTCCTGCAGATAGTGCCATGCTTTAAATGCAAGGAGACACTCAAAACGCCATTGTGGATCTTTTAAATCTGTCTGCAGGATAGACTTGATTTTTTGAATTCTGTAATTGATGGTATTTCTATGGGTATACATCTCTTGTGCCACTTGCTGGATACTACAATCAAACCGCAGGTAGTGCCACAAAACAGTGGAAAGATTGGTGTGGTGTCTTGCATCATACGAAGTCAAAGGACCGATCAGGTCCAGACAATAGGCACGCAAGAGTTCAAGATCTTCGATGCCATACAAAAGCTGTGTGACACCTAAAGCCTGGAACATAGTGAGAAAACGCTTATGGGCTCGCCCATCCCGCAAGGCTTCCAGCGCCTGCCGATACGAAAGGTGGAGCTGTGAAAGCCGCTGTACGGCTCGGCCGGCAGCAATATAAAAATCAGAAGGAATATCTGTGCGGCGCATGGCATCAAGTGCCTGGATACACTGAGCAACTGCATCGTCTGACGTCTGATGCAGCAGCAATAGCAGATGCTGCTGATCCTTGAACAGGTGATAGGAAGTGGAATAGTAGTTCAAGGTTGACTTGATTTGAACCGTAAGAAGTTCTAACGGCTGGCCATCTGTGTCAGGAGAGGCAGGAAATAACATAACAATTGCCTGATAGCGAGCTTCCTCATGAAACCCATGTTCTAAGAGTGCAGGCAGATATTGCTCCGTCTGCGCTGGATAGAAAAGAGCATTACGAAAATAACCGGTAAGGTCATCGCTTTCAACACCGGAATGAAAAATACGTGCGAAGCCCTCTTGCATAATATCGGCAAGATGCACATGCCAGGGAACGGTGAACAAAGGAAGCTCAAGTGAATCACACAGTTCGATTAATGCCGGTGTGATATCCTCTTCCCGTATATACTTGCCGGTATTGAGCAGCAGAGCTGCCGCTTGTTTGGCATGAAGCTGCTCGATCAATTGAGAGAGCCAGGCAGCAGAGGACAGACTCATACCGGTCGTGATAATCAGCTCATGGCCGCGCAGTAACTGTGTATTGTTGATATCCTCCAGCAGGTATGGCCAGGTGACTTCATGCTGCAGTCCGGATTTTCCGGCCAGCAGGCGTACACCGAAGCGCTCTGCCAATTCCTGATATAAATCGTGTAAAACAATAGACATGCCGTTCAATCCTCCTTTGTAATGTATATATTATAAAGTATGGATTCAGATCTGTCTATTCTTACAAATAAAAGCAAAGTAACAGATTGAAAGGAGATTTCTATGTTAAAAAATTCACTGCCCCAAATTGTAACGGAGACCTTGCCGGGGCCCAAGGCTGAAGCAATTATAAAAAGACGAGAAAATGTAGTACCGAATGCCATTCACTGTGGTTACCCGGTCGTGATTAAAGACGGCGCCGGCGCCATGATCGAGGATGTGGACGGCAATCGGTTCTTAGACTGGAGCGGTGGTATCGGCGTACTGAATATCGGTTTCTCGCATCCGGAAGTCATCGAAGCAGTGAAAGAGCAGACAGACCATTTCTTCCATGCCATGATTAATATTGTAACGCATGAAGGATATATAGCGCTTGCTGAAAAGCTTGCTGCGCTGGCACCGGTCAAAGGAGATAAGAGAAAAGTCTTCTTTGCAAACAGCGGGGCAGAAGCGGATGAGAACGCAGTCAAGATAGCCAGAGCTTTTACAAAACGTCCTAACATCATCGTTTTTTCCGGAGCGTTTCATGGCAGAACACTGCTGACGATGTCCATGACTGCAAAAAAAGCATATTCGCATGGCATGGGACCATTCCCGGATGGTGTTTATCGGGCACCGTATCCCTATCTGTACAGAGCGCCGGAAGGTTTGTCAGAGGAGGCAGCCACTTCCTTTTTTGTAGAGGCATTTGAAAAAATGTTCGTTGAGGCATCACCGGCGGAGCATGTGGCAGCCGTAGTCGTAGAGCCGCTGCAAGGAGAAGGCGGATTTATCCCGGCACCGATTGCATGGATTAAAGAAATCAGAAAAATCTGTGATGCGCATGGAATCCTGCTGAGTGCCGATGAAGTGCAAAGCGGTTTTTGCAGAACCGGAAAAATGTTTGCCAGCGAGTATTGGGCCGAGGCAGGCGTGAAGCCGGATATTTTAACAGCCGCCAAATCAATTGCTGCGGGGCTTCCCATCAGTGCCATTATTGCCTCTGAGGAAATCATGGATTCTGTCAAAGGCGGTGTCATAGGCGGCACCTATTGTGGGAACCCACTGGCCTGTGCGGCTGCCTTAAAGGTCATTGAGGTGATGGAACGAGATGATTTTGCTGCACGTTCTTTGGCAATCGGAGAAACAGTCAAAGCACGCTATGAGGCATGGAAACAGGAGTTCTCTGTCATTGGAGATATTCGTGGTCTGGGTGGTATGATGGGACTTGAATTTGTGAAAGATCCGGTGAGCAAAGAGCCGAATGCCCAAATTGTAGATGCGGTAATCCAAGATGCGGCACAGCATGGATTGATCCTGGAAAATGCGGGCACCTATAATAACGTGATTCGTTTTCTGGCTCCTCTTGTGATTACAGATGAGCAGCTGGATGCAGGGCTTGCTATATTTGAAGAGGCACTTCGCAGACAGCTGGCCTGACCCGCCGGAGAGCGAAAAAGGCCATCGCTTCCGAAGAAAAAAAGAATTGCACTTCCCCCCGGATTGTGTTAGTATAAGGCTGATATAAAGCGAGGACGAAGAGAAGTAGCATAGATTATCGCTTACAGTGAGTGGAGACCGGTGCGAACTCCATAGAGTGAATCTGTGTGAATAACACTTTATCAGCTGCAAACTGAACAGCCTGTTGTCATTGAGTTACAAGGGGGTAAGTAGGGGCGACGCGACTGTGGCGTTAGACAGTAGGTGTATACCGTGCAAGAGGCTGCCGATGGCAGTAAAACAGGTGGTACCGCGGGCGTATTTGATCTGCTCGTCCTGGACATAGCTATGCTATGTCCGGGGCGGGCAGTTTTTTAGTCGTATGGAAAAGAAGTAAAAAGGAGAAAAAGATGAACACATCAAACATGTATCGTAATCGGACGATGAACAAAGTAACAGAAGGAGACGTTGGAACGTCTATCAGGATTGCCGGCTGGGTCGAGAATATTCGTGATCATGGCGGTGTATCGTTTATTGATCTGCGGGATATGTATGGTGTTATGCAGGTCGTAATGCGCGATACAAGTCTGCTTGCCGGGATCAGCAAAGAGGATTGCATTACAGTAGAAGGTCCTGTACAGCATAGAGATGAAGACACGTATAACCCTAAGATACCAACAGGTACCATAGAACTGGAAGCATCCACAGTTGAGACGCTGGGAAAAGTATACAAGCAACTGCCATTTGATATCGCCGGTTCAAAAGAAATCAGAGAAGATTTAAGACTTACCTATCGTTTTCTGGACTTGCGCAACAGCAAGGTGCGGGATTCTATGATCTTTCGTTCGGAGGTAATCAGCTACCTAAGACAGAAGATGACAGAGATGGGATTTCTGGAGATCCAGACCCCGATTTTATGTGCTTCTTCACCGGAAGGCGCACGTGACTATATCGTACCTTCCCGTAAATTCAAAGGAAAATTTTATGCACTGCCGCAGGCACCGCAGCAGTACAAACAATTGCTTATGGTCTCCGGATTTGATAAATATTTCCAGATTGCACCTTGTTTTCGTGACGAAGATGCACGTGCAGACCGTTCGCCGGGAGAATTTTACCAGCTGGATTTTGAGATGAGCTTTGCAACACAAGAAGATGTGTTTGAGGCAGGAGAGGAAATACTAAGCGCTGCGTTCGAGAAGTTTTCCCCGGAAGGTGCACAGGTAACCCAGGCACCCTATCCGGTTCTTAGCTACAAACAGGCCATGCTGGAATTTGGCTCGGATAAACCCGATTTGCGTAACCCTCTTAGAATTGTGGATGTGACAGATTTCTTCCAGCGCTGTACCTTCAAGCCATTCTTCGGAAAGACGATACGTGCGATCAAGGTGCATGCCGATATGTCCAAAGGGTTCCATGAAAAGCTTCTTAAATTTGCCACCTCGATTGGCATGGGCGGGCTCGGCTATTTGGAAGTCATGGATGACAAAACCTACAAAGGTCCGATTGATAAATTTATTCCGGATGACATGAAAGAAGAGATTGCTCAAATTGCATCCTTAGAGGGCGGAGATACTATCTTCTTTATTGCAGATAACGAGAGCAGAGCGGCACTTTTTGCAGGTCAGCTGCGCAATGAGCTGGGAAAACGTTTGGATTTGTATGAGAAAAATGCATTTCGGTTCTGCTTTGTCAACGATTTTCCGATGTATGAATATGACAGTGAGACGAAAGAAATCATCTTTACGCACAATCCATTCTCTATGCCGCAAGGCGGATTGGATGCACTTTTGAATAAAGATCCGCTGGATATTCTTGCATATCAATACGATATTGTCTGCAATGGTGTGGAATTGTCTTCCGGAGCCGTCAGAAATCATAATCTGGAGGTCATGGTCAAAGCCTTTGAAATTGCAGGATATACAGAAGATGACTTAAAGCAGCAGTTCGGAGCGTTGTATAATGCATTTCAGTATGGGGCACCGCCGCATGCCGGTATGGCACCGGGAGTGGATCGTATGATCATGCTTCTTAGAAACGAAGAAAACATTCGTGAGGTTATTCCTTTCCCCATGAATGGAAATGCACAGGATCTCATGTGCGGCTCGCCCGGAGAGGTGACGGAGCAGCAATTAAGAGAAGTCCATATAAAGGTAAGAAAATAGCGGAAGTATAAAAAAATTGACAAATCGGAAGACAGATGATAACATAACAGTGTTATCTGAAAGTAATAAAAATATGAGGGTCTATGAAACAGGAAAATGATACAAAGGCTAAATTACTAAAAGCCGCCAAAGAAGTATTTATGGAAAAAGGGTATCAAAATGCTTCTTTGCGTCATATATGCAGGCAGGCGGGGGTGACCACCGGTGCACTGTACTTCTTTTTTCAAGATAAGGAAGACGTATTTACAGCAATTGTGAAAGAGCCGATTGAGGGGCTGTATCACATTATGCTGGCTCATATTCAAGAAGAGAAAAGCCTGGGTGAGGAAATTATGAGCTCAGGTGAAACAGAAGAAGCGCTGCACTTAGCACTATCCATGCATCTTGTGGAGTATCTCTACCAGTATCGCGATGAATTTCTGCTGCTGCTCACGAAGGCCGCAGGCTCGCGTTATGAAAATGCCTATGAAGATCTGGTTGATGTTCTGGAAAGTGCTTATAGCGAAATTGCTGCGGAAATGGCTGCTAAATATGGTCATCCGACGATTGACAAAGCATCGCTGCATACCTTGTTTCATCTGATGGCAGAGATCTTTATTCTGCCGCTTACACATGGAATGCCCATAGAAGAGGCCAAAAAACAGGTAGTGACAGTCGGCGGACTGATTATGCAAGGCTGGTATGCGTTTTGGGAAGCAGAGGATATTCATTAGAATATCCTTTAAAAATGGATTTTACATAACAATGTTATGTTGCTGATAATTATTATCATTACGAAAGGACGAAACGTCCGGGAATGGAGGAACCCTATGTATCTGGAGGTAAAAGAAGTCAAAAAACGATATGGAAGCGGTGAAGGAGTAGCGCAGGTGCTAAACGGAGTGAACCTGGCGGTAGGGCAAGGTGAGATGTGTGCTTTTCTGGGGCCCAGCGGTTCGGGAAAATCCACTTGTCTGAATATTATTGGAGGTCTGGAATCTATGGATACCGGAAGTGTTCTGGTTGATGGGCATGAACTGGCGTCCATGAACAACCAGCAGTTGTCAATCTACCGCAGAGATTATCTGGGGTTTATATTTCAATTTTATAACCTAGTGGCAAATCTGACGGTTCGTGAAAATATACAGGTATGTGAGTATTTGACCAAATCGCCGTTGGATCTCGATGAATTGATTGAGGTCATCGGTCTAAGCGAACATCAGTACAAATTCCCAAGCCAGCTCTCCGGTGGACAGCAGCAGCGGTGTGCAATTGCCCGGGCACTGATCAAAAATCCCGATCTGCTGTTATGTGACGAACCGACGGGGGGGCTGGATTCCAAAGCGTCCAGAGATATTTTGGTTCTGTTAGAAGAAATCAACAGAAAGTATCATACCACGATGATGATTGTAACGCATAATCAGGCGATTGCCGATATGGTACACCACGTAATACGGATCAAGGACGGAATCATCAACAAAGACTTTATGAATGAGAACAGAATACCGGCCGAGCAGATCGTCTGGTAGAAGGAGAAAATACATGCTAAAAATCTTGAACAGACGGATACCTCGTGAATTTCGTAAAAATGTATGGAGATATGTCTCTTTATTTTTGATGATCATGCTGGGGATGTATCTGATCATCAGTATAGTCGGAGCCGCAGATATTGTAAGCATAAATGTTGAACGTTACTCCAGACAAAACCAGGTTGAAGATGGAGAATTCGCACTCTATGTACCGTTGGAAGAGGAAGCTGAAACGTATTTAGAGGAACACAAGGTCGTACTGGAAGAAATCTTCTATATGGACTTTACGGCACCGGAGGATTCCACGCTTCGTATTTTTAAGAACCGGGAGCAGATCAATCAGATTCAGCTGGATGAAGGAAGGCTGGCTGAGACGGCTCAGGAAATCGTATTGGAAAAGCATTATGCGGCAGCCCACGAGTATGCGGTAGGTGATGTGGTGCAAATCGCAAGCCTGGAGTTTACAATGACCGGCGTCGGATCTACGGCAGACTATGATGCCGTATACAAAAATATGACAGATATAGGCATAGACAGCAAGGCATTCGGCACTGCGTTTGTAAGTGAACAGGGCTATACCAGTCTTGCAGGGCGAAGCGCTCAGCAAAAGGCGGAGGAATATCTGTATGCGTATAGAAATCAAGGAACGCTTTCGGACGATGAGATCAAGAACTATCTCACCGAACTGCCGTTTAGTGCCGACGATATTACAGATACCTATCTGACACAGGAAATCGAAAAGGCAGAGGCGAAAAAGACAGAAATCAAGGAGGGAATCCAAAAACTGCTGGATGGTGCCGGGACAGTAAAAGACGGTACCAAGGCGCTTGCCGAGGGAAGTCAGAATGTGACCACAGGTATACAGTCTGTGCAGTCAGGGAGTGAAGCCCTTGCATCGGGCAGTACACAGCTCGCCCAAGGTGCGGGCGAGCTCAACAGCGGCATCGGCAGTCTGGCAGAAGGCAGTGCGGCGCTGGCGCAGGGAAGTACACAGCTGAATCAGTCATTGGCGGCAGCGGTGACGGGAACTACGGGGCTTTTAGGCGGAATGGATTCCTTACAAAGTGCAATGCAGCAATTGCAGACCGGAGGTACGGATCTGCTGGCATGGTCCGCAACACTTGATGAGCCGTACAAAAGTCTTCTGATGCAATACATAAGTGGTGTACAGGCGGCAGCGCAGGGAACTTCGGCACTTCATAGCGCGACTTCAGAGCTTGCAGCCGGAACTGCAGCACTTGCTGCCGGCGGCAGCAGTCTGGCGGATGGGAGCACACAATTAAATAGTGGCGTGGACACACTCTCACAAGGTGCCGGGAGCCTGTACACAGGCAGTCAGACGCTCTACGACGGCATTGCCGAGCTGCAGGAACAAAGCGATGCGCTGTTGGATGAAATAGAGACATATGATGCCGACAATCTCACGATGTTCATCAAAGCAGCCGACAATCCCAGAATCGCAGCGTCTGTGTCCGATATCGAAATTAATAAGCAGGTTGGTATCATGGCGGGTATTATCTTCATGATTCTGTTTACATATGTAATTTCTGTATTCGTTGTACATACGATTGATCATGAGAGTGAAGTCATCGGGGCGTTTTATGCCATGGGAGCAACCAAAAAAGTATTGATACGCCATTATCTGATGCTGCCCGTACTCATTTCCCTTGCAGGTGGTCTGGCCGGTACAGTACTTGGCTTCAGTCCCCTGGGGGTAGACACGCAGATGGTGGATTCAACGGAGTATTTTTCGCTGGGCCAAATGACGCATGAGTATCCAGTGTACCTGCTGCTCTATGGTATATGTGTACCGCCCCTGGTGGCCTTAGTTGTCAACTATCTGACAATACGGCGCAGACTTTCCAAAACTGCGCTGGTTCTCCTGAGGAATGAGAAGAAAGTCAGCCGTATGCGAAATGTCAATCTGAAGCATTTCAAATTCATCAATCAATTTCGTATCCGTCATTTTCTGGCAAGCACCAAGACGAGTCTGACTGTTATGATCGGTATGTATCTGTCACTGCTTTTGCTATTCCTGGGCTTGAATTCCCAGGTAATGATTTCCAATATTGGTGTGCTAAATGAACGAGATACCAAGTTTTCTTATATGTACACGCTAAAATACCCTACGGAAGAAGTTCCGCAGGGGGGAGAAGAAGCAATGGTCAAATCTTTTAGCAAGGAGGCCTATGGCTATACGATGGATGTCACTTTACTTGGGATTTACGAAGATAATCCATATTTTGATTTCTCTTTAGCAGAAGGGAAGAATCAAATCGTACTCTCAGATGCAGCGGCAACAAAGTTTAAGCTAAAGGCGGGAGACAAGCTGATTGTTTCTGATGAAATCAATGAGATTGACTATGCGTTTCATATAGCGGCGGTCGTGCCCTATTCAGCCGGCCTCTATGCCTTCATGGATATAGAAGATATGCGCAGCTTATTCGGACAGGAAGAGGATTACTACAATACGGTCTTTTCAGATACAACACTTAGCATAGATGCAGGAAGAATTTATGCAGTTACTGCAAAATCAGATATTACAGGATACGCACAGGTTTTCAAAGATCTGATGCTGGCCATGCTCATAGTAGTACTGGGAGTCGCCGTACTGATCTTTGTCGTTGTTATGTATCTGATGCTCAAGATGATGATTGATCAGTCGGCCTTTTCAATTTCTATGTTCAAGATGTTTGGCTATCAGAATCATGAAATCCGCAAGTTGTATCTGGACGGCAATCTCGTGACAATCCTGCTCTCTGCGCTGGTGTGCATACCGCTTGCAAAAGTTACGATGGATGCGATGTACCCCTATATGATTGCAAATGTGGCAGTAGGGGGAGATACCTCCTTTACACCCCTCTATTATGTGGGGGTATTTGCGGGCATTCTGCTGACCTATCTGCTCCTGAACTTTCTTTTAGTACGCAGGGTACGCAAAGTCAGCCCGACAGAAGTGCTCAAACAAAGAGAATAGCAGAAGTGCTAAATCGTCGGAAGTGCTAGAGCGTCAGAAGTCCTGTAGAATGTGCCCAAAAAAGAGCCGCAAGGATAATCTGGACAATCAAAATGACAGGAAGTCCCACCATGAATTTAAGATGCTGTGTTTTGTGGCGGACCAGCTGCATGGTCACAAGCATGGCCGGTGCACCTCCGATGGCGGCGATCAGCAGTAAGGTACGCTCACGCACGCGCCATCTGTGACGCTGCGCGGCACGTTTGTCATACAGGGTAAGAGCAACGGATACTAAATTTATAAGAAGCAGATATATATAAAACAGTGATAAAGGCATGCAGCACCTCCTGACGAATCTTGTTCCCGGGTAGTAGATAAAACTTACCACAAATTGTATGGTTCATCAACCGTAAACACCAAATCTTCTCTATTTAAAAAATAGTACTATGTATAGACGAACTATCTTAAAAAGAGTATGATAGCTGTATGAATAAAGAATTATTAGATAAACTCAGAACAATTACAGAAGAAGAAAAGCGGATTTTAGAAGGCGATCCTCAGATTAACAGTGATCTGTATATGGAGCCGTCCCAGAATATCATTGACAATCGTAAGATGATTAAAAATGGAAGTCTGATCCAAATCCGTCCGCATACAAGATTTGTGCACTTTCCGGAACATTCCCATAATTATGTGGAGGTTGTCTACATGTGTGAGGGGGCATCCCACCATGTGGTCAATGGAGAGGATCTAATGCTGTCCAAAGGTGAGCTTTTGTTCCTAAATCAGCATGCGGTGCAGGAAATTTACCCGACGAGCGAGAATGATATTGCCGTTAATTTTATGATACTGCCTGTTTTTTTTGAAGAATCACTGAAAATGATGGAAAAGGAAGAAAATCTGATTCGGGATTTTGTTGTGGACTGTCTGAAAAGTAAAGATATTAAATCCGGTTATCTGCATTTTAAAGTATCCGAAGTCCTGCCGGTACAGAATCTGGTGGAAAATCTGATCTGGACAATCATGAATGAGCAGCAGCATAAACGGCGCATCAATCAGACGACAATGGGACTTCTGTTCCTGCAGCTTATGAATCATACGGATAAGGTGACAATAGGCCGTAATTATGAGCAGGAAATGATGCTGGGGATACTGCGGTATGTAGAGGAAAACTACAAAGACGGCGAACTCAAGCAGTTGGCAGCGCTGATGAAATTCGATGTACTGACATTAAGCAGGCTGATCAAAAAACTGACTGGAAGCACATATACGGAGCTGGTGCAGACGAAACGTTTAAGTCAGGCGTGCTATCTGCTTCGCAATACAAGATTGTCAGTGGCAGATATCGGTTACTCCATAGGATATGAGAACCTTAGCTACTTTTACCGAATTTTCACTGAGAAATTTGGCAAGTCGCCCAGACAGTACCGTATGGAAGAGAGATAGTCAGCTGATGCTGATACTAAGGACACTTTTTTTTGAAAAAGGTGTCCTTACTTTTTGCTCTTTTCTGCGGTATGATGGCTATAAGAAAAACAGGAAAAGGAGTACGAAGAATGCAGTATTATTTAGCAGTGGATATCGGAGCTTCCAGTGGAAGACATATACTCGGATGGCTGGAAGACGGAAAGATGCAGTACGAAGAGATTTACCGCTTCCCGAATCAGATCGTAAAGAAAAACGGTGTACTTTGCTGGGACCTTGAAGAGCTCTTTTCTCATATTGTAGAAGGCATGAAAGAGTGCAAAAAATTATCTAAGATTCCGGTCAGTCTTGGAATTGATACATGGGCAGTAGATTATGTGCTTTTAGATGCGCAGAATGCAGTCCTTGGCGATACGGTCAGCTACCGCGACAGCAGGACAAATGGCATGGACGAAGTCCTGTACAAATCTGTATCCCGCGAAGAAATTTATGAGAGAACAGGGATACAAAAATTATCGATCAATACCATCTTCCAGCTTCTTGCTGTCAGAGAAGAGCATCCTGAATATCTGGAACAGGCAGAAAGCCTGCTCATGATACCGGATTATTTTGGATTTCTGTTAACAGGAAACAAATGCATGGAATACACCAATGCTACAACGACACAGCTTGTAACGCCTAAGACAAATGAGTGGGATTACGAACTGATAGAGATGCTTGGCTTGAAAAAAGAGCTGTTCAAACCGCTTTCACTGCCGAAGACAGTCGTGGGTACCCTGACAGAGGCAATGCAGGAACAGGTCGGGTTTGACTGTGAAGTGGTTCTGCCCGCAACCCACGATACCGGTTCGGCAGTTGTGGCTGTACCGACGAACGATAATGATTCCATTTACATCAGCTCAGGCACCTGGTCCTTGATGGGAATTGAAAGTCAGACTGCAGACTGTTCTTTAAAAAGCATGGAGCTTAACTTCACGAATGAGGGCGGATATGATTATCGATTCCGCTACCAGAAGAACATTATGGGACTTTGGATGATACAGTCTGTTAAAAAAGAATTTGAGGAGGATCTTTCTTTCGCAACGATTTGTGATCTTGCATCTAAATCTCAGATTGCTTCTATTGTGGACTGTAATGATGACTGTTTCATGGCACCGCAGAGCATGATCAAAGAGGTACAGGAATTCTGCCGCAGAACCGGACAGGAAGTGCCTGATAGTGTGGCGGATATTGCCGCTGTAATCTATAACAGTCTGGCAAAATGCTACGCTAAGACAGTGCAGGAAATCGAAGAAATGCAAGGCAAGACCTACCATAAGATTCATATTATTGGCGGCGGGTCAAATGCAGAATATTTGAATGAACTGACAGCCAGAGAAACCGGCAAAGAAGTACATGCCGGGCCATCTGAGGCTACGGCCATAGGAAATTTGTTAGTACAGATGCTAAAAACAGGTGAATTTACAACATTGCAGGCAGTACGCCAGTGTGTACATGATTCATTTGGAATTACCATTTATTCATAATAATTTATTTTCAAGGAGGAAATACTATGTCTTTACAAACAAGATACGAAGAAGCAAAAGCAATTTACAATGCAGCAGGAGTAGACACAGATGCTGCTCTCGAAACACTTAAGAACATCTCCATCTCCATGCATTGCTGGCAGGGTGACGACGTGGCAGGATTTGATCACGAAGGCCCGCTGACAGGTGGTATCCAGACAACTGGAAATTATCCTGGAAAAGCCAGAACTCCGGAAGAACTGATGAATGACATCGATAAAGCCTTAAGCTTAATCCCGGGTAAAAAGAAACTGAATCTGCATGCTAATTATGCAATTTTTGACAAAGGTGAGTTTGCAGATCGTGATGCATTAGAGCCAAAGCACTTTTCCAAATGGGTTGAGTTCGCTAAATCCCGCGGATTAGGCCTGGACTTTAACCCAACGTTTTTCTCACACGATAAAGTAAATCCATTTTCTTTATCAAGCCCGGACGAGGAAATCCGTACATTCTGGATTAACCATGGTAAAGCATGTATCCGCATCTCTGAATATTTTGCAACTGAACTGGGACAGCCATGTGTCATGAACATTTGGATTCCGGATGGTTACAAGGATATTCCGGCAGACAGACTAGGCCCCAGAGCACGTTTTAAAGATTCCTTAGACCAGATTCTTTCGATTGATTATGACCGTTCCAAAGTATTTGTTGCACTTGAGTCAAAAGTCTTTGGTATTGGTGTTGAATCTTATACGGTAGGATCTTCAGAATTCTGCATTAGCTATGCCAAACAAAATAATATCTTAAGCCTGATGGATAACGGACATTATCACCCAACAGAAGTGGTATCTGACAAATTATCTGCCATGCTTTTGTTCAACGAGAAGGTGGCACTGCATGTGACACGTCCGGTACGTTGGGACAGCGACCACGTAGTTCTCTTCGATGATGAAACAAGAGAAATTGCAAAAGAAATCGTACGTAATGACGCAATTGACCGCGTATTTACAGGACTTGATTTCTTTGATGCCAGCATCAACCGTATCTCGGCCTGGGTGGTTGGAATGAGAAACATGGAAAAAGCGTTCCTGTTCGCTTTATTACAGCCGAACCAGAAGTTAAAAGCCTTACAGGATGAAGGGAATCTGACCAAGCTTATGATGGAGCAGGAAGAATTGAAAACCTACCCATTTGGAGATATCTGGGATTACTATTGTGAAGTATCTGGTGTACCGGTTCGTGAAGAGTGGTATGCACAGGTAGAATCTTATGAAACAGAAGTACTTAAAAAACGTGTTTAAATAACAAATGTTATAACTCCATATAAAATACATGTGGCAGTGCAGAGAATATTTCTGCACTGCCACATTAGCTTGTTAAGAATCATTTACGATGGGGCAGGAAGCGGCTGATAAATCCGCTGGTTCCGGTTTTCCCCTGATTCTTAACATAGAAGTAGCCGAAGATCGAGAATACGAAAGCCCCGATAAAATTGACGAAGAGATCGTACATGGTATCGATCAGGCCGATATCCAGATATCCACCAAGACCAAGGTCCTGGCCATTAATCGTGACTTCTTGAATATTGGAAATCGTAACGGGGATGTTTTGGCGGTTCGGGTCCAACGTGACCGAAGCAATCGTGTGGATAATCGTATCTTTCTGCATATCCAGATGGAACAATGTATCCATGGAGAATTCGAACAGCTCCCAGACAGCCCCGATTGTCATTGAAAAACAAAAAGCCACGAGAACCGTAAAAAACGGAGAGGATTGAAATAGTATTTTATCGCTCTTGTTTAAGATATTGACCAAAGACAATCCGATGGCTGCCGCCAGAAAACCATTCGCACAGTGCAAGAGCACATCCCAAAATGGAAAAAGCAGATAGTATGAACTGATTTCCCCAAGAATTTCAGCTGCGAAAATAAAGAGCAGAATGATGATTTCCAGTGTTGTAGGAAGCTCAATCTTGAAATTGACCTGTACAAAGCTGGGAATCAAAAACAAAAGAAGCGTCAGGGCACATAAGAAGACATTTTCGTAATTGCGGTTGAAAAGCTGCAAAATCATGACCAGAATGACAATAAGGCGCAGGATGACATAGACGAAAAATGAACTTTTGTGTTCTCGGATTTCGACATTCATTGCCTTGATAAAGTTACGGATTTTGACGGAGAATTTTTCTTTTTCAGGCGGCATTGCTGACCTCTTTCTTAAGATGAGATGGGAGAACCCCATATTGTGAGTTTTGTAAAAGCAAGTATGTAATATTATTGCGTATACCATTGGATAAGTCAAGCAATGCCAAGAAAAAATGTAACTGTTACTTGACTTATAGCTTGTACTACGGGATAATATATTAGGTAAAATCAGAATAAAAAGTAAACAAGGAAAGGGATTGAAAAAATGAAAAAATTACTGATCGTTATGTTAGCAGCAGGTATGGTGTTCGCAACGGCTGCATGCGGCTCCACAGGGAGTTCGACAAGCAGTTCAACAGATACATCGGACAAGATTACATCTTTGGATGATTTAGAGGGAAAGAAGATCGGTGTGCAGCTGGGAACAACCGGAGATCTGGCGGCAACAGATGAATTCGGAGATGAGCAGGTAGAGCGCTTTGATAAAGGCTTTGAAGCGGTACAGGCTCTGACACAGGGCAAAATTGACGCTGTCATCATTGATGACCAGCCGGCACAGACGTTTGTTGAGCAGACGGAAGGGCTGACGATTCTGGATACAGATTACGTAGTGGAAGATTATGCAATGTGCTTTAAGAAGGATAATACCGAACTGGTAGACAAAGTGAATACCGCAATCGCAGAATTGAAGGAAGACGGGACATTTGACCAGATCGTTGATTACTATCTTGTAGAAGACAGTGAGGAAGCCCGTTATGAGTCACCGGCTGATATCGAATATACTAACGGCACACTTAAAATGGGAACAAACGCAGAATTTCCTCCCTATGAATACTACGAAGGACAGGAAATTGTAGGAATTGATGCGGATTTTGCCAAAGCAATTGCAGATAAGCTGGGCATGGAACTGGAAATCGAAGATATGAAATTTGATGCCATTATTATGGCGGTAACATCAGGTAAAGTGGATTTCGGTGCTGCCGGTATGACTGTGACACCGGAACGTGAAGAGCAGGTACTGTTTGCTGATTCTTATTACACCGGACGTCAGGTTGTCATTGTAAACGAATAGTTAGGAGCAGCAGATGCAGAGAATAATTGATCTATTTGTTTTGAATTTTATTGAAAAAGACCGCTGGAGATATATTACCGACGGATTGCTGACGACGTTGGAAATTACCTTGTTCGCCACGATTCTGGGGATTATCCTCGGATTTGTTCTGGCTCTTGTGCGTTCAACCCATGACAAGACAGGGCGGATGAAGGCAGCCAATGTGCTCTGTAACATCTATATTACGGTAATCCGCGGAACTCCTGTGGTGGTGCAGCTGCTGATTATTAACTTTATTGTGTTTGCTTCTGTTGATGTTGACAAGATTTTGGTCGCATCGCTGGCGTTCGGATTGAACTCTGCCGCATACGTGGCCGAGATTTTCCGTTCCGGTATCATGTCAATTGATGAAGGGCAGTTCGAAGCCGGCCGAAGCCTTGGATTTAATTATCGGCAGACTATGCTCTACATTATCATGCCGCAGGCAGTCAAGAATGTACTGCCGACTTTAGGCAATGAATTTATTGTACTGCTCAAAGAAACATCGGTTTCCGGCTATATAGCGGTACAGGACTTGACAAAGGCCGGAGATATTATCCGAAGCCGTACGTTTGACGCCTATATGCCGTTGTTCGGTGTCGCCCTGATTTATCTGCTGATGGTACTGCTGTTTAGTAAGTTAGTATCCATGCTGGAGAGGAGGCTGCGCAAAAGTGAGAGATAAGACAAAAGCCCTGATTGTTGTTGAAAACATTAGTAAAGATTTTGGGAAGCTGCATGCAGTCAATCAAGTGTCCGAAAAAATATATCCCGGTGAGGTGGTGGTCATCGTGGGGCCGTCAGGTTCCGGCAAGTCAACCTTCCTGCGCTCGCTTAATTTGCTGGAGGTACCTACCTCCGGACACATCTTTTTTGAAGGTGTGGATATTACAGCTAAGAATGTAGATATTAATATGCACAGACAGAAAATGGGCATGGTATTCCAGCACTTTAATCTGTTTCCGCAGAAGACAATCTTAGAGAATATTACGTTAGGTCCGATTAAATTATTGAAAAAAACAAAGCAGGAAGCAGACGAAGCTGCCATGAAACTTCTGGAGATGATTGGTCTGGCGAGCAAGGCGCAAGCCTATCCGCTGCAGCTCTCAGGCGGACAGAAGCAACGTGTAGCCATCGTGCGTGCACTGGCGATGAATCCGGATGTTATGCTGTTTGATGAGCCGACCTCGGCACTTGATCCGGAAATGGTGGGCGAAGTACTGGAGATTATGAAAAAACTGGCGCGCGATGGGATGACGATGGTCGTCGTGACTCATGAAATGGGATTTGCCAAAGAAGTGGCGGATCGTGTGCTTTTTATGGATGAAGGAGTTATACGGGAGCAGAACAGCCCGGAAGAATTCTTCAATCATCCTGTGGATGAAAGGTTGAAATCGTTTCTTTCCAAGATCTTGTAGTGAACAGCAAGGGGGAAAACAAATGAACGTGGATGCTTTGTTGCGGTTGCTTACAGCAGTTGCCGTAGGTGCGGTTGTTGGCTGGCAAAGAGAGATGAAACACCGCCCCGCGGGGCTGCGGACTCATATTCTGGTGGCGCTGGGTGCTGCCTTTGTAACGTATGTCGGCTACGAATCCGTAACCTTGTTCCAGGGCAAAGCAACGGTAGATCCGAACCGGATCGCGGCGCAGGTGGTTAATGGAATCGGTTTTATTGGTGCCGGTGCCATTCTCAAAGAAGGCGCCAATGTGAAGGGGATGAATATTGCCGCCGGGGTATGGGCAGTTGCCTGCCACGGTGTGACAGCAGGAGCGGGGCAATACCAGCTGACGCTGATCAGCTTTCTGGCGATTCTGGTGGTGGTATTCGCATTTCAGTGGATTGGAACTCTGGCACGCAAAAGCAATCTTACTACGTTCGCTGTGGAACTTACCTGCCGCAATGCTTCCTCGGTCATCACTGCAATCAATGAACTTGTACCCGAAACTGCCGGTAAAATCGATCGGTATATGGCGGAGGAAGTTGAAAATGCAGGCGTACACTTAAAATGTACGATACAGCTTTATAAGCGGGCACAAGAGGCGGATTACCGCAGTCTGCTGACTTCAATCTCGGTCATAGAGGGAATTGAGAACCTAAGTGTGGTGCAGGAAACTGCCAAAGGCGGGGAGGTGTGGCGATGACAATTCAGGAAATTGCATTTCGTGTGGCAGCCGCGCTTGCCATTGGTGCTTTGATTGGCTGGGAGCGAGAGAAGACATACCGGCCGGCAGGAATTCGTACACTTTCCTTGGTGGCGATTGGTTCGGTGGCAGTTACGATTTGCGGGCAGCTTTCAGTACTGGAATATCTGGGGAAAGCACCCTTTGATCCGAACCGTATGGCATCCCAGGTGATTTCCGGTATCGGATTTCTGGGTGCGGGAGCCATCCTGCGTACCAGTTTCTCGGTACGTGGACTGACGACCGCCGCCAGCATATGGGTGGTCGCTTGTCTTTCAATCGTCTCCGGTGTTGGTTATTATGTGATGGCTTTGCTGGGAGGAGCCTTCGTCTTTTTCATCCTTCGGATTTTTAATCTTCTGGAAGGCTGGATTCATAAGAATCGGCACAAGGATTTGTTTTTAACATTCTACTGTAAGAACTTTACCCCGGTTCTGGTTTCAATCAATACGATTATTCCGGAAGAGGTAGGCAGTATTCAGCATCTTGATGTGGCATATGCGAAAAAGAAAGGAAAGCAGGTAACCTTGGCTTTCGCATTTCATATGCCGCTTACAGAGAAAGAATATCTGGAGGTAACAGAAAATTTCGAACAGATTAAGGGAGTCGAAGACTTACGAATTTTAGAGTATGCAATATGATAGTAAACTCCTCCGTATTTTGCTGATGCGAAAACGGAGGAGCTTGTTGTATATGGAGGTAACGCGATGATATTAAGAAAGAACAGACTGCTGGTAATCTTCACCGGCGGAACCATGGGCAGCATTGTATCCGGCAACACAATTGATGTAGCTGACGCAACAAGTTATAAGTTATTGGAAGATTTCACGCAGCAGGTAACAGATGAAATTGAGTTTGAGTCAATACAACCTTATTATATCTTAAGCGAAAACTGCCTTCCCAAGAACTGGGAATTACTGATTGAAGCGATTCGCAGAACCGATGTGACGCGTTTTGACGGCATTATTATTACGCATGGCACAGATACGCTGGCTTACACAGCCGGTATCCTTTCCTTTGCGCTTGGCGACTGTCCCTTGCCAATCGTACTGACAGCCAGCAATTATACGTATGACAGTCCGCACTCGGATGCACTTCTTCATTTCAAAGGTGCGGTGGAGTATATCTATAGTTCCGAAGTTCGGGGAGTCTATGTGGCATTTTCCAATCGGGAGAAGGAGATACAGATCCATCTGGGAAGCAGGGTGTTGGAAGGCGATTCGTATAGTGACGAAGTCAGAAGTTATGCGGGTGTTCCATGGGGACGGATGCTAGGCGATACATTCGAGCCTCAAAGCGATTCGGTAAATCCCTCTGTCGCCATGCTGCAGCGCCCCGGCAATGACGGAATGCCGCAGTCCACAGGCGGTCAGGAACTGTGGAAGCCGCCTCTGCGGCCGCAGTCCCCCCTTCGCTTTACCCAAACGGTATTCTGTCTGCGCGCTTACCCGGGGCTTTCGTATGACCAGATCTCTTTTACCCAAAAGCCCGGAGCGATCCTGCATAGTCTGTATCATAGCGGCACAGCCTGCACACAGGGTGAGAATACCTCACTGCTGCATTTTATCGAACGCTGCACTCAGGATGGGATTCCTGTGTATTTACATTCTTTCAAAGATACGGAAGCTGTTTTATATAGTACGAACCGGCAGCTGATGGACTCAAAAGCCGTTATACTGCTCAATATTTCTTTTGAGGCGGCCTATACTAAATTATTACTGGCGTATAATCAAAAAGAAGTACCCGCAGAAGAGTTCATGCAGACGGAAATTTTTTATGAATATTTACAGGCACCATAACGTATCAAGAGGCAGCATAAGTCTAAAAAAATCACGAAACACAATGGGAATGATGTATAAAATCTGACAAATGAGCCAAAATATGCTTTTTTGGGTGGATTTACTTGAATTTGCAAGTCAATACAAGGTAATATATATAGGAGACATAAAAAGTCAAGGAAGAGAGGAGATAATTTGGAAAAATGCTACAATGATGAACGTAATGAAGTCCTAGAGGCGCTGAATTCTGACCCGTTTGTTGGTCTGACTGCTGAAAAAGTAGAACGCAGGACGGCGAAATTCGGCAAAAATGAATTTGATCCGGCGAAAAAAGAATCACTTCTGCTGCTGGTCCTTTCACAATTGAAGGATATTACTACGATTATCCTGCTGCTGGCGGTTGTTTTGTCCTTCATTCTGGCAATACGTGAAGGACATGGTTATATTGAACCTGTGGTCATACTAAGTATTGTAATCATTAACGTGATTTTAGCAATTACCCAGGAGAAAAGTGCTGAAAAATCACTGGATGCACTTACCAACCTTAACAGCCCGACCTGTGTGGTACTGCGGGATAAGGTACGGTAGATTATTAATTCTGTGGATCTGGTGCCAGGAGATATTGTGCTGCTGAAAGCCGGGGATATGGTAGTGGCAGACGGACGCCTGCTCGAGGGGACGGATCTGGAAATCGATGAGTCCTCATTGACAGGAGAAAGTGAACCTACGAGCAAAGATCCGTTGTATGTAATCGAGGGCAAGGTAAGTTTGGGTGATCAGCACAACATGGTATTTTCAGGCTGTCTGGTGACCTCCGGTGTAGGTACATTTGTGGTAACGGCCATCGGCATGAAGACACAGATGGGGAAAATTGCCGGTTACCTGAATGATACGCAGAAGATCAAGACACCGCTTCAGCTGCGCCTGGAAAAAATCGGCAAGCTGATTACTCTGATTGCCGTACTATCAGCAATCTTTTTATTCATGATCGGCACCGCCCAGGGAGAGGAAATCTGGTCTATGATCCTGCTGGCTGTTTCACTGGCTGTAGCTGCCGTACCGGAGACATTGTCTCTGATCGTCACGCTGACACTGGCGCATGGTGTGGAGACGATGGTTTCCAAGAATGCGATTATTCGCAAGCTATCTGCGGTAGAAACGCTGGGAAGTACGTCTGTGATCTGTTCTGATAAGACAGGAACACTGACCCAGAATCGGATGACGATCAAGAAACTATGGTTTTTATCAGAAGATATTGTACAGGATACCGATGAATTTTCAGAGAATCAGTATACATTTCTGAAAAAGCTTGCCCTGACCAGTAATGCAGTAGTAGAGCATGCAGAAGACGGAAGCAAGAAGTATATCGGCGATCCTACGGAAAAAGCCATCATTCGTCTACTTGAGGACAAAGGACTCGATAAGAGCGAACTGACCAAGCAGATGCCCAGAGAAAAAGAAATCCCTTTTTCTTCTTCACGTAAACGAATGACGGTTGTGATTGATGATCCAAACGGCGGTTATATGGTTCTGACAAAGGGAGCATTTGACTGGCTGCCGATTAATATGGCAGATACGCAGTGTCTGGAAGCTGCCCGTAAGACACACGATTCGTTTGCGCAGGAAGCACTTCGTGTGATTGCGCTGGGAGAGAAGCATATTGATGAGCTTCCGCCGGACGAGGACCTGGAAACGCTGGAGAAAGATCTGACATTGGTGGGGCTGATCGGAATTATTGATCCGCCGCGTCCGGAGAGCGCACAAGCCATCCGGGCAGCACGCAAAGCCGGTATTCGTACGGTCATGATTACCGGAGATCATGTGGAAACAGCGAAGGCAATTGCCAAACAGATCGGTATTTTGTCGGATACACAGAAAGTATTGACAGGCCAGCAGCTGGCTGAAATGTCAGATCAGGAACTTTGCGATACGGTCGACGAATATTCTGTATAAGCACGTGTGACACCGGAAGATAAGATCCGAATCGTAGAAGCATGGCAGGAAAATGATGAAGTGGTGGCCATGACGGGTGATGGTGTAAACGACGCACCGGCACTAAAGGCGGCGGATGTAGGTATCGCCATGGGCCGAAACGGAACAGAAGTTGCTAAAAATGCGGCTGACATGGTATTGACCGATGATAATTTCGCGACGATTATAGACGCGATTCATGAAGGCAGGAAGGTGTTCTCGAATATTCGAAAGACGATCTACTTCCTGCTGGTATGTAATATCTCTGAGATTATTATCATTATCGGAGCGCAGCTTATGGTTGGCTGGAAAGTACCGGTGACACCGATTATGCTGCTGCTCATTAATGTACTTGGTGATGGTATTCCGGGACTGCATCTGGCCAGGGAATCCTCCGATATCCGGATTATGGACCGAAAGCCAATTGGCAGGGACGAAAGCTTCGTTAATCAGAATCTGCTGCAGGTCATTGTACGTCAGACCACAGTCTGCTCGCTTGTTGTATGGCTGGCCTATTACCTTGGAACCTTCCATACTTTCTCATCGGCGATTACGCCGTCGCATGAGATGGGGCAGTCCATGGCATTTCTGGTACTCGGCTGGACCTCAATTTTACATATTTTTACAGTCAGAAGCAGAAAATCGCTATTTAAGATACCGCTAAACGAGAATCCGGCACTGACAATCAGTGCACTGGTCATGATTGTGGTATTTGGTCTGCTGGTACTGATTGAGCCGGTCGGAGCCGTCTTTGGCATCGTACCAATCAGCGGCTACCATTGGATTTCAGCCATCTTAATATCTCTGATTCCAACGATTATAGCAGAGATGTGGAAACTGGTAGAAAGCTACTTTGAAGAGAAAGAGCACAAGAGGCGTCTGGTGCGTTACAGACGCAACAGTGAGGATCGTCTATAAGAGTATAGTAGCACATAAGAAATCCCCTCTGAGCTCCTTGCAGGAGCCACAGAGGGGTTTCTTATGTTTGCTATTTTGCTGATTTTACTTCTGTTACCACATCTACCATAGCGGACATGGTTTCAGCATCCTTGGAATCAATGAAGAACAATCTGGATTTCATGGAATCATCAAGCACGCAGGCCGGATTCGAAGCCAGTTCTTCAGGTAACTCTGCAACAGCGGCTTCATTGCAGCAGACAAATGGGAAATCTGTCAGCAATTGAGCGGAAATTTCAGGACGAAGCAAGAAGTCGATAAACAGCTGTGCTTCTTCTTTGTGTTCGCTTCCCTTTAGTAATACAAAGGTATCGACACTTAGTGAAATCTTCTCATCGTTCATTACAATGCTTAAATCTTCATTCTCATTCATAGCCTGTACAGCATCACCGCCATATACCTGACCTACGGCAACTTCATTGCGGGCCAGCATGGTACGTCCATCGGCAATTTGAGAATAGGATTTAATGTTGTCGTTAAGCTGGAGCAGGAAATCTTTTGTTTCATAGATCTTGTCAAGATCCTGGGTCAGCGGGTCATAGCCAAGTCCTTCGAGTGCCAGGGTAATGATACCTTCGGTATCGTCAGTAATGATTACATTATCTTTGAGTGCCGGGTTTAAGAGATCCGTTACTTTGTTTACTTCTACACCTAAGGAATCAAGCATCTTGGTGTTACCAATTGTCAGAGCCACAGTACCCATATAAGGTACGGTATATTCATTACCGGGGTCATAGTCAGGATCGAGATAGTCATCATAAATATTATCCAGATTTGTAATAGCTCCTTCGTCATAAGGTTCTAACAAATCATTTTCCAGCATTGCTTTAATGTAGAAATTGGAAGGTACTGCGATGTCATACTCGCCGGCAGGCGCAACCAACAGCTTTGCCAGCATTTCATCATTAGATTCATAAGTAGACTCTACGACTTTAATTCCATATTCCTCTTCGAACTGGTCGAGTACGTCTGACGACATATATTCAGTCCAGTTATAGAGATAGATTTCTTTGGCATATCCGGTATCTGTTGTATCACCGGAGTCACCGGAAGATCCGCAGCCGGCGGCCAGAAATGACGCAGTACAGACAAGCAGTAAAACTTTTAGTAAACGTTTTTTCATAATTTTTTCCTCCTAATATATAGTGCCTAATAGTGACCTGAGTATATTATGCTTCCTGGGACCAGACACATACTCCTTCTATATACGTACGCACTACTTTTGTAGTATATAATTGGGAAGGTGTAACTGTCAACGGGTCTTTATCCAGAATTACAAAATCAGCAGAATTTCCGGTTCGTATACTTCCCCTGCTGGCTTGTAGATCCAGTTGTGCGGCGCCACCTTGTGTAAGAATCTGCAGTGCGGTTGCAGCAGGCACACATTGCGTTTCGTTTAAAGCAATGGCATCCGCAGCTGCGGGGGCGATACGGTTCACCATAAGATGAAAGCTTTGAAAGGTAGCGGCCGGAACTGAGACGGGCCAGTCACTTGCCTGCGAGGTAGTTACCCCCTGCTGAACAAAAGAAGCTACAGGATATTGTGCATCCGCACGTTCTTTCCCTAAGAAAGGAATTTCAAGATTCTGATAATACGCTTCATCTCGGAAATGCCAGTAGGGATTTACAACAGCAGCAATATTCATATCACGCATCCTGCGGATCTGCGCCGGCTGTACAACCTGTAAATGGGTTATGGCATGGTGTAACTGTGTATTGCCGGTTGCTTTTTGTGCATATTCGAGAGCATCAAGTGCATCTTGCAAAGCCGCATCTCCAATGGCATGAATATGCAGTTTGAAACCGTAGGAGAGTACCTTGACGAACAAGTTTCTGAGATGTTCGATTTCCCAGAGGCTCTCACCCCGGTCATCCGGGGCATCTGCATACGGCTGAGCCAGATAGGCTGTGTGCCCTTCTACGACCCCGTCAATAAAGATTTTGATTGTATCTAGTGCCAGACGGTCGTAGGACAGTCTTGATTTGTAGGATAGTGCTTTGGCCAGAACTGCGTCCGCATCTTCATCGGGTTCAATGGTATACGCTATGCGCATAGTCAAAAGAAGCCGGTTTTCATGGTACAATTCCTCATAGGCAGCCAGACGCAGATCATAATCCTTTCGAATATCGAACATCGGCTCAAAAGCGTTGGTAATGCCGTTGGATAAAGCCAGCTGCTGAAAAAACAAAATCGCTTCTTTACATTCTTCAGTTGTGTATAGAGGATACAGGGGCAATACCAGATTAGAAGCCAGCTCTTTGAGCCAGCCGGTCGGTACGCGGCTTACTGCTGAGCGGACAATCACCCCGCCGGGGACTTCCGGCGTTTCTGCGGTGATACCGGCAAGTTCTAAAGCTTTTGAGTTGACCCAGCTGGAATGACCGTCCTCGCCGGTCATCAGGATCGGAATTTCCGTAGTCACAGTGTCTAATAACGCTGCACAAGGTCCGGCAGAATCAAACACGCCGTTAATATATCCTCTGCCGGTGATGGCTGAAACGCCCGGATGCGCTTTGTAATACTCTGTGATAGCCTGCAGATACTCATCAGGAGTGGAAAGCCCATGAAGATTCACACCATGTGTGAATGAAATGGCCGAGCTGATATGTGCATGACCTTCTGTCATACCGGCAACGGCACATGCGGAGGGCGGCAGTTCAAGTACCGTAGTCGCAGGACCTGTATAAACGGCGGCGCCGGAGGCATCACCGACATAGCAGATCTGTTTGCCCTTTACTGCAAAAGCCTCTGCCTGCGGATTGGAAGTATCTGTGGTATGTATAGTTCCTTTTACAACTAAATCTGCGTACATATAAGCCCTCCAATCATGCGAGTTCACGTTTTAAGCGTCTTGATTTATTAAAGGTCGCGGCCAGATAGACGAGTACAGTCACAACAATCATTAATGTTGAGAGTGCATAGACATCAGTCGTAATCTTGCCTCGTGCCATACCGTAGACTTCCATAGGGAAAGTAGAATCTCCCGGTCCGGCGACGAAGGAACTGATGATCAAATCATCCAGAGAAAGTGTCAGGGACAACATGGCTCCTGAGATGATTCCCGGGCGCAGCATAGGCAGGGTAACGCGCCAAAGCGTACGCAACTGGTTGGCCCCAAGATCCATGGCGGCCTCTTCTATGGAAGGGTCGAAGCCGGCAATACGGGCACGCAGTGTGATAATCATAAAAGGAACGCAAAAAGTTACGTGTGCGAATACCATCGTGGCAAATCCCATGCTGAGTTTGATTAAAGTAAAGCTGGCCAGTGATGCAATACCAATAATCAGTTCGGGAATTACAATGGGGATGTAAAGCAGTCCGTTAAGTACCCCCTTGAGCTTGAAGCTATACCTGTGCATACCGATTGTGGCAAGCGTCCCCAGTACAATGGAAATCAGTGTACTTACAATCGCCAGTTTGATAGACAGCCAGAAACTCTGCATCAAGTCCCGGTTACTAAACAGTGATACATAATATTCGGCAGAAAATCCTTTGAATACTATGTTGGAATCGTTTGAATTAAAGGAATAGATAAAAATCATAATTATGGGAAGATATAAGAACAGGAACACCAGGATCACATACTGGATGGATAAAGCGCCCAAAGCTCTTTTTTCTTTATGACGTTTCTTCATATGAGCCTCCTATCTTAGATCTTCAACATCGCCCAGCATTGTGTATATCTTCAAGGCAAGTAAAGTAAATACAATGAGCATGACTGAAAATGCTGCGCCGGAAGGCCAGTTACGCGCTACCATAAACTGATTCTTGATCAGATTTCCTAATAAGGTAGAATTGCCGCCGCCCATAATATCTGAGATATAGTAGGCACCCAGAGTCGGTATAAATACCATGATCGTACCGGCGAAGATGCCCGGAACGGTAAGCGGCAGTGTCACGCGCAAAAAGGTGCGGATTTTTTTTGCTCCCAGATCTTGTGCAGCCTCTGTAAGAGCAGGATCAAGCTTCGAAATGGAAGTCTGCAGCGGCAGAATCATAAAAGGTATAAATGTATATACCATACCAAAGAGTATGGCTCCGTTGGTATACATCATAGTAATAGGAGTGTCAATGATTCCGATTTTGAGTAAAAGCGTATTCACGAACCCGGAATCACGCAGTACGTTCGTCCAGCCGTTCAGGCGAATCAGCCCATTGGTCCAAAAGGGGAGCATGATCAGCAGCAGGACGATGCCTTTGGTGCGAGAGGACATTTTTGAAATAAAATAGGCAAACGGATAGCCAATCAGAAGACAGATCCAGCTGGTATTAAAAGCCAGCAAGAGGGACTTCCATGCCACCTTAGCGTAGGTGGGATTCAAAATATCCGCGTAATTCTTTAAAGTAAAACCAAGCTCTACCCCCCCGTAGGCACCTTTGTTCATAAAACTTATGGCAATGACATAAAGCAGCGGCAGAGCCAGAAAGGCCATAAGCCATACCGAAATGGGTCCGACCATTGAAAGCATAGGAAGTGTGTCTTTGTGCTTTTTACGGAACTTCATGCTCAGCCACCTCCTTTAAATGTAAGGACTGCGTCCTCGATGACATCGTACAACTGGTCTTCCTTGGTATGCAGTACGACGCATTTTCCTTCCAGCCAGTAGAGATAAACAATCGTGCCAATCGGAATCAGAGGATTCTCGGGATGGTTATTAATCTTAATCAGCTGGCTGTTGAAGAGTTCAACAGTGGTCTTAATGACCGAACCGGTATAAATATGCTCTGTAACTTTTCCCTGCAGGGTAAATCCGCCCTGCGGCTCCAACGAATATTTCATATTTTCCGGACGTACGGAGGCATAGACCATTTCATCCTGAACGAACCCCTGGGCATTGGCCTTGACGACACCATTTTCCAGCGTAAGTTCGAGATGCTCGCCTTGAATGTCTGTCACATAGGCTTCGAGAATGTTGGACTCACCTATAAAATTCGCTACGAACTTTGTTGAAGGATGTTCATAAATCTCCTGAGCTGTGCCGATTTGTTCGATGACACCATTGTTCATGATGGCAATACGGTCGCTCATGGTCAGTGCCTCTTCCTGATCGTGCGTGACATAGACAAAAGTGATTCCCAGCTTCTGCTGCAGGTGCTTAAGCTCCAGCTGCATCTGCTTGCGAAGTTTTAAATCAAGCGCACCGAGCGGTTCATCCAGCAGCAGTACCTTGGGGTTATTAATCAAAGCTCGGGCAATGGCAACGCGCTGCTTTTGTCCGCCGGACATTTTGTCAGGTTTTCTCTTGGCGAAGGCGGACAGCTGTACCAGTTCGAGGATATCGGCCACCCGTTTTTTGATTTCAGCCTTTTTGATCTTTTTTTCCACCAGTCCGAAAGCCACGTTATCGAAGACATTCATATGAGGAAACAAAGCATAACTTTGAAAGACTGTATTAACATCGCGGGCATAAGGCGGCTCACCGGCCATGTCCTTATCTCCCAGGTAAATTTCCCCTTCTGTGGTACTTTCGAATCCGGCAATCATCCGCAGGGTCGTTGTTTTTCCACAGCCGGAGGAACCCAAAAGGGTGAGGAATTCTCCTTCATATATGTCAAGGCTGATTGACCTGACCACCTGTGTATCTCCGTATGCCTTTACGACATTACGCAGCTTGATTATAGGTTTCATCTCTTCGTAGTTCATAGGTGTGCCTCCTGCTATTGTACTTTATAAAATCTTCTCACCCCGCTCACCGGTACGAATCCGCATGACATCGGTCATTTCGGAAATAAATACCTTTCCATCCCCCACATTTCCGGTAGAAAGTGTGTCTACGATCTCGGAGAGAATATCCTCAAGATCTTCATCCCAAACGACTGTCATGACATATAATTTGGGGAGCAGATTGGCTGAGAGATCGAATTTTTCAAATTCCGGCTGCGGCATCCCTTTTTGATGGCCGCAGCCCATAGCGGACATAACGGTCAGGCCGCTGTATTCGTTTTTTACCAAGATCTTTTTAAGCGCATCGAGCTTTTCGGGTCTGATAATCACTTCGATTTTTTTCATTATGAAGTCCTCCTGAAATCAAATAAATAGCAACATGTTAATGCGTTGTAAAGTCTGTAAAAAAGACGAAGCTGCCGTTGGTGACAACCTCGTCTTTCATGATTTCACAATTATAAATCATAATATGAAATTTGGCAATAACTAATTTAGTATTTATGCAAAAACACATATTTTCAAGGTTTTTCATGAAATATGAGGTAAGCATTGTGTATGTTGCAATCTGCAGTTTAGTGGTATACTAAACTCATATATTATAGAAGAAAGGAGAAAACGATGAAAAAGGTAAAGGTATGCAAGGCCTGTTCAAGTTTTGATTCCAAAGAGATTAAGGCGTATGCGGAAAAAGCCGGATGCAAACTAAAAATCGGATGTTTTGGAAAGTGCAATAAAAAGTATCCGGAGTACAAAGGCAAATTTTATGGGCTCATCGACGGTAAACTCAAAGTCTGTGATACCAAAGAAGAGTTCTTCAAACATATGAAATAGTCAGTTCCCCGCACCGTCATATATACCAATAGAACTTCCATAACTTTGAGCAGGAAAGCAATTGCGTCACTTTGCGTGCAGGTGTAATATAGACAGTGTTCCGGAATAAAACAGAGGGGGAATACTGACATGGAGATGACGGTAGAGCTGGCAGTTTTGATTTTTATGGCGCAGTTTGCGGGGTTTATTATTAAGGGGCTGGTGGGATTTGGAAACCCATTGATTGCGAACCCGCTGATGGCAATGCAGTTAGATAATAAATATATCACACCGGGCGTGGTTCCTGTGGATTTGTGCGTAAATGTGTATATATCCGTCAAAGACCGTAAATCCTTTTTGCCGAAGCTGGCACTGCCGATTATGGCCTGTATTATGGTGGGGGTCATACCCGGTACCTTGTTCTTGAAGGTGGGGGCACCCTGGGTAATCAAGGCGCTGCTTGGTGTATTGATAATTGGACTGGGGATTGAGATGCTCACCAGAAAGCGGGATGCGCTGCCGACAAAAGGGAATCCGGTGATTATGGGACTGTTCTCGCTGGTTTCTGGTTTTTTATCCGGGCTGTTTGGAATCAATATGCTGTTTCTGGCATATTTGGAAAGACGCATGTCGAACCGGCAGCAGTTCCGGGCGAATGTCTGTTTTATCTTTGCATTTGAGAACTCATTTCGAATGCTGATGTATGCCATTAACGGGATGTTCAGTATGTTTACGGTCTGGATTACGCTGATTTCCATACCGGCTGCAATTCTTGGTGTATTGTTAGGCGGCAAGATTGATTTGAAGCTAAGCGAAAAAACGGCGAACCGACTGATTAATGCAGTGTTTATTCTGGGGGGAATCAGTATTTTGGTCAAGGCGGTCCTTTTTCAATCCTAAAATAGCAAAGCGATAGGTGATAAAAAACGTATAGAAAAAAAGCCTTGACTATTTTTGAAAAGTAAGTTTATAATTGTTGTAAGCAAAAAAGGCAAAGACGTCTGGTGTGTACTCCCGGTTGTCTTTGCTTTCGTTTTGTTAATCTGGCATTATTTTATGACCGGCAGCGCAGGCCGGAAATTGCAAAAGCAGCAGAGGCGCTTTTGATCAAAATAATAGAAACTAGGCGGTGATACGAAAATAACAGCATGAAAAATCGAAGATGTGACTGGAAACGTTTGTGAAAGTGTGCAATTAGGAGGATTTTACTATGAGGTTATTGACGATCGGAGCAGGTGGCGTGGGCCAGTCTGCCGCCATGATAATTAAAACAGCAGGACAAAAAGGCTTGTGGCTGGAACAGATGATTCTGGCAGATTATGATGAAGAACGTGCCAGAGAAGTGGTTCGTCTGGTAGATGACAGCCGCTTTAAGGCGGAGAAACTTGATGCAGGTGACAAAGCAGCCATTATAGAAATGATACAAAAGTACAATTGTACGTTTGTCTTAAATGTAGTGGCGCCAAGCTTTAATGAAATTATTTTTGAAGCAGCGTATGAAGCCGGTGTCGGCTATATGGACTGTGCGATGACGCTTTCGAAGCGCCATCCCGAGAAGCCATATGAGGTGCCCTACATCAAGCTGGGCGACTACCAGTTCGACCAGGATGAGAAATGGGAAAAAAAGGCATTATGGCGTTAGTGGGTTCCGGTGTGGAGCCCGGTGTATCAGATGTATTTGCGAAATATGCCGCAAAGCATCTGTTCGATGAAATTGATGAAATCAATGTGCGTGACGGTGATAATTATGTGGTGCCTGGACAGGATATTTCGTTCGGATTTTCAATCTGGACAACGATTGAAGAATGCTTGAATCCCCCAATTATATGGGAAAAAGAGCGAGGATGGTTCTGTACGGAATGCTTCTCCGAACCGGAAGAATTCTTCTTTCCGGGCGGAATCGGGCGTGTAGAGGTCATCAATGTGGAACATGAAGAAGTATGCCTGATTCCCAGACATATTGACTGCAATCGTGTGACCTTTAAATACGGCGTTCCCAGAGAATTCAGAACGATGCTTAAGAATCTGGAGTCATTGGGAATGGACAACGCAAGTCAGAAGATCAAAGTGGGACAATCAGAGATCAGTCCTCGTGATTTTCTGGGGATTGTAGCACCTCCTCCTCTGGAGACGGCATCGATTATGGAGGGGAAAGGCTGCGCCGGAACCTGGGTCACCGGAACCAAAAACGGCCTGGAGCGCTCCGTCTATATTTATCAGATCGCTGACAATCAGGAATGCATCCATAAATACGGAACCTCTTCCGTAGTGGCACAGACTGCCGTCGGGCCGGTCGTGATGCTGGAATTGATTGCAACAGGTGTATGGGATAAGACGGGAGTCAATGGATCGGAAGCATTTGATCCGGACCCGTTCGTACTCAAAATGAAGGATTATGGCTTTCCGGCTGCAATCCATGAAAAAGATTCGGAGTATGATGAACAGTTCCAAAGAGATCGGCTGTTTACGGAAATGTTCACAAAATAGATTGTCAAAGTAGTGCAATTAGCAAGTAAAGCCAGGGCTTTCCTACGGGAGGTCGCTGGCTTTTTTTAGTTCATTTTGATTTTATATATTCTGATTTGGATTTTACATGTAAAAGAAAAACAAAAAAATATAGAATGAAATCACTTACATAGATGAGTAATTCAAAGCTAGGAGGAGCTATGATGGGAGAGACAGTACTGCAATTGGAAAATATTGTCAAATCATTTCCGGGAGTACTTGCGCTGGATGGCCTTGATTTCAACCTGAAAAGTGGTGAAATACACGCTATTTGTGGTGAGAATGGTGCAGGAAAGTCCACTCTGATGAAGGTGGTCTGTGGTGTACACCAGGCTGACTGCGGAACGATGATCGTAAATGGTAAGCAGGAGGTGTTCTGCAACCCGATGCAGGCATATGAGAAGGGGGTTTCCATTATTTTCCAGGAGACCAGCCTGTTCGAGGAAATGACAGTTCTGGATAATTTGTTTCTGGGACATGAATTGACGAAAAAGGTAGCGGGAATCCCGGTCATAGACTATGAGCGCATGCGTAAAACTGCCAGGGAGATTTTTGCCAGACTCGATACACAGATCGCACTGGATACGCAGATTAAAAGTCTGGGAATGGCGCAAAAGCAGATGACGGAAATTGCCAAAGCACTTACGTTCGATGCTAAAATCATTATCTTTGACGAGCCGACCGCTTCGCTGACCCAGCGGGAAGTGGCAGCACTTTTTTCGATAATTAATAAGCTGAAATCCGAAGGACTGGGGATCGTCTACATCAGCCACAGAATGGAAGAAATCTTCGAACTTTGCGACCGGGTGACAGTCGTAAGAGACGGACAATATATTTCCACCAAGAACGTTGCTGAAACGACAAAAGACGAATTGGTGGCAGATATGGTCGGCCGTAAGATGGGAAGCTATTATCCTAAGACGGACACACAGATTGGGGATACCATTTTCAAAGTCGAACATCTGTATGAT
The DNA here is from genome assembly GCA_047975025.1 of Lachnospiraceae bacterium. Lineage (GTDB taxonomy): Bacteria > Bacillota > Clostridia > Lachnospirales > Lachnospiraceae > JBKECY01. The sequence continues at coordinate 165,517 of JBKECY010000050.1, forward strand.
AATGGATTTCTGACAGATATCAGCTTTGAGACTAAAAAGGGTGAAATTCTGGGATTCGCCGGCCTCGCAGGGGCAGGGCGTACTGAGCTTATGGAAGCTATCTGCGGCTTTACCGAAAAAGTACATGGCAGGATTTATCTGGAAGGAAAAGAAATTTCAATCAAAGATTACAAGGAAGCCATGCAGCAGGGAATTGTCTATGTCTCGGAAGATCGAGGTAAATACGGGTTGATTGTGGATATGACAATCGAACAGAATATCACCATGCCGCAGCTTGAGAACTTTACAAACCGGTTCGGAATATTGAATACCAAAAAGGAGACACAGGTAGGAGAAAAGTATATCGCTGACGTAGAAATCAAAGCGCCGGACTCACATTTTCTGGTGGCCAATCTCTCCGGCGGTAACCAGCAGAAGGTCTCGGTATCCAAGGCACTTGCCCTGCATCCCAAGATTCTGATCCTAGATGAGCCGACTCGCGGTGTGGACGTGAATGCAAAAGCTGAAATTCATAAGATTATCAGTAAGCTGACTGCTGAAGGGCTGACAATCATCATGATTTCTTCGGAACTGCCGGAACTGATAGGTATGTGTGACCGTATCTATGTTATGAAGGATGGTCATCTCGCCGGAGACTTTACGCGGGAAGAGGCCACACAAGAGAAGATTCTAAAAGTTGCACTGGAATCAGAAGAGTCAGAACAGGAAGGGGAAGAAAGATGAAGAAAGTGATAAAACGACAAAGTCTGGGAACAGAGACCTACCTTGCAATCTTTCTTGCGGTTGTCTTATTGCTCATGAGAATATTGGCCAAGGACTTCTATTCCATTAATAATCTGATGAGTATTTTGAATACTTTCAGCTATATCCTGATTGCTGCCATTGGTATGAATATGATTATTATTACCGCAAACATTGATGTATCGACTGGTGCCTTGATTTCAGTCGTCTGTATGTGCCTGGCTGCATTTGGCAAGATGGGGGTACCGTTTGCGGGACTCCTGCCGATTGCCATGCTGATCGGTGCCTTGCTTAGTACGTTCAACGGACTTTTTATCACCAAGATGAAGATACCGGCGATTGTAGCAACACTGGCCACCACACAGATTTTTCAAGGTGTGCTACCGCTTGTTGTGGAAGGTTCGATTTATGATCTTCCTGCCAGCTTTACCTGGCTCGCATTCGATGCCAAGGTATTTACCATTGTGCCGGGAAGCGTACTGATCTGCCTGATTGTCACAGTCATTGCATTGATTTTTATGAAATATTCCAGATTTTCCAAAAAGATCTATGCTATCGGCAATAACAAGAGCGGTGCCAGACTCGCAGGAATTCAGGTAGACAGAACGATTGTCATTACCTATGCCATCGCAGGAGTTCTGTTCGGAATCTCGGCCATTATCATTGCGACGGCGGGGCAGCGTGTAACGACCACAATGGGAAGCGGATTGGAGATGACCTTCATCGCAGCCGTTGTTCTGGGAGGTACCAGCACAGCCGGCGGCTCAGGGAAAATTATTGGTACTGTAATCGGTTCCTTCATTCTGGCGATGATTCCGCCGGCCATCAATTATCTGGGAATTAGTCCCAACTGGTCGGATGCGGTCAAAGGTGCCATCATTATTATTTCGGTGGTTGTAAGTGCACTTAAGTATCGAAAGAAGAACCGAGTGATTGATTTTGGCAGTTTAGCAAAGGCAGGTGGACAGGCATGAGACGAAAATTCAAAGTAACGTTCAACAGCGCGCTTTTCATCATATGGATCGTAATATTTATTGCTATTGCAGTCGTGACACCCTCCTTTCTGTCAGCCTCTTATATTATTAATGTCATGCTGCGCAATATGGTTGAAATCGGAATGATCGCGCTGCCTATGACACTGATCATCGTATCCGCGGGAATTGACCTGTCAGTTGGTAATATCATGGTATTGGCGGCCATGACAGGGGCGATGGCGGCAGCACAATTCGGTTCGGCCGCAGGTGTACTTGTAACGTTGGTTACCGGAGTTCTGTGCGGTGCATTTAACGGCTTTTTGATCGCTAAAATCAAAATCTCGCCCATGGTAACGACCCTGGCAACCATGTATATGTATCTGGGTGTGGCACGAGGTGTATCGAAGGGAGAAAGCCTGTATTCGTATGGATTTGTAGACTTTCTGGGGAATACCTCGATTGCAGGGCTTCCCATACAGATCTGGATGTATATCATACTGGCTGTTTTGTTCTGGCTCTTATTAAGCAAGACATCGCTGGGACGCAAATTGTATGGCATTGGTCTCAACAGCAATGCCGCCAGATATGCAGGCATTCATACGGAAAAAATCCTGATTGTAATTTATGCGGTCAGTGGTCTGATCTGTGCACTGGCGGCCATGATCTGGCTGGGGCGCTTCACAAGTATCAAATATGATGCGGGAACAAATTTCAGTCTTAAGGTCATTACAGTAGTGGTACTTGGCGGGACAAGTATTGACGGAGGTATAGGTGACCTGAAAGGAACGATTATTGGTACTTTGATCATTGCAACCTTAAATAGCGGGCTGACAGTGCTGAACATACCAATCGATGTACAGACCATTGTACAGGGTATCGTTTTGATCATCGCCCTGATTGCATGTGCTATTGTAAATGAACGGAGTAAGCAGAAGAAAATTATCAAGGTACAGGCATAATTTTGGTTTTATTTTTTACAAAAATATATTACAATAGAGAAAGGAAGGAAGAAATATGAAACTGAGAGAATTAGTAAAAAAAGCAGCGGTGGCAGTAACAGTAGGAGTACTTGTGTCAACGACCCTCATCGGATGTGCTTCAAGGACGGATACAACAGGGGGAACCACAACAGATACAGGAGCTGAGACATCAGAGGATACAGGAAGCGACGGCATGACAATCGCCATGCTGCCCAAGTTTAAAGGAGAGAACTACTTTGATGCCTGCAAAACAGGCGCACAGGAAGCAGCCGACGAGTTCGGTATCACACTTCTTTATGACGGCCCCTCACAAGATCAGGCAACGAACCAGAAGCAGGTAGATATCCTTGAGGGCTGGATTGCACAAAAGGTAGATGTTATCATACTCTCCCCGAACGATCCGACAGCGATTGCACCCACACTTAAAAAAGCGATGGAAGCCGGAATCAAAGTGGTTACATTTGATGCGGATGCACAGGAAGATGCGAGAGATTTGTTCGTGAATCAGATTACAGCAGAAGCAGCGGCCAAAGGTCTGCTTGATGCAGCGGCCAACGATCTGAAGGACAAAGGATATGGAGCGGATAAGCCTGCTAATATTGCATTGATTTCAGGCTCCGGTACAGATGCGAACCAGGCAGCCTGGGAAGCAGCAATTGATGAACTGTTGTTAGAAGATGATTACAGCTTCATGAGCATTAAGAACAAAGAAACCGATGTTTATTATCCGGGAACAGATGAGACGAAAGTCAACACAGAATGTGCTACTGTTATTGGACGTTTAGGCGCAGGAGAAGACAAGATTCAGGCAGTCATTGGTCTGTCTTCCATGGCTACACCGGCCTTAGGGGCACAGTACCAGTCCGCCTCCAGTAAACCGGATGCATCTGAAGTATCTCTGACAGGACTCGCTACACCAAACGCACTCAAAACATATATCAAAGATGATGAAAATCCTTTGAATTCAGGAGTTCTGTGGAATTGCATGGATCTGGGATATCTGGCTGTGACGACGGCATATCAGCTTGCAGAAGGTACAATTACTACAGATTCTACCTCCATTGATGCAGGACGTCTGGGAGAAAAGGAAATTACGGATCGCATCTGCGTGCTGGGTGATGCCTTAATCTTTGATGCTTCTAACGTAGACGAGTTCGATTACTAGACGGCTGCACAGTAGGAAGATAAACCGTAATAAAGACATAAAACAATAGAGAGATAAAAAAAGGGTGCCGTCGGATTTTACGGCGCCCTTTACTCTCGTTATCCTATGCTGGAGAATATCTATGGGAATTAAGAAGATGAGTACAAAACTGCTGCTCACATTCGGCATCATGATGGTGGTGCTGATTCTGACAGCAGCGGCCTGGACGTATAGATTTACAAAAGAGAATCTGTACAAGGATGGAATCAGTAACCTAAGCCAGATGGCTGAAACTACCATAGAAAGTATAGACGGCCGCCTGACCAATATGGAGCAGGCAGCCGTTGATGTGCTAAAAGACAATCGGTTTATTCCTAATTTTCTGGATGCCGCCGAACAGGGCAGTGATACGTCCCATAGAGAGGCAAAACGCATATTAACAAACGCCTATGCCAATAAGTCGGATATACGGCGTGTCAGTGCATTTACAAGTGACGGCTACTATATCAGCACAGGAGTTGTAGATGCAACACAGGCCGAAATCAGGGAACGTGTTGCGGAAATGATTGCAAAGCATGAGTTCAATCAGGTCAACAGCAGAATCTTTTTGGGACCGCATCTGGATACGTGGGACTCAAGCTCAGATACCCTGGTCATCTCTGAAATCAAACCCATCAAGAACGATAAAATGGAAATTGTCGGATACCTGGAAATTCAGCAGAATTCATTTTATATTCGCAATACCTGTGAACTCAAATGGAGTAAGAATCGCCTCGATACACTTATTTTGATGAGTGACGGTGAACTGTTCTATGCGAACTTTGCAGAGGAAGACAAGAGCGCCAAGTATGTAGAAAATATAGCGAAAAATGTTAAGCAGTACCAGAAAATCAAAGAAACGTCCAACTCTATTCTGGCAACGGCGAACTCCAACTATTATGCATATAAGGTTGTGCTGGTGCTGGAAAAACGTGATTTGTACAGATCCATGAGTGATATGATGTACACGCTGCTTCTGGTCTCCGTCCTGCTGCTGATTTTTGCAGTTGCGTATACCTCGTTTAGTACACGTCTGATCATGCGTCCGGTATATCGGTTCATAGAACGCATGAAGAACACAAATCTTGATAACTTTCATGAACATCAGGAGTTGGAAAAGGCGAACTATGAGACCGCTATTTTGATGACGACGTTTGAGGAAATGGCAGTGCGGCTGCGTACCTCCATGGAAAAGGAAGAGCAGTTAAAGGATGTGCAGACCAAGACGCTGTTCAGCGTGCTGCAATCCGAGATGAGCCCGCATTTTCTATACAATACGCTAGGAAGTATAGCGAATCTGTGTGAAAAGGGCGATACGCTGCTGGCGGCAGATGTCTGTTACAGCCTGACAGAAATCATCAGGTATTCATCGAATTATGCAGACTCGGAAGTGACATTCAAGGAAGAGTTCGACAACCTGAAGTCCTATATGTCGATTATGAAAAGCCGTTACAGACAACGTCTGGAATATCATTTTCATGTAGATGCAGATATTATCAATTTTCTGCTTCCCAAATTGAGTTTTCAGCCAATTGTTGAGAATGCAATCAAATACAGCCTGCTGGAAGAAGAACATGTGATTATCAGTTTCTTTGCGATTGCTTTAGGGGATGATGTCATCTTTGAAATCAAGGATAACGGCTGCGGCCTGTCCAGTGAGGCCATTGAGCTGGTAGAGCATCGTGTCAAGGAATTTACCACGCAGGGCGCCTCGAATGATATGCTTAAAAATATTCAGATTGGCGGGATGGGGTTAAGTGGCACCTTGATTCGGCTCTCCATCTTTTTTGAAGACAGATTTTCTTATGAACTCTCAGAGAATAACGATGAAGGCGGTACCTCGATACAACTTAGGATAAATTTTGCAAGAGATGAGGGATAAGGTATGTATAAAGTTTTGTTAGTAGATGACGAACCGGGCATCCTGGAAGCAGAAAAACGGGCCATAGAGCAAAAAACCACGCATTTTGAAGTAATCGGAGAAAGTTACACAGTCAATCAGGCAATTGAAATGGTAGACTCCTTGCACCCGGATGTTGTAATTACGGACATGAAGATGCCCAAGCGCACAGGAATTGAATTAATCAAGTACATCTCAGAATTGGAAAATGAGACAATTATCTGCATTGCCGTCAGTGGATATCAGGACTTTACGTATGTGCATGATGCGTTTGTCTATGGTGCCTTCGATTACTTACTTAAGCCTGTGGAACCCAGAAAACTGGCGGAATTGTTTTCGAGGATTTACCGGCTGCTTGTGTCCACACAAAAGGAGAATACGGGGCTCAAACTCCCGCCGCCCAAGTTGACGAGCCAAAAACTGGTCGAAGAGATCGAGCATCATATCAAGGAGAATATTTCAGAGGATCACAGTATAATACGAATCTGCGGGAAATTTCACATAAGCCAGCCCTATTTAAGCAAAATTTTCAAAAAGCATAAGAATTGCACTTATAACGAGTATTTGATTCAGCTCAAAATCAAGGAAGCCAAGCGCCTGATTTCCAATGAAGACGTGTATCTGATTGGGGAAATCGCAGAGGCACTGGGCTTCTCAGATCAGTTCTATTTTAGTAAAGTGTTTAAAAATATCGTGGGTGTCACGCCCAGAGAATACAAGAACAAAACACTTCACCAGGAAAGTGAATAACGGAAAGGTAAATGTATAATAAAAAGGAGGACTATATGAAGACAGTAGTATGTTTTGGAGATTCAAACACCTATGGAACTAACCCGGAGGGCGGCCGTCACGGCTGGGGAGTGCGCTGGACGAGTCTGGTTCAGATCGCATTACAAGACGAAATCAGACTGATTGAAGAAGGGCTGGAAGGCAGAACGACGGTATGGGACGACCCAATTGAGCGCTATAAAAATGGCAATGAATATCTGATTCCCTGCCTGCATACGCACAAGCCCATTGATGTGATTGTCCTGATGCTGGGAACGAATGATACCAAAAAACGCTTTTCTGTAAGTGCCATGGATATTGCCAATGGCAATGGTGTGTTGATTGAGACAATACGAAAAGAATGTATGCATACACAGGAGCGGCAGCCCGCAATTCTGCTGGTAGCACCGATTGAAATAGGAGAGGCAATTGAAACAATTCACTTCGGTGGAATGTTCACACCGGAGAGTATCGAAAAATCCAAGCAGTTTGCTGTGGAATTTGCCAAGATTGCCCAAACATACAAGTGCGACTTCCTAAATGCGGCGGCGGTAGCAGTACCGGCGAAAGCAGACCAGCTGCATATGGATGAGGTAAGTCATAAAACGCTGGCAGAAGCCATTACAAATAAATTGAAGGAAATTCTGTAAACACACCGGTGTTTTGTATTTTCTAGTTTTGGATTTGGATATTGTATGTACTTTATTCCTCCGAATTTATAGAATATAGGTATCAGCAGTAAAGATATCATATATAAAAGGAGGAACAAAATGCTTACGAATAGAGAACGCGAACGGATGACACTGGGGTTTCAAAAGCCTGAACAACGAGGTTCCGTTGAGGAGACCTTTTATCCTTGGGTACTTACGACACAGAGGTTCAAAGAAGAGGGAATGCCTGTGCAGATTGCAGATGGTGCGAAGGATATTACGAACGATATCGTAGGTAACAAGGGCAACCAGGAGGAAAAGTATTTTCCTGTTTCCTGGGGAGAAGGTGTGATGGAGTATGAAAAATATCTGGGGTTCGATCCGGTACGCCGCATTCATTTTGTGCTTCCGTTTCGCAGATTTGATGAAATCATTCTGGAGACGACTGACGAATATACAATCAAGCAGGACTTATACCGCAGACAAGTGATTCAGTACAAAGGCTCGGAATTAGAACTGGAACATAAGCCGGTCATTGAAACACCGGAAGATTGGGAAGAATTAAAAGCGCATGCAGAACGTGAAGTGGAAAAATTCTATTCGGAGGAAGCAATCCTGCAGGCGTATCAGGGAATCAAAGAGGGGCATGACCGAGGTGAGTACTCGATTCGTTTGAACATTGAAGGATTTTTCTGGGTTCCAAGAGAGCTGCTGGGGATTGAACCTCATCTCTATGCATTCTATGATGAACCTGAAATGCTGCATGATATCAATGACTATGTACTTAAGATTTATCAGACGAAATTGATGAAAGTCATAGAACTTTTACAACCGGATATCGTCTATTTTATGGAAGACTTAAGCGGTAAGACCGGTCCGATGATTTCTCGTGATTTCTTTGAGGAATTTGTCGGGGATTATTACAGACAGATTATACCGCAGATGAAGGAAAATGGCGTTTCCAGTGTGTTTGTAGATACCGACGGGGAATTCACACAGCTGATTCCTAATTTCATGGAAGCCGGCGTGGATGGCTTTTTGCCGATGGATGTCAATGCAGGCATGAACATTGTTGCTGTTAGAGAGCAGTTCCCAACACTGCAGTTCATAGGGGGCTATAATAAGCTGGAAATTGCCAAAGGTCCGGAGGCAATTGATGCAGAGTTTGAGCGCATTCTACCGGTAGTACGAAGCGGCGGTTATATTCCGGGAGCCGATCATCAGGTGGCACCCTCCACAGCGCTTGAAGATTACAAATACTATATTAAGCGTCTGCATGAAGTCATGCTCCAGGCGGGGGCAGATATTCAGGAATAGTTCTCAATATGCTGGATACATAAGAAATATTGCCTAATAAACCCTCTTGCCAAGAGAATGTTAATAGGATATAATCATAGTTAGCGTAGGCTAACGTTATGAGATACTATTAGTATTGTCCGAAAGAGAGGATGCAGATATGAGTATTGTGATTATAGGTGGGCACGACAGGATGGTCTGTCGCTACAGGAATATTTGTAAGAAATATAACTGTAAAGCGAAGATTTTCACCCAGATGCCCGGAGACTTAAAGAAGCAGCTCGGGTCACCGGATTTGTGCGTGGTATTTGTCAACACTGTGTCGCATAATATGGTTAAATGTGCGATGGAAGAAGCCAAGAAGAGCGAGACGGAAGTCATTCGTTCACAGAGCAGCAGCGGAAGTGCGCTGACACAGATTCTTGAAGAGTATTGTGCGTAACAAAATTCGTTTTTTACATGGAGTGCCGAATCAGGCAGGGTGCAGATTATGAAATTCATCTGCACCCTGCCTGATTTTGTGAAATCATGTGTCAGCATGTGTGTTACGAAATACAGTGGGGCTTAGGCCTGTGATTTTGCGGAAGGTTTTGCTAAAATAGAATTGATCCGGATAGCCGACTTTTTCGCCGATTTGTGAGATGGGAAGCTCCGTATTGGTAAGCAGTTGTTTGGCCTCATTAATTCTTAAATCAGTCAGGAATTTGACTGGTGTGTGACCTGTGTATTTATTAAAGATTTTCGTCAGATAGGCAGAGCTAAAGCCCAGTTTTTGTGCCAGAGCCGTTAAATCAATGGGGGTGCGGAAGTTCTCACGCATATACAAGGCGGCATATTCGGCAATCGTTTCGGCGGTGCGTCCCATCAATGAGACATCATCCTCAAAATCATAGAGCTTTCCAAGCTCGAGCTTGATTTTTAACAGTGTGTTCTCCAGCTTCTCAGAGGAGACAGGCTTGAGCAGATAGTCAGAGACTCCATAGGAGAGCGCTTTTTGTGCAAAAGCAAAGTCTGCGTGCCCGGAGACGATAATTGTCTTGATGCTGGTATGTCTTTGGTGAATTTCCCGCGCAAGCTCCAGCCCATCCATGACCGGCATAATTACATCTGTCATCACGACATGAATGGTATGGGTATCCAGAAACTGCAGGGCTTCCTGGCCGTTGGTGGCCTTGGCTGCAACCGTAAACCCCATATTCAGCTCCTCAATATGACGCGCCAGACTCTGCATAAGCAAGGGCTCATCCTCAGCGAGCAAAATCTGATAAGAAGTCACTTTATTCATTAATCTTTCCTCCGATAGAAACGATGGCTCCGCCTTCGGGCCGGTTGCCAAAATCAAAAATAAATGCATTGTGGTAGAGCAGATAGAAACGGATATAGATATTCATCAGTCCCATGCCGTCAAGCTCCAGGCTGGGGAGCAGTCCGTTAATTTGGATTTCTTCCATTTTCTGGTGAATGCTGTCCATCACTTCAGGTGCAAATCCGGGGCCGTTGTCTTTGACACTGATGACCCATTCATGCTCGTTGACGTGTCCGGTAATCTCAATCTTCCAGGGGGGCTGCGTCCGCGTTGTAAATTTGGCGGCATTTTCAGCCAGCAGCTGAATGCTTAATTTGGGCATCTCAATTTCCAGCATTTCATCCTCTACTTCAATGACACAGGTGAGGTTCTCCTGATAGCGCCGTTTGATGCAGTTGAGATAGCGGTTCGCCTGTTCGAGTTCTTCTTCGAGGGAGGCAAGCGGCTCTTTATTCGAAGTAATATAGCGCAGAATCGAAGTGATGTCCATACACATCTGGCTGAATTCAGCCGTCATACCTTCCTCCGCCATGGCATTAAGTGTCGCAAGTGAATTATACAAAAAGTGCGGATTCATCTGCGACTGGTAGGCGAGCATCTGCGACTGGACTTCCTGCTGTTTTAAAATAATCATGGAGTCAATAGCCTCTTTTTGCCGTACCTGAAATTTGTTGAACGAGTCCCGCAGAGTGTCAATTTCCAGAATCTGTGAGTCCGGCATCTTGCTCTTCTTCCAGTTCTTGGTATAGTCAAAACCGGACAGGTGATTGTAGATCTGGGTCAGCGGAGCCACAATACGGCTCGACAGCTTGCGTGCCATGATAAAGCAGAAGATGGCCAGTACACTTAAGACCATGATCATTATCAGCAGGTACTGATACAAAGGGGAGAACATCTCGTTTTTCTTAATGGCAACGACGGTCGTCATATGAGATGTGTCCATCGTTTCCGCATACAGATATTCATCCTGTACACTCATAATGCTCTGTGAATTCTCAGTGGATTCCATTGCTTTTGCATAATATTCAGAAGCAATGGCTTCATCATAGTCCAGTGGATAGATGACTTCGCCTGCGTTGTTGAATACCATAATATCCAGCGCATAGGAGCTTTCCGGTTCATAGGCACCTTTTAAAACCAGGTCGTAATACTGCATGATTTCAATGATACCGATTGGCTGATGAAAATTATTATAATACAGACGGAATAAAGAAATATAGTAGCGGTCAAGTGCTGTTCCGGTCGATTCAGACAAGAGTTCGTTTTGTGCGGGCGGCGGGATATAAAGTGTCCCGGCATTTTCTACCGTATTGGTATACCAGCTTTGCTCACTGGCACGTATATTCTGAAAACCACTGTAATTGCCCTCACCAAAAGAGCCCTGTTCAAGATCGTATAGATTGACCTGACGGATGTTTTTGTTTGCACCGATATAGGGTACCAGCAGACCGGAAAGCAGCTTGTCAGTTTCGGTGATCTGCGAAGTACGTGTGTCGAGATTGCGGTATTGCATATAGTCGGAAAACGTATTTTTGACCAGTGCGGAGTATAGAATGCTGACGGATGCGTCATCAATGCGGCTGATCTGTGTGTCAATGCTGGTGGCAACCTTAGAGCAGGTCTGCGAGATATTGTTGATAATCGTGCGCCTCATTGACAGATATTGTGTGACGGAAAAGACAGCGGTCGTCAGAACGAGCATAATAATCATTGTGGTCAGATGCGTCCGGACAAGCAGCTTGTGGATGGTCTGTGGGTTTTTTCTCATATACGGTACCTTTCATATCAAGTAGTATAGCACAATTTTTGCTTTTTACGAAAGAAAAAATAAGTTTGGTTAAAAAAAAACATACAACTGACGAAAAGATGCATACAAAAACGGTTGTATTTGATATACCATATAAAAAAGAATGTGTTACGGGCAATGAAAATAGTAAAAATACACAATAAAAATCTATATTTATAGGAGGAATTCACAAATGTCAGTTGAAAAGTATGAAATCATTACTTCCGGCGTGCAGCTAAAGCTCAAAAAAGGCATCTGCATACTTGAAGGGATTTCCGACCAGACGATACGATGTCTGTATACGCGCAAGGAAAGTGCCGAGCTGTCTTTTTCCGCTACGAATGTACATAGGGAAGCGGCAGTGACACTGGCTGTTACCGAAGATGCCTCGACACTGCGTATCAGCACACCGGCACTGCTTGTTGAAATTGACAAGGAGACGGAACAGTTTCGCTGGGTCCGTAAATCTGACAATGCATCCTTACTCACAGAGGGCAGAAAGCAGCTGGTAGAAAAGGAAGTGCAAAAATACACAACGAATGGGGAAGAGCCCATAATTGATCGTGTGCTGACAGTTGACGGCGAGCGCAATTTTGTCAGAAACCTGGTACCGCATACAGACCGTATGGCATACAGAGGCAAGCTGTTCTTCGAATGGAAAGAGCAAGAGCAGATTCATGGTCTGGGTCAGGGCGAGGAAGGCATTTATAATTATCGCGGAAGTACACAATATCTGTACCAGCATAATATGCGCATTCCTGTTCCCTTCATGCTTTCCGATCAGGGGTATGGTATCTATTTTGATTGTGCCTCACTTATGACTTTCGGTGATGACAGCCGCGGTTCTTACCTGTTTATGGATACCATCACACAGATGGACTACTATTTTATGGCAGGAGAGACGACAGATGAAATCATTCGCGAATTCAGACTGCTGACCGGCGATGCCGTTATGCTCCCCAAATGGGCATATGGCTATATCCAGTCCAAAGAAGCATATCATACACAGGAAGAAATGGTGGAAATTGCTGAGAAATACAGACAGTTGCAGATCCCGTTGGATTGTGTGGTACAGGACTGGAATACATGGGCGCCCGGAGAATGGGGCAACAAACAGGTTGATAAATCCCGTTATCCGGATTTAAAGGCTGCCAATGACAGAATTCACGAATTAAATGTTCACACTATGGTGTCTGTATGGCCCAACATGAATTCCGGTACGGCAAACCATTCAGAATTTCAGGAGGCAGGACTTTTGCTGGCGGACTTTGCCACCTACGATGCATTCTCAGAAGAGGGAAGGCAGATGTATTGGAGACAGGCGAACGAAGAGTTATACCAAGGCGGTTTTGATTCCTGGTGGTGCGATTCGACAGAACCCTTTAGCGGGCCTGACTGGAATGGTGAAGAAATCAGAGAGCCATGGGAGCGCTTCGCACTGGTCGGAGAAGAGCATAAGAAATATCTGGATGCAGAAAAAGCGAATTTCTACGCAGTTGAACATGCAAAAGGTATTTATGAGAACCAAAGGAAACAAAATCCCGCACAGCGTGTCTTGAACCTGACTCGTTCCGGCTATGCGACATCACAGAAATATGGGGCAGTGCTTTGGTCAGGAGATACTTGCGCGACCTGGGAGAATTTTAAGAAGCAAATTACGGAAGGCCTGAATTTCTGTATGAGCGGCATGCCCTACTGGACATTGGATATCGGAGCGTTCTTTACGGTAAAAGAAGAGTGGAAGAACCGTGGATGCGGATGCAATACTGACCCCAGCCCCAAGTGGTTCTGGCAGGGAGATTATGAGCAGGGCGTATCCGATGCCGGATACAGAGAACTGTATGTCAGATGGCTGCAGTACGGTGTGTTCCTGCCGATGTTCCGCTCACATGGAACAGATACACCTCGTGAAATCTGGAATTTTGGAGCACCGGGCGAACCCTTCTATGATGCCATTGCGCAGGCAATCAAACTGCGTTACCACCTGATGCCATATGTATACTCGATGGCAGGACGCGTATATCTGCAGCAATATACCATGCTTAGGAGTCTTTTGTTCGACTATGCTGCTGATCCGATTGCCAAAGAACTGGATTCGGAATTCATGTTCGGAGACAGCCTGCTGGTATGCCCAGTGACACAGCCGATGTATTATGAGCGCAACAACAAGGTACTTGACACAGCCAAACGTTGGCGCTGTTACCTGCCGCAGGGCAATGACTGGTATGACTATTATACACAGGAAATATATGCAGGCGGCCAATGGCTGGAAACAGAAGTGGATCTGATGTCGATTCCGCTGTTTGTAAAAGCTGGGTCGGTGCTGCCGACAGAGCAGGGATTGCAGTATGCTGCTCAAATAGCGGACACTCCCTTGGAATTCCATATATATCCGGGAGCGGACGCAACTCTTCTGTATTGTGAAGATGCCGGTGAAGGATATGAGTATGAGACCGGACTTTATAATCAGATTGCGGTCAATTGGCTGGATGAAGAGAAGACGTTGACCTTTGGTGCAGCGCAGCATAGCTTTGCCGGAGGTATGGTGAACCGCAGCTGCCAGGTGACACTCGGTGATGAAACAAAATTATTTACCTATACAGGTAGTGAGATAAAAATCAAATTTTAAGGAGGAAGTCAGTTATGATGTACAAAAAGAATTGGGAAGAAACAAAAGTGAAATGGAAGAACTACTGGGAGCACAAAAATGAGGGACGTCCCTTGATGTGCGTGATTGCAAGAAAACCGGAAATCGAGCAGTTCTCAACAGGGGAGCCTACCGAAGGCGGATATCGTGACGTAATCTGCCAGGGTAAGTATTACAACCTGCCGGAAGAGCTCAAATGGGCAGATATGGAAGACAAATACCAAAATGCCGAGCGTATCGTTGCCAGATACCGTCACTTCTGTGAAACACATGAGTTCTTAGGAGAGAGTTTCCCGAATCTGAATGTGGATTTCGGACCGGGCTCCCTGGCATCTTATCTGGGCTCAGATATCGGATTTTCAGAGGACACGGTATGGTTCAAGCATTGTCTGGACGGCTGGGATGACGTACCGGATTTCAAATTTGACCCGGAGAATGAATGGTATCAAAAACATATTAAGCTGGTAAAAGAGTGTCGTGCACTGGTGGGAGATGACTTCTATGTGGATATGCCTGATTTAATGGAGAATGTAGACGTACTGGCATCACTGCGCGGCGCACAGGATATGATCTATGATATGATTGACGAGCCTGAGATTACACAGGAGAGAATTGATCAGATTACAGCCATTTACTACGATTATTTCAATTCCTTCTATGATATTATCAAAGGTGCAGAGGGTGGTAATGCCTACACAGTATTCCAGATTTGGGGACCGGGCAAGACGGTAAAACTGCAATGTGATTTCTCTGCTATGATGTCACCGGACAACTTCCGGGAGTTTATCCAGGAATCCCTGCGCACACAGGCTGAAAAAGCAGATCAGGTATTGTATCATCTTGACGGACCGGATGCCATCCGCCACATGGATGCTCTTATGGAAATCGATGGAATTGATGCGCTGCAGTGGACCAGCGGAGATGCAGGCCCGGACGGAACGCTGGAAGACTGGGATGTGATTTATGACAAGGCACGTGCAGCAGGCAAATCTCTCTGGGTAAAAGTTTACTCCGGCGGATTTGAAGACTGGATCAAAAACGTAGATCGTATTGTACAAAAATACGGTTCACACAGCCTGTTCCTCCTCTTCCCGGAAATGTCGCTCGAACAAGCTGAAACACTTCTTGCTTATGCAGATGAGCACTGGAGTAATGTAAATGGCACATTTCGGGCATAGAAAATTTGTGTATATTGCACAATGAAAGCAAAAAACGCTGAAAATCAAAGTTAAAATAGTACAAAAAAGTGTCAGAATCTGACATGTTGTATAAACGCGTTTATTGTTAAAATAGAGTTAGAAAAGAAAGGGAGGATTCTAAGTATGAAGAAACGTTTATTAGCTTTATTGTTATGCGGTGTCATGATGACTTTATCATTAGCTGCATGTGGTTCCAGTGACTCCGGCAGCTCTAGTGATGATGCAACCGCTACCGAAGAGACATCAGACAGTGGCAGTTCATCAGGTACAACATTGACATTCATGGCAAGTCAGGACTGGGTGTATGACGCAGAGATGGAACTTGGCAAACAATTTGAAGAAGAGACAGGTATCAAAATTGATTACCAAATCGTACCTTCAGATCAGTATTACAACCTGCTGATGACCAAACTCAACAGCGGTGAAGGCCCGGATATCTTCGGAGGTCAGTCCGGTGCTTATGACATTGTGACACAGTACAATGTAGAAAAAAATGCAGTTGATCTCTCCGGTGAATCATGGATTGATTACTACAACGAGTTTGAAAAAGCTGAAACTTCTGTGGATGACAAAGTGTATGGTATGACATATTTTGATACCACAACAGATTACTATATCATCTACAACAAAGCAATCTTTGATGAGTACAATCTAAAAGAGCCTACTACATTTGCTGAATTCGAAGAAGTATGCCAGACATTACTTGACAATGGTGTGTCTCCGGTATATGAGCCGGCAGCAGACGGATGGCATCATGTAATGTGGTTCGCTGAAGTAGGTGGTGTATTCGAGAAACTTGAGCCGGGCGTTATTGACAAGCTCAACAACAACGAAATCAAATTCGCAGATGTACCGGAATTTGAAGAGGCTATGACACAGGTACTTGAACTTGCTGAAAAAGGATACTTCGGAGACAACTATCTGTCAGACGAATATACGGATACAGCATCTGTCATCGGAAGCGGCGAATTCGCTATGGCATTTGGCAAACCTGGTTCAATTGCAGAATATGTAGAAGCTTCTAACGGAACTTATACAGAAGATGATTTCGCAATGTTCGTACCGCCAATTCTTGACAATGATATCTTAAACGTTCACCCATGCGGTCCTTCCAGATTCATCTATTCAGGATCTGAGAACATTGACGCAGCAAAACAGTACCTTGAGTACATTGCAACACAGGAAAGCATTCAGTACATGATCGACAACGAAGCGAAAGTGGAGAACCTTCCATACAGCGCAGATCAGACACCAAAATACAGTGCCTATACTGAAGAATTCCTCGCTTCTTTCGAAGAGCAGGGAACAGTTTTACAGGATTCTGTTAAGTATTTCAACCCACAGTGGATGGATATCGGAACAGATATGACAGCTATGTTCATCGGCGACATGACACCGAAGGAGGTAATCGCCGCCATCGATAAGAGAAGAGAGACACAGGCTGTCGCAGCAGGAGACGAAGCCTGGCAATAAGATCATCTTATAACAGATAAGCTTATGAAGAGGCGTTATACTGATTGCAATTACGTCGGGTATAGCGCCCCTTCTATGTTACCAAGAAGCGGAGGAAAATCACGTGAAAAAATCAAAACTTTATCCCTGGTATTTTGCTATCGGCGCATTAGCAATTTACTCATTATTGTATGTTCTTCCCGGAATTATAGGTATCGGATATTCCTTTACTGACTGGTCATCCTATTCTGACAAAGTGAATTTTGTCGGATTGGATAATTTCAAACAGGTATTCAGCGCCGATGAGAACTATTTGAAATATATCTTAAACACATTGTTATTTACAGTTGTAACGACCATTGCCAAGACAGGACTCGGCCTGCTCTTCGCAGTTATGCTCAGTAAAAAAATCAAGTTCAAGAACTTCCACAGAGGTGTTATGTATCTTCCCTCAGTTCTGTCGATCTTGATTATTGGTCTGGTATTTACTTCCATTTTGAATCCTAAGACAGGTATTTTAAATGGTGCGCTCAGTGCAGTCGGACTTGATGCCCTTACACAAAAATGGCTGACAGATCCGAATATCGCATTCTTCTCCGTTATGGGAGTTGATATCTGGCGTGGAACCGGTTATATTATGACACTGCTTCTGGTAGCCGTACTGGCAGTACCGAAAGTGTATTATGAAGCAGCCGGCATTGATGGAGCCAATGCGTTCCAGCGCTTCAGAAAAATCACATTACCGATGATTCGCCCCACACTGGCGGTGACCATTGTTCTGAATGTATTATATGGAATGAAAGTATTCGATATGGTATATGCACTGACCAATGGAGGTCCGGGTCATGTGACAGAAGTTATGTACACAGCAGTATTTAAACAGTTTTCACAGGGCATGTACGCAATTGGTACGACAATCAGTTCGATTATGTTCGTGTTCATGGTAATTGTTGGTTTCTTCTTGATTCAAATTCTGACGAAAGATGAGGTGCAGGAATAATGGTAAAGAAAAGAATCTCCGGTATTATTAAAAACGTTGTTATCTGGATCATTTCCCTGATTATGCTCGTACCCGTCATGTTAATTGTACTTAATTCATTCAAGACGCAGGAAGAAGCGGCTAAAATGACGCTTTCACTGCCCACCGAATGGGTCTTTACCAACTTCCAGACAGTTATCGAAAAAGGAAAACTGATCGAAAGCTTTTTCAACAGTCTTTTGTACTCGGCTTCAGCGACCATCATCTGTATCTGCCTGGCGGCAATGGCGGCTTACATGTTCTCGCGCAGAGCCAGCGGACATGGCAAATCAGCAAAACGCAATAAAGCAGTCTATATGTACATGGTACTGGGAATTGTAATCCCGATCAACTATGTCGCCCTTATGAAAGTTATGCAGATCTTACAGCTGAATAACACACGTATCGGAATTATCCTTTTGTATGTAGCGGTGCAGCTGCCATTTATGGTATTTCTTCTATATGGTTTTGTCGGAAAAATACCGATTGAACTTGATGAAGCCGCGGTAATTGACGGATGCGGTCCGGGAAAACTGTTCTTCTCAATCATCCTGCCGCTTATGAAACCGTCTCTGGTAACGGCAGTCGTTCTGTGCTTCTTGAATACCTGGAACGAGTTCGTAATGCCGCTGTATTTCCTGAATTCTACTGCAAAATGGCCAATGACACTTGCCGTATACAATTTCTTCGGACAGTTCGAGCGTTCCTGGAATTTGATTTGTGCAGATATTTTCCTGACTTGCGTGCCGGTAGTAGCACTGTATCTGATTTGCCAGAAACATATTGTAGGCGGACAGACTTCAGGAGCGGTAAAAGGCTAGGACAAATTCATCACAAGAATGTGAAGCAAAAATGCGCTTGAAATCGGTTGTTAAATATGTCATAATACCTTCAGTTGACAAAAGTAAATAGAAAGAATGATCATTTAGGGGGAATTCGTATGTTATATATTGGCGTGGATCTGGGAACCTCTTCAGTAAAACTTCTGCTTATGAATGAGCAGGGGAAAATCATGAATGTGACATCAAAGGACTACCCGCTCAGCTTTCCCAAGCCGGGCTGGTCAGAACAAAATCCGCAGGACTGGTGGGAGCAATCCTTAAGCGGCATCAAGGAGCTGATCCAGGATGCTGACAAGAGCCAGATTGCAGGAATCAGCTTTGGCGGTCAGATGCATGGACTGGTCATCTTGGATGCGCAGGATGAAGTGATTCGTCCCGCAATACTGTGGAATGACGGCAGAACAGGTGTAGAGACAGCCTATCTGAATCAGGAAATTGGTAAAGATAAACTCTCTGAGTACACCGCGAACATCGCATTCGCAGGTTTTACCGCTCCCAAACTGCTGTGGGTTGAAAAGCACGAACCTGAAAATTTCAAGAAAATCAGCAAGATTATGCTTCCCAAAGATTATCTGGCATATCGCCTGTCCGGCGTACATGCAACGGACTATTCTGACGCATCCGGTATGCTTTTGATGGATGTCAAGAATAAGCACTGGTCTGAGGAAATGATGAAAATTTGTCATATTACGGAAGAGCAGTTACCGACACTATATGAAAGCTATGACAGTATAGGGACTTTGCTGCCGGCACTTGCCGATGAACTGGGCATCCCTGCGACCTGCAAGATTGTTGCCGGAGCCGGTGATAATGCTGCGGCTGCTGTGGGCACTGGAACTGTTGGAGATGCCAAGTGTAACGTATCTCTGGGAACCAGCGGCACCATCTTTATTTCCAGCAAGGAATTTGGTGTGGATAAGCATAATGCACTGCATGCGTTCGCACATGCGGACGGTCAGTATCACTTAATGGGGTGTATGCTCAGTGCTGCCTCCTGCAATCACTGGTGGATGGATCAGATTCTTGGAACCGGTGAATATGCCAAGGAACAAAGTGAAATTACCGAACTGGGTGAGAACAACGTGTATTTCCTCCCGTATTTGATGGGAGAGCGTTCACCGCACAACAATCCAAATGCCCGCGGTACGTTTACGGGGCTTACGATGGATACGAGCCGTGCAGATATGACACAGGCGGTGCTCGAAGGCGTGGCATTTGCCATTCGTGATTCATTTGAAGTCGCTAAATCACTGGGAATTCAGATTGACAGAACGAACATCTGCGGCGGTGGAGCCAAGAGTCCGCTTTGGAAGAAGATTATCGCAAATGTATTGAACATCAAAGTGGATGTGATCGAAACAGAAGAAGGACCGGGGCTCGGAGCAGCAATGCTTGCAGCTGTGGGAAATCATGAATTTGCTTCCGTGGAGGAAGCGGCGGCTAAGATCGTGAAGATTGTAGACACCATTGAACCGGAACCGGAGCTGGCAGCTAAATACGAAGTGAAATACAGAAAGTTTGCGAAGATTTATCCGCAGATGATACAGATTTTTGAAGATATCCTGTAATTAATAGAAACAAGGCATTTAGGAGAGGTCATCAGCCTTCCTCACGTATGTGGAGGAGCGCTGATGGCTTTTTTATACCCATGTATTGTCTTGCCGTCTGAAAAAGTGCCTCTTACCAGCGGTATTTGACCACTTGGCAATCCGGTATATTCAAGTGAGAGTGTTTTTGTTATACTTAAGTCACAGTAAGAGAATTCAAGTGCACATCTTAACTAAAGCTGCAAAAGAGAGGGGGCGCGGCTTGAAAGTACGAGTGGAAATTATAGAGACTTCAGCGCAAGAGGAGGTCGTGATACGCTGCCGGCGGATTGATGAATCAATCATGCGTCTTCAGCAGACGCTGTCACGTCATACCGTCGAAGCACCGCGCATTGTGTTTTACAAAGGGAATCGGGAGTTTTATCTGCTATTGGATGAAATCCTGTTCTTTGAAACGGAAAAGGAGCATGTATACGCACATACGGTACGCGAGTATTATGACATTAAATTCAAGCTCTACGAATTAGAACGAATTTTGCCGTCTGACTTTGTGCGCATCGCGAAATCGACCATAGTAAATATCCGGCAGATTCATTCTATTACGAAGAACATAACGTCGGCCAGCAAAGTGGAATTTTGCGATTCGGATAAACATGTGTATGTTTCCAGACACTACTACCAGATGCTTCGTGAAAAGCTGCAGGAGCTGCGGCTTTAGCTGAGAAATGAAAGAGAGTAGTCTACCGGATCGTTGTGAGTAAGAAAGGTGAGAGATATGAAAAAAAGAAACTGGTTTTGGGGTATATTTTTTATATTAGCGGCAGTTGCGCTGATTGTGATGTATATGGGGGTGTTTGAACAGATTGGATTCTGGACAGTCCTTATTACGATTGCACTTGCGGCAATTGTAATACAAAGTCTGGTGCATTTTAACTTCCCGGGGATTTTGATACCCCTGTCGATTCTTTATGTTGTCTACCAGCAGCCGTTGGGGTTCTTGTACATTAAGCCCTGGATTTTGATTCTTGCCGCCTTGCTGGCGAGTATAGGCTTAAGCATGATGTTTACCAAAAGATCTGGATTTCGAACCGGAAGTTATTATTCTTCCCAAGAATCCACACAGGATGAAACTTTTAGCTACGGCGGCTACCGTCCGCAGAGCAAAGTAGAAGAAGGCGGTGATGAGAATCACCCCTATGTAGAGGTCCGATTTGGGGCGAGCACCCGCTATATGCATGGAAACCAGATCGAGCAGGCTTCCTTTGATGTGTCCTTCGGCTCCCTGGAAGTGTTTTTTAATGAATCGAACTTAAGTAATGGACAGGCTGATGTGTTTCTTAATTGTAAATTTGGCAGTATAGTGTTATACTTGCCAAGAAGCTGGAAAGTAACCGAAGATGTATCCTGTGTGTTCGCAGGTCTGACGGATGAACGCAGACACAGAGACACGCAAGGCGCAGAAGCGGAGCTAAAAGTCCATGGCACCATTAGCTTCGGAGGTGTTGAAATCAAATATATTTAAAGGAGGAACAGGTATGGAGCTGTTTGTAATATCGTTATCAAGAACCTGCGGAGGCGGAGCAGGTGATGTGGCGGAAATCCTTTCGAAACAATATGGAATTTCGGTGTATGATCATGAACTGCTGAATCTGGCAGCAGCGAAAAGCGGAATTAGTGAGAATGTGTTTGAAAAATCTGACGAGCGTGTCACACACAGCCTGCTTTTTTACACATATCAGAATTTATACGGCGGCGAATTTGTACCCCCGGAAAGCGGGGATTTCACCTCGGATATCGCTTTGTTCTCAGCCCAGTCGAAAGTACTGCGTGAACTGGCCAATAAGGAATCTTATATCGTTATTGGGCGCTCGGCAGATTACGTATTAAGAGACAGGCCAAACCTGATTTCGGTATTCTTGTATGCGGAACCGGAAATCTGTACCCAGAGAATCATGAAGCGTTTCGATATGGGGCAGAAAGAAGCTGAAAAGTATATAAAGAAAATTAACAAACAGCGCAGAAGTTACTGCTCCTTCCATACCAACAGGGACTGGACAGAGGCAACAAATTACCACTTATGTCTGGATACCGGAAAACTCGGTATTGAAAAATCAGCAGCGATAATTGCTGCCTATCTTCAGGAACGGCTCAAAGGGTAGTCTTGATAAAAAAACACAAATAACGCAATGGTATTTCAGTAAAAAATATGGTACACTACAAAAAGTTAGAGACTGCTTACTAGCCCAGTGGTACACCAGACAAGGCGGGTGAAAAACCGCTTTGTCTATGCCACATAAGTTAGTAATAACTAACGACTATGCTGCGAAAGGAGACATATTGTGCCAACGGCTGAAATAGTACAGTACTTTGCCAGACAAGATAGAGACATGTACCTGCCAATGCAGGTGGCCATTCAATGTGGACCATTGCTGAAAAATGTTAAGATGGCTTCTGTAATGATTATGAGCAGACAGAATACAAGGGTGTTGATTAAAATGCTCAAAGGCACCCCGATTTCACTGCGGATCTTATATAGCGGACACAGGAAAGATGTGGTATATCTGTATCGTGAGGACAGCCTCACAGGATATCTTAACAGACCCGAGATACAAAAAGCCTTACAGTCTTTTGGATATCGCCCGGGAAGCTGCAGTCAGATTCTGAAACAGCTAGCATTTTTTGCAAAAGAGTCCTATGCACAATATCGGAGATGTCCGCACGAGATTGGAATCTTTCTCGGATACCCGGTAGAGGATGTCAAAAGTTTTGTCGAACATAAGGGAAAGAACTGCCTGCTTCGAGGCTATTGGAAAGTGTATCATGATGTAGCCTGTGCTATGGATACATTCGAGCAGTATGACTCGGCAAAAAGCAGAGCGGTACAGGAGCTCTTACAAGGTAAGAGTATTAGAGAAATTGCATGTTAAGAAAGCGAGGAAGCAAACATGAGTAAAGTAACAATCGCATACTGGAGCGGAACGGGTAACACAGAAGAAATGGCAAAGCTGATTGCCAAGGGAGTAGAAGAAGGCGGCGCAGAAGCAGTACTGCAGGAAATCGAAGAGATTTCAGCAGCTGATCTGAAGGATGAAGCCATCATCGCACTCGGATGTCCTTCTATGGGAGACGAAGTTCTCGAAGAGACAATCGTCGAGCCGTTCGTAAGTGATCTTGAGGGAAGCCTTGGAGGCAAAAAAGTGGCACTGTTCGGTTCGTATGGCTGGGGCGACGGAGAATGGATGCGCGATTGGGAGAATAGAGTTAAAGATGCAGGTGCCGTACTGATTCAGGATGCCGGACTGATCGCTAACGAAGCGCCGGATGATGAAGCTTCAGAAAAATGCATTGAGCTTGGTAAAGCTTTAGCGTCTGCATAATTGCAAAAAAACTGATTTTGAGGGTATCTGTGTTGAAATGGACTTTTATTTTAGAAGATAAAGGTCCATTTTAAGTTAGCATTAGGTCTTTTTGTCAAGATTATTGCGAAGTGGTTTGGTTTATGTTAAAATTATGTAAATCGTAAGCGAAAGGACGTGATATCATGATAACAAAAGCAATTGTAAAGAAAGTGGGATTGTTTGCAGGCGGGCTTCTTTTTGGAACAGCAGGTGTGAAACTGCTTTCGAGCAAAGATGCCAAAAAACTCTATACAAATGTAGTGGCAGCAGGTTTGCGAGCTAAGGACAGTGTACTTGAGACAGTAACGAAAGTACAGGAAAATGCCAGTGATGTGTTAGAAGAGGCAAAAGAAATTAACGAAGAGCGTGCGCAAAAGGACGTGGAGGAGGACGAGTAACCTCCGGAGGTAGATATGGCATACACAATTGCACATCAGCTTAAGAACCGAATCCGCTTTGAACGAAAAGCGGGTTCGATTTCTGTAGAGCAGGCTGATAAGATAGAATATTTATTAGAACGAATTCAGGGAGTTCTGCGTACTAAGATTTACGAGCGCACCGGAAGTATCATTGTCTTTTTTGAACCGGAGGCTCGCAGAGAGGTCGTGGAGCTTGTCAAAGGGCTTGATTTGCAGCAGCTGCCGGTACCGGAAGATGTGATTTTTACAAGTGCCAGAAAGATGAATGCGGAGTATGTGGAGCGTCTGCAGACTCTCGTCTTGGGGTATGTCGTCAAAAAAGCGGCATTTTATTATCTGGTACCGCTTCCTGTGCGCTTCCTGCATACATTGTATAAAGCGGGCCGGTTCTTTGTTAAAGGACTGCGCTCACTCTTCGTCAAACGCAAGCTGGAAGTATCAGTGCTGGATGCGGTCGCAATCGCAGTTTCCATTATCCGGGGAGATTATGCTACGGCATCATCGGTTATGTTCCTGTTGGAATTCGGTGAGACACTTGAGGAGTGGACACACAAGAAATCGGTCGCTGAACTGGCACAGAGCCTGTCACTGAATATCAAAAGCGTATGGATCAAGAGCAACGGCAGCGAGATCGAAATCCCGATGACCCAGCTTAAGACAAATGATCTGGTGATCGTACGAATGGGACAGATGGTTCCGGTCGATGGTCTGGTACACAGCGGAGAGGCGATGATCAATCAGGCTTCTCTGACAGGAGAGTCCTTGCCGGTGGCGAAGAGCAGCGGTTCAACGGTCTTTGCCGGAACCGTCCTTGAAGAGGGCGAAGTAGTTGTACAGGTTACCGGAGAGATTGGAGCCTCTCGGTACGAGCGAATTGTAACCTTGATTGAAGATTCAGAGAATCTTAAGTCGTCGGTAGAATCCCGCGCAGAACATCTTGCGGATTCGCTGGTGCCGTACAGTTTCGCAGGATTTTTACTGACCTTTGCAATAACAAGGAATGTAAATAAGGCGCTGTCATTTCTGATGGTCGATTTTTCCTGTGCCTTAAAGCTTGCTATGCCGGTTGCGGTTCTTTCAGCCATGAGAGAATGCAGCTCCTATAAGATTTATGTGAAAGGTGGAAAATTCCTCGAAGCTGTGGCAGATGCCAAGACCGTAATTTTTGACAAGACGGGTACCCTGACAAAGGCTGAACCGCGTGTGGCAGATATTATTACATTTGAAGGCAGAGACCAGGATGAAATGTTGCGGCTGGCAGCCTGCCTGGAAGAGCATTTTCCGCATTCGATTGCAAACGCTGTTGTGCGGCATGCCGAAGAGAAAGGATTGTCACACAGAGAACTTCATACAGACGTAGAGTATATTGTAGCGCATGGTATTGCTTCCTCCATTTACAACGAACGAATCCTCATCGGAAGTTCGCATTTTATATTCAATGATGAGAAAGTGGTGATTCCGGAAAGTGAGCAGGCAGCATTTGATGCCCTGCCGCTGGAGTATTCACATCTGTATCTGGCCATCGGCGGCAGACTGGCGGCTGTCATCTGTATTGCGGATCCGATTCGTGAAGAGGCGCTTCGTATGATTCCAAGACTGCGAAAAGCTGGTATTGAAAGAGTCGTCATGCTGACTGGGGACAGTGAGAGAACGGCACGCGTCGTTGCAGAGCAGCTTGGCGTGGATGAGTATCGTGCTGAGGTTCTGCCGGAGGATAAAGCCGGGTATATTCTCGAAGAGAAGCGCAATGGGAAAGTGATCATGGTCGGTGATGGAATCAATGATTCCCTGGCTCTTTCCGTAGCGGATGTAGGGATTGCCATGAGTGAAGGAGCAGAAATTACGAAGCAGATTTCAGATATTACGCTTGCTTCAGGTGATATTGAACATTTGGTGACGTTAAAGCAAATCAGCAACAGACTGATGAAACGGATTTCAAGAAATTACAGAGGGGTCGTGGGCTTTAACTCTATCTTGATCCTCTTAGGTGTACTTTCTGTGATTACGCCAAATACGTCCGCATTGTTGCATAATCTATCGACGATTGGGATCACGGCGGATAGTACAAAAAGTCTGCTTCCGGTCAAAGAAAAATAAACAAATCCAACATTTTTTCGGATTCACCTTGACAAAGTTAGCGTATGCTAATATACTGTTACTTATAAAGAATCTAGTGGACGTTGTCAGATCCGTATCCTCCGATGGTGGAGGGCTGCGGATCTTAGATGTCCGTTTTTTGGCAGGCAAGTTAGCTAACGCTAATGCAAACATATAGGTAGCAGGAGGAGTGCAATGGGTAAAGAAGACATATTGGTACAGCTTCGCAAGTCAGGGTTTAGAGTGACAAGCCAGAGAAAAATGATTATAGATATCATTCTTAGCAGTGAATATTCATGCTGCAAAGAGATTTATTATCAGGTACACAAAAAAGATCCTTCCATAGGTATGGCAACTGTGTATCGTATGATTAAAATACTAGATGAGACCGGCCTCATTGACAGAAAACGCCAGTACAGCATCGTATCAGACCATGTGGACAATCTCTGTGAGGGCTGCGCGCTCCTGGAAGACCACACCTATGCCCCTCATCTTACCCCCGATGAGTGGAAGGAAGTGCTGATGCTCGGCCTTGAGGCCAAAGGGTATCTGCAAGTGAAGGAAGATATTGCGATTGCGAACTGATTTAGCAGAGGTCATAGAGTACAAATCGTAAAAGTGCCGTAAAATGCTGTAAAAAGATTTGATAAAAGGTTGACGAAAGAAAATTATCTGATATAATAGGTTTAGTGCAGTAAAAATACCCAAACAGTTGTATTTTAGCACAATCTGCAACTGGAGGGAGGTTAGGTGCGAGGTTATGTCAAACGTAATAGTTAAAGAAAACGAGACTTTAGACAGTGCTCTACGCAGATTCAAGCGAAACTGTGCAAAAGCAGGGATTCAGCAGGAAATCCGCAAGAGAGAGCATTACGAGAAACCAAGCGTTCGTCGTAAGAAGAAGTCGGAAGCCGCAAGAAAAAGAAAATATAATTAATATGCAAAAAAATCCCCTGCCCGTTGTTGGATGGGGATTTTTTGTGGCATCAGGGGGAATTGTGAGAAAAATTGCACGAATCGTATTTGGCAGAATGTTATACGTCATACTTGCTTTATTGCTTCAATTTATATGGCTGTTTGCATTCTTTGTTTTTTTGGACCGGACATCTACGGGTGTCTCTATTGCCATGCGCGCACTCAGTATATTGATTGTGCTGTGGATTATTAATCGCAAGATTAATCCGTCCTATAAGCTGGCATGGACCGTCGTCATTTTGATTTTTCCGATTTTTGGGTTGGTAGTGTATACGTTTTTTGGAAATTCAAGAGTAGCCAGAGTCGTCAAGAAGAACTACGAATGGGAACTGATGGGAAGTGCCCGCTTTTCAGAAGAAAGAATTGAGACGAGGCAGCAGTTAGAGAGCATAGATCAGGATGCGGCCAATCAGTCCAGGTATATTCGTGACCATTCCGTATCGCCGGTATGTGCCAACACAACGGCTACCTACTATTCTGTCGGGGAAGAATTATTTCAGAACTGGATTGAAGAGCTGGAAAAAGCCAAACACTATATTTTTATGGAATATTATATCATCAACGATGGAGTCATGTGGAAGAAAATACTGGACATTCTCATACGCAAAGCGCAGGAGGGAGTAGATGTCCGGCTTCTGTATGATGATTTTGGATGCTTGATTACACTGCCGCATGATTTCTATAAGGAGTTGCAGGCTAAAAAAATAAAATGCGCTAAATTCAATCCGATCCGGCCATTTCTGAATGTGTTCCTGAACAATCGTGATCACAGAAAAATCTGCGTCATTGATGGGCATACAGGCTTTACAGGCGGAATTAATATAGCGGATGAGTATATCAACCAGAAGGAGCGTTTTGGACACTGGAAGGATACAGGGGTCATGCTCAAGGGCGATGCGGTCTGGAATCTGACTATCATGTTCTTGCAGATGTGGTCCGTCATCACACGTGTCCCCAGCAGTTATAACAAATATCTGCCGCACCAGTTCCATGCAGAGCCGTTCCGGTCAGATGGGTTTATCCAGCCGTTTTCAGATTCACCGCTGGATAATGAAGCGGTAGGAGAGAATGTGTACCTGAATATTATTAATAAAGCCAAGAAGTACGTATACATTTGTACGCCCTACCTGATTATTGATAATGAGGTTATGACCGCCTTATGTCTGGCCGCGAAAAGCGGGATAGATGTACGGCTTATGACTCCGGGCATTCCTGATAAAAAAATGATTTTCTGGCTGACACAGTCATATTATGAGCAGCTGATCGAAGCCGGTGTGAAGATTTATGAATACCAGCTGGGATTTTTGCATGCCAAGTCCTTTGTCAGTGATGATGAATATGTGGTCATTGGTACGATTAATCTGGATTACAGAAGCCTGTATCTGCATTTTGAAAATGGTGTCTGGCTGTATCGAAACAGCATCTGGAAAGATGTAAAAGCAGATTTTCTTGCTACGATTGAAAAATCAAAAATGGTAACACTTGAATTTTGTAAAAATAGGAATATATTTGTGCGGTGGACACAGACTGTATTAAAGGTATTTGCTCCACTGTTATAAACAGAGGTGATAACATGGTAAAATCATTAAAAAAACTGGCACGCTATTATATACCATACAGAAAACTGTTCTTTAGTGATCTGTTCTTTGCGGCACTGGGCGCGGCAGTCACACTGGCGATTCCGTTGTTGGTACGCTATATCACATATGAAGTGATTGATTTTCCGCAGGCACAGGCGCTGGCAGTGATTCTTAAAATTGCGGTTGTCATGCTGGGGCTTGTATTGATCGAGTGGGGCTGTAACTATTTTATTACCTATTACGGGCATACGATGGGAGCCTATATTGAGCATGATATGCGAAATGAAATCTTTGAGCATTATCAAAAACTCTCGTTTTCCTTTTATGATAACCAAAAGATAGGAAAATTACTCTCCAGGATAACCAATGATCTATTCGATATCACTGAATTACTGCATCATGGACCTGAGGATTTGCTGATTTCGGTCATTAAACTCGTAGGTTCGTTTATCATTCTGTTAATGATTAACTGGAAAATGGCAGTGTTGTCTATTTTCATTGTTGTGATCATGCTGTTGTTCGCCTTGCTCTCCAACAAGAAAATGCGGGGTGCTTTCAAGGATAACAGAGCAAGAATTGCAGATATTAACGGACAGATCGAAGACAGCCTTTCAGGCATCCGGGTTGTCAAATCCTTTGGAAATGAAGATGTGGAATTCGGCAAATTCAGAAAAGGAAATGAAAGATTTGTAGAGTCTAAGAAGATTACGTATCGTACCATGGCATTATATAATTCCGTTATGAATGCGTTTACAACGCTGATTACTGTGGTGTCTTTGATTCTGGGAGCTATTTTCTTGTCCGGCGGACAGCTTGAAATCCCGGATCTTGTAACCTTTCTTTTGTACATCAGCAATTTTATTGACCCTGTGAAAAAGCTGATCAACTTTACAGAGCAGTTCCAAAATGGTTACAGCGGTTATGAAAGATTCCGGGAGATACTGGAGATTCACCCGGATATCGAAGATGAGCCGGATGCGGTTGATTTACCTGTGGTACAAGGTGACATTCGTTTTGACCATGTTTCGTTTCATTATGAAGATTCCCAGGAGCAGGTGCTAAATGACCTGAACTTAAGTGTAGAGGCAGGCGAGTATGTGGCGCTTGTAGGAACTTCGGGAGCAGGCAAAACGACTTTGTGCAGCCTGATTCCCCGCTTCTATGAGCCTACGGCCGGTGCGATTTATCTGGACGGAACCGATATCAAGAAAATCAAACTACGAGAGCTTAGAAAGCAAATCGGTGTTGTACAGCAGGATGTGTATCTGTTCGCAGGTACAATCCTTGAAAATATACGATATGGTAATACCAGAGCCAGTGATGCGGAAGTCGTTGAGGCGGCGAAAGCGGCCAATGCACACGATTTTATTATGCAGATGCCGGATACCTATCATACGGATATCGGACAAAGAGGGGTGAAACTCTCCGGAGGACAAAAGCAGAGACTTTCTATTGCCCGAGTGTTTTTAAAGAACCCCGGAATTTTGATTTTTGATGAAGCCACCTCAGCCTTGGATACGGAAAGTGAGAAAGTGGTGCAGGAATCACTGGAAGAGCTGGCAAAGAACAGAACGACCTTTGTAATTGCACACAGGCTGTCAACCATTCGAAATGCACGTCGTATATTGGTACTGGATGAAGAAGGTATCGTGGAAGAGGGGACCCATCAGGAACTGCTGGATCGAAACGGAGTGTACGCGAAACTGAATGCATATAAATAGGTTTGAAAATAAGGGATACAATGAGGTCTGCATGAAAACATTTGTAATAAAGAGGTATCAAGTCGCATCAGCAAAACTTGCGATGGGCTCACCCGGAATTCGTCTGGCATTTCTTTCTGATCTTCATAGCGTAGTGTATGGCTCGCAGAATCGCACACTGTTAAAATCGATTGCGGCAGCGCGCCCGGACTGTATTCTGGTCGGCGGTGATATGATGGTAGGACGAAGTCCGGAGTCATTGGCAGTGCCCCAGCAGCTCTTGTCACAGCTTGCAAAGCGCTTTCGGATTTTTTATTCTTACGGCAATCACGAAAGCAGCATGCAGCTTGCTTATAGTCCGTACCGGAGTGCTTTTGATGAATACAAAGAGCAGCTGCAGCATAGAGGTGTGGTCTTCGTGGACAATACAAGAGCCGGATTTGAGATTCGTGGGACACAGCTTGGCATCTATGGTTTGCACCTGGAGAAGGACTATTTTGCACGTTACCGGCCGAAACAGCTTTCAGACAGTGAGCTGGACCGACGCTTCCACACACAGACAGTACAGGAGGAATACGCTGTTTTGCTGGCGCATAATCCGATGCATGCGGAAGCCTATTTTGCCTGGAAGAGCGACTTGATCCTGGCAGGACATAATCATGGCGGCATCGTCCGTTTCACAGAAAATAAAGGCCTGTTTATCCCTCATATTCCGCCGATTCCCAAGTACTGCTGCGGACGCTTTGACAGGGGGGACAAAACGATGATTGTCAGCGCCGGACTGGGAGAGCATACGATTCCGGTCAGGATACATAATCCAAGGGAATTAATACTCATTGATATTGAAGCTAAGTAGTAAGGAGTTTATATGGCAATTTCCGTTAAATTAGAAGTGTTTGAAGGTCCTCTGGATTTACTGCTGCATCTGATTGACAAAAACAAGATTGATATATATGATATTCCTATCGTGGAGATTACCGAGCAGTATCTGGATTATGTAAAAAAAATGTCACATGAAGATCTGGCAGTCGTGAGTGAATTCATGGTCATGGCGGCTACCTTGATTCAGATTAAATGCAGCATGCTTTTGCCCAGAGAAGTCAATGAAGAGGGCGAGGAAGAAGATCCAAGAGCAGAGCTGGTGGAGCGGCTGGTGGAATACAAGCTGTACAAGAAGATGTCCGGAGAGCTTAGGGATTTTATGCTGCAGGCAGAAAAAGTCTTATATAAGAAACCCACGATTCCTGAGGAAGTCCTGGCGTACAGGCCCGAAGCCGACCCAGCAGAGCTGCTGCAGGGGATTACTCTGGATCAGATGAATGCGATTTTTCAGTCAATCCTGCTGCGCCAGGAGGACAAAGTCGACCCGATTCGCAGCAAATTCGGAAAGATTGAAAAGGAAGAGGTTAATCTTCCGGAGAAGATTGAATTTGTGCGTGACTATGCGAAAGCGCATGGGAGCTTCAGCTTCCGCACACTGATTTCCCGTCAGGCCTCGAAAATGCAGGTCGTTGTCACGTTCCTGGCTATTTTGGAGCTGATGAAGGTGGGAGATATTATGATTAGTCAGGAAAGTATTTTTGATGATATTAAGATTAGTCTGAAATCGACAGACTAGGCGGGATGAGGGGATATACGTGGAACTAAAAAAGATCGAAGCGGCTATCGAAGCCATACTATTTGCCATGGGAGATTCCGTAAGTCTTTCCCAGATCGCAAAAGCGATTGAGCAGGATACGCAGACGACCAGAAAAATCATACGCGACCTGATGGAGACATACGAAACTGAAAACAGAGGGATTCATATTGTTGAATTGGAGGATTCCTATCAGCTGTGTACGAAGAAAGAGTATTACGACGAATTAATTACCATAGCCATGCAGCCGAAAGCACCGACACTTACCGATGTGGTCCTTGAGACACTTTCCATTATTGCTTATAAGCAGCCGATTACCCGTATGGAGATTGAGAAGATTCGGGGGGTCAAAAGTGATCATGCAGTCAACAAACTGATAGAATATCGTCTGATTAAGGAACTCGGACGCCTGGATGCGCCCGGTAAACCAATCCTGTTTGGTACGACGGAAGAATTCCTGCGTATCTTTGGTGTATCGGCAGTGGATGAGCTGCCGGTACCTAATACAGTGGAATTAGAAGAATTCAAAGTACAGGCGCAGGAAGAAATGCAGTTGAAGCTGGATATTTAGTCACCTGATGTCAGTAAGGAGAACCAATGCCAACAACCTTTGCACATGATCTGTTTGGCGCAGAAGTGTTCAAGCAGGCAGCAGCACCGGTACAAAAGCTCGTGTTGTCAAATAAGAATCTATACCGCATCGGGCTGCATGGGCCTGATGTGCTGTTTTATTATTTTCTATGGGTCAACAAAGTCAATCAATATGGAGTCAGACTGCACAAGGAGGCCGCCAGAGGCTTTTTTGAGAACAACCTGGCAAAAGCCCGGGCACAGAAGAATGAGGCACTGCTGAGCTATCTGTGCGGCTTTGCCTGCCATCTTGTACTGGACAGTACCTGCCACCCCTATATTTATTCGATTGAACGTGAAGTCTCACATGGTGAAATTGAGAAAGAGCTCGACCGCTATCTGATGCTGCGGGAAGGCAAGGACCCGTTTCACTATTATCCGGCAGAGGTTCTTACAGTTCGCAGAAAGGACTGTCGTGTGATGCAGGAGGCTTTTGAAGGTGTCAGCGCCCGCCAGATTGCATTTGCCTTGAAGGGTATGAAGAATGTGACCAAGGCAATGGTATACACAGATAATGAGGTCAGAAGGCAGACCATCTTCCTGCTGTTAAAGCTGACGGGTGCCTACGATAAGCTGGCCGGCAACTTCATGAAAAAAGAATGTGACCCGGCACTTCTTCCGTATCTGCAAAAGGTGCTGGATTTATTTGAAACCGCAGTTAAGAGAGCGCCGGACA
This sequence comes from Lachnospiraceae bacterium, assembly GCA_047975025.1. Taxonomy (GTDB): domain Bacteria; phylum Bacillota; class Clostridia; order Lachnospirales; family Lachnospiraceae; genus JBKECY01. Next base: position 198,917 of record JBKECY010000050.1, read on the forward strand.
TAATAGAAGCGGTGTACAGATCCTATGAATCTGCAGCACCGCTTCCGGATTACTTTGATAGAAATTATAATGAGTAGCTGGATCTATTCAGCGACATGCTCCATCCCCTGTGAAAGGATCGTGGAAACATGTGAGTCCGCCAGAGAATAGAATACGGTCTTTCCTTCGCGTCGGAATTTTACAAGGTGTGAGTGTTTTAAAACACGCAGCTGATGCGAAATTGCACTTTGGCTTACACCGACCACCTCTGAAATATCGCATACACACAGCTCGTGTACGGACAAAGCATACAGGATTCGGACACGTGTCGGATCCCCAAATACTTTGAATAAATCGGCAAGAGCGACCAGAGAAGTATCGTCAGGAGTTATCCTGCTGATAATTTCCTTATGTGTGTGATAATCCCCGCACAATTCAATTTCATCTTCTTTGGCAAGAGATTCGTTGGTCATAATCAACCCTCCTTTTTGCGGTATAGTACTCTAATAGAGTTTAACACACAAATCACCGCAACGCCAGTGTCAGCGAAAATTGCCATCCACATATTGGCGTATCCCATAAATCCGAGAATCATTACAATGACTTTAATCAAAAGTGCGAACACAACATTTTGCATTGCAATGCGTGTTGTGATTCTAGAGAGTGACATTGCCTCAACGATAGAGGTAAGGGTCGAATTCATGAACACAACATCAGCGGCTTCAATCGCAGCATCGGCACCACTGCCCATGGCAGCACCTACATCGGCACCTGCGAGAACCGGAGCATCGTTAATACCATCACCGACAAACATAACAGAACCTTTGCTGCTGCGCAGAGCCTGCAGGGTGTCCAATTTGTCCTGCGGAAGCTGTTTGGCATAGATGGCATCAATGCCGATCTTTTCGCCGATTTCAGCAGCACTTTTCTGAGAGTCGCCGGTAACCATTGCTGTAAAAATCCCTTGCTTTTTTAGTGCGGCAACAGCAGCGGCAGATTCTGGTTTTAATGTATCAGAAATCAGAAGATGACCGATATAGTTCTGGTTCAGCGCAAGGAATACTTCGGTACCATAGGAAAGAGTTTCATCGGCCGCAATCGCAACGCCTCTGCTTTCAAGGAAAGCCCGGGTACCGCACAACAGTGTTCCGGCGGAGATGACCGCTTCAATTCCATTGCCGGCAATTTCCTTTAAGGTGGAAGGAGATTCTACTACAAGTTGTTTCCGTTCGGCGGCCCGGGTGATACTGACCGCGATTGGATGTGTGGAATTAAGTTCACAGCTTGCTGCATAGGAGAGCAGCTCTTCTTTTGACAGGCTGCCAAAAGGAACGGCATCTTGTACTTCAAAATCACCCTTTGTAATGGTACCGGTCTTATCAAGGACTACCGCTTTTACATTGTTGATCGCTTCGATGGAAACGCCACCTTTAAACAGGATACCGAGCTTGGAACCGGCTCCGATACCTGAAAAGAAGGCAAGCGGTACACTAAGTACTAGCGCACATGGGCAGCTGATGACAAGGAAAGTGATTGCTGTGTATACCCATTGGTACCAATTCCCTGTAATGAGTGAAGGGATGATGGCGGTTGCCAGTGCTAATAGGACAACGAATGGAGTATAAATTCTGGCAAAACGTGTAATAAAACGGTCAATACGAGGCTTGCTTGCACTGGCATTCTCGACGGAATCCAAGATACGTGATACCATAGAATCAGCCAGGACTTTTGCCACACGTATGTGCAGTAAGCCTGAGGTGTTGATACATCCCGAGATAACCTCACTGCCCGGAGATACCTTCACAGGTACATGTTCGCCGGTTACGGCAGAGGTGTCAAGTCGGCTCTCGCCTTGTACAACAACAGCGTCGAGAGGGATACGGTCGCCGGCACGAACCAGCAGAATATCACCAATTTGTGCGTCTTCAGCCGGAATCTCAAAACTTTCTTCGCCTTCAAGCCGTGTGACGACCTCCGGGCGAAGGTCTACTGCATCCATGATCTGCGAGCGGCTGCGTTCTACGGCAATATCTTCAAACAGTTCGCCGACCCGATAGAAGAGGATTACACCGACGGCTTCCGCGAAATCGCCGATGGATATGGCAGCAATCGTAGCGAGGCTCATCAGGAAGTTCTCGTCGAACAGCTGTCCTTTTGCGAGGTTCTTCACTGCTTTAATAATAATCTCAAGACCAAGTACGACATAGGTGATCAGCAGCAGTACTTCAGGTACGTAAGGAACGGATGTAAAATTGGAAAGCAGAAGTGCAACGGCAAAAAGCAGGGCACCTGCGCCGATCAACAGACCTGTACGCAGATTCTCGGACATACCGCCCTTCGTCTTCTCAGAAGCTGCGCGGGCACGCAGCGGTTTCAAGATAACCTTTACTTCTGATTCGATGGAAGAGCAGATTTCCTGAATCTGACCAATTAGAGATTCAGGATTCTCGCCACTTACTTTCAGTTGTTTTGTTGTGAAGGTCACCGTAGCGCCGGTTACCCCGGCCAATTCACCGACACGACGCTCCATTTTGGCAGCACAGTTTGCACACCCGAGATTCTCCAGAATAAAGGTGGCGGAAGAACTGCCGGCCGGTGTGGCATGAGAATGTGTTTCCTGGGCATGCGCTTCATGTGAGTGTGCTTCATGAGAATGTTCGTGAGAGTGGTCAGAGCCGCAGCCGCAGGAATCATTAGCGTCTGCATGAGAATGCCCTTCGTGAGAGTGGTCAGAGCCACAGCCGCAGGAATCATTAGCGTCTGCATGGGAATGCCCTTCGTGAGTATGGTCGGAGCCGCAGCCGCAGGAATCATTAGCGTCTGCGTGGGAATGCCCTTCGTGAGAGTGGTCAGAGCCGCAGCCGCAGGGAGCACCATGTGCTTCATGAGAATGTGTATGATCTGTATGGCAGGCATCTGCTGTGCCATGGGGTTTATTTGTAGTTGAATTCATAAATGACCTCCTATACATATGAATATCTGTTCATATGTATATATAAACACAATAATTGGTTTTTGTCAATCCATTTAAATAAAGAAAATCAGAAAAGTGAAGAAGCAATTATTTGTATTTTTAAAAAGATTCGTTTATACTAAGGTGGTGCAAAAAAGTTGTTTTTCATATAGTAGAAAAGTAGCAGCAGGAGGATAGTTATGAAGGCTGTAAATGGAGAAATAAAAGTCTCTGTAATCATACCGGTATACAAGCCGGGAGTGTTTTTAAAAGAATGCCTTACCAGTATTTGTGCACAGACATTACATGACATTGAAATCATTTGTGTGGATGATGGTTCGACAGATCAATCTCTCTTATATCTGGAAAATGAGCTTGCAGACGAACGGATTACAATCGTACGGCAGGAAAATGCAGGAGGCGGAGCTGCCAGAAATCATGGTCTGCGGTATGCCACCGGCAAGTATTGTGTGTTCCTGGATGCAGATGATTTTTTTGAGCCGACACTTTTAGAGAAGCTATACGATTCCTGTGAAAGGACGCAGGCGGATGTTTCCGTATGTCAGGTGAATTTCTTCCTTAACCGCAGTGGGCAGACGGTATATGAGCCATCCGGTATGCAAGTTGCGTATCTGCCGCAGCAGGAAGTTTTTTCGTGGAAGGATTTCCCGGATTATATTTTTTGCTCATTTCAGAATTGGACATGGAATAAAATGTTCAAACGTGAGTTTATAGAAGCACATGACATTCAATTTCAGGAGGTACGCCGGACGAACGATTTGCTGTTTACCTGTAAAGCACTGGTATGTGCCGGGCGGATTACGACGGTAACCGAACCGCTGGTTAATTACCGCGTGGAAATTGATACGAACTGTCAGTCGACCAATAAAGAATTTCCATTTGACTTCTACCGGGCATTTCTTGCCCTTAAGGAGTACTTGGAGACACAGGGGATTTACGAAGCGGTAAAGCGCTCCTTCTGTAACCATGCCCTGATAGGATGTATCGGGAATCTTACGACCCTGGAATGGAATGCACAGCATGAAGCGTTATACAATATGCTAAAAAGCGAAGGGTTTGAGGCTCTTGGTATCACAGACCACGAAGACGAGTATTTTCTTGACTTTCCTTCGCCGAGATATCCGACCTATCCGATCTTGCGAAGCATACTGAAACATACGTATGCAGAATATTTATACGAAAGAATTGAAGCAGAGCATGCCCGGCAACTGGAGCTGTTAAGTGAAAGAGACCGTTGTGCTGCACACAATGAAGAACTCACAAGACATAGCGAAGCATTGAGCGGACAGATTGAAGAGCTGCATAAGAGGGAGGAAGTGTTAAACGAAGAAAATCGTGAGTGCAGAGAGGAACTTGAAGCTGTGACTCATTCTTTTTCATTTCGTGCAGGCAAGCTTGTTACCAAACCGTTCAGAGTTTTGTACCGGCTGGTTCGCAGAGAAGGATGACCTCAAACATCCTAAGCCGTTACTAGACATATTGACAAAAGACAGCTATAATTAGTACCGAAAGTATTCGAAATACAAACAGTTGCACTAGGGAGGCAAAATGTTAAAAAGAGATATTCTGAAATCGGTTATGCTTGCCGATGCACAAAACATCGTTGATACATGCCATACAACAGATCTTACTTCTTATATACAGGCGCAGAAGATACTGCTTAAAGCTAAGCATATTTATATTATCGGCCTTCGTACCTGCGAACCAGTGGCGCAGGTGCTGGCGCATCATCTGCGTATCTTATTTGAACATGTGACGATCCTGCCGGGAGGAAGTATGCAGGAGATTATGGATTATATGCTCCACATTGGACAAAAAGATGTCATCGTGGGAATCAGTTTCCCGCAATATTCCATGCGTACACTAAAAGCGCTGGAATTTGCCAGCAGCCGAAAAGCCAATGTTATAACGATCACAGATCAACAGCTTTCACCGATTAATATGTATTCCCCCTGTCATCTGATTGCAGTCAATACAAACTGCGGATTTGCGGATTCAATGAGCTCTGCACTTAGTGTGGTCAATACACTGGTCGTTTCTCTCCAGATGAGCAAAAGCAAAAAGCTTGCCCATACCAGAAAAGAAATGGGAGAAATCTGGGATGATTATAAGGTTGAAGAGACAGAGGATATCCGGTATACGGTTTCATTGGATTCGAAGGAGGTAGAACGTGTCTGAGGTGTGTATCATTGGCGGAGGTGCTTCCGGAATGTTTGCGGCTTTGTTGTGCGCACGAAAAGGCAGTAAGGTGACGCTGTATGAGAAGAATGAAAAGTTAGGGAAGAAATTATATATTACCGGCAAGGGAAGGTGTAACCTGACGAATCACTGTACCGACGATGCGTTTTTTGATGCGGTCGTATCGAATCCCAGATTCTTATATAGTGCATATGCCGGCTGTACCAACCAGGATGTGATGAATTTATTTGAGGAGTTGGGAGTACCGCTTAAGACTGAGCGTGGGAATCGTGTATTTCCTGAATCAGACCGTTCCTCAGATATCATACGCAGTCTGCAAAATGAACTTATGCAGCTGAAAGTCAGATACAAACTGCATACGGAAGTCAAAAAAATTCTTTTGAAACAGGAAAAAGCCGCCTCTGTGCTTTTGGCTGACGGTACAGTACAGCATTTCGACCGGATTATTGTAGCAACCGGCGGAATGAGTTATCCGGTGACCGGGTCCACAGGGGATGGATATAAGATGGCGGAGGAACTTGGACATAAGATCATCCCGCTGACACCGGCATTGGTGCCGCTTCTTACGAGGGAAGCGTATGTACGGTCGCTGCAGGGGCTTGCACTTAAAAACGTGACTTTTTCTGTCCAAGATGGAAAACGGACGATTTTCAGTGAATTTGGAGAGCTTTTGTTCACACACAAAGGAATCAGCGGACCGGTGGTATTATCGGCGAGTTCGCATATAGGCAGAAAACTTCAGAAGCAGGATCTGGAGGCACAGATTGATTTGAAACCGGCACTAAGTGAAGAACAGCTGGATGCCAGACTGCTGCGGGAATTCGAGACAGCCAGAAATAAAACATTTCGCAATGCAGTGCATTCGCTGCTGCCTGCTTCACTGCTGCCGGTCGCAGTGACCTTGAGCGGAATTTTAGAAATGACGAAAGTGCATGATATTACCAAAAGTCAAAGAGCGGATTTTATTCGTATCCTTAAGCATTTTCCATTGACACTTTGCGGTATGGGCAGTTTCAAAGAAGCGATAATTACACAAGGTGGCATAGACACCAGGCTCATTCACCCAAAAACAATGGAATCAAAGAAAATCAAGAATCTGTATTTTAGTGGTGAAGTACTGGATCTGGATGCTGTGACTGGAGGGTTCAACCTTCAGATCGCCTGGTCTACCGCACATGCGGCTGCCTGTGCAGTTACAGAAGACCAATAAGCTTGAAATGAGGTGAGCAGATGACAGTTGCGATAGCGATTGACGGTCCGGCAGGCGCCGGAAAAAGTACCATTGCCAAGGCAGTGGCGAAAAAACTTGGATTTATATATGTTGATACAGGAGCCATGTATCGGGCTATGGCACTGTTTTTGATTGACCAGGGCGTGGTACCGACAGACAGTGCTTCGATTGCCAAGGTCTGTGAACAGGCAGATATCGAAATCCGTTATACGGAGGGCAGGCAGCAGGTGTGGCTCAATGGAGAGAATGTAACGGAGCGTCTTCGCAGTGAGGCAGTCGGTGAGATGGCCTCGATAAGCTCCTCCAATGGAAAGCTGCGTGAGAAGTTAGTACGCCTGCAGCAGCAGATCGCATCTAGAGATAATGTAGTGATGGATGGGCGTGATATCGGGACAAAAGTCCTGCCGCAGGCGCAGGTGAAGATTTACCTGACGGCCTCGGTCGTTACCAGAGCCTCCCGCCGGTATGAAGAGCTGCGCAGCAGAGAAGAACCGGCCGATCTCGAGGCGATTCAACAGAGTATACAGGAGCGTGACGAGAGAGATACGAATCGTGTGAATTCGCCCCTGGTACAGGCTGCGGATGCTGTGTTAGTTGATTCGTCTGACCTGTCAATTGAGGAGGTAACGGAGACGATTATCCGTATTTATCAGGAAGCGGGGCAGGTATTATGAAAATCAGGATGGCCTCCACCGCAGGATTTTGCTTTGGTGTCAAGCGTGCGGTTGACAAAGCCTATGCGCTTGCCGAAAGCAGCAGTAAAAAACTGTATACCATAGGGCCGCTGATTCATAATGAAGAGGTAGTCAGTGACCTGATGAAACGAGGGGTTTATCCCCTCAGCTCCAGAGAAGAGCTGGAGGCACTTACGGATGCTATTGTGCTGATTCGATCTCATGGTGTGGGCAAGCCGACCTATGAGCTTCTAGAAGCGCTTGGTCTGGAAGTTGTGGATCTGACCTGCCCGTATGTACTTAAAATCCACAGAGCGGTGGAGAAGGACAGTGAGGCCGGCCGGCAGATTATTATCATTGGAGACGCAGCACATCCGGAGGTCATCGGAATCAGTGAGTGGTGCCAGACTCCGCCGATAATCATAAATAACAGGGAAAGTGCACAAAAAGTTGACATAAATCCTAAAGTCGGATGTACAATTGTGGTTCAAACCACATTTAATCATAAGAATTTTAAAGAATTAGTTGATATTCTTGCGAAAAAGGGTTATGATAGTACTGTTTTAAACACGATTTGCAATGCGACACATGAAAGACAGTGTGAAGCAAAAAAGATTGCGAGTAAGGTAGACACTATGATTGTCGTAGGTGGTAAGAATAGTTCCAATACTCAAAAGCTGTTTGAAATATGCAAAAATCAATGTTCTAACACGTATCATATACAGACACATAATGACATTAGTTCTGATATGTTTCAATCGAGCAGTTGCATAGGCATCACAGCAGGGGCGTCAACCCCAAATAAAATTATTGAGGAGGTTCAGACACATGTCAGAACAGAGCTTTGAACAAATGCTAAACGAGTCATTTAAGACAATTAGAAATGGAGAAATCGTAGAAGGCAGCATTATCGATGTTAAAGATAATGAAATTATCTTAAATATAGGGTATAAAGCTGATGGAATCATCACAAAAAGCGAATATTCTAACGATTCCAGCGTTGTTTTAACAGAAGTTGCCCACGTCGGCGATACCATGGAAGCAAAAGTACTGAAGGTAAACGACGGAGAAGGACAGGTTCTTCTTTCATATAAGAGATTGGCAAGTGAGAAGACGAATAAACGTCTTGAAGAAGCGTTCGAGAAACAAGAAGTATTAAAAGGTGTGGTAACTCAGATCCTTGGCGGCGGATTATGCGTCGTGATTGATGAGACAAGAATCTTTATCCCGGCCAGTCTGGTATCAGACAGCTATGAGAAAGATCTTTCAAAATATCAAGGACAGGAACTGGAATTTGTTATTACAGAATTCAACCCAAGAAGAAGACGCATCATTGGTAACCGCAAGATGCTTCTGATGGCTGACAAAGAAGAAAAATTAAAAGAGTTCATGGAGAATGTATCTGTTGGAGATACTGTGGAAGGTGTTGTTAAGAACATCACAGATTTTGGTGCTTTCGTAGACCTTGGCGGAATCGATGGACTTCTTCATATTTCTGAAATTTCATGGGGCAGAGTTGAGAATCCGAGAAAAGTATTTAACATCGGTGACAAACTCAATGTTCTGGTCAAAGAATTTAATGGCAACAAAATCGCACTCAGCCTCAAATTCGAGAATGAAAACCCATGGCTCAATGCGGCAGAAAAATATGCGATTGGTAATATCGTGGTTGGTAAAGTAGCGAGAATGACAGACTTTGGCGCTTTTATTGAATTAGAGACCGGAGTTGACGCATTGCTGCATATCTCTCAGATTTCGAGAGCGCACATTGACAAACCAACGGACGTTCTGACACTGGGCCAGGAAGTAGAAGCTAAAGTCGTTGATTTCAACGAAGACAGCAGAAAAATCAGCCTGAGCATGAAAGTGCTGGAGCCGGCTCTGGTAGAGGAAACAGTATACGAAGATATGGCGGTACAGTCTGAAGAGGCACCTGTGGAAGGTGACGCTGCAGAGGCTTCCGAAACACAAGAATAGGACTATGCGATATAAGGGAGTCTACCATTTGGCAGGTTCCCTTATTTTTATTCTTTTTTTGTATAGTACGACCTGAGAAACTAATGAATCTGAAAGTACAAGGGTGTGGGTGAAGCATGCAGAATTGGGCATTATGGAGTATGGAAATCGCAGGAGTTGACGTATATCACATCATCAACTGGTTTTTCATTTACAGTTTTATAGGATGGCTGTGGGAGACTTTTTTTGTATACGTCAAAAGCAAAAAACTGGTTAATCGTGGATTCGTGACAGGACCGGTGTGTACGATTTATGGTGTTGGGGCTGTGGTCTTGTACCTTGTATTAAAGCCGCTGATGGGAAACCCGCTGTTGATTTTCCTGGGGGGAGTCGTGCTGGCCACTGTGCTTGAGTACGTGACCTCTGTATTAATGGAGAAACTGTTTCATACAAGTTGGTGGGATTACAGCGAAGACCGCTTTAATTTTCAGGGACGTATCTGTCTGGGGGCGTCAATGGGCTGGGGAGTGGCAGCCGTCATTTTGCTCTGGATTTTACAGCCATTCGTTGATTCCGTTGTGGTATTATATTCACAGTCGGCAGGTAAAGTGGCCATGCTTATTTTTACCATAGGATATGTGATCGACTTTACGACCTCAAGCATCGTGGCCTTCGGTCTGGCGGACAAGGTACGGGCGATGGAAGTGGATCTTTCGCAGATTCGTACCCGCTTCAATCGTACCCGGCTTGCCAATGCACTGGAAGAGGCCGGCAGTACCTTTGACCAGCTAAAAGAATCCGTATCGCAGACAGTTATTGCAAAGCAGTTAGATGAAGCATGGAAAGAACTGATTGAAAAACAGACCTTGCTGTCCAAACGTATCTTGAACGCGTACCCGAATCTGAACCGCGGCTATAAGAAACGTCAGGAAGAAAAGAAGAAACGTAAAAGGAGCCGCAAATGATTGCATTCATCAAAGGAGAAGTTGCCTCTGTCCATGAGCATCATATTATTCTGGAGAACCAGAATATGGGATATTGTATTTCAATGCCCGCGAATACAATTCAAAGTGAAATCAGGCAGGGAAAGCACTATAAGATTTATACACAGTTAGTTGTCAAGGAAGATGACCTGTCACTCTATGGATTTCTTACGCAGCAGGAGGTACAGACCTTTTTGCTGCTGACGAATATTAGCGGGATCGGACCCAAGGCGGCGATGGGCATCATGTCAAATCTGACGGCCTCTGAGCTTACAATGGCGGTGTTTGCTGATGATATCGCAGCGATTTCGAAAGCACCGGGAATCGGCAAAAAAATGGCTGGAAAGGTCATATTTGAATTAAAAGACAAAATCAATCTGGAGGATACGCTGCCGCAGACTATGGCGGGCAGCAGTACGGAGCCGGAAGAGGCATCTGCACGCAGCGAAGCCATACAGGCATTGCTTGCGCTGGGATATTCGAATTCTGAAGCCGTACAGGCCATCAGCAAAGTGGAGACAGACAGTGTGCAGACTACGCAGGAATGGCTGAAAGCCGCATTGAAGAAGATATAAGAGGACAGGAACATGGATAAACGAATGATAACAACAACGGCTGTTACGGAAGAACTGCCGATTGAAGAGTCGCTGCGGCCGCACCAGTTGGAGGCCTATATCGGGCAGGAGAAGACCAAGCAGGTCTTGAAAGTCTATATAGATGCAGCCAAACAGCGTGGGGAGTCCCTGGATCATGTACTGTTCTATGGCCCGCCGGGACTGGGAAAAACCACCTTAGCGGGAATTATTGCCCATGAAATGGGGGTGAATATCAAAGTTACCTCGGGACCAGCCATCGAGAAACCGGGAGAAATGGCAGCCATTTTGAATCAACTGCAAAAAGGCGATGTGCTTTTTATTGACGAGATACACCGTCTCTCCCGTCAGGTGGAGGAGGTGCTCTACCCAGCACTCGAAGATTATGCCATTGATATTATGATTGGCAAAGGTTCCTCCGCACGCTCCATACGTCTTGAACTGGAGAATTTCACGCTCGTGGGCGCGACTACAAGAGTGGGGCTGCTGACCGCTCCGCTTCGTGACCGGTTTGGTGTTATATCACATCTTGAATTCTATACTAATGAGGAATTACGAGACATCGTGCTCCGCTCTGCCGGTGTGCTTGAGGTAGAAATTGATGCAAAGGGAGCGTTTGAAATCGCCAGACGTTCCCGCGGCACACCCCGGCTTGCCAACCGTCTGTTAAAACGTGTGCGTGATTTTGCACAGATCAAATACGACGGTGCGATTACCAAGGAAGTGGTAGATTATGCGCTGGATTTGCTGGAAGTGGACACCTATGGACTGGATCAGTCGGACCGCTATCTGCTGCTGTCAATCATCCGTCAGTTCGGCGGCGGGCCGGTAGGATTAGATACCTTGGCGGCCATTATCGGAGAAGATGCAGGGACAATCGAAGATGTATATGAGCCGTTTCTGCTGCAAAACGGTTTTATCCTGCGGACTCCGCGCGGACGTATGGTAACTGAGCTTGCCTATAAACATCTTGGAATTGAAAAGAATTAGTTGTTTTTATTCGGAATTTGATTATAATAGAGATAGGAATAAAGCAGGTAACGGTGAAGATGTTAGATCTTTGCTTTGACTAAATAGGAGGCTGGGAATGACAGCAAAAAATACGGTAAAAGTGTTAATTGATGGTAAGATTATTACTTTAGGAGGTTTTGAAAGTGATGAATACTTACAAAAAATAGCTGCCTACCTGAATTCGAAAATTGAAGAATTGTCCACACTGCCGAAGTATTCAAGAATGTCAGCGGAGACCAGACAGACCCTTTTAAGTCTGAATGTCGCAGATGACTATTTTAATGCGAAAAAACAGGCTTCCATTGTAGACCAGGAGCTGCAGAAAAAAGACGAAGACTTGTATGAATTCAAGCAGGAGCTGGTATCGGTGAAGATGAAGAATGCCGAGCTTATGGAAAAGTTCAACGAGAGTGAAAGAAAGAAGGCGGAACTTGAAGATCTGATACGCCGTCTGGAGAGAAAAGTTGTTGAGATGCCTGAATAGCAAGAAAGAGAAAAGGGATTGCATTTGTAATCCCTTTTTCACATAAGTAGAAATTGTAGGAAGCGGGGTGCCGATTGGTAAACTTGATTACAGAGCTGTCGAAATATCTGTTTCTGATTTTGATGGTCTTATATACCTTACAATGCTTTAATATGTTCAAGTACAAAGAGGAAAAGGCGAAGAACCATTTGCTGTACAGACAGCTGACACTGATTGTCCTGATGAACGTACTGGCATTTCTGGTTATTTTTTTAAAGACGCAGGATACGAAAGTAATCGTATATTTTGCGCAGGTCATTTTCTATATGATTGCAGTACAGATTCTGTATCGTGTCATCTATAAGAAAGCGTCCCTTTTGTTAATCAACAATATGTGTATGTTGTTAACCGTCGGGTTTATTATTCTTTCACGGCTGGATCTGGATGCAGCGATGCGCCAGTTCTGGATTGTTGCCGCCGGTACGGCCTTCGCACTCGTGCTGCCGGTCATCATCCGCAAACTGACGTTTCTGCCAAAACTGACCTGGCTGTATGCCGGCATAGGTATTCTGCTGCTGGGTGCCGTACTGGTGCTGGCACAGACCACATATGGAGCCAAGCTTTCCCTGTTTGGTGTGCAGCCTTCTGAATTCGTCAAGATATTGTTCGTGTTTTGCCTGGCCGCACTTTTGTGGCAGGAGCCGGATTTCAAGCGTGTTGTCATCGTGACAGCAATTGCAGGAGCGCATGTGCTGATTCTGGTGCTGTCCAAGGATTTGGGAAGTGCGCTGGTATTCTTTATCACCTATTTGGTCATGGTATTTGTAGCTACGAAAAAACCGCTGTATCTGGGGATAGGAATTCTCGGCGGTGTCGGAGCTTCCATCGCATCGTACTATCTATTTGCACATGTGCGCCAGAGGGTGGTCGCGTGGAAGGATCCCTTCTCCGTATATGACAGCGAGGGATATCAGATTGTCCAGTCACTTTTTGCGATAGGTACGGGGGGCTGGTTCGGTATGGGACTGTACCAGGGTTCACCCAAAAGCATACCGGTCGTACAGGAAGATTTTATCTTCGCAGCGATTTGCGAAGAATTTGGAATTTTCTTCGCGATATGTCTGATATTGGTATGCATGAGCTTTTTTATCATGATTGTCAACATTTCACTGCAGATCAAGAAGCCGTTCTATAAGCTGATTGCACTTGGTCTTGGAACAGAATATGCATTTCAGGTCTTTTTACATGTAGGCGGAGCGATTAAGTTCATTCCCATGACAGGAATCACCCTGCCATTCATCAGTCAGGGGGGAAGTTCGGCGCTTAGCTCGATTATAGTAGTGGCTATTATTCAAGGACTTTATATTCTGCGAGAAGATGAGGAAGAAGAATTTGAGAGAAGAAAAAAAGCAAGAGAAGGAATTACGGAAACACCGAAAAAGAAATGAAAAAAATAAAGTAAAAATGAAGAAGGCGTTCAACAAGCAATATGCCATTATCTCCTACTTTTTCGTGTTTATCTTTGTATCACTGATTGGATATCTGGCGTATTTCAGTATATTTGTCAGCGGCACAATTATTGACAGCCCATATAATAAGCGTATTGATTCGCTGGCCGAAACCATAGTGCGCGGCAATATCGAGTCCGCGGACGGGCAGGTACTTGCGCATACCAATACAGATGAAAGCGGCACTGAGACCCGGGTCTATGATTACGGAGATGTGTTCGCACATGCAGTTGGTTATTCCACACAGGGAACGACAGGGCTGGAATCTCTGGCGAACTATGAATTGCTGCATTCGAGTGCTTTTATCGGGGAGCGTATTGTAAATGACTTAAGAGATGAGAAGAATACCGGAGATACGGTTGTGACCTCGCTTGACACAAGATTGCAGCAGGCGGCATATCAGGCGCTTGGAGATAATCGGGGCGCGATTCTGGTCATGAACCCTTCGATAGGTGAAATCCTGGCCATGGTCAGCAAACCGGATTTCGATCCCAATAGTCTGGATGCAGACTGGGAGACGCTTAGTACGGACGAAGAGCAAAGCAGTCTTTTGAACCGCGCGACACAAGGACTCTATCCTCCGGGTTCGACCTTTAAAATCGTAACTGCACTGACGTATCTTCGGACAGGCCACAGTGTTGAGGACTTTTCTTATTATTGTGAAGGGTCGATTACAAAAGCGGACAGTACGGTATCTTGTGCAGGCGGAAGCGTCCATGGTCAGGAGGACTTAGCGGCGGCCTTTGCTAATTCCTGCAACTGCGCGTTCGTCGAAATGGGCGTTTCCGAAGGTGCTACGGCGCTGCGTACGGTAAGTGAAGAGCTGCTCTTTAATTCGGCGCTCGACTATGAACTGCCTTATTCAAAAAGCTCTGTAACGGTGGACGAGAATTCGGGTGTACCGCTGCTGATGCGTACTGCCATCGGACAGGGAGAAACACTGGCAACGCCGCTTCAAATGGCACTCATCACAAGCGCCATTGCGAATGATGGACTGTTGATGAAGCCAACCCTGATTTCAGAAATCAAAGATCATAATGGAAATTCCATAGAGAAGACAGAGGCGGCAGCCTACACGAACCTGATGACCGCACAGGAAGCGCAGATTCTGACAACTTTAATGGAAGGTGTTGTGACAAACGGTACAGCGACAGATCTGTCGGGGCGCGGATACACAAGTGCCGGCAAGACAGGAACCGCAGAGTACGGTACGGACGGGCAGAGTCATTCCTGGTTCGTGGGCTTTTCCAATGTGGAAGATCCGGACATCGTAGTCAGCATTGTTGTAGAAAATGGCGGTGACGGCAATGCGTCGGCAGTGCCTATGGCAGCCGAAATATTCGATACCTATTATAATTCTGTAAAAACGGCACAATAGGAGTAAAGGTATGCTGCAGTGGAACAAAAAACTTTATGTAGGGGAATCCCTGCGTGGAAAACAAAAATCCATACGCCGCAGAATTATCTGGCGCAGACTGACCCCCGGCATCTTTTTGCTTACGCTGTCGCATAATCCGAATCATGTACTGGAAATTATTTCCAGCAACTATTTGCTGCAGAAGGCGGCACGCAGGCACTGCCCGGTGATTATTGGCATGGCAGGCGGACGCGACGAGGCGATGGAACTTATGCAGAAGATACTGCTGGAGGTCTATGAGGTACAGGGAGATTTCCATGTGGAAGCATATCTGCAGACAGGTGCGAAAGGATGACAATGCATGAGTGTAGTATGGGCTATTATTAAAATACTGCTTCTGATCCTGGCTTTGCTGGCAGGGCTGATTGTATTGCTTTTGCTTCTGGTACTGTTTTGTCCGGTGCGCTATCGTGTGGCAGCGGATAAGGCGCAGGAGCAATGGCATGCAGATGCCAAACTCAGCTGGTTATGGCACCTGATTACAGTGACGATCGAGTATCAAAACGATGCGCAGCTGCGGATGACACCGCGTATAGCCGGTATACGGGTCGAGGTGTGGCAGCGGGGATTCGGCAGGGTTTTACAGGCACTGCGGTCAGTAAAGCTCTTTTTCTCCATAAAACAGCCCCAAGAGCCGGGGAGGAAACCGGCAGCAGCAAAACCCGGAAAAACCGAAAAGATTGAAAAGACCGAAAAGATTGAAACGGCCGAAAAGACCGAAACGGCCAAGCCCTCAAAGTCCAAGCCCCCAAAGATAGATATGAAGCAGTCGGAGCAGCCGCCTCCGAAAGGCCTGGTACAACGTCTGAAGGACAGCGTGCATCGCTTCTGCGAACGTGTAAAAGAACTTTATAAAAAGGTAATAAAATTAAAATTAACAATATATACTTTATATGATAAAATAGTAGCATGGATTCGGTTTTTCAGAGAAGAGAAAACAAAGCGCGGGGTGAAGGTCCTCTGGGCACAGCTGGTAAAACTAGTACGGCATGCGGCACCTAAGAAGATCAGCGGACACCTGATGATTGGATTCGAAGATCCCTATACAACAGGTGAAGTTCTGGCAGTGGCGGCGGCGACGATTCCACTGCACAAGAATAAAATCGGGATCATTCCGTATGAAGAAGAAATATTAGATGGAGATATCCTGCTGCGCGGCAGAGTCTATGGAATTGTGATACTGCAAATCGCAGTCACCTTATTCTTTAATGAAGATGTACGGAGCGTACTTAGCAGGTTTTTATCAAAAGGAGGGAAATAAATGGCAGCAGATAACAGCTTTCAGACAACAGTAGATTCATTATTTAAAGGCATGGATAGTTTTATATCCGCAAAGACAGTCGTAGGAGATGCAATTCATATCGGTGATACGATTATACTCCCGCTGGTTGATGTGTCATTTATGGTAGGCGCTGGTGCGCTTTCAGATACGGCCAAGAAGAATAACGGCGGTGGCGGAATGGGAGGCAAGCTCAATCCATGTGCGGTACTGGTTATACAAAACGGCACGACAAAACTAGTGAACATCAAGAATCAGGATGGTATGACTAAGATTCTCGATATGGTACCGGATATCATTAACAAGTTTACGGCAGGCGGAACTTCTTCTGAGGAGATTCATGTAACGACTGAGCCGGTGTACGAAGAGAAGAAAGAGGCACCGAAGCAGGAGACTGAGACAGAATAAAAGGGCAGTAAAAAATCCCCCTGTCATGTGACAAGGGGATCGGAAAGTTTGAAGCTTAAGCTCTGCTTACTTTACCGGACTTAAGGCAGGAAGTACATACGTACATTTTCCTCGCAGCTCCGTTAACTTTTACTCTAACAGACTTAATATTCGATTTCCACATTTTGTTAGATCTTCTATGAGAATGACTCACGTTGTTACCGAAATGAGCACCTTTTTCACAAATCGCGCATTTTGCCATGATTGCACCTCCTTGCCGCTTTTTTCAACAGATTCCATTCTAACAGATGCCATGACAATATGCAAGTAAAATAATGAAATTCGTATATTCTAAAAAATATTTGTTTTTTTAGCAAAATAAGGTATAATATCTATTGGTGTAAAAATGGAGGTGTATAAGATGAGTGGACAATTAAATTCAGAACTTGGAACTATTAACATTGATACTGATGTTATAGCGACGTATGCCGGAAGTGTTGCTGTCGAGTGTTTTGGGATCGTGGGCATGGCCGCGGTCAGTATGAAAGACGGCCTGGTCAAACTTTTGCGCAGAGACAGTTTGAAGCATGGAATCAATGTCGTGATAAAAAATAATAAAATCCAATTGGAATTTCATGTTATAGTTGCATATGGTGTGAGTATTCAAACGATTGCAGATAATCTGATGACCAGTGTAAAGTACAAAGTAGAAGCATTTACCGGAATGGAAATTGAAAAGATCAACATTCTCGTAGAAGGTGTTCGCGTAATTGATTAGTCAAAGGAGGATGTTTGCAGTGAGTACGAAATCTATAGATGCGGTGATGTTTTCTAAAATGTTTATCGCCGGAGCCAAAAATCTGGAGTCTAAGAAAGAATGGATTAATGATCTGAATGTTTTTCCGGTTCCGGACGGTGATACAGGAACCAACATGTCCATGACCATAGTGGCGGCTGTTGGGGAAGTTAATAAAATCGAGAATCCTACGATGGAGAACGTTGCCAAAGCAATCTCATATGGTTCGCTGCGTGGAGCACGCGGTAACTCGGGCGTAATTCTCTCCCAGCTGCTTCGAGGATTTACCAAAGTGTTAGGAGCTTATACGGAGGCGACTCCGGTCATTATGGCAGAAGCAATGGAACGAGCCGTTGCAACAGCCTATAAAGCTGTTATGAAACCCAAAGAGGGTACGATTCTTACAGTGGCCAAAGAAGCGGCTCAAAAGGCTGTGGAAATTGCAGATGAAGAAATCACGTTTGACTCTTTTTTCAAGCAAGTCGTAGAACAGGCGCAGGACACGTTACAGAGAACACCGGATATGCTTCCCGTACTAAAGGAAGCCGGTGTGGTAGATTCCGGAGGTCAGGGACTGGTGGAAGTAATGTATGGTGCTTACAATGCATACCGCGGAAAAGAAATCGAATACCAGTTTCAGACAACTCCTGTGACAATCAGACAGACTGCGGCTATGCCCGGTGCGGCTGATATCACGTTCGGATACTGTACGGAATTTATAATTATGCTGGACAAGACATTTGCACAGCCGGATGAAGATCAGTTCAAATCGTTCCTGTCGTCCATAGGGGATTCTATTGTCTGCGTGGCAGATGATGAGATTGTCAAAGTGCATGTACATACGAATGATCCGGGACTGGCAATCCAGCGCGCCCTGACCTACGGTGCGCTTACCAGTATGAAAATCGACAATATGCGGGAAGAGCATAATGAAGTGCTGATCAAAGATGCGGAGAAGATTGCCCGCGCTGAGGCCGAGGCGAACCAGCCGGTCGAGGAAAAAGAAGTTGGATTTATCAGCGTATCTATTGGTGAAGGTATCAAAAAAGTATTTCTGGAACTCGGAGTAGATTATCTGATCGAAGGCGGACAGACAATGAACCCCAGTACCGAGGATATGCTAAAAGCCATCGAGAGCGTACATGCGAAAACGATTTTTATCTTTCCTAATAATAAGAACATTATTCTGGCGGCAAATCAGGCTAAGGAATTGACAGAGGACAAGAAGATTATTGTCATACCTACGAAGAATATTCCGCAGGGAATCACAGCTGTCATTAATTATATTCCGGATAATACCCCGGAAGAGAATGAAGAAGACATGCTGGAAGAAATCAAAAATGTTAAGACAGCACAGATTACCTATGCTGTACGTGATACGCATATCGATGACCATGAGATCAAAGAAAAAGATATTATGGGATTGGGAGACAGCGGTTTGCTGTCAGTCGGAAAAGAGATTGAAGGAGTTGTACTGGAAGCGGTGGACAAGCTGATTGACGATGACTCAGAGCTCTTAAGCATCTATTATGGAGAGGATACTTCCGAAGCAGATGCACAGCAGTTGGAAGAAAAGCTTTCGCAGCTGTATCCGCAATGTGATATTGAGCTTAATTACGGCGGACAGCCCATCTATTACTATGTTATTTCAGTAGAATAGCAGCAGACAATACAGCAGTCTCTTGAAGCATTTGTTTCAGGGGGCTGCTCTTACTATGGTAAGGAGTCAATGTGAAATCATTACGCGATATCAAAGGGATTGGAACGAAGACCGAGCTTTTGCTGGGCAAATTGCAGATTACAACACTGGAAGAACTGCTATTATATTTTCCGAGAACCTATGATGTGTATAAAGCGCCTGTGGCGCTTAAGGAAGCACAGGAAGGTTTAGTCAATACAGTGGCGGCCAAGGTGATGGGGCGGCCGGTACAAAAGAAAAGCGGTACCAGGACGGTCATCGTTGCGGAAGCACTAAGCGAAGGGGAGAAGCTGCTGCTGCTCTGGTTCAATACGCCGTATATTCGGACACAGATCCGGCCGGGCGGTCTCTACTTCTTTCGGGGACGCATCAAGACGGACGGCAGCAGAAGCAGTATGCAGCAGCCGGAGATTTTTACGCCGGAAACGTATGAGCCGCTCTATGATACGACCATGCCGTTGTATGGGCTGACGGCGGGGCTTAGCAACAAGACCCTGCAAAAGGCTGTCTTGCAGGTACTGCAAAGCGGTGAGCAGGTTGAGGAAATCCTGCCGCCCCAAATACGGGAGACATTGAACCTTCCAGGCATCAATGAGGCTGTCAGAGAATTGCATTTTCCTCAGAACAAGGAAGCACTGGCACAGGCGCGAAAAAGAGTGATTTTTGATGAATTCCTGCTGTTTTTACTTGCGGTAAGAAATATCAAAAAGCGGGTACAGGATTTGCCCAGTGAACTGCATATGACCCCGCGTACAGAAACCACAGAGCTGATACAGCGCCTGCCCTATGAATTGACAGGAGCACAGCAGCGCGCCTGGGCAGAAATCGAACAGGAAATGTGCTCGCCCAAGGTCATGAGCCGTCTGCTGCAGGGAGATGTGGGCAGCGGCAAGACGATTCTGGCATTTTTGGCGATGCTTTTGAGCAGTCTGAATGGGTATCAGGCGGCGCTTATGGCACCTACGGAAGTGCTGGCCATACAGCATTATAAAGCGCTCACAGAGCTTTTAGAGACGTATTTTGGTGAATACAGGGAGCGGGTGGTACTGCTGACCGGTTCCGTATCCGCAGCGGGGAAGCGGGAAATCTACCGGCGCATGCTGACAGAGGACGGTCTGCTCATTGTAGGAACGCATGCCCTGATTCAAAAAAAAGCAGAGTACAAAAACCTGGGTGTCGTGATCACAGACGAACAGCACCGGTTTGGCGTCAAACAAAGAGAACTGCTCTCGACCCAGACCAAGACACCGCATATTCTGGTCATGAGTGCAACACCAATCCCCAGGACGCTGGCAGTGATTCTATACGGGGAATTAAGTGTGACAACACTGGATGAATTGCCAAAAGAGCGGCTGCCCATTAAAAGCTGCGTAATCAAGAAAGCGGAACGCGCTACAGCGTATCGCTTTTTGCAGAGCAAGCTGCAGGAAGGCCGTCAGGTCTATGTAATCTGCCCCCTGATCGAAGAAAATGAGGAGTTAAGCGCCGAAAATGTGCTGGAATATACGAAGACATTACAGACGGTTCTTGGCAAAGAAACTAAAGTCGCGGCCCTGCATGGCAAGATGCCGGCCAAGACGAAGGAAGAACTTTTGAGCAGCTTTGCAGCGGGGGACATCTCTGTACTTGTGTCAACGACTGTAATTGAAGTCGGCATCAATGTGCCGAATGCTACTGTAATTATGATTGAAAATGCCGAGCGCTTCGGGCTGGCACAGCTCCATCAGCTGCGCGGGCGAGTGGGCCGAGGTGCCGAGCAGTCCTACTGCATCTTTGTCAATACGTCAGAGAACGAAGAAGAAAATGCCAGATTAAAAATACTCAATACATCAACGGATGGTTTTAAAATTGCGAATGAAGACATGAAGCTGCGAGGTCCGGGAGATGTACTGGGGATACGGCAAAGCGGAATTCTGGATTTTAGAATGGCAGATGTATTCAGGGATTCCTGGGTTCTACAAGAGGTTTCGGCCTTTGCGGACGAACTGCTGACCACCGGAAGACTCGAACAGGACCCGGCCTGCGCCACATTGTACGAAAAAGTACAGCAGCAGAGCCAGGAAAAACTGGAATTATGAGAAAAAAATGTGCAACTTCGTGCGAACAGGGGTATAAACAAATTGCACTTTTTCTTCTTGTTTGGTATAATCAACATAGCGTTTGGTGGCCTGATGCACAGATACAAGGCAGTCAGACCGGGCAACCGTAATATTGTACAAGGAGGATACAATGAACTTAGGGATTATTGCACATAACAGTAAGAAAGTGCTGATTGAAGACTTTTGTATAGCGTATAAGAGCATTCTTGCAAAGCACGAAGTGTATGCAACCGGGACAACCGGCCGACGGATAGAAGAAGTGACAAATCTTCATGTTCATAAATTCCTTGCCGGAAGTATTGGTGGAGATAAGCAATTCATGGATATGGTGGAGCGCGGAGACCTGGACATGGTCATTTTGTTCTACAATCCGGTAATGATAGATAGCAAGGAACCGGACGTCGAGAAGATCGCACGATGCTGTGATCAGTATAACATTCCGGTAGCAACGAATATTGCAACTGCTGAGCTTTTGATTCTGGGACTTTCCAGAGGGGATCTGGACTGGAGATATAATCTTAAATGAGAGTGATCGCAGGCAAAGCAAGAAGAATGCCGCTTAAGACCCTGCCGGGGCTGGCTACGAGACCAACCACTGACAGGACCAAGGAAACCTTGTTCAACATTTTGCAGCCCTATATACCGGGTGCAAGAATGCTGGATCTGTTTGCAGGAAGCGGCGCCATTGGTATCGAAGCATTGAGCAGGGGAGCCTCACATGTTACCTTTATAGATAATAGTGCGCAGGCTATTGCCTGTGTCAGAGAGAATTTGGAGTTTACGAACCTGTCATTCGGGGCACATATGATCCGCAGTGAAGTGATGAGCGCTCTAAGCATGCTGTTGCAGCAGGAGCCATATGACATTGTATTTATGGATCCGCCCTATAAGCAAGGACTTGAAGAGGATGTGTTGTCTTTTCTTTCGAAATCACCGTTGCTTCATGAAGACACAATACTGGTAGCCGAAGCTGCAGCAGCTACGGACTTCTCGTATGTTGAGGACTTGGGATTTACGGTACTTAAGCGCAAAGAATATAAGACAAATTTCCATATATTTTTACGAAAAAGGCAGGAAGTATAGATGAAGGTAGCAGTATACCCAGGAAGTTTTGACCCGGTGACGTATGGTCATCTGGATGTGATTGTACGAGCAGGTAATATGTTTGATCAGGTAATCGTCGGAGTTTTGGATAATTCAGTAAAAACCCCGTTGTTTTCTGCACAGGAACGTGTTAATATACTACAAAGAGCGGTAGAAAACATAGGAAATGTGACAGTTCAGTCATTTAACGGTCTTTCGGTCAATTTTGCCCGGGATTGTGGCTCTAATGTAATCGTGAGAGGACTGCGGGCAATTACGGATTTTGATTATGAATTGCAGATGGCGCAGACGAACCGAATTCTGGCACCGGATGTGGATACCATCTTTCTCTCGACCAATATTGAATATTCTTATCTAAGCTCTACAACATTTAAGGAAGTAGCAGCATTTGGCGGAGATACATCACAATTTGCACCGCAGGTCGTGGTAGATATAGTGAAAGAAAAAATGGAGAGTATAAAACGCATTAGTAAGGAGAAAACGTCATGAGTAGTAGAATCGAGCAGATTATTGAAGAAATTGAAGAGTATGTAGACAGTTGTAAATTTCAGCCGTTATCCAGTACCAAAATCGTCGTTAATAAAGAAGAGATTGAAGAATTACTACGTGAGCTAAGATTAAAGACTCCTGATGAAATAAAGAGATACCAGAAGATTATCAGTAACAAGGATGCGATTCTGGAGGATGCACAGTCGAAATCCGATTCACAGGTTCGTGAATCACAGGCGAAAGCAGAGTCTATTATCCGCGAAGCGCAGGTCAAGGCGCAGGAGATGGTAACAGAGCATGAGGTTATGCAGCAGGCGTATGCACAGGCCAATACAACAATTAACAGTGCGAATAAGCAGGCGCAGGAGATTCTTGATTCCGCTACCTCTGATGCGAATAATATAAGATTGCAGGCAATTACCTATACAGATAATCTGCTGAATAACATCGGTGGTGTATTGGAGAATACACTGGATGGTGCCGGTGCTAAATACAGAGTATTCCTTGAGTCATTACAGGAATGTCTGGACGTTGTTAACCGCAACCGTCAGGAAATCGCTCCGCAGACAGCACAGGCAGCAGCCATTTCATCCGCAGGAAGTGCTCCGGAAGCAGACCTGGATGATGAAGATGATGATCTGGATTTATAGGCTGTATCTGAATAGTAACAATCATAGTAAGGATGAATCTAAGACATTTATCGTATAATAGCGATGAATGTCTTTAGTTTACGCTGGGATAAGGAGAAGCATATGATATTGGAAAACAAGGCATCCAGACGGGTAGGATTTTATTTTGAAGAAATAGCAACGATACCACATGGCTCCGGTGACTGCGGACATATGGCCGAGTATCTGATTACATTTGCCAAGGCGCATGATCTGACATATTATGTGGATGATTCTTACAATGTTGTGATTTACAAACCGGCCGCACCCGGTTATGAAGAAGCACCGACCGTGATTCTCCAGGGACACATGGATATGGTGTGCGAGAAAACACCGCAGAGCCGTCATGATTTTAGTACGGACCCTCTGCAGCTGCTGGTGCAAGGAGATGAACTTTCTGCCGTAGATACGACACTTGGTGCGGACGACGGTATTGCCGTTGCCTATATGCTGGCGATTTTGGAAGAGACGGCGTATCAGCATCCGGCACTTGAAGCGGTCTTCACGTCGGATGAAGAGATCGGTCTGCTCGGAGCCGCGGCACTGGATTGTTCGGTATTACAGGGACGGTTATTAATCAATCTCGATTCAGAGGAAGAAGGAGAGCTTCTGGCAGGGTGTGCCGGAGGTGCGACGGTGATTGCATCTCTGCCGATGGAACGAGTTGCAAAAACAGCACATGAAGTGACGATTCGTGTCAGCGGTCTTGTAGGCGGACATTCCGGAACCGAGATCGATCAGCATCGGGCGAATGCCAATATGCTGATGGCGCGAGTACTTTTTGAAATGAGCCAGACAGTAGAATTCCATCTGGTCAGTCTGCGAGGCGGACAAAAGGAGAATGCGATTACCAGAGAATGTACAGCCGTTGTGCTGATAGCAGAGGATGAGATTGCAGCTGTACAGGCAGCGGTATCCAAGCTGGAGACAGCGTTTGCTCGTGAGTATCTGGGAATCGAAGAAGGTATCCGGGTGACAGCTGACGTCCAGTCGGAGACAACACAGCAGGTACTGACACCCGGGAGCTTGCACAGACTGATCTTCTTCCTGACGAATCTGCCGAATGGAATACAGAAAATGAGCGGTACGATGGCCGGGCTGCCCGAGACATCGTCGAATCCGGGGATTGTCACACTGCGGGATACGGAGCTGGTCACGCAGTCCGGTGTGAGAAGTTCTATTGAGTCATCCAGAGACTATCTGGTGCAGAAAATCGAATATCTGGCGGAATTCATGGGCGGGGAAATTGAGGTCAAAGGCCTGTATCCGGCTTGGGAATTCCGGGAACATTCAAGTCTTCGGGAGATAATGTCCGCTGTCTATCAGCAGGAGTTCGGTCGCGAGCTGCACATCCATGCCGTACATGCAGGCCTTGAATGCGGGATTTTCTATGAGAAAATACCAGGGCTGGACTGCGTATCCATCGGCCCGGATATGAAGGGTGTACACACCACAGAGGAGCATTTGTCACTGGCTTCCACAGAACATGTATGGCTCTTTTTACGGAAGACGCTGGAGAGTATAAAATAAAGGCCGAAAGTGGTTTTTGATAAAGATATATGATATAATCCAATGGAGCAGGCAACTGCTGGTAAGGATAGACCGAAAGAAGGTGTTATATGCAGTTACCACTTTGGAGAAATCTGTTAAGCCCCTATGAGCTTGCCGTACAGGAGCTGGTGGCAAAATTCAACCATATAATCACAGAGCATAAGCAGCATGATCTGTATCCGCCGATTGAGTTTGTATCCGGGCGTGTGAAGCGGATTTCCAGTATATTGGAAAAAATGCAGAGAAAAAACATTTCTTTTCCGCGAATGGAAGAGGAAATTGAAGATATTGCAGGTATTCGCATTATCTGCCAGTTTGAAGAAGATATTGCAGTCGTGGCAGGAATCATTGCCAAACGCAGCGATATGGAAATCAAAAGTGAAAAAGATTATCTCAAGAATACAAAAGACAGTGGATACCGCAGCTATCATCTGATTATTTATTATGTGGTCGAGACGCTTGAAGGCCCCAAGAAGTTACAGGTGGAGCTTCAGATACGGACTCTGGCGATGAACTTTTGGGCGACAATCGAGCACTCACTGCAATATAAATACAAAGGCAGTATGCCGCAGAAAGTCAGTGAACGGCTCAGCAAAGTATCCGAAGCCATTATGTCCTTGGACAAGGAGATGTCTGAAGCCAGGAATGACATTATGGATGCACAGTATTCACGCTATGAGAAGTCGGCAGTCGTTGCCAACATCTTATGCAGTATTGAGAACCTGTTCTACGTAGCGAATAAGCGGGAGGTCATCAAAATCCAGGACGAATTTCTGGAGATTTATGACAGCGGAGATTTCAAGCGGCTGCAGCGTTTTGATCAGCAGCTGGATCTAATCGCAGAAGGCTACCGGGCACAGGATCTGGCAATGGAGAGACATGAGGAATAATATGCTGGATAATAAAAGGGCCGCCCTTTTTGATTTGGACGGCACATTGGTGGATTCCATGTGGATCTGGGGAGCCATTGATATTGATTTTCTCGCCGCATATGGACTGGATGTCCCGCCGGGACTGCAGCAGACCATCGAAGGCATGTCTTTTTCTGAAGTCGCACAGTATTTCAAAGAGCGCTTTGCACTTTCCCAGTCGACGGATGAAATCAAACATGAATGGATTACCATGGCAGAGGAGAAATACCGGCTGGAAGTACCGTTAAAAGCGGGGGTCATCGAAGTACTGCCTTTCTTAAAAAGTAAAAATATGAAGCTTGCAGTGGCATCCAGCAACAGTATGCAGCTGGTAGAAAAAGTGCTGGAAGCGCATGCTATTACGGAATACTTTGACTGCATTCTTACTTCTTGTGAAGTGCCCAGAGGCAAGCCTGCCCCGGATGTGTATCTGGAGGCTGCCCGGAGGCTGCAGGTGGCACCGGAGCACTGCATTGTCTATGAAGATATTCCTTCGGGACTGATGGCAGGCAATGCGGCGCGGATGCAGACCTGTGCAGTATACGACAGGCATAGTCAGCCACAGGAAGCACAGATTAGAAGACTGGCAAGTTACTACATTCATTCGTTCAATGAAGTGATTAGCGGTCAATATGAAATTTTGGGAACGGACAGCATATGATAGAGAAAAGCATCGGTGCCAATGAAGCAGGCCAGCGAACAGATAAATACCTTGCGAAGTTACTGGACCGCGCTCCCGCAGGTTTTATCTATAAGATGATACGCAAGAAAAATATCACCTGCAATAAAAAGAAGATTCGTCCGGAAGAGTTTCTGCAGTCCGGAGATACGATACAGCTGTTCCTAAGCGATGAAACATTTCAAAAGTTCTCGCGGTCGGCGTTTGTGCCGGTGGCAATGCGGCCGGACATCCTATATGAAGATTCCCATGTCCTGCTGGTAAATAAACCACAGGGAATGCTATCCCAGAAAAGTACGGCTTCCGATATTTCAGTCGTGGAAATCATTGTCAGCTATCTGCTGGAGCAAAAGGAAATGACACAGGAGCAGCTGGCCACGTTCCGGCCGGGCATCTGCAACCGTCTGGACTATAATACCAGCGGAATCGTAGCGGCCGGCAAATCACTGGAGGCTTTGCAGCAGCTCTCAGGTCTGTTCCGTGACAGGGAAATTGCCAAATACTATCTGTGTGTTGTCAAAGGCATTCTGCGAACACCCGCCTGTCATGAGGGGTATCTGTACAAGGATATCCGCACGAACCAGGTTCGTATTACGACCCAGGCGGCTGAGGGAGCAGCACAGATTAAGACCGCCTATACGCCTCTGGCACATGGACGAAACTGCACGTTGTTAAAAGTCCACCTGATTACGGGGCGGACGCATCAGATACGTGCCCATCTGGCAGCTTTAGGCCATCCGGTCTACGGTGATGCCAAGTATGGAGATGCAGGCTTGAATAAAGAGCTGAAACAGACGTACAAGATAACAGCGCAGATGCTGCATGCATGGAAGCTGATATTTCCTGCAACAGACAGAGCGCTGCGCAGTGTATCACAAAAAGAGATTACGGCACCGCTTCCTGAGAATTTTAAGCAGGTAGTAAGAGCCGAACATATAGCAGAGCATATAGCGGACAAAAGCCTGCTTGCGGCGCTTGAGTTGGGCGACAGGGCTTAGACAGACAATACAGCCTATGGCGATTAAGAAAGGGGAAGTAAGGCGGCAGATTGGGCACCTTACCAAGTATAAAAAATGGCAAAAGGGAAAAAAGTAAATATCAATGAGATCGAAAGAGAATCTTCCATATTCGGTGAGATCTTTGATTATGTTAAAATGATAGCGATTGTCGTCGTTGTTGTACTGCTGCTTAATAATTTTGTGATTATTAATGCCAGAATTCCATCTGAATCCATGGAACAGACGATTATGACCGGAGACCGTATCTTTGGCTTTCGACTGGCCTATACATTCGATACGCCTGAGAGATATGATATAGTTATCTTCAAATTCCCGGATGATCCGGAGCAAAAGGAACTGTTTATCAAACGAGTGATCGGCCTTCCGGGAGAAACCGTCAACATTGTTGATGGCAAGGTGTACATCAATGATTCACAGGAACCACTTGACGACAGCTTCTGTCCGGAGGTACCCGTAGGCGACTATGGACCTTATACAGTACCGGCAGACAGCTATTTCATGCTGGGAGATAACCGTAACTGGTCCAAGGATTCACGCTTCTGGACGAATACGTTCGTAAGAAAGGATCAGCTCGTCGGCAAGGCAATCCTTCGGTATTTCCCGTTTAACGAAATCAAAATCATAGAATAGTCTTATAGAAAGCAGGCAGATACGATGGCGACGTGGGCAACAAGAGGACTGCGGGGCTCGACTCTGGAGGAACTCATCAACAGAACAAATGAACAATATGCACAGCAGGGGCTGGCGCTGATCAACAAGATTCCGACGCCTATCACCCCAATGCGTATTGACAAGGATAACCGGCAGATCACACTTGCCTACTTTGAAGAAAAAAGTACGGTGGACTATCTGGGTGTTGTCCAGGGCATTCCGGTATGCTTTGATGCCAAAGAATGCTGTCATACGACCTTTCCGCTTGCGAACATACATGCCCATCAGCTGGCCTACATGAAAGCCTTTGAGACACAGCAGGGAGTTGCTTTTTTGCTGCTGTATTTTCAAAAAGAAGATGTATTTTATTATATGACACTGTCAGAGTTAGTCTATTTCTGGGAGCGTAGAGAAAACGGAGGCCGTAAGAGCTTCCGTTTTGACGAATTGAACACTTCGTTCATACTGGGGACACAGTCGGGAATTCTCGTGCCATACCTTCAGGGAATCCAAAAAGATTTGGAATTGCGGGATTGACTTTTAGAAAGGTATGAATTATAATCTAAATAATTTATATCGCTACCAAGGTAGCGCGTTATCACGCTAAAGCAAAAGGAGATATTATGCAGAAGATTTTACATACGCCGGATGGAGTCAGAGATGTATACAACAGTGAATGTGCGAAGAAGCGCCGCCTGCGCCATCGCATCCATCGTGTCTTTGAGCAGTTTGGCTATCAGGACATAGAGACACCGACCTTTGAATTCTTTGATGTGTTCAGCCGGGAAATTGGTACGGTTCCCTCCAGAGATTTATACAAATTCTTCGATCGTGAGGGCAATACGCTCGTGCTGCGACCCGACTTTACGCCATCCATCGCACGTGCGGCCTCTATGTATTTTACAGAGGAGAAGAATCCGATTCGCCTGTGTTATCAGGGCAATACGTTCGTGAACAATTCCAGTTTTCAGGGCAGGTTAAAAGAAGCGACGGAGATGGGAGTCGAGTTCCTTGGAGATTCCTCTGTTGAAAGCGATGCGGAGATACTGGCACTTACAGTGGAGCTGATCAAAAAGGCGGGGCTGGCAGATTTTCAGATCAGTGTCGGCCATGTGGCATTCTTTAATACGCTGGTCGAAGAGGCGGGGCTTACGGAAGAGACACAGACCACCTTGCGCGAACTGATTGAGAATAAAAACTACTTTGGTGTAGAGGAACTGGTGAAAAAGCAGAATCTTTCCTCCGACCTGGAGTCTGCACTGCTGCATCTGCCGCAGCTGTATGGCTCTACGGAGATTTTTGATAAGGCACGGCAGATTACCGGCAATCAGAAAGCACTCGAAGTACTGACACAGTTAGAGGAGCTCTATAAAATACTGAGTTTTTATGGCTGTGAGAACTATATCTCGTTCGACCTTGGCATGCTGACACAATACAGGTATTACACTGGAATTATCTTCCAGGCGTATACCTACGGTACCGGTGATTCCATAGTCAAAGGCGGCCGTTATGACAGCCTGCTGGCACATTTCGGACATTCAACGCCTGCCATTGGTTTTGCCATCGTGATTGAGAACCTGATGAAGGCTCTGTCCCGTCAGGAAATTGAGCTGGAAGGACTGGCGGAACTGGAAATCATTACCTTCACCGAGGAAACCAAACAAAAAGCGATTGAGAAGGCCATGAAACTGCGTGCCAGAGGAGTCAATGTCGAGCTTAGGAAAGAGGATACAGTATGAGATACTTAACCATAGCCCTGGGTAAGGGGCGACTTGCCAGGACAGCCCTGGAACTGTTTGAACAGATTGGTATTACCTGTGAGGAAATGAAAGACAAGGAATCGCGCAAGCTGATTTTTGTCAATGAAGAACTAAAGCTTAAGTTCTTTCTCGCCAAGGTGCCGGATGTGCCGACCTATGTAGAGTATGGGGCAGCCGATATCGGTGTAGTGGGCAGTGATACGATCCTCGAGGAAGGGCGCAAGCTCTACGACGTATTGGATCTGGGCTTCGGAGTCTGCCGTATGTGCGTCTGCGGACCGGAGTCAGCGAGAACGCTGCTCGAACACAACCAGCTGATCCGGGTAGCCTCCAAATACCCGCATATCGCTAAGGACTATTTCTATAATAAAAAACACCAGACGGTGGAAATCATCAAGCTGAACGGCTCTGTAGAACTGGCACCGATTGTCGGGCTCTCAGAAGTTATTGTCGATATTGTGGAGACGGGAGCGACCTTAAAAGAAAACGGACTTGGTGTCTTAGAAGAAATCTGTCCGCTGTCCGCCCATATGGTGGTCAATCAGGTGAGCATGAAGATGGAAGAAGCCCGCATTAGAGATATCATCAACCGTATCAAGGAGAAACTGTAAGCTCCGAAAGGAAGATTGTATGAGAATAATTGAACTGACTACGACAACCCGAGAGAACATACTGGAAGATTTGCTGCACAGAAGTACAGTCGATTACGGTAATTATGAAACCATCGTTGCTGAGATCCTGTCAGCCGTCAAGACGAAGGGAGACGAAGCACTCTTCGCCTATACGCAGGAATTTGATCACGTAACGTTACGCAGTGACACCGTACAGGTCACGCAGGCAGAAATCGACGAAGCCTATACGAAGGTGCCCCCTTCCCTGGTGGCAGTCATTCAGAAGGCGCTGGTCAATATCCGCAAATTTCATGAAAAACAGCGTCAGAACAGTTGGTTTACCACAGAAGAGAACGGAACGTTCCTGGGACAGAAGGTAACCCCGCTTTCCAGAGTCGGTGTCTACGTACCCGGCGGCAAAGCGGTCTATCCCTCCTCTGTCCTGATGAATATTGTACCCGCTAAAGTTGCCGGTGTGGAACAGATCATCATGACCACACCGCCGGACAGAGAGGGCAAAGTCAATCCGGCAACATTAGTTGCTGCTGCTGAGGCAGGGATTGATGCCATCTACAAGGTAGGAGGCGCACAGGCTATCGCAGCGCTGGCTTATGGAACCAGCTCCATACCGAAGGTAAGCAAGATCGTAGGCCCGGGAAATATCTTTGTGGCGCTGGCCAAGAAAGCGGTCTATGGTCATGTAGGGATTGATTCCATTGCAGGCCCCAGCGAGATTCTGGTGCTTGCCGATGCACAGGCCAATCCGCGGTTTGTCGCTGCCGACCTGCTCTCACAGGCAGAACATGATGAGATGGCATCGGCAGTGCTCGTCACCACGAGCCGTACATTGGCAGAAGCGGTAGACCGGGAAGTACAGGCGTTTACTGCATCACTTTCCAGAAAAGACATCATTCAAAAGTCGCTGGACCGCTTCGGGTATATCCTGGTTGCAGAGACGACAGAAGATGCCATCCATACGGCGAACGAAATCGCTTCGGAGCATCTGGAAATTATGATGGAGAATCCGTTTGAAGTCATGACGAAGATCAAGAATGCCGGAGCAATCTTTATCGGTCCTTATAGCAGCGAGCCGCTCGGAGATTATTTCGCCGGTCCGAATCACGTATTGCCGACCAACGGAACCGCGAAATTCTTTTCTGCATTAAGCGTTGACGATTTTGTGAAAAAATCAAGCGTTGTATATTATTCCAGAGAAGCACTCCAGGAAATCCATGAAGATATTATTGCATTTGCCAGTGCGGAACAGCTGACGGCACATGCGAACTCAGTGGCAGTACGTTTTGAATCGGAGGAAGAAGATGAGCAGACCAACGGATAGAATTGCTAAAGTACAGCGCAATACGAAGGAGACCAAAATCTCCCTGGAACTAAACCTAGATGGCAGTGGAAAGACCAATATTGCCTCTGGCATTGGTTTTTTCGATCATATGCTTGACGGCTTTGCACGTCATGGGTTCTTCGACCTGTATCTGAAGGTAGAAGGGGATCTGCATGTGGACGATCATCATAGTGTGGAGGATACAGGCATTGTGCTGGGGACAGCCATTCGCGAGGCGGCAGGCGACAAAAAGGGAATTCGCCGTTACGGGAGTACGATCCTGCCGATGGACGAAGCCCTCGTATTAAATGCCGTAGATTTGTCGGGCCGTCCGTATTATGTGTCCGATGCTGTCTTTAGCTGTGCCAGTCTGGGCTCGCTTGACCCGCAGACAATCAGTGAATTCTTCTATGCTGTTTCGTATGCGGCGGCTATGAATCTGCATTTTAAAGTGTTGACCGGCAGAAATGAGCATCATATAGCAGAAGCCATGTTCAAAAGTTTTGCAAAATCACTTGATGAAGCGACATCGTATGATCCGCGTATTACGGATGTACTGTCCACAAAAGGCACATTATAAGGGAGAAGTATACAAATGGAAGTCGAAAATAATGTAAAGCAAATTGTTCCCTGTATCTATCTGTACAATGGACATACAGTCACTGGCTGGGGACAGAACACCATTTTCTTTGAGGGAACCCTGGAAGAACTGGGCAGAACGTATCGTGACAAAGGAGCTGACAGCCTGCTGATCTTTGATTTTTCGGGCAGTGAAGCAGAGCATGAAAATGCGATAGAAAATATCAAAAACATTTGCAGCGTCTGCGAAATGCCGGTCACTGTGGCAGGTAATATCAACCGCGTGGAAGATGTCAAGAAACTGCTGTATGCAGGCGCGTCTGCCGTCGCCTTGAATTTCTCCAAAGAGAGCAATAGAAAAATGTTAGAAGAGGTATCCAAGCGGTTTGGCCAGCAGAAAATTGCTGTCTGTATCTCTAACGAGAAGGAATATCTGGAAGAAAAAGAGCTGATTGATACCTATGCCGGGTGTCTGCTTTCTCTGGATGAAATCTCGGATGAGTTTCTGGAGGCGGTGCGCCTGCCAATCCTGCTGCATACGGAAAAAGGGCGCAGTGAGTTAATTACACTTCTGAAAAAATCCCCGGTTCGCGGAGTCAGCGGTCAATACGTCAGTGCACTGAGCCTGGATATCCATGACTTCAAGCAGGAGTGCAAGTCCGAGGGGATTGCGGTACAGCTCATGGAAAGCACGGTTGCCTGGAGTGAGTTCAAGCTGAATGAGCAGCAGATGGTGCCGGTCATTGTTCAAGATTACAAGACCAATGAAGTTCTGATGCTGGCTTATATGAATGAAGAGGCGTTCTATACAACGCTGAAGCTGGGTAAAATGACCTACTGGAGCCGCAGCCGCAACGAGCTGTGGACCAAAGGAGATACCTCGGGGCATTTCCAATATCTCAAGGAGCTCTCGTTGGATTGCGATAATGATACCTTGCTTGCCAAAGTTGCGCAGACAGGGGCTGCCTGCCATACGGGACATTACAGCTGCTTCTTCCAGCAGCTTGTTGAAAAAGATTCCAAAGCCACGAATCCGCTTCTGGTATTCCAAAACGTCTTGGATGTGATACTGGATCGCAAGGAACATCCCAAGGAAGGCTCCTATACGAACTATCTGTTTGATAAAGGGATTGATAAAATCCTTAAGAAAGTGGGAGAAGAAGCAACCGAAATCATCATTGCGGCCAAGAATCCTAACCCGGAAGAAATCAAATATGAAATTTCAGATTTCCTCTACCATATGATGGTGCTGATGGCTGAGAAGCAGGTGAGCTGGGAAGAAATTACGGAGGAACTGGCGAGACGTTAAAATAATAGAATAGAGCAGGTAAGTGAGCACATTGCGGCGGGAGTAAGGCGATATTCCTGGCTGGGGTGTGCTTTTTTTGTGT
>JBKECY010000022.1:0-7364 GCA_047975025.1 Lachnospiraceae bacterium
CTTGACGATGATTTGCTCCGTTGTGTACCTTGCTTTTCCCATTTTTGTACTGCTCCTTTTTGTTAGTTTATCATATCAAAACTAACTCTTCCACTGGTACAAAGATCGGGGGGCACTCCATATCCATATGACCTTTCTACGCAGGATCAAGCTTTGCTATATCCCTATCTTTCAAATATCGAGGATACATCCGGTGTCAGGGAGATTGTTAATACAAGCAGTGGAACAAAAGAGTACCTCGCTTACAGTTATTCTTCATACACAGATTGGACCTATGTAACCGTCTATCCGGAATCTTACATATTAAGACCTGTGAATCGGCTCTTAAATCTATTGCTGCTCTTTATCCTGGGACTTTTTGTCGTTTCGCTTGCAATATCATTTTATCTCTCTAAAAGTCTGACCAAACCCATCCGTCATTTAAAGCACATGGTTCAACGAATTGAGATTGACACGCTTGGCAAAGAAACTACTACCGACTATCCGATTCCTTATATCGAACTACACGAACTGTACGCAGCATTTTATCACATGAGTGAGAAACTTAAGATTTCCATGAACGAGCTTATCGACTCCCGCCAACAGGAGTTGAAGTCCCGCTCGCTCGCACTACAATCACAGGTAAACCCGCATTTCTACTATAATACCCTTTACAGTATCATCTTATTGGCTGAACGCAATCAACGCGATGAGGTGATTACAATCTGCCGCAATCTTTCTACGATGATGCGCTATATCACTGACGGGGGACAGACCAGAGTTACTTTACAGCAGGAACTGGACTATATACAAAAATACCTGTATTGTATGAAAACACGCTATCAGTCAAGTTTGAACTATATCATTGATGTAGATCCCTCTTTACTTACATATATGGCTCCAAAACTAATCATTCAACCCCTTGTGGAAAATGCCCTTAAATATGGGACGACCGGTACACCTCCCTGGCAGCTGACAATTACAGGGCGATTATACGACAATTACTGGCAGATTGATGTCATTGACTCTGGCTCAGGGTTCACATCGGAAGCTCTGGAACGAATCGCCCAAAGGGTTCGGGACGCTGATGCCAATCCAGGTATGCCGGAAATGAAAATTGATGGTTTAGGAATGGCAAATGTCTATATGCGCTGGAAATTTTTTTGTCAGGATACCATGATTTTCAAATATGGTAACACGCCCACAGGTAACGGTATCGTATCCATAGGTCAAAGAATTACAAATGAAACTCTGCAAAGAACAGAGCAGCAGAAAGGAGTACTAAAATGATGGATTATTC
This sequence comes from Lachnospiraceae bacterium, assembly GCA_047975025.1. Taxonomy (GTDB): domain Bacteria; phylum Bacillota; class Clostridia; order Lachnospirales; family Lachnospiraceae; genus JBKECY01. The sequence goes on from JBKECY010000022.1 coordinate 1,280, forward strand.
AATTGTTGTCGCTGAAGATGAGGAGCTACTGCTAGAAGGACTGGTTGACAGAATCGAACAACTTGATATCAATTTCAAGGTCATTGGCAAAGCGCAGACCGGATGTCAGGCATATGATTTGGTACAGGAACTCTCTCCCGATTTGGTGATTACTGATATACGAATGCCGGAGATGGACGGCATCGCTTTACTGCAAAAAATACGAGAGAATTTCCCCACGATAGATTTTATCATTACCAGCGGTTATTCTGACTTTGCCTATGCCAAGACAGCAATCCACTTACAAGTCAGCGACTATTTGCTAAAACCAATAGATCCAGAGGAACTAAGAGAAGCTTTGTATAAGCTCAAGACAAAATATGAGCTTATACAAAGTGCATTTCACGATATTATTAACTCCAACACTGGCAGCAACACACCAGCTCAAATTGCTTTGCTTCTAAAGGAATATCTGGTACAAAACTACAATCACGACATCAACTTTAACCTGATTGCCAATCAAATGAATTATAGCCCCAGCTATCTGACAAAAATATTTTATGCACACTATGAATGCAGTCCTTCCAAATATTTGATTTCTCTGCGCATGCAAAGAGCTAAATATCTGCTTTCACACTGCCCCGAACTGACCGTACGCCAAGTAGGAGAAAGTGCCGGATACGATGATCAAGGGTATTTCAGTCGGATTTTCAAAAAGCAGACCGGTCTTACTCCGTTAGAATATAAGGAAAAATTTTAGAAATTCTGTTCAGCTATCGTCCTAGTGTATTCTCCTTCAATATCACACCAGTGTTTCTCCGCATATTCCAGAAGCTTGCTTGCCTGTGCAAGCGGCATCGGATCAAAGAAGAGAAACAATGCTTTTGTGCCATAACGTGCAATCAATTTATCCAGACGCTCTAACCATTCTTCGAATTCTCCTGAATATACTTTTACCCACAGACCTTTGCCTGCCGCTATGGCTTTGTCATAAATCGGATACCATTCCTCAAAAGTCCCATCCGGTCCATAGTCCCCGCTGCTCCACTGCAAGGCATCAATTTCCTCTATTTCCATCAGGGCATCTACATGCTTTATGGCATCTGGTCCATCTAAGTGATACAGAATATTATCCATCCCTCTAGCCTGTTGACGCAATGAGTCCTGAATAAACTCCCGGACATTTGCAGGTGACATCATTGCTGAAAAATCACACTGCAATTTTACCGTCTTGCCCTTGCCCCAGATTTGGAACACAGTATAGCAGCTCGCACCCTGCTCATCTTTTACAATTTCATAAAATGTATCATAGTACTTTTGATACAGGTTGTTGATCTGTCCGATTCTTCGACTGATTTCTTCCGGCTCATCAATCATATCGTATAAAGTATTTTGGGCTCCTCTCATAGATGCCAACACATCAATATTTTCCATTAAGTCAGGAATCCCTATGAGAAAGTCATCTCCTGCAAGGCTTTTCACCTCTTTGAACAACGCTACATGTTTTTTGAACCACTCGTTCTCCTGATTAAATTGCAAGTCCGGATATTTTAGCCAATCTTCAACAAATTCTGTAAACCAAACCGTATCTTCATTAAAGACAATATCGCATCCAAGATAACTCGCCAGCGAACCCGGACCAAAATCAAGACTCAGATTGGGAAAACTTTCACCCAAAAATTCATGAGTATCACAAAAGTACCGAAAACGCTCTACGATTCTCTTTGCATCCTGATATTTATCATACATATTCACAGGCCTAAGTTGCTCCTCAAGCACCAGGTTTCGTGCTTCTTCTTTTTGCCCCCATACACACATCAGGGGGCGTCCTGTATTCTGTCTTTGCCAATAAGCTTCCCATTTCTCCTGTGTTGCTTTCCAGTTTTTTTTATATTTCATACGATTTCCTCCCTAGAACAAATTTCTACTGTTTGTTTTTTGTATCTGCTTCTTTTGTATTGACTTCTACAATATCATAAGTACGGTGAATCATTCCCGGAAAGCTCCCACTAGGTTCTCCAATCTCCAGGCACGCCTCCTGCTCACTCCAACTAAATTTTGTGATTGCATATTGCCCCTGCTCATATCCATAACCATCTCCCGCATCTTCATACAACTCAAATTCTGCATCTTGCCCTCGATATATCTTTACAATAATCGGTGCATCCGGTATTTCATCTACGTACTGCATTTCTATTGACATAGGCAGTATACTTCCTTCCTTCACAAACAATGGAATCTGATGTAAGGGCGCCGCAGTATAGATCTCCTGCCCTCCCTCATAATAGATATCGGTCCAAAAATCATACCATCCATTGCCATGTGGTAAATATACTTTTCGCTTTTTCTCACAGCTTAACCCGACCCCCTTTTCACCATAATACATGGGGTCAGTCACAGGGCATACCATCAGCTGCTCACCTAGCAGATACTGATCCCCGATGAGTATCGCTTTGGAATCATGTGCATAGTCAAAGGCCAGCATTCTCATCATTGTCGCATCCTGTTTCCAGACTTTTCCCGCAACGGAATACAGATATGGCATGAATCGATAACGAAGACGATTTGTCAGAAGCAACGCATCATAGAAACCTTCTCCTGCTGCCTCAAAATACCATAGCTCTCTGCGAAAATCAGTACCATGACTGCGAAACAGCGGCAAAAAGCATCCGAATTGAAACCAACGTGTAAATAATTCGGCATAGGCAGGATCTTCATAACCTCTTTCATATTCGCCATTCCAAAACCATTGCGTGCCCTGCTTTACGAAAAAAGCACCAATATCAACGGTCCAGTAAGGAATACCGCACACACATAGATTTAGACCGGCAACAATCTGTTTCTTCAATGTCTTCCAACTGGCAGAAATGTCTCCTGACCACAACACTGTGCCGTATCGCTGTTGACCGGTATAACCGCTGCGCGTCAAATTCATTACACGCTTATCTTGCGTACAGCTTCTCTGCCCTTCATACATAGTCATCGCGTGAAACAGGCTATACGCATTAACCAACTGTGCCGGAATATGCTGACTGCAGGTTTCAAAAAACTCTTGATACATCCTATTTGGCTCAGGCTTTACAATATGATTCCACTCAGGTGTAAATCCTTCGCTGGAATCACACCACCATGCATCTATTCCATGGCAGAACAAACCTTCTTCAGCTTGTTTCCAATATAATCTGCGTCCTTTTTCATGCAGCGGATCATAGAGGGTACTTGCCGGAAGCAGACACTGCTTCTCTTCAAATTCTTTATAATTAGAACTGCTTCGACTCATATTAGGCCAGACAGATATCATAAGTCTGGTGTGCTCCTTATGCAGCTGCTCCATCATTCTTTGCGGGTTGGGAAAACGTATGGGATCAAACGTCTTTTGTCCCCATAATTCACCTTCCCACGAACACCAATCGAGTACTATGCCATCAAGACTTATATGTCTGGCTCTATGTTTTTGGACGATATCGCATAATTCATCTGTCGACTCGTAACGCTCCTGTGACTGTAAAAAACCAAATGCCCATTTAGGAAGCATGCTTGCTTTACCGGTCAGCAGCCGATATCCTCCAACAACTCCGTCAAGTGAACCTCCAGAGATAAAATAATGATCCATTTCAACGTCTGCCTCCGTATACAGGTATGACCCAAAAACGGTATCATTTATAATCATGGGGGCATACGTATCCGTTAAGATTCCATACCCCAAAGATAAGATAAGAAGTGGTACTGCAATCTTTAAATTTGCCTGATGAACATAAGTTGTAGTGCCTCTTAGATTTAAGATTCCTTCCTCCTGCTGCCCAGCTCCATAGAGAACTTCTTCCTCCTGCCACTTCACGTGCAGTCTCGTTCTATACAATTTTCGACAGAACTCCATGTCCGCAGCCTTCAACACCTCTTTGACCCCATCTGGTGTCTCAATATATTCAACTGTTGCATTCTTATCCGTACGCATTTTATAGGAATCAAATTCTTCCAATTCTCTGCTGTCATCAGTACGCTCAGCCAAAAGAAGACTGCCATCGCATGAATAATAGCATATGGATGCCTTTTCTCTGTCAATGACTATTTGCAATTGATCTGTCCAAAGCCTTATCCGGCTTTCCGTTTCTTCAAAATCCCAGTCCCTATAACACTCATGAAAAAGCACCCCAGGCTTTTCTTCTTCAGAAAACTCCGTCTGTCTTGTGCATACCACACGTAGTATCTTTGATGTCTTCGGCTCTATTTTTAGCATTGCATATTCAGAATATAGAATCAACGCATTTCCAGTACGAACAGACTTGTTGATCCGCCGACTAGGCCTTCTGCTTGCCTCTAGCATTTGTCCCCTCCCTTATTCTACTGCTAATTCACATCACATTTTACCTATTGTGAATTGCATTATAGCAGAGTTGCTGACTCCCAGCTATGCACTTTTCCATTGATTTTTGGGATTTTCTTGAAACAAAAAAACTGTATCTATTCGTCTAATCACGAAAAATACAGTTTCTTTATTCCTGCTTTGTATTTATTCATTTACTCCAATGCACCCATAGTCCACTCTTCCTCAGTATCGTTTCTCTGGCATGTGCCAGTGCCAAAAGGGGATGCGTCCAGAGCATACGCGGACCGGCATACCGCATCACTGCGCGGATTTTCTCACGTTTCATAGGTTCATAACAATGGACACGACAATTACTGCAAAAGGTCTTCTGCTCCCCAAATGGACATTTGGCCGACCGCATCGCTGCGTACGCCACCAGCTGGGTGCAATCCTGACACATTTCCCCATGTCCACCCGGCTTATGGTGGGCTGTACAATATATCTGCACCATACTTTGAATCGTCTTCTGTTCAAATTCTCTTCTGTCCTGCGTGGTCTTCTTCTGCCTTACTGTCATTGCCTGAAGTTCCTTCCTCGATACTTACATCAGTTCCTGCATCCCTGCAAAATCAGTAATATAGATTTCGCGTTTTTGGATAGCAATCAATCCATCTTCCTGCATATTCATAAGCTCTCTTGACAACGACGGCCTCGCTGTATTTAGAAAATCCGCCAGTTTTTCGCGATTCATTGTCAGAGTTACCCGCCCATCTGGCGCCGCATTTTTAAGTAAAATCTTCGCAATCTTCTGCCGGAGCGACGCACAGGACAGAATCTGCACTTTCTGATTAAGAAAGTAGGCCTTTTGAGCAAGTATCGTCAGCATATTTGAAATCAGCTGTGTATGGTGCCCGCATTGATCTCCGCAGGTATGATACAGAAACTCTTTCGGCATTCGCAGAATACTTGCGGCTGTTACTGCCTGCGCATAGTGATCGTACTCCTGCCGCCTTAAGAAGAGAAAGACCTCCCCAAAGAGCTCTCCACTTGTATCAAAGGTGGCTACGATACTGCGTTTGCCCGCAGCGGTATCATTGCATACAACAATGGTTCCTTCTATAAGAATCAGCAGGTGAGTTGGCTCGTCCTTCTGATGAAAAACAATTTCATCCTTTTTGTAAGAGATAACCTCAGAGTGGCTGCATTGCAAGCAGTCAGCGATTTCGGCCTCAGTCATGCCAGAAAAAAGAGGGCTGTGTTTTAGTTTTGTGACCATGGTTACCTCCCTTGGTGGTGTGTACTACTTAGAATTGATTATCTCATTGCGTAGTGTAAATGTAAAGGGAGAGTTTATATGTTATAATTTTACACTTAATTATTCACTTTTTTTTGAGTTTTGCTCTTACTTATTTAATTGAAATACTTGGTCAGAAATGTTACAATAATCAAACTTAAACAAGGAGCTGTTTTTTTAAGGAGGTACTTTTATGTGTTTTAGTATTGGAATTGAAGATTTAGCAGCAAATGCTATGATTGCTTCATTAAATTATGGAGATAAGCGGTTTCTCACCTACAATGAAATCGAGGATTATGGTTCTTCTGTGATTCAGTTACTAAATGCGCAAGGTGAAAAAGCCGTTCTTATCTTATCCAGAGAATGTACAAATGACTTATTTAGAAACTGGAGTGCCCCCCGATCTTTGTACCAGTGGAAGAGTTAGTTTTGATATGATAAACTAACAAAAAGGAGCAGTACAAAAATGGGAAAAGCAAGGTACACAACGGAGCAAATCATCGTCA
>JBKECY010000046.1:0-19776 GCA_047975025.1 Lachnospiraceae bacterium
GAACGGCCTACGGCCGCCCTTGAACAATCCACCAAGAAATGTTACGATGTCGTCAAGCTGATAAGGATTTACCCTACCGGATACCGGTCATTACTAACATTGCGACTGGTACAAAAATCGAGGGCAGGTCACTGCCGTTTTCGTATAAAAATGTTCACCGTTATTTTGATTGTACAACCGATACATGTCATTTGTGTTCGCCGCGCTTACCGGCAGCGTCATCGCCAACAGCAGCACAAGAACAGTGACTGCGCATAAAACTCTTTTTCCTACTTGTTTTCCCCCCATAATCGTTTCCTTTCTTCCTCTTTTTAATATAGATTATGATGCCGAAGTATGCACTTTGTCAATCCTTTTGGTTTTTTTCGTTTCACACATTTCAATTTTATTTTTTTTATGGTATATTTTATTACAAAATAAGACAGGAGTATTGACCTTGGCCATTTTAGAAGCTAGTTTTTTATTGATTCTCTTAGTAATTGTATCCAGTATTATCAATCACTATATTCCCTCGGTTCCGACTGCGCTGATTGAAGTAGCCGTCGGTCTGTTCGTTGCCCTCGTTTTTCAGATCAAAATCACAATCGAGGCCGACTGGTTCATGCTTCTCTTTGTTGCCCCCCTGCTCTATAACGATGCCAAGGCTTTTCCAAAAAAGGATCTGTGGGAACTGCGCGCCCCGATCTTCGCCAATGCCATTTTGCTGGTCATCCTGACCACCGTTGCCGGCGGTTTTCTGGTTCACCTTGCCGCGCCGTTTCTGCCGCTGCCGCTTACTATGGCTTTAGTTGCTGTCCTCTCACCAACCGATCCTGTGGCTGTGCACAGTATTGCGGAGCAGGCAAAACTTCCGAACCGAATTCTTCGTCTGATCAGCGGCGAAAGTCTGATTAATGATGCCAGCGGCCTGATTGCTTTTAAATACGCATTGGCCGCTTTTTTAACAGGTACATTTTCTTTTTTCCAGGCTGCCACTGACTTTTTGTACATGGCACTCGTTGGGATGATCCTCGGCCTGCTGCTGTCACGTATCCTATACCTGATTCGTTCCTTTTTAATTCATCAGGGAATCCGGGATGTTGTCCTGCACGCCTCCATACTGATCACCACACCCTTTCTGATTTACATTGCCGCAGAATTTGTACACGCCTCCGGTGTTATTGCCGTCGTTACAGCCGGTGTAACCTCGATTCGACTGCTGCCCTTATACCGGGGTGTGTTTTCTGAAATTGCACTCGTCACGAACCGGACCTGGGATATTATCGGCTATCTCTTAAACGGTGCTGTCTTCGTCATCCTCGGTGCCGAGCTTCCGCTTGCCATGCGCGCCACACTCGAAAGCCCCAAGACGAACAATTGGCAGCTGATTGGGCTTACGATCCTTATCTGGCTCGTCCTTTTATTCATCCGGATTATCTGGTCCTATGTCTATCTGGGTCTGTCCAATCTGACCCGCGGGCAAAAAAAGAAAGCGCCGAGTCTGTATAGTGCGCTTCTTACCGGGCTGACCGGGGTGCGTGGTGCGATTACCATGTCAACCGTAATGTCGATGCCTGTACTGCTGTCCGACGGCACTATTTTTGCGGAACGCTCCATCGTGATTTTTCTGGCGAGCGGTGTCGTACTGCTTAGCCTGCTGGTCGCGACTTTCCTGATTCCGCTGCTAACCAAACAACACTCCCATCTGATGCTGGCCGGAGAGCATGCACATCTGCTCCAGGAAGATCCGCCGGTGGATACCGTCGAAACCTCCACCAGCTTAAGTGCTTCGCAGGCACGCGCCAAAATGCTGGAAAATGCCATTGAGACCATGCGCGATGAGCTTGAAACCACGACGCAGCAGAAAATCATTGTGGACATCCTGCGTGATTTGGAAATACGTCTGCGCCACCTGTACCGTAATGAGAACAGCGATGTGGAACCCTCGATCTACGAGGAGAAGGAAGGCCAGTACCGCCGGCTGGCACTGGAGGCTGAGAAGAATGCAATAAAACAAATGCATGCTTCCGGCCAGATCAGCGACAGAACTTATCAGGTATTTGTCCGCCCTCTGGAGCGCCAGTCACAGCAGCTGTCACATCGCTTTCTCGCCAGTCTGTCGCATATGTTCTTCCAGATTGATCATCGTGTACAGCGCACGAAGCTTATTGCCAAAATGACCAAGAAGAAGAGCCGGGAGACCATCCAGGAAACATTTATCCTGCTCGAAACTGAAATGATCCGAAGTGCCATTGAAGCATTGAACCTGGAAAAGGCAAAGCAAAAGCAGGAGCATGCTCCTGCCTATGAAATATCTGTAATTACCCAGCTAATCAGCGAATACCGCAACCATCTGGAACGTATCAAGTGCATCAAACAATACCTTTCTCCCCAGGATTTCCAGAAATACTTCCAGGAGAATTATATGAAGGTGCTTATCTCTGAAAGACGCGCTGTTCAAAAAATGTACGAGGAAGGAGAAATTTCCCTGCATATTGCCAACACCCTGCGGCAGACCATCAATTATTCGGAAATGTCCATGATTCAAAATTCGCAGATCTACTAGAACACAGACGGTGCTAGAACAGAGTATAAATGAATATTCCAACGATGATCAGTAAATTCCCCAATAGCTTGCGTTTCGTGAATTTTTCTTTCAGCATAAAAAAGGAAAGCAGCATCACGAATACATACGTGCAGGTGTCCACTACCGGCCCATACTTGAATTCCACTCTGGTATAGGCCCATGTATTCAAGAGCAATACCGTAAAGAAAATTCCGTAGGCAGTAATGACCCTCCAGTTCAAATAACTGTAAATCCAACTCTTATATTCCCTGTCAGCGCTTTTTTTCAACAAAAGCTGTGAAAAGGCCGAGAAAAATGTTCCAGCAAACATCAGCAATAAATATCCATTAATCATGCGTCACCACCAATACTCCGATAAAGACAATTAAAAGTCCAATGATATTGCCCGGACTCAAGTTTTCTCTAAATATAGCGACCGCCCAGATTTGCGACCACAGCAGATAGATGCTGCGGTTCGCATAGGCGACATGAAGCTCGAACTGCCGAATCACACGCTGCCATGCAATCGCATAGATGAAACAGTCCAGGAGCATAAGTCCGACGAACAGATATAACATCGGATTTGTAAGCCCTCCTTCATTATATTGTATAGAAGCAGCCTTGGAAAAAACACTGGTGAAGGAGAACAGCAGAATATTCAAATGCAGAAGCACAAATTTTCTTTTTCCCGGCTTAAGCAGACTTTCTTTCATTTTTGTATCCTTTCTATTAAATCATACTCGTAAAGAGTATAGCACAGTTTTTTGCAAACACAAAATATTACTTTTTCTATACTTTCATGGTTAGCTATGATATAATCGCCCTATGATTGATTTTAATATTGCCCCCTACGTGGGCACCGAAAATACTTATATACAACAAGCAATTCGAAACAGAAAACTTTGCGGTGACGGTGAGTTCACACACAAGTGCAGCGACTGGATGAAGGAGAACTTTCATGTCAGCCACGCACTTTTGACCACTTCGTGTACGCATGCTTTGGAAATGGCTGCTTTACTTTGTAAAATCCAACCTGGGGACGAGGTTATTATGCCCTCATTTACATTTGTTTCCACTGCTGATGCATTCGTACAGCGCGGAGCCAGAATCGTATTTGTGGACATCCATCCCGAGACTATGAATATCGATGAACGTCTGATTGAAGATGCCATCACCCCCAAGACAAAAGCCATTGTTCCGGTACACTATGCTGGTGTTGCCTGCCAGATGGATGTTATTTTAGATATAGCCAGACGTCACTGCCTGTATGTGGTCGAAGATGCCGCGCAGGCTTTTGATTCGTATTTTAACGGAGTCCCTCTGGGTACCCTTGGTGACTTTGGCTGTCTAAGCTTTCACGAAACAAAGAACCTGACCATGGGTGAAGGCGGTGCTATTTTATTTCAGGATGACTGTTTTTTGGAAGCTGCGGAGATTATACGTGAAAAAGGTACGAACCGCAGTAAATTCTTTCGTGGACAGGTTGACAAATATACGTGGATTGATTACGGTTCTTCCTACCTTCCAAGTGATATGAATGCTGCCTATCTCTGGGCACAGCTTGAACAGGTTCAAACGATTCAGGATGACCGCAAAATCAGCTGGTCCCACTACAATACGGAGCTTGCACCGCTTGCACAGGCCGGTCATATCGTACAGCCTTTCATACCGGAGTATGCGACCAACAATGCGCATATGTATTATATCAAGACACAGACTCCGGACATTCGGACAAAGCTGCTGGATTATCTGCACGAGCAGGGGATTCTGGCGGTATTCCACTACATACCGCTTCATAGTGCGCCCGCCGGTCAGAAATTCGGCCGTTTTCATGGTCTTGACCGCTATACGACGTATGAAAGCGAACGTCTGATACGGCTGCCGATGTACTATGAATTATCTGAAGAAAAACGCGAGTACATCATACAGACTATTTTTTCATTTATTGGTTGTAAAAGGAGGAAGTTATGACTTTATATTCAGTGGTTGTTCCTGTATATAATTCGGAACGAACATTGCATGAACTCTATATTCGCATAAAAAATGTCTTTGATGTTACTTTGTCAATGGATTTTGAATTACTGCTGGTCGACGACGGTTCTAAGGACCGTTCGTTTGCCGTTATGGAGGAGCTGCATCAGGCGGATTCGCGTGTCAAGATTATACAGATGGCCAAGAACTTTGGACAGCATCCTGCACTCTTGTGTGGTTTTTCTTATGCTAAAGGCGATTTCATTATTACAATGGATGATGATTTGCAGCATCCGCCGGAAGAACTGCCCAAATTAATTACTGCTCTGAATGAGCGTGAAGATGTAGATGTCATCATCGCTAAGTATGAAGGCCGCAAGCATAATGTCATACGTCGTCTGGGAACCCGCCTGTCTGTCTATGCCACTTCCAAAATGCTTCACAAACGCCCGGATCTGGAGATTACGAGCTTTCGTCTAATGCGGCGTTTTATTGTTGAGGCAATTCTTGAGCGTACCGACCGTCTGCCGCAGATCGGAAATCTGCTGGTGCAGACTTCGAACCGCATTATAAATGTCACCGTATCACATGATGCACGCAAATATGGCAAGAGCGGTTATTCGTTCCACCGTCTGGTCAAAGATCTGTTCTTCGACATCAGCTCACACTCAGTGCTTCCGTTGATTGTGGTTCGTAATATTGGAATTGCAAGCTTTTTCATCAGTATCCTGCTTTCCATCTATTACCTCATACTATATCTGTCCTCCGGTATCGGCATTGAAGGCTGGACGACTCTTGTACTGCTGATCCTCGCCTTTAGCGGACTTATCCTACTGTCCATTGGCATTATTGGCACCTATCTGATGTATATACTCGACGAAACTCGTAAGATGCCAAATTACGTGGTTCGCAAGAAAGAACTTTAAGACTGGCAAACACACTCCGGAGGTTAGCATATGAAAGAAATAGGTGGATATCTACAGCTGGAACGTCAGCGCGGGGATGAGTATTACCCTTCGTTACTCCGCTTGAACCTGGGGCGCACTGCATTACTTTTTTTAATGAAATCGCTCAATATCAAGCGTCTGTGGATGCCTCACCTGCTCTGTGCATCGGTGATTGACACTTGCGAGAAGGCAGGCTATTCCCTGTCCTACTACTCTATAGATGAAAACCTTGCCCCGGTACTCAACCGCACACTGCATAAAGATGAGTACCTTTTTTTGGTGAATTATTATGGAACTTTGACTGACGATGCCATTCGTCATTACCAAGAAGTATATACCCATATTATCGTGGATCATACGCATGCCTTCTTTCAGGCTCCGCTGCCCGGCATCCCTACACTCTATTCCTGTCGTAAATTCTTTGGTCTTCCCGACGGGGCGTATCTCTACACCGGACGTCCGGAGAGCGACCTTTGGGCCAGTTATAGTAAGCTGGAGATGGATATTTCCTGTGACCGCATGGCACATATTCTGGGACGCTTTGAGACAGATGCAAGCACCTATTATTCCCAAATGCTTGCCACCGCCCATTCCTATGAGGATGAAATGGTCAAACAAATGTCCCCGCTGACACGCAACTTGCTCTGCGGCATCGATTATCCTGCGGTACAGCGCACACGCGAGCAAAACTATTCTTTTTTACAGCACCATCTGTCTGCATCGAATCAACTAAAATTCCCTGCACCAACGGCACCGTTTGTCTATCCGTATTACCATAGGCAGGCTCCCTTGCTGCGGCAAAAGCTTGCTGCCGCCAAAGTCTATATTCCTGTTTACTGGAAAAATGTCATCGAACTGATGCCGTCTGAGAGCATAGAACATACCTATGCACAGAATATTCTGCCGCTTCCCTGTGACCAGCGGTATACACTGGAGGATATGCAGGAATTACTCTCTCGGCTGACAACGGCATTGGACGAACTGGAAGGAAAGGAACAATAACATGCACATTCGTTTGTTAATTCTGGGGTCACTGGGCGAATTTGTACCCCTGATCCGCCAGGCTAAGGAACGCGGACTCTATACAGTAGTTTGTGACGGGTATCCGAACGGAATCGGGAAGCAGTATGCCGATGCCGCCTATACCATTGATGTGGGCGATACGGCTGCTATGGCCGCATTGTGCCAGGAAGAGCGTATTACACATATCCTGACTTCCTATTCCGATTATCTGTTTGAAAGTATGATTCGTATTGCCGAAGCAGCAGGACTTCCCGCTTACTATGCCAAGGAGCGTCTGCCCTACTACCGCAATAAGCAAATCATGAAGGATATGCTGCTCTCGTTGAACATCGCAACGCCGAAATTCTGTACGCTGTCAAAAGACTTTTCATCCACTGCTCTTGCGGGCTTTACCTATCCTCTGGTTGCCAAACCACTCGATAAATATGGCTCCAGAGGAGTCATGGTACTGAACAGTCTTGCGGAGCTTCGTGCGAATTTTGACCATATCTGTGAAACTTCACAGACCAAGGCCGTACTGGTCGATGAATATCACACAGGCTATGAATTCAATATGATGACTTGGGTGCATCAGGGTACGGTCCATGTACTAAGTATCGCTGACCGCGAGAAATCACCGATCGGAGCGCATGAAATCCCTATTTCAAGCCGTAATGTATATCCCTCCTTGTATGCCGCGACACTTTATGAACCGGCTCGCAGCATCCTCCAAAAAGTCGCGGAATTCACCGGACAAACCGAAGGCGCTTTGTCCATGCAGTTCTTCTGGCGGCCCGGCGAACCGATTTCAGTATGCGAAGTTGCCGGACGCTTCTTCGGCTATGAGCACGAGCTGCTTTCCTATGTGAGTGAGCTGTCGACGGACACCCTTTTGCTGGATTCAGTCAGTGATCCTGCGGCGCTTTCCCGCTCTCTTTTGCATCACTCACCTTTCTTTACTACTGTGAGTGCTGTACTCTATTTTCATGGGAAACCGGGAAAGACAGTGCAGTCAATGGAAGCATTATATGACGTAGCCACCTTAGAGGGTGTCAGGGATTCCTGGATTTTCTACAAGGAGGGGGAGACGATTGTAAAGCATGGCCCTAATCCGTATGTTGCGCGTTTCTATATTGCGGGGGAGACACGGGCAGCCGTCGATGCGCTTACCCGAAAAATCGTTTCTATGGCCAGTGTACGGGCAACCGATGGTGAAGAGGTGCTGTACCCGACGTCGGTAACAAAGTACATCCTGTAATACGATTCAGACCTGCACTATAACAACAGCGGGCAGATAGAAAGTTACACTTTCTATCTGCCCGCTCTATTGTATCCTCTCACACATCAATGTTCTAAACAGCCGGATCTGTCGGATCCCAATTCTGACTTCCCGGTATCTTAATTGTTGCCGGTTTGTCGAAGATTCCTGTATCATTGGAATCAAAAATCACGACCGGAGAACCATTTCCCACATTATCATAAATCCATTTTGCATCCGCAACTGTAAGACGAATGCAGCCATGCGATGCCGGTCCGCCTAGCTTATTGTACTCGCCCGGAATCACATTATACACACTCGGGGTAAGCCCTGCCACAGAGTGGAAATAGATTCCACCGGTAACATGTGTTGCATACTGTCCCCAAGACGGTCCCATCAGCATTTTCCAGCGATTGCTGCGCGTTGTTGTATAGTTGCCCGTTGGTGTCGGTGTCGACGGCATGCCTACGGAGCACGCAAATGCTTTTACAACAATGGAATATACACCGTTCGTATCCCTGGCAAACACTGTAATCATGCACTGCTTGCGGTTTACTTCGATCTTATAAGGTCCCGAAACCATATTCCGGACATCCTGTACCAGATTTCCATAGATATCAAAGAAATATTTACGTCCGTCGATATAATTCCATCCCGTCACATAGCCATTCGCAGAGCTGTAACGCAGCGCACCGTCCACGCGTACCCATCCTGGCTGATAGAACCGCCCCTCACCGTTGACATAGCCGTTCATACCGGCAAAAATCATTGGCATATTCGTTGCAACAGTTCCGTTATTCCGTAGGAAATACCAGCCGCCATTCCACAGCAGCCATTCATTTCGCTTGATGCTGCCATCACTGTTGGTATAGTATTTTGCTCCGTTATAAGTCACCCACTGATTCGGATAAACCTCTCCTTTGGAGCCGAAAATATAATAAACACCATCCAGTGTTCTAAGTCCGGAGTAAACGACATAGGACTTCGGGTTAAAGTAACGTTTGTATCCTCCAAATGTAATCCAGCCTGCTGCTGGAGCATGATTCTTCTTGGCATAGTAAGTCTTCCCATTCAATTGGAACCACTGGCTCTGCATTCTGACACCATCGGCATTAAAGCAGTAGATGCGCCCATTGACTCTGGTAATGCCTGAAACTCTTTTATAACTGGAGTTCAAATAGTATACCTTGCCGTCAATCGTCGCCCAGCCCTTTTTCAATTGTCCAGTGCTCGTGGCATAATACCAAGCATTCTGTGTGTAAAACCACTGACTGGTCAGCATATAGGATTTGCCGGGGCTATTTCCGGCTCTTGGGAAATACACCAGCTTTCCATTAATCGTTCTGAATCCTGTACAAAGGACACCGCCTGCATTCATATAATACTGGTGTCCAGCCAATGTCACCAGACCGTTTGGCTGCAATGCCCGTCCATCCTTGCGGAAGTAATAAATCAATCCTTCCGGAGTTTTATACCATTTTGTTCTCATGGCACCGGATTCATCAAAATTATATTTCCCTTCTTGTGTTTTTAACCAGCCGGTATGCATCGAATAATCATCATTAAAATAATAGGTTTTCCCGCCGTATGTCAGCCACCCGCTGCGCAGTACACCTGATTTTGTGGCATAATATCGCTTTCCTTTCATGGTGACCCACTGGCCTTTTGCCATATAGGCGTTATCGATATTACCTTTCGCCAGATTAAAGAAGTACATCTGACCGTTGATTTTTCTAAGTCCGGTAAACAGTGTCCCCTTAGCTGTCACATAGTAGGTCTTATCTCCGAGTGTAAGCAGGCCTGCTTCCTGTCGCAGATATCCGGTCTCCGGATTAAAATAATAGAAAATCTTATCAATCATAACCCAGCCACGCACCAGGCGGCCGTTCTGATCATAGTAGCATTTCTGACCGTCAATCTCCTTCCATGTTTCTTTTTCAGTTGACGTTTCTGGCGGCGCTTCCAACAGACTGGCAGGCGAAACTGGTGCCAAAGATTCCATTGGATCCTCCGTCGGTGTCTGCTGCGGCTCTGTAACCGCAGGTGTTACATCCTCTGTCACCACAGGCTCTGTGACGCTTGGTACGGGTGTCACTTCCTGTGTGGGCGTCACAGTTTCCTCCGTTGCCGGAGTTTCCTCCTGCGCGGGTGTTTCCCCGCTTGCAGGTGTTTCTTCACTCGCCGGTGTTTCCGTTGCCTCTTGTGTCACCTCCGCCGTTTCTGTGACCGCACTGTCTTCATTCGCTGCCAGTGTTGCTACCGCCGGCGAAGCAAACATACTCATACATGTAATCAGTGCAACCAGTTGAATCCTTCTTCTTCCCATTTGTTTTCCCCCATCTTTCAGTCGCCTAATCCGCTTTCAATCAGCTCCGCAAGTACCTGCAATGCCTCTTCCTCGTCCTCACCATCACAGACAAGCTCAATCGTATCTCCCTGCTTGATGCAGGCGCCAAGTACGCTCAGCACACTCTTGGCATTCGCCGTCCCTGATTCATAATTAAAGGTAATCAGCGATTTGTATTTCATCGCCTCCTTGCAAAGTATTCCTGCGGGTCTTAGATGAAATCCCGCCGTATTTATAATCTGTATAGTCTGACTTACCATAGTTCCCTCCGTTCCCTCGCCCAGCCAGGTACGAACTGTACTTTTCTCGTTAGTTTGCTTCAGTAACTACTGTGGACTTTGAAAGTTTAACCGTTGTGGTCGCTTCGCCCACAAGTGCATATCCTTCCGGCAATTCTATGGTCACTGGGACATCAACACTTCCCTCTTCCATATCTTTCAAATTCACACTTGCCTTAATATCAGATGTATTCAGGTCGGCCAGTGAAGCGCCGTTCTCCTGTACACGTATTTTGATTTTTTCTGTTTCAAATACTGCGGTCAACCCATCCGGAATATTTGTTGCAGTAATTGACTTGGTAGAAATCGTATATTCTTCACTATTTTGTGTGAGTATATTCACCTGTACAATTACGGATTCACTCGTTCCGGAAGTCAGTTTCAAATCATCCGGCAACAGTTTTGCCAAATCAATCTTCGTCTCCACATCACTGGTCGCTCCGGAGATATCTACATATTCTGCCGGGATGGTAATCACATTGCCCTCTGCACTTAACTGTGCCAGCGCCTCTTCCGTACCCGCTACACTGACTTGCTCCGGTGTCACGATCACATCCGAAACCTTGTAGTTCTCTGCCGGTGTTCCCTGATAATTCGCTTTTAGAGTGATATCAGAACGTACTTCCCAAACAGTGGCTGTCACATTTACCTGCGGCTGCTTGTCGCTCGTATTATACTTTAAGTATTTAAGCTGACTTTCTGAAATCGAATCCTGGTTCTTATCGATAATACTCAACCGCACATTTTTAGTCGTGTTTGACGTAATTCCGTCAACATCAATTGTGGCTACCACCTTGTCGATTTTGCTGACAAGTGACTTAGGACCGGAGATTGTGATTTTCTCAGGATCTGAGGTAAGTGTTCCCACTTCATAACCACTTGCTGGTGATGTATCGCTTTTGGCGACAACAGATATGATAAATTCCTGATCCGTTATATCATCCAGATCGATCGAGAGATTTCTCGGAATCGGAGTCATATTGTTGGCACTTAATTTAGAACTTGTCAAAGTAATTGGCACCATAATCGGTGAAGTATCCATGCTGATGATCTGCTCAAGATCTGCCGTTGCTGTGATGTCTGCCGCCTCCATATCATCAATGACAGAGCGTTTCCCTGTGACTCTTACACTGATGCTGTCGCCGCCGTCTTCTACCATAGGCATTTTTCCATCACTTACAATATAGGCTTCATTCTCCAGGGTTACCTCAACGTCCGCAATTGTCTTGCTCACTATTGGATCTGCAATATTGACTACTAAGAACCAGACAAGGACTGCGATAAACACTGATGCGATTTTAAGAGGGATATTTTTAGTTAAGCTTTTTTTCATGCTTCCCTCGCTCCTTTCGTTTTGCTGCACGCGTGCTCACGACTCTGGTCTTGTTCTGTGCTTCTGCCAGCTCCTTGCGCAGCTCATCTTCAGACACATCCATTGTCAGCACGCCTTCTTTCGCAATGGAAATCCGGCCTGTTTCTTCGGAAACAATAATTGTCAGGCAGTCACTTTCTTCGCTGACACCAAGTCCTGCACGATGTCTGGTGCCCAGTGTTTTGCTCAGCTCCCGATTCTCCGAAAGCGGAAGATAGCATGTTGCCGCCTGAATTCTGTTACCGCGGATGATAACTGCACCATCATGCAATGGTGTATTGTGCTCGAATATATTAATCAAAAGCTGACTGCTTACCATCGAGTCTACCTGAATGCCTGTCCTCTCATATTCGGTCAGGAGTATGGTTTCTTCGATTACAATCAATGCGCCAGTCTTTACTTTAGCCATTTCAAGTGAGGCTTTTACAATTTCATGTATGGTCCTGTCGGAAAGTCTGTCCTCAAACTCTCTGGACGGTTCAAACGGAATAAACGTAGAGATAATTTTCTTTCTTCCCAACTGCTCCAAGGCTCTTCTGAGCTCAGGCTGAAAGATGACAATCACACCTGTAATCAAGACTGTTGCCAGATTTTTCGCAATCCACAGGATTGTTGTCATCCTGAATACATAGGCAATCAGCAGAAATATCAGTACGATCAGGATTCCTTTTAAGAGTGAATACGCTTTGGTGTTCTTGACCCAGAGCATAAACTGGTACACGAAAAAAGAAATCAAAATAATCTCTATGATATCTATGATTGATATGTTTGGAATTGATATTTTCGATATATACGTATCAAATAGATCATTAATGGTGCTTATTGTCATATTTCACTCCTACAAGTCCTTAAGAGATTCCTCCAGTTTTTTCTCAAAATCCACATTTTCTTCCAGTGTACGGGATACATCAGGAAGATCCGCCGTTGGAGCGTCGCTTTGAAATGCATCCTCATCTTCATTAAAAATCGGATTGGCATATTCAGCAGTTTCTGTCTCCTGCATCTCTTCAAGTTCATCCTCCTGCAACGGAGCCGCATTTATTTTGCGAATCTGACGATCCGGAGTTGCTACATAAATCTTAGGTACGGCCTTAACATAATAATAGTATTCATCATCTTCAAAATTCAGCCTCTCCGCTCTGGAGTAATCCGCGCCAAATGCAAAGAACTCTACCAGATAGGCAACCGCCACTGAAATAACGGTTGTCAGCAAGATTGCAAGCAGTGAAGTCGAAACTTCCAGAAGCAGTCCGCCAATCAGTTTGATAAATACATAGGCAACACCGCCCAGTAAAATTGCGATTCTCCAGGCATAATCCTGCTCTCTGGTTCGTAATACATATACCAGCAGGATGACTGCGACAAAGGCTACCAGCGTCACCCACATGTCCAGGTTGTTGATGAGTCCGTCCAGCAAAATTTTGATTCTGGTTCCCGCATCTGTATCCGCACTTTGCAGTACAGACGCCTGTGCCTTAATCAATTGTACAAAATAGTACAGAACCACACCGCAGCCAGCCGGAACGGCAGACAGAGGTGTCGATAGCAGACCGGCGGTAATCGGTACAAGTGCGGGCACCTGTGCCGCAAAGCCCAGCGGTACGAACAGCATTGTCTGGTTCGCACTTGACGTAAAACGCAGAAACAAGATACCAAGCAGAATCGTTAGCGCAAATGCAAAACCAGCTACTTCGATACCGATGCCATAGCACTGGATTACCACAAGCACGAGTCCAACCACAATTGTCAAGTTAATAGGAATCACACTACACAAAATGGCAAGTACGAGCACGATAAAGATATTATCGAGCTGTGTCATAAATCCCAGGGAAGAATTGATCCACAAGAACAGTAATAGTGACAATACAAATTTGAAGACCGGCAGAACAAAGGTTTCGTGCCTGCCGTAAAATTCTTTTGCTTTTTGTTTGAGTTCCAGTAAGGTTGTCATAAGTCTTCCCTTCTTTTATCTATGTTTTCTTTTAGATTTTTTTGGCTCGTCCACATAGGTTCTATTGACTTTATCTAAAATAGCATAGTACTTTTTCAGACTTTGATGAGCATTCCTATACCTCATCAGATACCGGGCATATGTAATCACAGAATAAATGGCCAGGATACAGATGTAACCAATCAGAATCTGTGCTCCGAGTGTTACGACATTCATTTTATGAATATTGTCTAAAAGGAAGTCATAGTAATATCCAATCACCATAAAGAGTATAATTCCATATGCAAACGTAATCAAAAAGAAATTCTTGATCAGCGCAAGGCCTATATAGTCACTTAAAAAATATTTGGCAATAGGAAGCGTCCGCTTTCCGTCCGTTGCCTCATATCTGGCAAGCTTAGTCATAAGACGCACTTTATCTTCATTAACCATCTCTGCTCCTTTAGAGTCTTACCGACATTTATACGCATTCTATTGTATCATAAATGCCTCTTGGTGAAAAGCCCTTTCCCTAACATCCTTTAGGTTCCTCCCTGCTCTCCGCTGCATAGGACAAGGAAGTAAATCTCGCTGACTCCGGCTTGTTTTAACAGCCTGCTCAATGCCTCCATCGTGCTTCCCGTCGTATAGACATCGTCAATTAAAAGTACTCTCTCACAGCGCTGAAACCCTTTCCCAAGGCAGAATGCTTTTCTCAGGTTTCTCTTTCTCTGATCGCGTCCGAGGGACTTCTGCTGCCTGCGTGTCGCTTTCCGGCACAAATAGTTCTCTGCATAGGGAAGCTGCATTTGTGAAGCCATCCGGCGCGCCAGCAGCGCTGCGGGATTGAAACCTCGTTTACGCAGAGCGCTTGCATGGACCGGTACCGGCAGCACGATCTGCGGCCGCCAGCGCCGGATGGTCTCATGTGCATAGCGAAGCGCCGCCTGCACATAGAATTCTGCGTATTCCCTGCGCCCGCCTTCTTTGTAATACAGGATCGAAGACTGCATCCTGCTGTTGTATGGAAAAACAGCTATGCCCTGGGTAAATGCTTTCGGTGTGCGGGCGCAGTCAACACATACTTCCTTTTGCGGATTCTGAATCTGTTTCCCGCATTTTTTACATCTTGGTTCTGTGATTACCTGTATATGCTTATTGCAGGCAGCACAGACACTGCCGCCTTTCGGCATGACAATGTCGTGGCAAAGCGCACACCGCCTGGGAAACAGAATATCTGCCGCTTTGCCGCAAAGTATCCGTATCATGACAGTGACTTCCTTTCTCCCCGAGCACTCTCTTCTCCCTGCTGACGTTTACAGATGGAAAAACTCTTCCAGCCGCGTCGCCAGTGAACTGTACCGCTTTTGTGCATACTGGTTATCAATCATATCATAAAAGCACTCCTTGCTTCCCAGAACGGTAACACATTTTCTGGCTCTCGTCACTGCGGTATACAGCAGATTCCGGTTCATCAGCATGCGGGGACCGCCCAAAAGCGGCAGAATCACCGCCGGATACTCACTCCCCTGCGCCTTGTGGATCGTAATTGCATAGGCCAGCTCCAATTCATCCATCTGCTTGAAAGAATACTCCACATACCGGCTGTCTTCGAATTCTACGAGCAGCGTCGAAGCAAAATCATTAATTTCAGCGACAATCCCCGTATCGCCATTGAACACCCCAATGCCGCGCTCTGCTGCGATTCCGTATTTCCCCCGGATTTCCCACTCCATCTGATAGTTGTTTTTAATCTGCATTACTTTATCTCCTACGCGGAAGATTTTATCACCATATTCCTTTTCACGCTTCGTATCCTGCGGAGGATTTAAGTATTTTTGCAGAACCTTATTCAGCTGTTCCACCCCCAGCGGACCTCTTCTCATAGGGGTCAGTACCTGAATTTCCAAAGGCTTTGCATTCACATAGCCGGGCAGCTTCTCCTGAATCAACGCAACAATCACACGTATGATCATCGTAAGATCCGAGCGTTCCAGGAAGAAGAAGTCCTTACTGTCGTTGTCCAGTACCACGTGTCTGCCCTCCTGAATATGATGAGCATTGACAACAATATCGCTTTCACTTGCCTGCCGGAAAATCCGGCTAAGGTTCTGTACACAAAACAGACCTGATGCAATCAGATCCTTAAGTACATTCCCCGGTCCGACGCTGGGCAGCTGGTCGGCATCGCCAACCATAATCAGCCTTGTGCCCACAGAAATCGCACATAGCAGTGCGTGCATCAGATAGATATCCACCATCGACATCTCATCAATAATAACAACGTCCACCTCCAGCGGATGCTCCTCATTACGCTCGAACTGTACCTCTGCCGATGACTCCTCCATCAGGCCCGAAAGTTCCAGCAGCCTGTGTATTGTGGAGGCTTCATGTCCTGTCGCTTCTGTCATTCTTTTGGCAGCCCGGCCGGTTGGTGCGGCCAACGCGAAGCTTAGACCTTCGCCCTCAAAAAACTGCAGCATGGTATTAATTGTTGTCGTCTTACCTGTACCCGGTCCTCCGGTAACGATCAGCACTCCCTGCGATGAGGCTTCAAGAATCGCATTCTTCTGCCGTTCGTCCAGTACGATCTCATTCGCTTCTTCAATTTTTTGAATCCGCTTCTGAACGTATTTTATATCGCTTTCCTGGGCTATGGAGAGTCCATGCAGCATTCTGGCGATATTTAGTTCCAGATAGTACAGCTGCTGACTGTAAATCACTCTGGCTCCATCAATCGTCTTCGCTATAACTTTGCCTTCGATTGCCAGATCCATCAGGTTCTTCTCGAGATTCTCCGGCATAAATCCAAGCAGTTCTGACGTACGCTCAAACAGTTGTGTATCCGGCAGGTATACGTTGCCCTGTCCCGTAGACTGCACCAGTATGTAGTACAACGCACTTCGGATTCTAAAATCAGAATCCGTCTGTATCCCGATGCGTTCGGCAATTTCATCTGCCACTTTGAAGCCCACTCCCGTAATATCATCGGCCATACGATATGGATTTTCTTTGATAATTCCATATAATCTCTGGCCATACTGCGTATATATCTTGGCTGCCAGAGAAAGGGAGATTCCGTACTTTTGCAAAAAAATCATGGCTTCTCTCATATCTGATTTCTCCATGACCTGCTGGGAAATTTCTCTGGCTTTTCGCTCACTGATGCCCTTTACTTCCGCCAGTCTTTCAGGCTCTTCTTCAATAATATGAAGGGTGGCATCCTTGAATTTCCTGACAATTCTGGCTGCCAGCGCACTTCCCACACCTTTGATGGCTCCGGAACCAAGATAGCGCTCGATTGACTGGGCATCCTCCAGCATCTTGGCTACGAAGGAGTCTACCTGAAACTGCTGTCCATAGGAAGGATGCTCAATGTACGTTCCGTAGGCTTCAATCGACTCCCCCTGGGTCAAAGTATGCAGGTTGCCCACGCAGGTGATTTCCGTATGGCCATCTATGAGTACAAACACCGTATAGCCGTTATCTTTATTTTGAAATATGATATGGTCAACATATCCGCTAATTGTATCCTTCATCGGTGCTCCCGCATTCATTTCAACTCTCCCGGGCCATCCTGCCCTGCGTTCTTTCTTTACAATCACACGTATTCCGGCATAGAGAAAGGGACACATGACTGCGCCCCCTCTCCGGCAGCAAAATCGGCAGTTGTATACCTCTACATCCCCTCCGTTGCTTCCACATATCTTCCCGCTCCGACAGCTACTGCCAGTACCGGGTCCTGCGCTGTCACAGTCTGTATTCCGGTCTTTCGTTCAATTGCTGCTTCAATCCCCGTAAGCAGGGCACTTCCTCCTGTCAGGACGATCCCGCGCTCCACAATATCTGCTGCCAGTTCCGGCGGTGTCTTCTCAAGCACAGAATGCACAGCTTCTAAGATCTTCTGCGTACAGTCCGTCATGGCACGCCCGATTTCACGAGAATGCAGCATAACCGTTTTGGGCAGTCCTGAAACGACATCTCTGCCGCTTACTTCCATCTTCAGGTTCTCCATACGGTCGAAAACAGTTCCGATTCTGATCTTGATATTTTCCGCTTCCTCTCTGTCAACCAACAGTGAGTGGTTCTTACGCAGGAACCGAACGATTGCTTCATCATAGTCACTTCCCGCAATAGCTATGGAAGTGGACACCACTGCGCCGCCAAGCGAAATTACAGCAATATCTGTTGTTCCCGCTCCTATATCTACAATCATATTTCCACAGGGTTTCCTGATATCAATCCCTGCCCCTACGGCAGCCGCCAGCGGTGCTTCCAACAGATACACTTCTCTGGCTCCGGCCTGATAGGTTACTTCTTCAATTGCCTTTTTCTCAACCTCTGTAATGCCCCCCGGCACACAGATGCTGATTCTGGGCTTACGAAATGCCTTAATTCCCATAGCCTTGGCAATGAAATATTTCAGCATTTTCTCTGTCACAGAGTAGTCCGTGATCAATCCCTTGCGAATCGGCCAGATCACAGCCATGTTCCCCGCTGTCTTGCCAATCATCTGCTTGGCTTCTTCCCCGATTTCTCTGATTTTCTCTGCATCTTTGTCATATACAACGACCGAGGGCTCTTTTAAAACAATCCCACGTCCTTTACGAAACACAAGACTGCTCGCAGTCCCTAAATCTATTCCAATATCAATTGCTGGCATAGCCTGTACCTTTCTGAATTACATCGCCCCTGTGAATACACACAAGGATACCCCTTATATACTCCCTGATCTTCTAGTCCGTTTCTGTGACTATACGCTATATTATATACAATTGCCAGACAAATGGAAAGTAGTATTTCAGTGAACTTTCTTAATTGCAGCTAACTTTTCTTTAAATATTTTCTCAGGTACTGACCCGTATAAGAATCTTCACGAGCTGCCACCTGTTCCGGTGTTCCCTGCGCAACGATGGTTCCGCCTTTGTCCCCGCCTTCGGGTCCAATGTCAATGATGTAATCCGCTGTCTTAATTACATCCAGATTATGCTCAATGACCAGAACTGTGTTGCCTCCCTGGGCAAAACGCTCTAAAATCTCGATCAGCTTATGGACATCGGCAAAATGAAGTCCGGTCGTTGGTTCATCCAGAATATAAATCGTCTTCCCTGTGCTTCGTTTGCTTAATTCCGTCGCAAGCTTCACACGCTGTGCCTCACCACCGGACAGCGTAGTCGACGGCTGTCCCATTCGTATGTAGGAGAGTCCTACATCATTGAGTGTCACAATTTTTCGGTAAATTGACGGAATCGGCTTGAAGAACTCGCAGGCTTCCTCCACTGTCATATCCAAAACGTCCGCTATACTTTTTCCCTTGTATTTAGCCTCCAGCGTTTCTCTGTTGTAGCGCTTACCATGACATACTTCACAAGGCACATAGACATCCGGCAGGAAATGCATTTCAATCTTCAGGATACCATCACCGCTGCAGGCCTCGCAGCGTCCGCCCTTCACATTGAAGCTGAATCTGCCTTTCTTATAGCCTTTGGCCTTCGCCTCGGCAGTCGATGCGAATAAATCGCGGATCTGATCGAACACACCGGTATAGGTCGCCGGATTCGACCGCGGCGTACGGCCAATGGGCGACTGGTCGATATTGATCACTTTGTCCAGCTGCTCTATCCCTTGTATGCTCTTGTAGGTTCCGGGAATCGTTCTGGCTCGGTTGATTTTCTTGGCCAGTACTTTATACACAATTTCATTCACAAGCGAGCTTTTGCCCGAACCGGAGACACCGGTAACACAAGTGAATACCCCCAGCGGAATGTCAACATTTACATTTTTAAGGTTGTTTTGCGCCGCTCCGCGGACCTTTAGCTTCCCGGTCGGCTTCTTGCGAACCTCAGGCACCGGAATCTTTTTGCGTCCGCTCAGATAATCTCCGGTAATAGAGTTCGGATTGTCCATTAATTCCTGCGCGGTTCCAATAGCTACCAGCTCACCGCCATGTTCGCCTGCTCCCGGTCCGATATCCACAATACAGTCCGCCGCCAGCATCGTATCCTCATCATGTTCCACCACCAGAAGTGTATTTCCCAGATCTTTTAGGTGGCGCAGGGTAGCCAGAAGCTTATCATTATCTCTTTGATGCAGACCGATACTGGGTTCGTCAAGAATATAGGCCAC
>JBKECY010000066.1:0-3785 GCA_047975025.1 Lachnospiraceae bacterium
AAACCGAGTGGTACGACAAACTATTTGAAGCAACAATTGACGAACTAAATAAATATTTTAACTAATGGGATATTTTATAAAAGGACTGGAAATAGCAAAAGAAACGGTTACCCCTGCCAAAGTATCTTTAGCGGGGAACCCTAATTACATCGAATTTTCGAGTAATGCTACGGGAGAAAACAGGTTGGTAGAGATGACATTGGAGGTTATTGGTAATGGGTTTGATGAAAACCTCGATAACTTCACAAAGTTCACTATTGTAGAGAAAAACTCCGGTGAGCAACATGTATTTGAGGCAACAACAGATATAAGCAGCATAGGAGGAGGAACATATTATATAAGCCCGTCATGGAGCTTCAATAAAATAGCGGAAGCCTTAAAAAATGTGCTTCAGGCTAATTCCTTTATTGGAAATAATTTCAATATTCTATTTCCGCCAATAACCGACGTTGAAGGGAATATAACCTACGGCAGAATTATCAAGCTAATATCGAAGGGAAGCGGTAGCGGTTATACTTTTAATTTCATTCCCGGATATACAGATCCATCAACACAATATCTGAAAGTTTCGGGTCCATCCGTAACGGTCAGCAACGATTCTATAGGCGGAGGCTACAATCCTGTGGAAATACAACTCGAACTGTATAAAGACACAGGTATATTCTTAGGTGAAGATGACCGGCCTGTAGGCAGCAATATGGGTACCCTGGCGATGACCCTTACCAAAGCCTATTCATACACACCTATCTGGTTCAACCTGAATATACTGGAAACGAACAACATACCTGTCGATTTCCTGAATGCCACAGATTGGGTAAATACGGGAATGATCAATAATTTCCGTTTTGCCGCCAAGAGGTTAATATCGGGCAAAGACTATTATGACAACTCACTGTTCTACTATTCCCCTGTACTGTACACAGTTGCAGGAAACAGGCGCACACTGGAAGAAAACGATTTGTCCGATTATGTATTCAACACTCAGGAAAGATTGAAAAGTCCGGAAGAGATAAAGAAAGTAAAACCGCTAACCAATCAGCCTGACTTCTTCCATATAAAAGGGCAAACACAGTATTTCAATTTCATCTTATCCGATGCTGAACATAGCATAAATGTCAGTAAAGAATATCAACTTGGCATTGTTTTCAGAATCTATTCACAATCGGGAAGGTTTATTGCCGATAAATACGACCACTTCAAGGCGAGGAAGAATTTCAACGAGGTCAATACTGTCAGGTTAAACCTCGATAAAGCAATTGAAGGATACGAAAATGCCGGAAAAGTAGAAATCTATCTGGCTTACCGTTATGGTAGCGAAGCACCGGTTGACGTGAGCAAACCTCTGAAATTCAACATCCTTCCCGAATGCCTGCACAAAGTAAAAGATTTTGCTTTCCTCAATAGCCTTGGCGGATGGAGCAGCTTTAATTTTTTGGGTACGGAACAATCAGAGTTTAAGGCAGAAGCAAATACGATATTTAAAACGCAAACACCACATTATTCGGTAAGCAGTGAGATCGAGTCGGTTTATAATAAAAATGTCTCTGAGCAATTCACCGTACAGACTATGCCCGTAACAATGGGGGTTTGCAACTGGCTCAAAGAGCTCAGCGCATCCAAAGCAGTATACGAACTATCCACAAAGAGGTATGTGATAGTAGATGAAATGAATATCAAACCCAATTCGAAAGATGAACTTTTCAGGGTGGATATGAAGTATCGGTATTCGGACGCTTATAATTGAATTCTCTCTGTCATACTGAGTGCAACGAAAGATGTCTTGTCTTTTTCATGATAAAATGGGTCGGGATCCTTCTCTTCGATCAGGATGACAAGGAAAATGGAAAGGATAAGACATCATCTTTTGTCATGCTGAGGTACGAAGCATCCCGACTCATTTCTTCATCAAATACTTGTAACGCGTAACTAAAAAATATGAAAGCAACCACCGTCTTCGAAAAAAACTTATCCGCATACGGCAAAGGATACAGATATATTGTAAACAAGGGTTCTACACGCTCATCAAAGACGTATAGCCAGTTGCAGTTGTTGTATCTGATTGCCGAGTTGTCCAATCAGCCGAAAATCATTTCCGTTGTCTCCGAATCGATGCCCCACCTCAAAAAAGGGTGCATCAGGGATTTTAAGGAGATACTGCAAAGCGAGGGTAAATGGGTAAATAGCTGCTGGCATGCTACGGACAAGATATACAGGGTAAACAAGTCGATGATAGAATTTTTCTCTGCCGACAATCCCGGCAAAGTACATGGCCCCAGCAGGGATATATTGTATGTAAACGAATGTATCAATATCGATTATGAAACATATCGCCAGCTGGCAATCCGCACCACAGAAACCATCTTTTTGGACTGCAACCCCTGTTTTGAATTCTGGCTGGATGAAAAGGTCCTCACTCAGCCGGAAGCAATACTGATCCATTCCACCTATAAGGACAATGAGTACCTTACCGAGGCACAGGTAAGGGAAATAGAATCGAACCGCAGCGACAAAGACTGGTGGCAGGTGTACGGTGAAGGCCTTACCGGTTTACTAAAAGGAGTGATTATCAAAGATTGGGATATAGTAGAGAAAATGCCTCAGGTATATAAAAACAGGTGGATAGGCATCGACTTCGGTTTTACCAACGACCCTACGGCAATTGTAGACATCCGCCTGGCCGGGGGAGAGCTTTGGATCGACGAACTCCTTTATAGTAAAGGGTATGATAACCTGATGATTGCCGAAACGCTGAGGACTTGCGGAATTCCTAAAGATACTGCGATAATAGCCGATAGTGCCGAACCCAAAAGTATAAAAGAAATCTCGGCCTTTGGATGGAAAGTCGAACCCGCGCAGAAGGGAAAAGACAGCATCAATACCGGAATAGCAGTACTCAACCGCTATAAGAAACATATAACCCGGCGAAGCACAAATATCATTAACGAATACCGTAACTATCGCTGGCAAACGGATATCAATGGCGAGCCAACCAACAAACCGACCGACCGCTACAATCACTCGATAGACGCCCAACGCTATATCTGCCTCAACAAACTGATGGAACGTAACAGCTCGTTGAGTTATGGGATAGCCAGAGGGAGAAAATAATTTAAGCTGTTAGCTAACAGCCTTTAGCCATTAGCGCGCAAGCGATCAAAACTATAAGCTAACAGCTAACAGCCAAAAGCTAATAAAAATATGAACATAGAATTATACATCAAAAACCGCCTTTGCGATATCACCAGCCCCGAAAGTCTGGGTATACGGCTCAAACGCCAGTTTATAAATCCTGCAGAGCTAAGCATTAAGGATGCACAGAAATCGTATGAGATAACGCTGCCTGCCACCCCTGTCAATAATGAAATATTCAGCCATGTAAATGTGGAAGAAGTGCAGGGAAAATTCCGTATCTATGAGGATGCACGCCTGTATGTGGATGGCATACTTATCCTCGACGGTAAGTTCCGCTTGAGTGAAATCACAGAGGATAGCTACAAAGGTAATCTGGGTGTGCCTGCCCCACTCACTGTAAAGGATATCTTCGGGGAAACGATGATGAATCAGGCGGGGAAATGGGAGATTAATTTTGAAGGGGCAAAGACTGTAACGGAGTTTAATACAGACACGTACGACAAGGCAAAATACGGAAATATTGCTCCTTGTATCTTTCCATTTGTTCTTTATGGGTTACTTAATAAACCTTCTACACCTGGAGCTAATATAAAAAAAGATGTTTATGATGAGTCGGTACGTTTCAGATTTAATGACATTCCTCCTTCTGTAAA
>JBKECY010000044.1:0-23324 GCA_047975025.1 Lachnospiraceae bacterium
GACGATGATTTGCTCCGTTGTGTACCTTGCTTTTCCCATTTTTGTACTGCTCCTTTTTGTTAGTTTATCATATCAAAACTAACTCTTCCACTGGTACAAAGATCGGGGGGCACTCCAGCAGAATTCCTCTCTGGCCGAAAGTGCCTCCGGAGACAGTGAGAGGCGGGTAATACCGCCTGCTCCTGTGTCTCCGAATTTACTAAAGGTTACTATTTTGTCTTCCATCCTATCTTTATTACAGCTTATCATGATAAGCACCACCTTTTCTTATAATCCGAAAACTTATACTATTATCTTCTATAACAATTTATTTTGTTGCCTCATCCCAATATTGACTCGTAAAGGTCGTATCATCTACCACTGGTGTTGCTGCCAGATCTGTATTGTATTTCTCTAAGAAGTCTGCTGTCTGCTGTACCGCATCCATGTCAATCTGTCCAATGTTGGCTGCATCAAATCCTTCCGGAATTACAAGTTTGGCAACTTCTTCTGCCATGTATACCTGATGCTCCAGTGATACGGACTGATCTACGTTGTATACGATTTCACCTGCTGCTTCCGGATCTTCACATGCATCTGCCCAGCCCTTGATGGAAGCTCTGATAAATCTCTGGAGTAAATCTGCGTTGTCGGCTGCCCACTCGGAATTAACGAACAGACAATCTTCAAGCATCGCCACACCTTCATCATTCATATCGATTACATTTAAGTCTTCTTCGGCAATCCCAGCTTCTAAAAGCAGTCCAAATTCATTGTATGTCATAGCGGATGCTACATCGATAGAACCCTCCTGTAACTGATCCATTGTGTAATCCTGCTGTACCAGTTCCAAATCTGTTTCTGTGCTCAATCCGTATTTCTCAAGCAGTGCTAATACTTCGTACTCATTTCCTCCAAACCAGTTACCGACTTTTTTACCTGCCAGATCTTCAGCAGAGGTAATATTAGATTCTGCTTTGGATACCAGTAAAAGTCCTGAATCCTGGAAAATCTGTGCAACTTCCTGCAATTCGTATCCTTGTGCCTGATATGTCATAAGACTGGACACCCAGGTAACACCAATATCTGCTACACCGTTATATACGTTCTGCTCCGGAATAATATCACTGCCGCCGGGCAAGATTTCCAGTTCAATTCCTTCTTCTTCATAATATCCTTTTTCCTGTGCCACATAATATCCCATAAACTGTGACTGCGGCAGCCATTTCAATTGCAGTGTTACTTTTTCCAAATCACCTGATGCTGCGTCCTCGGTAGCCTCGTCTGTTGCTGCCTGCGTGGTCTCCTCTGTGGATGTTGTATCGCTGGAGCTGCTGCCACAGGCCATAATTGTCGTCATGGACATTAGTAATACCAAACCTAGTGCTATGATTCTTTTCTTCATACTGTGTTCCTCCTCTTCTACTGTTGTAACAATTTATCTTTGTGAAGTATGCCAATGTAAGGCTCTACGTTCCACCAATGAAATAATAAGATAGAGTACGATACCTGCAATGGATGCCATTACAATATAGGACCATCCCATGGACATCATGCCCTTGCGTAAATTATCTTTGATACCAAATCCCAGACCGGCTGTTGATGCCGCAAAATACTCACTGATCATGGCTGCCATAAGTGCCGAAGCAATATTAATCTTCAATGCCGTAAAAATACTTGGCAGACAGTTTGGAAATCTGAGTTTAAAGAAGATCGCTTTTTTAGATGCCGCATAGGAATCCATTAAATCCAAGGCAAATGGTTTTAAATTCGTAAGTCCTCTGTAGGCGTTAATTGCCATCGCTGCCATGCAGACAATGGTGACAACACCTACCTTTTGTCCAAACCCTTTTTCGAACCACCGGTTCATAATCGGGGAGAGTGCTACGATTGGTATCGCATTGAATGCTGAGATAATGGATAATCCAGGATACCCCCATTTAGGAAACATGGTCGCGATCACAGCTACCCCAAATCCGATCAGCGATCCGATCAGCAGACCTGTTAATGCACCGGAGACTGTTACAAAGGTATCCGAGAGTGCCTTGCTCATATTCGTACTCAGCGTTTCAAGTATCTGTAACGGTGTCGGCAGCTGAAACGGCTTAAATCCCAATGCTTCATGGATCAGTCCGCCCTGCCATATGGCGATAAAAATTGCACCAACCAGTACCAGCCAGAATATTTTCTTAATTTTCTCTGCCATCAGTCCACACCTTCTTTCTGTTTCGCTCCCTGATTCCAAGGTGTACAGATTTTTTCAAGTATTGCAACTACGAAGTAGCTGATCAAGCCCATGACTGCACTTGTAATGACTGAGGCCCAGAAAATATCCTTTGTACCTGAGTAAAGCGAATATAAAAGTTTTACACCAATGCCGCCGCTTGAACCGAGCATATCTACCAGAATCGAAGCGGTAACTGCCATCGGAGCTGAAATTTTAAGTCCGGAGAACAGGTTTGGCAAAGATGCCGGAATCATTAATTTGAAATAAATACTCCACTTTTTGGCGGCTAGTGAATACATCAATTCTTTTCTGTCATTTTCGACTGAGAGCAGTCCTTCCAGCATGTTCACTGCCACCGGGAAGAATGTGATATAGGCTGCGATGACGATTCTGGAGGCATCCATATCCTTGACCAGGGAAAAAATAATAGGTGCCAGGCCAAGTACCGGTATCATCTGAGAAATAATCAGATATGGAAACGCAATTTTTTCGACGGTTCGTGACAGACTCATAAGTATAGCCAGCAGGAATCCTATGACAGCTCCCAGAGCGTACCCAATTAAGGCTCTTGAAAAGGTGAGGCCTGCTGCTACTAAAAGCTCCGAGGCATTGTTAATGATCGTAATGACTACTTCATGAAAGTAGGGTAATTTCGTCGATGCCATCGGGTCTTTTAAAACATTGGCCAGCAGGAATGCGACTCCCTCCCATAACAGGAAGACACCAATAATCCAGACAGCATTGACAAAGTATCGTTCTTTGTTTGCTTTCACGCTTACACCCCCTCGAAACTGTTCCTGATCTTAGTAATATAATTGTAGAATTCCGGGGTCTGTCTGGTCTCAAGATCACGCGGGCGCTCTATGTCGATATCCACAACGGCCGATACACGTCCCGGGTGCGGTGACAATACGACAACGCGGTCAGACAGGAACACAGCTTCGGAGATATTATGTGTTACAAAGATGATGGTCTTGTTCGTCTTCTTCCAGATGCGCAGCAGATCCATATGCAGCTTCTCTCTGGTAAATTCATCCAACGCTGAAAACGGCTCATCCATCAACAGGATTTCCGGGTTAATGGCTAACGCTCTGGCAATCCCGACACGCTGCATACCACCGCTTAGTTCGAACGGGTAATTGTTGCCAAACTCATTCAGGTCTACCAGGTCCAGCATCTTGGTCACACGCGCCTTCCGGTCTGCTTTTTTCATTCCGGACAACTCAAGCGGCATACAGACATTTCTGCGAACCGTCCGCCAGTCATATAATACCGGACTTTGGAATACGATTCCGAACTTCTTCTGCAACCGGATTTCACGCGGTGTCTGCTTCCGGATCAGGATTTCACCGGTCGTCGGACTAATCAGATCTGCAATGGCCCGCAGCAGTGTTGTCTTGCCACAGCCGGAGGGACCAAGCAGCGATATAAACTCACCTTTTTTGATTTTCAGATTGACATCCTGCAGGGCTGTGACCGGCTCCCCGCCATTCTTATCGGGAAAGACCATGCTCAAATTACTTATACTAATCTCTGTTTCAGGTTTTGCAGAGATATTTGTGCTTTCTTTGTCTTGCACTACTGTATTCATTGTTTCTTTCATTATGACACCTCCACACGATTTTCGAAAAAAACAAAAAGGCGCAAACTACATAACGTAGTCTGCACCTTTGCATTTTTTCGTTTCGTTCTTTTTGTGATATACCTATCCTATCATCAAAAAAAAATTTTACAACCATTTTCTGACCAATTATTATTGTGCACTTGCACAATCATATGATGTCCTGAATTAAAAAGCAAACCGAAATCTTCACCTGATCCTGTACCCTTGCGGGGTTCAATCCTGTGATTTTCTCAATCTTTTTCAACTGATAGCTCACTGTGTTGCGATGAATATAAAGCCGCTCGGACACCTCTTTGGCATGCCCCCCGCACTCCATATATACATGTAAAAAATCAAGCAGATTCGTCTGGTTTTCTCTGTCATATTTTACAAGCTTTCCCAGAATCTCCCTGTAAAAGTCACGTAGTACCGTCTTATCGGAGGTTCCGAGGAGCACCTTGTAGAATCCAAGATCCGCATAAAACGTTGCCGTGGTATCCTTGCGTACGGACAGCCGCAGTGACGCCAGTGCCTGTTCAAAACAAGTGTTAAGATGGTTGCTTCCCATCTTGTTCTCACTGATTCCTATAAAGACCTTCCAGTCAGACACGCGATGGTTAAATGTGTGTAACTGCACAACAATCTCTTCGACTTCCTCTTTGGTGAATCCGGCAAGCACAACAATATAACTGGATTCATAGAAAAAAGTCGCAAAATTCTCATGAATTCCCCGAATGATTTTTTCTGCATATACCTTGGTCTGATCCATCTTCTGCTGATGCTGCTCCTGATGTAGACAATCCACCTCAATGGCCAGAACTGCGAACTCCTGATCCTTCCGGTAACCAAAACGTTCAAGCTGCTGCATATGCACATTGCTGTCTCCGTAATGGAAAATCAGATTCTGTATCAGCACTGCGATACTGTCTTCCTCCTGCTCATTTTGCATAATCCGGTGGCAGAAATCCCTGGTCACATCCACCATGCGTGTCTCCCAGGGAATTGTGAAGATCGGCATGGCCACTTCATCGCAATAGTCGATGACATCACTGGGCACTTCTTTGATATACGGACCTATATTCACGACGAACGCACTGATCCCACGTGCATGAAGGCGTTTCGCGTAGTTCAGCAGCCAGTCACCCTCCTTGTTCAGAATGCCGGCTGTAAATACCAGCTCATTACCATGCAGGAACTTGGTCGCATCATCATCCTCAAGTATATGCACCCATTGTACGAGATTTGAAAGGCCGTTAAACCCTCCCAGCAGCTTCATCTTGTAGGGTAATGTACCATTTTTATAAAGTTTTTCCATTGTGATTGCCATACAGTTCATCCCCTTCGTTTTTTCGCATTATATACTATTACCATTATAAATGCAAACATTTTACATAAACTAAAAAGGAAGCAGCCCCATTCCTGCTTCCTGTCTTTTCTATATATACTTCCTGCCGCCGCCAAGAGTCTTATGTGGCCGGCGGTTGTTTAAGCTTTTTGTTTGCGTGTCAGCCCTGCATGTAAAGCAATCTGCACAAAAGCCGTCAGAAAGACGAACAGCAGAATGGAATCCACAGGCAATGTAACGACTGATTTCAACAGTCTCAGACCGAATAACTGTTTCCATGGCATACCATACATCAGCCACAGATTCAAAGATCCGATTGAGATTCCAATCAGGAAATGCACAACGGCTGCGATGATGACCCGCGGTATCGTAATCTTCGTCCGATACAGTACGATTCCGAAGAGAAGTCCCAGAAGTGCGTATTGAATCGTAAATCCAGGGAAGTATACACCTCCAAAGCCCGGCATGAACATACTGACAAAATCTCCGAGAATACCAACGAACAATCCGACAATCGGACCGCCGATATAACCGGCTACCGCCAAGGCAAGAAATGCCGTCCGAATCTCCAGAATATTGGAAATCGGAATTTTAAGCGGGGATAGTACTGCATACAACGCAACAAAGACACCGCAGAGCGCCAGGTTCGGCACATGCTTCATGTCAGTCAGCTGCTGGCGGAAATTAAACGCATCTTTAGAAAAAATCTGCATACAAAAACACCTCCATAATGTGATATAGAAACTAAAAGAATCAGATAAATAATAATCCCTCCACACTATGAGATGTCTCATATATGTAGCAACGGGTGCGGAAAATATATCGTAAGTCATGGGGTACATACTTTTCGTTTCATGGCGACTCCCCAGCCAATGAACACTTGACGCATAAATTCCTACTTCGCTATTATTTATTTAAGGACATTATAGCATACAAAAAAATAATAGCAATAGGTTTGAAGAAAAAAGTGTTATTTTTTTATCAAACATTGACTATCCCTGTTAAAAAGCGTAAAGTGAAAGAATACTACTAACGATTATGGATTATGAAAGGAGCGATAGTATGCTAAGTGAAAAAATTGCTGATTTACTGAATCAACAGATTAATATGGAATTATTTTCTGCCTATCTGTATCTGGATTTTGCAAACTACTATGCAGATGAAAGTCTGAACGGCTTTGAGAATTGGTTCTATGTACAAGCTCAGGAGGAACGCGATCATGCGATGCTGATCCGTACGTATCTGATTGACAATGATATCAGGGTAGCGCTTACAGCCATTGACGGACCGGATTTGGAGTATTCGGCATTGGATGCACCGCTTGCCGCTTCTCTCGAACATGAACAGAAAGTAACGGCTTCCATCAATGCCATTTATTCTGTGGCGTATGATGAGAAAGACTT
The DNA here is from genome assembly GCA_047975025.1 of Lachnospiraceae bacterium. Taxonomy (GTDB): domain Bacteria; phylum Bacillota; class Clostridia; order Lachnospirales; family Lachnospiraceae; genus JBKECY01. Next base: position 6,558 of record JBKECY010000044.1, read on the forward strand.
CCGTACTATGCAGTTCCTCGACTGGTTCGTTAAAGAACAAGGTGAAGAGGAAAAAAATGCAACGGATCTGATCAAGAAATTCGAATTGTTCGGCACTGATGCCAAAAGCCTGTATCTGTTGGATCAGGAACTGGCAGCGAGAATCTATACACCGGCGGTCATCGCCTAACTAAAAAAGGCGGCACAAGAAAAGTAATCCTTTCTTGTACCGCCTTTTTTATGCCTGTCAATGATAGGCAGGGTATAAGACCCGCACATAGGCATAGATGGCTGCCAGCGCGATGCCTGCTGCCAGCACGATATAGACAATGTTCCGCCAGCGTTCTTTCTTAATGAACTTTTCAATTGCATTCTGGTAGCCTGTGGCCACCAGATACATAAGCGGCAGCAGCATCGGCAGGCTGTATCTGCCCTGCGGCTGGTAATCTGAGGTGTACGAATAATATACATTCAGAATATTCGGAATCAGGGCTGCCAAAAGCATGCACCAGTTGAAGATAGGACGCACCTGCCATTGTGCCTTGCACCGCACTGCAAACAGCTTTACCGGATGTACCAGCAGCAGTCCGAGCCCGCCAAGAAGCAGCGCCCAATACACATATACCACCTTCTTCGACAAAAAGACATTTAGATAACCAAAGGTTCCGATAAAGGACTCTGCCGTTATACTTACCCAGCCGTCTTCGAACGTCCCCCAAGGCTGCACCAGCATCTCCCAGAGCGAAATCCCGGTTCCCTGCGGTGTGATACGGGCAGACGGCTTATACTCTGCCGCCGCATACAATTCACCATACAAGGTTGAAGTTCTCGAACCAAGCAGATCTCCATCGTACAGCATGTAATTACGAATGAACCACCAGCCAATCAGTACCAGTACAATGACACTGATCAACAGCCCTTTCTGCCAGAACGCTTTATACGCATGCTGTTGGCGACAGAACAAAAGCTGGGTGATTCCATAGAACAATATACTACACAAAATGAATCCATACGCATTATAGTAGGACAGCGCACACATGGAAATACCAAGTGCCAGCCCTATACAGCTCTTGCTGTCCCATCTCGTCTGTACGCCGCGAATCCAGCAGTAGACAATCACAGCGGTAGAGAAGATGGCAAAGGCATCACAATTGACATAGGATGTTACGAACACAGCACTAGGAAGCAGTGCAACCAGCACCACGTTGAACCATCGGGCTTTTCCAGGGAATAGATTTCTGGCAATCCGGATTGCGAAAAAAGCTGTGCCAACACCGCTTAGAATGCTGACCATGCGTGCCGCCATCACCAGCACAAATGCATTCGAGCTGAAAAAGCTCGCTGCTTTCATGAAAACAGCTGCAATCATATAAGGGAGAATCGGGTTAAAGGCATAGGAAAACCCCCACAATTCATCCCGGATTTCCAATTCGCCTCCGCTTGGGAGGCTGCCATGACGAAATATGTATTCCACCACTTCAAAGCGCATACGTTCATCCGGTGCCGAGTCAAACGGCTGCGTGAGCGCCCAAATAAAATAAAAACAAAAAAGTCCTGCCAAAAAAATAAATTCCCATCGGTATTCCTTACGGGCTACCGGCTGGCATTGCTGCATGGTCTGCATACTCTCTCCCCACTTCTACATGAATTACCCGCGAATAATCTCCAGATAACGTTTGAGCGCATCTTCCCAGGCAGGCAGGCGATTGAATCCCATCGCATCCAGTTTGTCCTTATTCATGCGGCTGTTCGAAGGACGTTTCGCTTTTGCCGGAAAGCCGGAACTGTCCACAGGCGTAAGTTTCATCTCAATTCCTGCCTGTCTGAAAATTTCAGTTGCAAATTCATACCAGGAGCAAATCCCTTCGTTTGTAGCGTGATAAATGCCATACTTGTCTGACGTAATCATATCCACGACCAGCACTGCAAGGTCATAGGTATACGTAGGCGAACCAAACTGATCATTCACCACATTTAAGGCATCTCTCGTCTCAGACAACTGCAGCATTGTCTTGATGAAATTCTTGCCGTTGACACCGAATACCCAGGCAATTCGGATAATAAAATACTGCTCCAGTGTTTCCTGAACGGCCACTTCACCTTCATATTTGGTCTGGCCATAGACATTCAGCGGCTGGCATGGGTCCTCTGGCTCCCAGGGACGTTCGCCCTGTCCGTCAAATACATAATCTGTACTAAAATACATCATTGGCAGATGCAGCTTCTTGCATACAACGGCAATATGCTTCGTGCCATCCACATTCACTTTTCTGCAAATCTCTTCATTATCCTCAGCTGCATCCACTGCCGTATAGGCCGCACAATGAATCACAGCATCGACCTGTGCCTCTGTAATGACCTGCTCCACGATGGCTGCGTCCGTAATATCCATTTCCTCGACATCTACTCCCACTCCCTCATGGCCTCGTTTGGCCAGCTCGTTCATTACGTCATGTCCTAACTGTCCTTTGACTCCTGTCACTAAAACCTTCATACCTGCACCTCCTGCTTGTATTTATTCTTATCTGTCAAATTTGACGATCAGATTCTGCGCAATGAAAAATCCTGGCTGTCCAATGTCAGATTTGGGTTATAATATGGATCCCCTTTAAGAAGAATTTCGGGCCACTTTCTCTTGAAGGTCTCGATTTCTCCCTGAAACCTTGCTACCTTTTCAGGCGTATCCTCAAGTCCTCTGGATTTTGATTCATAATGATACATTTCAACATAAGGGTTGTAGACGATCAGCTTACCAAGTGCCCGTATCTTCATGCAGAAATCAATATCGTTAAAAGCGACTTTCAGCTCTTCGGAGAACCCTCCTACGGCCTCGTACACCTCTCTGGGCACCATCATACAGGCAGCTGTAACCGCGCTGTAATTCTGTGCGGTAATAATGCGGTGGCAGTACCCGGTAAACCCGCGCTTCTGCTGTAAAAAGGCATGGCCGGCAATACCGCCAAAACCAACAATCACGCCCGCATGCTGTATCGTATCGTCATCAAAGTACAGTCTGCCGCCGACGGCTCCCACATCTTTGCGCATGCAATAGCCCAACAGTTCCTCGATACAATCCTCGTTTATAATCTCGGTATCATTGTTCAGGAGCCACAGATACTCTCCCTTGGCAAAAGAAACACCGTAGTTATTTATGGCCGAATAGTTGAATTCCTCTGCCCAGCGGACAACGCGTACTTTCGCATTCTGCTCTTCAAGCGTTTTGTAGTAGTCAAAGGTGCTTTCCAGGACGCTGTTGTTCTCAACAATAATATATTCAATATTGCGATAGGTAGCTTTGCTTTCAATCGATGCAATACAGCGCTGCAGATCCTCTATGTGATCCTTGTTGGGTATAATAATGGATACCAGCGGATCGTTGGATCTTATGAAGGTCGTCCGGTACAGTCCCAGATATTCTCCATTTTCAATCTTTACGGGCACGCCCAGTCGCTCATAATGCGCTTCAATCGCACGTTTTCCTGCTTCGAAGGCATATAATTTGCTTTCCGGATTCTCTGCGGTCGAGCCTTCAAAGAACCGCCAGTGATACAGGATGCGCGGTATATGGTGAATATGATTTGCTGCCTCCGTACAGCGCAGGATAAAATCATAATCCTGAGCACCGTCAAACTCAGGGCGCAGCATTCCGACCTGTTCAATCATGGTCTGCTTCACAACCAGCAGATGACAGATATAATTCACTGTGCATAGCAAATCCTGATTGAAATCCGGCTTCATATGCGGCTGCATGAATTCACCGGTCACAGTGACCTTATCCTCATCCGAATAGAGGACTTCCACCTGTGGATCTTCATTAATTGCTTTGACACACTCATACAGTGCATCCGGTGTCAGGAGGTCGTCATGGTCGGAAAATGCAATATACTCTCCGGCAGCGATGCGTATGGCTTCATTGGTGTTCTCGGCTATATGCAGCTGTTCCTCGTGATAGACGACCTGAATCCTCCGATCCGCCGCTGTCAGCTTTTGCAACTGCCCCGTCAACGGTGAATCCGGTCCGCTGCCGTCAGAAAGACACAGCTGCCAGTTCTCATACGTCTGTGCCTGTACCGACTCAACGAATTCACGCAGGTACTGCTCCGGTGTCTTATACAGTGGTACTACAATACTTATAAGCGGCTGGTGCGCAAATACATGGGCTCTTTGCCGGCTCAGTTCCGATGCAGAACGAAGATGCTTTTGTATCCACTCCTGATAGACGACCGGTTTTTGAGGACCATTGGTCACCCTCCCGGCTGCCTTTTTCAAAAAGCTTCCTAAGCCGTTATAATACAGGTGATTTCTGCCTTTTCGATACAGACGCACCAGACGCTGCAGTTTCAGCGATGTCGGCGAAAGGTCGATTTCCTCAACCGCATTTTTCTCCTTCGTCTTAAGCAAAAGATAGATACGGCCTTTGGGTACGGCATTCATCTCAATCATAAATCCGCAATGCGGATCGACATCACACTCACCATACAGGTGCACAACATCTTTTCTGTTAAAACGCTGAATCGTGCAATTGATTTTTTCTTTGTTTTCTCCTGCTACGGCTATACTGACGGGGAGCGCACTGGCACACCAGCCATGAATCCTGCACACATTATCCTTGTGACTGACGTAGACTTCATCGAAAAACGTCTGGATGGCCCCTCTTTTTTTCAGCAACTCCTTGACTGTAATATAGAAACATGTCGTTTTCTTGCCGTCGCAGCTTACATAAGCCCGCAGTGCATGAGACTTCGCCAGATGCTCCGGAATCGTTACGAGCACTCTGGTCTGCCGGCCATGTTCTTTCTCGCTTATGATATCCGAAAGAATCTGCGTGTGTGACGCAAGCTTGGTCTTATCCAGATATACACTTACCTCGGCATCCGGCACAAGCCAGCCGGTAAGAATGTAGGTTTCTGCGGAAAGCAGATGAAATCTGTCATTGTGAATTAAAAAGCCATTGTTATACATCTTTGTCCTCTTCTTCTGTTCGCAAAGAAAAATCCGAGCGTTTTAAGGTCAGGTTCTTGTTGTAATTCGGATCTCCCTCTTCCAGTATCTGCGGCCATTTCTTATGAAATCTCATGGTTTCTCCGAGAAAACGGGCCTTCTTCTCTTCTGTATCTTCCTGTTTTCTGGATTTTGACTCGTAATGATATAATTCCACATAAGGTGTAAATACAATCTTGTAGCCTGCCTCCTGAAATTTCATACAGATATCAATATCATTGAAGGCAACCTGGTATTCTTCATCAAATCCTTCGACCTGCTCGAATACCTCTCTTTTGACCAGCATACAGGCCGCTGTTACAGCTGATAAATACTGTGCCGTAACCGCTCTTCCAGCATGACTCGCATCATTTCGCTGCAGACCGCAGCACATATGACCTGCCACACCGCCCATACCGATAATAACACCGGCATGCTGTATGATTTCATCCGGATAATACAGCTTGGCACCGACCATTCCGACTTCCGGTCTCTGCATCTCCCGCAGAAGTTCTTCGAGCCACTGCGGTGTGATTAATTCCATATCATTGTTCAAAAACAGCAGATATTCCCCTGTCGCCTCGCGCGCTGCGAAATTATTGATCGCCGCATAATTGAACCCGCTCTCCCATGTCAGAACCCGTATCCCCGGGTACTGTTCCATCAAGGACTCATAGTAAGCAAATGTTGCCGGTTCTTCACTGTTATTTTCAACGATCAGAATTTCAAAATTCTTATACGTCGTTTTCTCGTATACCGAATCCAGACACAGCTTCAAATCTTCCACATGATCTTTATTCGGTATGATAATGCTGATTTTAGGCGTGCCTTGCAATGCAAATTCGGTTCTGTATCTGCCCGGCAGACGCGTCGTAGAAACAGTTGCGGCAATCCCCAGCCGTTCGTAGTGTGCTTCCAGTGCGCTCTTGCCTGCATCAAGCGCATAGCCCTTGCTGTCCGCATTGGCTGCCGTCGAATTAGGATGTGAACGCCAGTGATACAGCACTTTCGGAATATGACAAATTTCCTGTACCGGATCGCTTAATACCTGTTCACAGCAGCGCAGAATCATATCGTAATCCTGTGCACCGTCATACTTACTTTGAAAGCCCCCGACCGCCTGCATCACACTTTTCTTTACCACGAAGATATGGCAGATATAATTGTTGCTCTCCAGCATGCGCAGATTGAAGTCCGGCTTGAAATGCGGTTCAAAATAATGCAGACCGTCCATTGTCACCTTATCTTCATCGGTATACAGAATCGCCGCCTCAGGATGCTTATGAATTGCACTGACAATTTCGTACAAAGCACCTTGCTCGATGATGTCATCATGGTCACTTAGCATAATGAAGTCACCCGAAGCCATGGCAACGGCGGCATTGGTGTTCTCTGAAATCCCCAGATTCTTTTCAAGCTTTTGGTACTTGATTCTCCGGTCTTTTTTGTATTTCCGGGTAATCAATTCCCCGACCTCAGCCACGCTGCTGCCATCGGCCATACACAGCTCCCAGTTCGTGTACGTCTGGGTTCTGATGGATTCAATCATTTCCTCAAGGTAGTCAAGCGGTGTATTATAAAGCGGCATTACAATACTGATACAAGGTGCATATCCGAAAACACGTTTCTTTTGCGCACGCTGTACAGATTTGGAAGGCTTTTGCTTCTGCGCCCATGTATCATATTCGGAAAATTCCTTGACCAGATCTTTTCGAAGCTGCTTGAAAAAGGTGGCTCTGCCATTTTCACGAATATACGCGGCATGTGTCCGCCACATCTGCGGTTTGATTACATTCCAGGTTCTTCCCCAGACTGTGTTCTCAAATAAGAGCCGGGCTTTGGGTATGACATATTCCTTGGCCGCCGCAGGTGTACTCATCCGCAGAATTCCTTCTTTAGTCCGAAGCGCAGCCGGAGCGATTCGAATACGAAACCCGATTTCTTCTCCTTTTTCCACCAGTTCCTCAAATGCAATACGTACATCTTCTCTGGCAAGGCGCAGAATTTCACAGGGCACAGGTTGTCCCTGTGCATCCAGAACCTTAAGAACCGGAGCCTCCTTTTTCCCGATAGCCCAGCCTTTTAGCTCAACCTGATTTTCAACAATTCCAATTTCATCTATATTGAACAGAATTGCTTCATTCATAATTTCGTTCTTGAGTGCTTCCCGCGTATAGCTTGCGAGCACTTTCTCCGCGGTTCCCTGTCTGACCAGAATCTCAAGGGAGTCGAGAGACTCAACTTTTTCACTGATTTGAGGTATTTTAAAACTATAACCCGGTTCTTTGGGCAGACGGGTTTCTCGTAATACGTTGGCAATATCCGGACGTGCTTTGCGCTCCATGTCAGTGACCTGGGTCTTTGCCTGTCCGATTTTATAGAAGAGCACCATCGGGGTGTCTCCTTCTTGCACAAGCCACCCGTCCACATACAGAATATCCGTATCGGAATCATATCGTACTTCATCTACACTTGCTAGTAGTATGCTCATTTATCTGTCCTCGCTTTTTTCTTTGGACGTAACATCTTTGTATTTCCTGTACGCCTTCCAGATTTTGGTCTGCTCCATGTTACGAATCAGCTCATCTCTTTGCTGAATCACCGCATCCTTTTCATCGATGACTGCGCTGAGTGCTGCCGTATGCTGCTGCTCGGTTTGCCATGTGTTATAGAGGCGTTCGACCTGCTGCTGCACTGCCTCCTCCATATAGTGTATTTCATAGGTGATCTGAATTGGTGTACGGACGCCCTCCGGCAGTTCAAACAGAATCTGCGGGTCTGTGGTGAAGAAGAACCAGCGAAACTCATCTAAGCTTACTCCGTTTGTTTCAAACAGCAGTGTCTGCTCATCCGCCGTACGAATACTGAGATTCTGCAGGCAGCACGCTTGCGAACAAGGATCCAGCCGCACATAACGTGTTGTCTTCTGTGGTGAAAGTGTGTAGATCACCTGCCCCTCTTTGGATGGCTCGAAGATCGATTGTCCTTCTTCAAAATGCATTCTGTCAGATTCAAAAAGCTGAATCTGCTGTCTTTGTTCCTGCGCATTTGTCATATGCAGAACGTGCCGTACATCTAAGCTTCCCGGCGAAATATACGGGTACAGATTGCGTATCGGCACATGTGTTTGCTCTGTTGACTCTGAGAGAATATAACGTTCCTGGAAATTTTGCTCCATGACTTTATAGGCTTGTATCTCTTCTGCAGTAATTCCTACCTTGGCCATCAGACCGAGTTTACGGATTGCGGCACTTGCCAGATTACTATGTTCAAAATAATGCAGGATTCTGTATAGTACGAACCGCATCGGCACCGGAAAGGCAAAGCTCCATTCATAGTCAATCAGCGTCCAGGTATCCTCTTGGACAATGACATTTCCCAGAACCATATCAATATCAGTCACAGGGGCGCACAGCAGACCTTCCGGAAGCTCAACATCACCAAACACCTCAAGAAACTGCGGTGTTTTCTTAAAAGGTTCTGTCACGTGGCCTTTACTGACCTCTTCAATATAAGAAAGCAGCAGTTGTATCAGTGTATCTGTCCTGCCTTCTAACAGGCAGGTGCTCAAAATATGTTCCAGCGTCACACCTTCGAGATACTCCAGACTAATCCCGCCTTCTTGCTGCTCACAGCGGTTCATCACGATCCTGGTATCCTGGTACATCCTGCTAAGCGCTTCATACGAGGTATGAATTCCCGCGATATGTCCCTTTCCCTCCGGGTATGTATTTTTTTTAAATACACGTCGTGCCCCTTGCTCGTCCGACAGAATATCTGTCCGCAATGAGAATCGTCTGGAGCGCTCGTTGGAATACTTCGTGAATATAATTTTTTCCATCCTATGCTTCCCCCTCTAAGACGACCAGAAATGAATTAGAAAAGACCGGAAACAAACCACTGTTAATGATACTGTCAAACGCACTTGCTTCATCGAACAGCTGCAGCCTCCTGCGGTCAAAGTTGTTCTGATTGTTCCTAAGGTCACCGGGTGTCGGCAGATATTCGTCTGAATAGATGGAAAGCGGAAGCTTATAGTCAGGGTACGGGTAGTAGAACGTATAGTTGTCAAAGCCTGCACGCTGCATCATTGCTTCCAGCTCCGGCTTGGAAAATGTCCGTACCAGCGTTTCGTCCCTGTAACCTTCTATTCCTTCAAACAGAACACCGGTGTGATCTTCCGTACAGCCGGCAAAATATTTTAAGCCCAGACGATTTTCAATCGCAATCACAATTTTCCCTCCCGGAGTCAGGTGGCGCTTCATTGTTTTGATGAAATCCACATAAGGGTCCTCCGTATGAATGTAACCTCTGGCATACTCAAATACACCGATCAAGGTAATCCAGTCATACCGTTGGGGAAGGTGCGGCTCCACCTCTTCGAAATTCCCCAGCAGAATTTCAATATTACTGCACTTTGCATTGCGATTCGCATTAATCAGGCTTCTCTTTTTGGAAAGTTCAATACAGGTCACTTTCTGTGCCATCGCACTAAGTGCCCCAGTCACTGCTCCGCAGCCCGAGCCTACCTCTAATACCGTATCGCCGCTGCCAATCGGCAGCCAATCCACAATATTTCCCCGCAAATGTGACAAATGATACAAAATAGCCCAGTCTTTACTCTGGGCAATCAGTTCATTGTATTCTTCCGTTGTATGTGTGCTGACAAGTTCCAGGATTCTGTCCTCAATCACCCCGTCACTGTACAGATCTTCACCGGGATAATAGGTCCCGTCCAGTATCACTTCACCTATTTTTTCCTTCATCGTATGAATTCCTTCCTACTCTTTACTGTTTACTGCACATCGGTTATCTCGATCTCAGAATTCATGTCATAGAATCCCACAGTATTCTTGGAAGATACTACGGTAATATTACAGATATCATACCGTCTGTGGAATACATCGAATTTTCCGTTATGATAGCCTGTACACCCCAAAGAGAGCAGATATTCACCGCCCTGCAGATTCATTTCCTGCGTAAAGGTAATCTCCTGTACAAGTCCCTCTGTCCCTGCCTCAGTTTCGATCTGTTCGTACATGGTGTTGGTTCCCGTAATCTCAGTACCTTTAAGGTCTTTGATGGTAAAGGCGAAAATAGGGTCATCGATACGCTCATTAAAGCGTACTTTCATCTTGATTTTAAAAGGCGTGAATTTCTCAATCGTATTCGTGGGTTCCTCCTGCTCATCCAGCAGAATAAAGTCAACGATTTCAGCAATCTTCGTACCATATTCAATGGCATTGGGGTTCAAGGAGAATGGTTTCTCCCATTGCTCTGTTTTTTCTCTGGAGCCCGATGCTTCGCTGCTGCTGTCTTCCTGGTTCACCAGTACTTTTTTGTACAGATCCACCATCTCCTTGGCATTGCCTTCCTGCAGCTTGACACCTTGATTCAGCAGAATGACCCTGTTGCAATATTTAGATATACTGCCCAAATCATGGCTGACAAAGAGGATTGTTTTTCCTTTTTTCTTGAACTCATCAAATTTACGGTAGCACTTTGCCTGAAAGAATACATCGCCTACCGACAAAGCCTCATCCACTATCAGGATTTCCGGATCGATATTAATGGCAACTGCGAAAGCCAGACGGACGAACATACCGCTTGAGTATGTTTTGACCGGCTGATGGATATAGTCACCGATATCTGCAAACGACAGAATATCTTCGAGTTTGGCATCGATTTCCTCTCTGGAAAATCCAATCATGGTACCGTTGAGATAAATGTTTTCGAGCCCCGAATATTCCATGTTGAATCCGGCTCCCAATTCCAGCAGTGCGGAAATCCGTCCATTGACATTAACTTCCCCGCTTGTGGGATTCAAAACACCGGTAATGATTTTTAGAATTGTGGATTTTCCGGAACCATTCGTGCCGATAATTCCGACACACTCGCCCCTCTCCACTTCAAAATTTAGTTCTCGTAATGCATAATGCTCCTGACACTGTACCTTACGCCCAAAGGCTTCCTTGAGTCGGTCTGTCGGCTTGTTGTACAACTTGTACATCTTGCTTACATTACGTACGCTTATGACACTTTCTCCCATGTTTCTACCTTTCGACTATAATACATCCGCAAAATGCGGTTTCATTCGTTTGAAGACTATCGCTCCGATCAGGAACATTACAATAACAAAGACCCAGAAATATAAGGTCAGCCATGGATAATCCCAGATCCACGTCTTATAGATCAGTGAGCTTCGAAATCCATTGACAATATAAAAGAAGGGATTGAATTTTAGTATGGTCGCCAATGTTCCCGTAGAGGACTGTCCGACATCAGCAAAATCCCACATGATCGGAGTCACCCAGACACCAATCTGTAACACAATATTGATAATCTGCGTCAAATCTCTGAAAAACACGACTACGGCACTTGTCAGATAGCTTAGTGCCAGCACCAACATATAGGTACAGAATGAATAATAAATCACCTGTATAAAATGCAGGTTGGGGAAATACCCCTGAAGTGCATACACCACGAGCATAAATGCCACAAAGAAAATATGCACAAAGGAAGCTGAAAGCACCTTGACCATTGGCAGAATACTGATTTTAAAGACTACCTTTTTCACAAGATACTGATATTCGATCAACGCATTGGTTCCGCCGCTTAATCCCTCCTGGAAGAAGAACCAGGGTACCAGACCGGCAATCAGCCACAAAACGAACGGTACATCGCTACGGTCAGTTGAGCGCAGCATGCCAAAGACGAACCAATACACAAGGATGGTAATGACCGGCTGGACAAATGCCCATATAATTCCGAGGTAAGAACCGGCATATTTGGTCTTGAAATCATTTTTTGCCAGCGTAAGAATCAGTTTGCGGTTCTGAAACACTTCAATCGGCAGTGAAAATATTTTTTTTAACATAGTACATATTCCTTTCGCACAGATCTCACTGCTTTTTGGATGCTTCCCAGGACTTGATCCCATCCCATTTCTGATCCTTGTCAGAAATCACCAGGTTCATACCATCAGGAATCGGCCATTTAATACCGATGTCCGGGTCATTCCACGCCAGACCGCCTTCATCATTCGGATGATAGAAGTCTGTGCATTTGTAAGCAAATTCCGCAGATTCTGAAAGAACCACGAAACCATGTGCAAAATTCTTAGGGATAAAGAATTGCTTCTTGTTCTCAGCTGAAAGAATCACACCATACCATTGTCCAAAGGTGTCAGATCCTTCTCGCAGGTCAACCGCCACATCAAAGACTTCTCCGCTTACGACACGCACCAGCTTGTCCTGCGGGAAATCAATCTGAAAATGCAGTCCGCGCAGTACTCCCTGAATCGAACTGGACTGATTGTCCTGTACAAAGATCTGGTCAATTCCTGCCGCCTTATAGTCATTATAATTATAGGTTTCCATAAAATACCCGCGCTCATCTCCGAAGACTGCCGGTTTAATTACCTTCAGTCCTTCGATCTCACAGGTCGTTACTTGTATTTTTCCCATGCTTTCCTCCTGGTTTTTCGTAAATCAGCTGTTATAAGCCTTCTGCCACTTCGATCAGATACTGTCCATACTCTGTCTTGAGCAATGGCTGCGCCAACTCCACCAGCTGCTCCCTGGTAATAAAGCCGCGTTTATAGGCAATCTCCTCGATGCAGGAGATATACAGTCCCTGACGTTTCTGGAAGGCTGCAACGAAGTCCGCGGCATCCAGCAAGGAATCATGATTTCCGGTATCCAGCCAAGCAAATCCCCTGCCCAGTGTCTCTACCTGCAAGGTTCCGCGGTTCAGATATTCCATATTCACAGTCGTGATTTCTATTTCTCCGCGTGCCGAAGGCTTGACATTTCTGGCAATTTCCACGACATCATTATCGTAAAAATACAGGCCCGGTACTGCGTAGTTCGACTTGGGATGTTCCGGCTTCTCTTCAATAGACAGCGCACGTCCCTGGTCATCGAATTCAACCACACCATACTCTCTTGGATCACGTACATAATAGCCGAAGATGGTCGCTCCGCTTTCACGCTGTGCCGCCTGCTGCAGCACTTTGGAAAAGCTTTGACCATAGAAAATATTATCTCCCAGAACCAGCGCCACACTGTCGCTTCCGATAAAGTCAGCTCCGATAATAAAAGCATCTGCCAGACCTCGCGGCTCTTCTTGTACTGCATAGGTCAGTGCCAGTCCCAGCTGTTCCCCAGTTCCCAGAAGTTCTTCGAATACAGGAAGATCCCGCGGTGTAGAAATGATCATAATCTCACGAATCCCTGCCAGCATGAGCGTGGAAAGCGGATAATAGATCATCGGTTTGTCATATACTGGCAGAATTTGCTTTGAAACTGCCTTGGTCAGCGGATAAAGTCTGGTGCCGGAACCTCCGGCCAGAATGATGCCTTTCATACAATACCTCCTTAGTTTAGGTACATCCCCAGTCAGCGGCCTTTTTGGCCTCCTTTTGCAGAAAGAGGATTACTCAACAATTGACCCGCCTTGTGGCGGATCAATCACCTTTTTTATTTATACATTTCCTCGTAATATTTCTGGTAATCACCACTTGTTACATGTTTCATCCACTCTTCATGCTCCAGATACCACTGGATGGTCAGGCGAATGCCGTCTTTGAACATCGTCTCCGGGAACCAGCCAATCTCTTCCTTGATTTTGTCAGGAGCAATCGCATATCTGCGGTCATGACCTTTGCGGTCCTCCACATAAGTAATCAGATCGCGGCTGACCAGTGCTTTTCTGGGATCATCCGGGTCCAGAATTTCCTGTAAGGTATCTATAATCAAATGTATAATTTCGATATTTTGCTTCTCATTGTGTCCACCGATATTGTAGGTCTCGAACAAACGGCCTTTTTCCTGCACCATGTCAATTCCCTTGGCATGATCTGCTACGTACAGCCAGTCGCGAACATTTTTGCCGTCGCCATAGACCGGAAGTGCTTTCCCCTGCAGCGCATTATTAATAATCAGCGGTATCAGCTTCTCAGGGAATTGATACGGGCCGTAATTGTTGCTGCAGTTCGTGATATTGGCCGGAAATTTATACGTATCCATATAAGAACGCACCAGCATATCAGAAGAAGCTTTACTTGCTGAATAAGGGCTGTGCGGATCATACGGTGTAGTTTCATAGAAATAGGTGCCTTCTTCTTCCAAGGAGCCATAGACCTCATCTGTTGATACATGGAGGAACTTCTTACCTTCTTTGAATGTCCCGTCGGCAAGCTCCCACGCATTTTTAGCGGCGTTAAGCATTACCAAGGTTCCCAACACATTCGTCTGTACGAACACTTCAGGATTTTTAATACTTCTGTCTACATGACTCTCTGCTGCGAAATGAACTACCCGGTCAATATCATTTTCCTCAAATATTTTACCAATAGCCTCACTGTCACATATATCTGCGCGGACAAAGGTATAATTATCCCTGTCACTTACACTGCTTAAATTCTCCAGATTCCCTGCATAAGTAAGCTTATCGACATTGATAATGCGAATGTCCTTGTCATATTTCTCAAACATGTAGAGTATGTAATTCGACCCTATAAAGCCTGCTCCCCCCGTCACTAAATAAGTTCTCATAAACCAATTGTCCTCCTTATTTTTTACGCAAAACTCACGATTTCTGCGATTACTCCGAGTATTATACCATTCTTGTCCTTAGGATGCAAGTCACAGGAATGCTCTGTTGGGAGCTGTTTTGAACCAATACACAGTACTTCCCAGGTTTCGCATCAGTTTGACCTGTACAGGGGTATCATGTACGCCTGCCCAATTATAGAAAAGCCAGTTGGGAGCGTCAAACAAGGCCACCTTAGGCTTCACCGCGCGATAGAACGCCGAAGGCAGTCCATGATTTCCATGATGTGACATCTGTACATAATCTGCCCGCAGCTTTGTCTTGTATTTTGAGAGTATCCGGTTCGACTGCGAACTTCCCGCATCGCTTAAGAACAGCATACTCTTTTTCAATCCGCTTACTTTGAACAACATGGAACCGTCATTCATGAGATCGGAGGATGTTTTTCGGACGAGTTCATCGTAGGCGCTGATGATTTCTATTTTCAATGTACCTATCCTGATTATCTCATTGCGCCGCACATATTGAACCCCACGTACATTTAATTTCAGATACCTCTTATACTCCTCAAGTGTATCCAGCGGATTGACTTTTCGTATCGCTTCCGCCGAAGCCATTGGAACCGCATACACCTGTCCGATCTTCAGCGCGCCCGGCGAGGCATATATTTTATTAAATGCACCAATATGGTCAGGATGTGGGTGTGTTAAAATCCATGCATCCACCCGATTCCCCTTCCCTGCCAATACCTTGCGTACATACGACGCATCGCCCTGCCAGCCGCCGTCAATTACAAGCACCCGACCTAACGAACTTGTAATTGTATAAAACATGGAATGACTTCCCGAAACTCCGGCATACTGAGTCACAGTCCAGTTTTCCTGACTCTGTGTATCCCGCCGGATACTGTACCAACCCACACCCTCGTATTTCCAGCCGACAGCAACCAACGTATCGCATTCTGCTGCTGAAATCGTGTAGTGATGACCTCCGGCTCCCTTGACATTCGGGTTATACAAACGATAAATGGGCCTTCCCTGCGCAGGGTCCGAATAATAGCCGATGCCTTCATCCTTCCAGCCCAGTCCCAGCAAATTTTTGCGTTCTCTGGTATCCATTGTATAGTGATGTTCCCCACTGTTTCTATTATATAAGCGATACACCGGATGCCCTGTCGCAGGTGCTTCCCATGCCACTCCCTCGTATTTCCAGCCGGCTGTTACCAAATTTCTTTTTTCAGCAGCCGAAACTGTATAGAAATGTTCTCCGTTATTAGGATTATACAATCTGAGCATTTGCAGAACTTTTACTCCTGCCGCCTGTGCCACAGCAGCCGGTTCCTCACTTTGGTATTGCCCAGCCGCAGTATCCGAGGCCCATGCGTTATGATACACTGCCAGTTCAAGACATAGAAATAGCAACACCAGAAACAGCAGAACCATTACTCGTATGCTTCCTTTGTAAGAAAGCATACGAGTAATGGATTTTTTTTGTATAGTTATGGCTTCACGTTGATCACTTAAACGATTTTCACTATTTTGATACATACACGCCAGGACCCTTTCCAGCAGAGCAAATCACGTAGTAAAATCCTAAAACCTAGTTACAGATGGAACAAGGCTGATAGCTTCTCACTGCATCCGCATATGAAACTTGTCTGGCCGTGACCGGATTCATATTACGACAGTCCGGTCTGGTATGATATTTATTCCCGGTGGCAGACAGCCAATATTGTTTCGCAGCCTCCGGTGTCGTAACGATTGGCACAGTCGCCTCCGGTGTTCCGACGCCATACCATGCAATCCCTTCAAAAAGCCATCCCACAGTAATTAACGAATTTCGTTCCACTCCTGACTTTGTATAGTGATGGCCGCCTGCTTCGAACTGTCCCTTAGCATTCGGATTATACAGTCGGTACAGCGGTACTCTTTTCGACGTATCTGAATACCAGCCAATCCCCTCATCCTTCCATCCTAAATTTGTCAGATTTGATTTTTCAGCCGCACTCATCGTGTAATGATGCTCACCGCTGTTTTGATTGTAAACACGATATACCGGCGCACCTGTTTGTGGTGCGGTCCATGCGACACCTTCGTATTTCCAGCCCACCTGAATCAGATGATCCCTTTCGGCTGCTGGAGTGCCCCCCGATCTTTGTACCAGTGGAAGAGTTAGTTTTGATATGATAAACTAACAAAAAGGAGCAGTACAAAAATGGGAAAAGCAAGGTACACAACGGAGCAAATCATCGTC
>JBKECY010000045.1:0-96200 GCA_047975025.1 Lachnospiraceae bacterium
ATCATACCGGTATTTGCCGTCCATGATTGCATGATAGTTTGAGGTGAATCCGTAGGTAGCACTAAAGATCAATGCGCTTTGGAGGCGCACTACCCAGTTCTGTACCGCATAGAGTTTGGGATCGCTGATGCCTCGCAGACATCCTGTCTCATATTGTTTGAGCAGCATGCCGAGTGCATCAAGCCCATCGTCCTGTTTGGCATATCTGGACTGCGCCGTTTTCAAATCTTCAAGCAGGCGGTCATAGGTAATAAATCCCTTTTTATAGGCATCTTCCACATCCGCCGTTGTATAGGCAATATCATCAGCTGCCTCCAGAATATAGGTCAGCGGATGACGGCACCCATTTGTGGTCGTAGACTGACTGATTTCATCAAAAAGCGATTTTTCCGCATAAAAATACCCCATCTTCTTGTTGATGATGGTTCCGCTGTTTACATCGATTCTGGCGGAGGACACAGGATACTTAATAATTGTATTCAACAATCCATAGGTCAGATTCATGCCGTTCTCATTCACTAAAAAATGCAGTTTGCCAACCAGACGCAATACTTGGGCATTGCCTTCAAAATGGACTAAATCCATCAGCATCTGCTTATTCAGACACTTTGTTAAAGGAGTCTCCATAAAACGCAAAGAAGGCAGGTTTTTCACAAACCATTCGCGTATGACAGACTCCCCGAAATGTCCGAACGGCGGGTTACCTATATCATGTATAAGTCCCGCGCTCGAAAGTATACTGCTGATATCCTCCTTTGTCTTCTCGGTAAAGGTAAGATCCAGCTTATTTTGAATTATATATTGAGCAATGTTTTGTCCAAGTGATTTTGCAAAAGAAGAAACCTCCAGTGAATGAGTCAGTCTGGTTCTGATAAAATCACTTTTATCCAAAGGAAAAACCTGTGTCTTATCCTGAAGTCGCCGAAAAGAGGCACTGCCGATGATGCGGTGATAATCCTTCTCGAATTCACTGCGCAGGTCATTTCCTCTTTTGTTCGAACTGTTTGCATACATCCCTACCCGTCTGGCGGACAGCAGATCATCCCATTTCATAACTATACTCCTAATATCCTCCTGACCTGAGCCGGCATATCCTCTGCCGCAATTACTGTATCATGCAGTACAGGTGCATTCCGGATTTCTTCAATCGCTGCCGGAATTGCAGTATGGCTGATTTTGGACAGCTCATCAATCAGGGCGAAGTCATCCCATGACTCATATGCAGGGTCTACTGAAAGCATGACATCCCTGACAAATTTATATGGACTGGCGGTAGAAACAACTATTGAACTCGTAACATCTTTTGTACTTTCTTTGTATTTTTTATACACTGCTGATGCAACCGCTGTGTGTGTATCCATGATGTATTGTTCCTGCTCAAATACTCGCTTAATCTCGGCAGAAGTCTCGGCCTGGGTAGCAAAATCCCCATAAAAATCCTGAAGTTCACTTTTCATACGAGCGGTAATTGTATAGGAGCCTTTCTCCGAGAGCTCTCGCATCATACGGCTGTTAGTACCGGCGTCCTGCTGACAAATGTGATAAATCAGACGTTCAAGATTGCTTGAGATCAAGATATCCATGGAGGGTGAGGTAGTCAGGATAAAGTCCCTGTTTCTGTCATATACCCCTGTTTCAAAAAAGTCGACTAAAACCTTATTATCATTGGATGCACAGACAAAGGTCTTAATTGGAAGACCCATTTCACGTGCATAATAGGATGCCAGAATATTTCCAAAATTCCCGGTAGGAACAACCACATTTATCTCTTCTTTTGGCTGGATTTCCTGCTTCTTGAGTAAGGTAACATAGGCATATACGTAATATACGATCTGAGGAACAAGTCTGCCTATGTTAATTGAGTTCGCGGAAGAAAACTGAAAGCCTTTTGCGTTTAATTCCTCGGCCAGAGCCTTGTCGTTGAACATCTTTTTAACACCGGTCTGTGCATCATCAAAGTTACCAGTAATGCCGATCACATGTGTATTGTCACCTTTTTGAGTCACCATTTGTTTTTCCTGTACAGCACTAACACCGTTCTTAGGATAAAATACAATGATGCTGGTACCCGGCACATCTGCGAAACCAGCCATGGCAGCCTTGCCGGTATCTCCGGAGGTAGCGGTCAGAATGACGATTTCTTTATCAACCTGGTTTTTCTTGGCAGCGGTCGTTAATAGATATGGAAGGATTGACAGTGCCATGTCTTTAAAGGCAATTGTGGAGCCATGAAAAAGTTCCAGATAATTCGCATCCTTTGTCTTCACCAAAGGTGCGATCTCAGGGGTATCAAATTTGGAATCATATGCATTTTTAATACAATATTCCAGTTCGTCCTTCGTATAGTCTGAAAGGAACCGGCTCATGACTTCATAGGCCACTTCCTGGTAACTCATTGTCTGCAAAACATCCATAGAAATATCCAGACTGGGGATATCCAGGGGGACAAACAAGCCACCGTCCTCCGATAAGCCTTTCAGAACAGCCTGTGATGCTGATACATTCTGTTTGCTGTCTCTTGTACTTGTATAACGAACTTCCATATATTTACCTCTCTCCAATCATTACTTTAAATAAATATTACTTTGAATCTTATACATAAGCTCTAGACCTTGCGGTCTATCGATGACTTATCGGTAAAATCAAATGTCCCCTGCGGGGCCGCTTGATTTTCTGCCGATAAGTCATTATATCACACCTCAATCTTGAAATCCATCAGATTTGACCTGATTATTGATGGCTGTAAGTAATGCATCGATGGAGGCTCTGATGATGTCCGGATCCACTCCTGCACCCCAGTGCATTTCCCCTTTACCGCTTTGAATTCCAACATAAGCGATTGCTTTTGAAGACGAGCTTTTTTCCAATGCATGTTCCTGATAGGTAATCAGGTCAAATTCCAGATTATAGGCTTTTTTTAGCGCATTGCTGACAGCGTCAAGCCGGCCGGTGCCCACTGCTTCAGTCACAATTGTATTGCCATCGGATGTCGATGTGACCTGCGTTGTTATTCCATCTTTTTGCTGGAAATGCACTTCATTAATTTCAAACGGAATCGTAATATTTTCGAATTTTGATTTGAACAGATTGAAGATTTCTTCCGGCGAAAGTTCCTTGTGCGTATGATCTGATACGTCCTTTGCCGCATATCCCATGGCTTCCTTCATCTTAGGCGGAAGAACCAAACCATACACATGCTCTAAAATGTACCCCACGCCGCCTTTGCCGGACTGGCTGTTGATACGAATGACATCAGCATCGTAATTTCTCCCAAAATCTGTCGGGTCGACCGGTAAATAAGGAACAGTCCAGTGCTCCGGGGCTTTATCTTCTCTCCACTTCATACCTTTGGCAATTGCGTCCTGATGAGAACCGGAAAATGCTGCAAATACCAACGCTCCGCTATATGGACTTCGTTCGTTGATCTGCATATTGGTATACATCTCGTACTCATGACTTATGGCAGGCATATCAGAAAAATCCAGACCGGGGTTAATTCCCTGCGAATACATATTCAAGGCCAGTGTCACAATATCCACATTGCCGGTACGTTCGCCATTACCGAACAATGTGCCTTCAACACGATCTGCACCTGCCAGAATTCCCAGTTCCGTATCTGCTACGGCACAGCCTCTGTCATTATGTGGGTGCAGGGACAGTACAACATTCTCTCTGTATTTCAGATTCTTTGAGATGAACTCCACCTGACTTGCATATACGTGCGGCAAGGATACCTGTACGGTAACCGGCAGATTAATAATCGCTTTTTTGTCTGCCGTAGGCTGCCACACATCTAAAACAGCGTTACAGACCTCTAATGCGTATTCCGGTTCAGTCCCGGTAAAGCTTTCCGGACTGTATTCGAATCTGAAATCACCTTCTGTTTCTGCTGCCAATTTCTTCAACAAGGCGGCCCCTTCTACTGCAATTTTCAAGACTTCCTCTTTGGATTTTTTAAATACTTGCTCTCTTTGTGCAAAAGAAACCGAATTATACACATGTACCACTGCCTGTTTCGCACCCCGCAAAGCATCAAAAGTCTTGCGGATGATATGCTCTCTTGCCTGTGTCAGCACTTGAATTGTGACATCATCCGGAATCATGTTGCCATCAATCAATGCTCTTAAAAATTGGTATTCTGTCTCTGAGGCAGCCGGAAAGCCAACCTCGATTTCCTTGAAACCAATTTTGACTAACAACTGAAAGAAAGCGATTTTCTGCTCTAAGCTCATAGGAATAATTAAAGCCTGATTTCCATCACGCAAATCCACACTACACCATACAGGCGGCTTTTCAATATACTCTTTTTGTGCCCAATCCAGATAGGATGTCGGGGGCATATAGTATTGTCTTTTGTATTTACTGGCATTCATCATGTTTTGGTTCCTCCATATTCTTTCATTTAATATTGGCAATTGTCATTAGGGATGTACAACAAAAAACCTCCGCCTCTGACATGTAACTGTCAGAGACGGAGGAACTAATCCTACGCGGTACCACTCTGTTTTGTGAATATTCACCACTCATAAAATACGGATTCTAAATCAGAATCTTATATTTTTCCTGCTGTAACGGTCAGGTCTCCGTCTGCGTCTACTCTTTCAATAGAAATTTTGGGCAGCTGCTCAAAGGTGAGTTCAATCAGATTCATCTGCTGTTTCCCATCAACCAACAGCTTTCTGGAATCAGAATATGATTTACTATTCCTTATCAACGCGTTTCATAGTATGTAAGTATCTAAAGGTTACCATTGCAAATGCAATTTGTCAAGCCTCACTTTAATAAAATATTCCCAAGTTACTCGAAGCTCAGATCGAACCAGAATAACACACCATTATCATAATTTTCAACACCACATTTTTGCTGCATGGATTCCATAATGGCTTTTACAATAGATAGGCCTATGCCGCTGCCGCCATATTCACGTGTTCTCGCTTTATCCACTTTATAAAATTTATTCCAGATCTGCGTAATATCTTCTTTGGGAATCGGCAGACCGCTGTTAAACACAGATACTCGAACTCCGTTGTCGTGATGCTCAATCTTAATCTCAATAATTTTTTGCTCATCTACATGGTTCAGGGCATTCGTCAGATAATTTGTCAGAACCTCTTCGATTTTGAATTCATCTGCCCATACGTGTACCGGCTCTGTTTCAGTAAAGATCACATTAATTTCCTTTTGCTGGAACAACAAGGAGGAGGACTGCAGCATATCGTGTATCAGCGCAACAATATCAAAACGTTCCAATGTGACAGCGTCATAGCCAGATTCCAATTGGTTCAAGGAGAGCAACTTTTTGACCATGGTATTCATTTTGGCGGCCTCATCAATAATTACCTCGCAATAAAATTCCTTGCTCTCTTCGTCATCATTGATATTGTCCTTAAGCCCCTCTGCATACCCTTGAATGAGTGAAATAGGCGTCTTAAGTTCATGCGATACACTATCAAGGAATTCGGTACGTATATTTTCGATTTCCGTCTTCTGCTCAATATCCTTTTGCAGCTGTAAGTTCACGCTTTTTAGCTGTGTAATCGTATTTTCCAATTGAGATGACATACTATTGAAATTCTCTCCCAGAATGTCAATTTCACTTTTGCCGTGCGGCTGGTATTTTGTATCAAAATCAAGGCGCGCCATCTTCTGCGAGATTTCTGAAAGCTCTGAAATTGGTTTTAAGATTTTGCGTGTAATGATCCAGATCAGTACAGTTGCCGCAAGTATGATTGGAATTCCGACGTAAAAATAGAACAGATTGGCTGTATCCACACTTTCACGGATGCTCTCAAGCGGTGAGCGTACCATTGAGATATTGCCATCTGAATAAACGCCGAACATTTCAACATATTCTGTCGAATCCACAGGATCCATCGACTTTTGGATGATATAATCATCGGTCTTTTTAACGATTGTATTTTCCGGAATGGCTCCCATAATAGTATAAAAATCTATAATAGATTCCATGCGATTTGTATTATCTGTACGTCCATAGGTGTGCTTCACACCTGCTTTGATATCAGAAACGACCCATGTAAGATTATTTTCCACGCTGTATGATTTGATTTTGGCAATCGCTTTTTCATCTTTGTCAGAGAAGTCGCTCAATGTACTATAAGTTTTTTCCAGAACACTTATTTTTTGTGAGACATAGTAGGGTTCTAAGAAAAAGGCATTGATTACATTAATGATTACCAGCGTCAGAAACATTGTTGCTACGAATACACCGGCAATCTGATTTCTCAAAGAATGTTTTTTCATGAAGTAACCTCAAATTTGTACCCCAGTCCCCAGACGGTTTTGATATAACTGCCTTGTCTGCCCATCTTGCTGCGCAGTTTTTTGACATGTGTATCAATCGTACGGGCATCACCAAAGTAATCATAATTCCATACGGAGTTTAATATTTTTTCTCTTGAAAGTGCAATTCCCTGATTATCCAGGAAATAGGTAAGCAGTTCAAATTCCTTGTAGCTTAATTCGATTGGCTCTCCGTCAATAGTCACAAGGTGTGCCACTTCATCAACCCTAATCCCGCCGGCTTCTCGCTTGGAAATATCCTCATCCTGACTGCTTCGACGCAGCACTGCCTCGACACGTGCCACCAGGATTTTGGGACTAAAGGGTTTTGAAATATATTCATCCACACCCAGTTCAAAGCCCAGAAGTTCATCCTTTTCCTGTCCTTTAGCGGTCAGCATAATAATTGGCACATCGGAATGCTGCCGAATTTCTCTGCAAACACCCCAACCGTCAAGTTTTGGCATCATAACGTCCAGAATGATTAAAGAAATGTCTTTCTCTGACAGAAATACGTCCACAGCCTCTTCCCCGTTCTCTGCTTCAAGAACAGAAAAAGATTTTTTTCTGAGAAAATCCTTTACAAGTTTTCGCATACGACTTTCATCATCGACCACCAGTATTTTTACAGTATTCATATAATATTCTCCTCTTTCACTAATTTTGTATTTCAATAGGGAGTTTATTTATCATAAACTTATAGAAAAAAGCATTCTGCTGTTTCTCCGATAAGTCATTATATCTGTAATTTGTGTCATAAATGTGAAAAAGCACTCATCTATGTAAAAATTCAATATTCCGACAGACTTTCGTCTTCATTGCATGCGCAAAAGCGCGCGCGCTTGCTTGTATTGCGGATAGAACAGTGCCACATACGACCAGAACACCTTATTGTGACTTTGCTCCAGCAGATGTGTCAATTCATGTACCACAACATAGACAAAGCACTCGGATGGTTTATGTAACAGAAGCGTATTCAGACAAATCTTCTGCTTGGCCGGAATACATGAGCCCCAGCGGGATGTCATTTTACGAAAGGTCCATACTTTGGGTTCTACGCCGATTTTGGCCTCGTAAAGGGGAAGAATCTTGGCAAGTTCACTTCTCAGCTGTTCCTTCTTCCACTGCTCAAGTAATGACTCCCGACGTACGGTTGAACTTTGGGCACGTACATACAAAATGACTCCATCTTGTGACATTCGCACCATTTCTTTTTGGGATGAAGGAATTATGCAGACAGCATACGGCTGCCAGCTGCCCCAAATATTAATACGCTGTAAACGTTCGTATTCTGATGCTGTTTCCAGCGGTGTCGTCTGGACCAGTTGGCTATGCTTTGCAATCCAGTCTTTTTTCTGTGTCAGAATACGATAAATGTCCTCGGATTTGAATTGGCCGGGGACACTCATTGTAAGCTTACCTGTCTTAGTGTCTGCACGCAGATAAGCATGTCGGATGTTTTTGGTGAACACTTCTATTGCGATATTTTCCACTACATATATTTGTGATTTCATATTTTACTCGAGCAAAAAGCAACTTGTGTAGGCAATTGTGTTTCGTCCGTAATAGTATGGGACATCATTAGCCGTACAAACCTGGCTTACTAACATTCCGAAAGCTTCCATAGAGGAGACTGCCTTGTCAGGAAAACGACAGGGGGCATCGGGGTAGGTACAGGTCTTACAGATTCGACAGGCACCGGCTCCGAGGGGAAGAAGTGCCGGAAATTCTTTTTTCAGCTCATCTTTTAATGCCAGAAATGCCTTTTTATGCCGGGCTTCTGCCTCCATCATTCCTTCACCATCAAGTTCATCTTCTAGTTCACCTACGGTCTGTACCAAAATTCCAGTCGTATATTTACGAACTTTGGCTTCACATTCTGAAAGTTCACCGCATCCCGGAGGACAGGACCAACTGGTTCCGTACTGCCCACAGGTATTAGCGGCACACATGTCACGCACCTCCTGACGCAGCTCAATTGAGGCTGCATCCAGCTGGTGGGCATGTGTAAATCCATACTCACGTGCTTCCTTTGTAATCCTTTCTAAATCCATTGCCACTACCTCCTAATAAATTTATTCTTCACCAAATGCCAATTGATCCACAAAAATATCCTGAAATTTAGGAACGGTAGCTAATTCAAGGAAATTCACTTTTTCAGTTAGTGCATCCGTATTCAGAAATTCATTATGGTTGAGCAATGCTATCTTGGCACCTTCGCCGGCGGCATTGCCAATCGGTATGATACGATCTCGCAGAACTTCCGGCAGCAGGCCGATATCGCAGGCACTGTCAGAGTTCATATAATTCCCAAAAGCGCCGGCAATCAATACTTCTTCGATATCCTCAACTTCAATGTTTAGATATTCTGACATTAGAGTTATGCCCGCAGCAATGGCAGCTTTTGCCAATTGTACTTCCCGAACATCTTTTTGGTTTATAAACACATCCTCTGTCAGATAATAGGTTTCTTCTAAATGCCCTGATTCATCTACAATGCCTTCTCGTACCAGCATCGCAATTGCGTCCATGAGTCCTGAACCGCAAATGCCAATAGGTTTACAATCTCCGATTACGGTAAAGAACAATTTTCCATCTTTCATATCTACATGATCAATCGCGCCGGCAGCTCCCCGCATACCACAGGTTATTTTGGCCCCTTCGAAGGCTGGTCCAGCGGCTGTTGAACTTGAAACCATCTTATCTTTATTACCTAAGACAAGTTCTCCGTTCGTTCCGATATCAATCATCAGCGTAATCTTTTCTTTGTGCTCAAAGTCTGTTGCAACCAGACATCCCACTGTATCAGCTCCCACAAAACCATCGATGACAGGCAGTACCAGAAGTTTTCCTCTGGTGTTGATTGAAATACCATACACAGACGCGTCTACTGTCAGCGAGCCTAAAAGCGCCGGTTTATAAGGCGCAAGAACAAGTGACTGTGGGGAAATGCCTAAAAACAAGTGGTGCATACATGTATTGCCGACAAACGCTACCTGATAGACATCTTCCGGTGTATGTGACTGCTTCTGTGTCAGAGTAGCTATAATCGAATTTAAAGCAGTACGGATGACCTCTGTCAGTTTAGTATCCTCATGCTCCAGAACATAATTGCTGCGCATGATGACATCGGCGCCAAACTGTGCCTGAGGATTCAGCATACTCATTGTATCAATCTGTTGTCCGGTGCGTCCATCCAGGAGATACCCCACCACTGAAGTAGTACCAACATCAAAGGCCACCATATACCAGGGTTTTGATGCTGCCACCGGAGGTATCAGCTCTAACGGTTCCAGAGTTACTTCCCTCGTACTGCCCTTTACCAGAAGACTGTGGCCAGATTCAGTACTGGCAGTGTCTACTTCTAAATCTGCACGTACTTTAATCTGACAGGAACGATGCACTCCTGTCACATCCCCTGAAAGAATATTCACCTTACATTTTCCGCAGGTACCGGCTCCGCCGCATGGCGCATTCGGGTTTAAGCCCGCCATAATCTGTGCTTGTAGAAGCGTAGTATTTTCCTCCACTTCTATCGTCTTATTTTCTTTCACAAATGTAATACGATACATGCTATCCTCCTTATGCTTCTTACAGAATTGGCCGAATGACACGCGGACGATAACCTGCATCTTCCAGAGCCTTGACAATTCGGTTCTTGTGCTCTGTCCCAAATGCTTCCAACGTGATTTTTAGTTCAACAGCCGCCATACGATTCGTACTTACGAACTGATTATGATCCAGTTTGATGACATTTCCCAGCTCTTTTGCAATTACGGAAGAGACATGTACTAACTCACCCGGTTTATCCGGTAAGAGAACAGAAACTGTAAATATACGGTCGCGCTGAATCAGTCCCAGCTGAATTACGGATGACATGGTGATGACATCCATATTACCGCCGCTTAATATACAGACAATCTTTTTTCCCTTAACATCAAGATGCTTTAAAGCTGCGACGGACAACAGTCCGGAATTTTCAACCACCATCTTATGATTTTCTACCATGTCAAGGAATGCGACGATTAATTCATCATCCTGTACTGCAATGATATGATCCAGATTGTTTTCAATATAGGGAAATACTAAATCGCCGGGACGCTGTACCGCTGTACCATCGGCAATTGTATTGACACTTGGCAGTGTAATAACTTCGCCTTTTTGTAGAGATTCCTGCATGCAATTGGCACCGGCAGGCTCCACTCCAATAACTTTGATATTCGGATTCAGCAGCTTGGCCAGTGTGGAAACTCCTGCCGCTAATCCGCCGCCCCCAATCGGAACCAGAATATAATCTACCAATGGTAATTCCTGTATGATTTCCATGGCAATGGTTCCCTGTCCGGTAGCCACACGAGCATCATTGAACGGATGAATAAATGTATACTTGTGTTCCTCCGCCAACTCCATTGCTTTTTGATAGGACTCATCATATACATCACCATGCAGAATAACGGTTGCTCCGTAACTCTGTGTACGCTCCACCTTGATCAAGGGTGTTGTCGTCGGCATTACAATGACGGCCTTGGCACCAAATGCTTTCGCGGCATAGGCTACGCCCTGTGCATGATTTCCGGCAGATGCAGTAATCAACCCATGCGAGCGCTCTTCTTCGGTCAAAGTGCTAATGGTGTAATAAGCACCTCTTAATTTATAGGAACCTGTAAACTGCATATTCTCGGGCTTTAGATACACTTTATTACCCGTCTGCTCGCTAAAGATATCACTGTATACCAGCTTAGTTTCCTGTGTTACCTGTTTTACTACATTTGAAGCTTCTTCAAATTTGTCTAATGTTAGCATATTGTCCTACTTTCTATTACATCTGCAGTTCTTATTCGGCATCTGTCTGAAACAGTGCGTTGATAAATTCTTCCGAATCGAATTTCTGTAAATCATCTATTTTTTCACCGACACCAATATATTTGACCGGTATTGCCAGCTCGGATTGTACCGCTACTGCAATCCCGCCCTTTGCCGTTCCATCAAGCTTCGTCAGTATAATTCCTGTAATATCTGCCACTTCTGCAAATTGTCTGGCCTGAACCAGGGCGTTCTGACCTGTCGTGCCGTCTAGTACAACCAGCGTTTCCAGATATGCGTCCGGATATTCTTTCTCGATGATTCGGTGAATTTTATTGAGCTCATCCATCAGGTTTTTCTTGTTATGAAGTCTTCCTGCCGTATCGCAAAGCAAAATATCCGCATTTCTGGATTTGGCAGCGGCTATTGCATCATATACAATAGAGGCCGGATCTGCACCTTCCTGACCTGCTATGATATCTACTCCTGCACGCTCTGCCCATTGAATCAGCTGTTCGGCAGCGGCAGCTCGAAATGTATCAGCGGCAGCCAGAACAACTTTCTTGCCCTGTTCTTTGAAAATACCTGCCAGTTTGCCAACAGATGTCGTTTTGCCTACCCCATTGACGCCGATGACCAGAATAACAGATTTTTGATGTTCGAATGGGTACTGGGTTTCACCCACCCGCATCTGCTCCTTCATACTCTCAATCAGAATTTCTTTGCAAAGCATGGGATCTTTGATTTTCTCGTCATGAACGCGTTCACGCAATGTGGTAAGAATAGAATTTGTTGCATTGATTCCAACATCACCCATAATCAGTATTTCTTCGATTTCTTCATAAAAATCCTCATCAATGCTGGGAAAATTGCTAAAAATCGAGTCAAATCCCTGCACTATATTATCTCTTGTCTTGGACAGCCCGCTGACCAGACGCTTAAAAAAACCTTGTTTTTCTTCCATTACTGCCTCCCAATACCACTATTTTGTAAGTTCATCCTCTACCAGATTCACTGAAACAAGAGTAGAAACACCTTTTTCCTGCATCGTGATTCCATAAAGCCGGTCCGCATGATTCATGGTTCCCCTGCGGTGTGTAATGACGATAAACTGCGTGTTCTTCGTAAGTTTCTGCAAATATCTGGCAAAACGCACGACATTAGAATCATCCAATGCGGCTTCTATTTCATCCAGCAAACAAAACGGTGAAGGTTTTAAGTTTTGGATGGCAAAAAGGAGCGCAATTGCGGTGAGTGCTTTCTCTCCTCCGGATAACTGCATCATATTCTGAAGTTTCTTGCCGGGTGGCTGAGATATAATACGGATTCCCGCTTCGAGAATATCCTCATCTTCCAGCAGTTCCAAAGTACCTTGTCCGCCGCCAAAAAGTTCTTTGAATACTTTATCGAACTGTATTTGGATTTCTTTGAATTTTTCTGCGAACTGCCGGCGCATTCCTTCATCAAGCTCACGAATGATACCAAGCAGCGTTTCTTCCGACGCGACCAGATCATTATATTGTGTTGTCAAAAACTCATGACGTTCGGCTACATTTTTATAATCCTCAATGGCATTTACATTCACATCACCTAATTTACGGATTGCATTTTTTATTTCATTAATGCGTTCTTTTAATTTTGTACGGTCGGTCACATCTTCCATTCTGAGCGTGGAAGCATGCTTCGGAGTAATTTCATACTCTTCCCACATGTAATTTATGAGGCCTTCCTGACTTTGAACCAATTTTTCCATCTGAGAATGCAATCGAAAAGACTCTTTATCCAGCAACGTGATTTTAGCCGAGAGAGCATCTCTTTCTTCAAAGAAACGTTTCTGGTGCGCCGTAAGCGTGTCTTTTTGAGTCAACAATCCGGTCAGTTGATGTTCCTGTCCCGTAATGGATTCCGTAATTGCGGTTACCGCCTCTTGGATTGTCAAAATATCTGTCTGCTTTTTCTCTATGTCCGTACTATTCTGTAACAATTGCTGTTGAATCGTATCCGCTTCTCGCTGGAAACCATCCATTTCTTCAGTAATACGCAGCAGGTTCTCCTCTGCAAAACGTTTTTTCTGCTGCTGTGTGGAAGATTCCATATGGATCGACTCTAACACAGTCGAAAGCTCCTGCACCTCTGTTTGTATTCTATCATATTCCTCTTGTTTTTGCACAATTAATTGCTCGATTTCTTTCTCACTGACTTCTGATTCAGTAAGCTCTGCGCTAATGGAATTCGTATCTTGTTCTAAGGTCTGTTTTTGTGATTGAAGCTGCAAATTCTCCTGCCGCAGGCTCTCTTCTTTTGATAAGAATTCTGTATGTTTTTCCTCGATTTGGTTTAAGTTTAATTTTTCAGTATTCTGCTCAATATAACAGGATTGCAGTGTCTCATGATTCTTGCTGATGGTATCGCGTAGTGTATTTCGGCAACTGCGTTTTTCGTCAATCTGTGACTGTTTTAATTCCATGTCTTTTTTTAGCTCGTTTACACTGAATTCCAGATCCTTGATTTCTCGTCTGCGCCCCAGAAGATTGCTGGAATTGCGGTAGGCGCCACCCGTCATTGAGCCACCTGGATTTAGAGAATCACCTTCCAGTGTTACCATTCTAAAAGAATAACGATATTTTCGTGCAATTGTAATCGCCGCGTCAATATCAGAGATCACAAGTGTCCTGCCCAGTAAGTATTTGGCAAGTGCCTTATACTCCTCTTTCACCTGCACCAGATCGCTGGCAATACCAATGACTCCCGGTTCTGCTAAGGCCGCCTTGTTGTCAAACGCACCGCGACTGCCAATGGCTGTAAGCGGAAGGAACGTTGCGCGCCCATATTTATTCGTTTTAAGAAACTGGATCAGCTCTTTGGCCGTAGCTTCATCTGTTGTGACAATATTTTGAATGCCTGCACCAAGGGCTGTTTCCACAGCGGTTTCATAGTCTTTTTGCACCTGAAACAAATCGGCTACAACACCTTTAATCTGAGGATACTTGCTTTTTTGTTCCATGACTTTACGAATACTGTTGCCATATCCGTCGTAACGTTCTGTGATATTTCGTAAAGACTCAAGACGTGAAGCTTCTCGATGATAAGCCGTTTGCCCAATGTCCATTTGTTCCGTCTCTTTTTTTATTGAGCTTTGAATCTCTGACAGCTGGGCTTCCAGCTGCGTATTCTCTGTTGTCAGCAGTTCAATCCGAGAGGTGATTTCAGCAAGTCTTGCTGTGGTATCCTGCATCGCCTTCTGTTGAGATGCTTCGGTCTGCTTAAGTGAGATTGCTCTCTGGCTGATTTCAGCTCTGCGGATTTCCAATTGTTCCTTAAGCGCAGCAAAACGCTGTACTTTACCTTTAATAGTTGCACGATTATTGAGTGTCTCAATGATTTCATTCTTAGCATCTTCAATTTGTGTATGACAAAGAGCCATCTGCTCTTTGAGATCAGACAGCGCGTTTTCTTTTTGCATCTGCTTACGCAGAATTTCATCTGCCGCCTCTTGTAGGAGAATCTGGCGGTTCTTCAATTCATCTGAAGCTTCGACTCTTTTGGCAAGCTCAGCGCGTACAGTATCCATACGATTCTGAAAGTGTTCATCATTCACAGCATTTGATTTGATCTGTTCTTTGAGAACCTGGATTTGGTTCTCCAGCTGCTGCTTTTGTAAAGCAGATGTCTGAGAAGTCTCACGTACGGAATCGATTTGCTGCGTAAGTGCTTCCAGCTCTGCTTCAACTTTTTCATATTCCGTCTTTAACCTTTGACTTTCCTCCGTTGCTGTCAAAAGCTCATCGTCTGCTATTTTGGCTTTCCCTTCCAATTGGGATAGCTGGGCCTCATGATTTTCCAATTCCATGCAGAACATTGTGATTTCGGATTTTTTCAGTTCTTCCTTTTGTGCAAGATATTCTTTGGCAGTATCCGCCTGTTTCTCTAAGGGGGCAAGCTGTATTGTCAGTTCAGATATAATATCGCTCACACGTACGAGATTCTGCTTCTCTTGCTCAAGCTTCTTAAGAGAAATCTGCTTTCTGCGCTTGAATTTAACAATACCGGCGGCTTCATCAAACAATTCTCTGCGATCCTCCGGCTTGCCGCTTAAAATCTGATCAATCTGACCTTGTCCAATGATAGAATAGCCTTCCTTGCCAATTCCTGTATCGTAGAACATTTCATTGATATCTTTCAGACGACAGGCGGCTCCATTAATTAGGTACTCGCTTTCTCCCGAACGGTACAGCCGTCGTGTCACTGTGATTTCTTCATATTCACTGGTGATCTGGTGATCCGAATTATCGAGTGTGATTGCCACAGACGCATACCCAAGAGGTTTTCTGTTTTGCGTGCCAGAGAAAATAACGTCCTGCATATTTCCACCACGCAATTGTTTGGCACTTTGTTCTCCTAGTACCCAGCGTACAGCATCCGCCACATTACTCTTTCCACTGCCGTTCGGCCCCACGATACCGGTGATTCCATTATGAAATTCAAAGTTGATTTTATGGGCAAAGGACTTAAAGCCCTGTACTTCAATATTCTTTAAATACATGGTTTCTACTTCTTTCTAAGTGTCCAGACAGCTTCACCGGCTGCTGTCTGTTCTGCCGCTTTTTTAGTATGTCCGGTTCCTGTCCCCAGTACTTTGTTACCGACAAAAACTTCGACTGTAAAATTTTTGTCATGGTCAGGACCCGCTTCTCTTACAAGGCGGTAGCCGAATTCCAACTCCTGCTCCTGCAGGATTTCCTGCAAAAGCGTCTTGGAATCACGAAACACCTGTTTATTTTCTATATCGTTTAAAACAAATTTGTTGATAAAACATTTGGCTGCATTGATTCCGCCATCCAGATAAATAGCACCAATCAAAGCTTCCAGTGCATCTGAAACAATAGAATCTCTGTCACGTCCCCCGGTCTTGGCTTCTCCATGTCCCAACAGCAGGTATTCTCCCAGACCGAACTGACGTGCATTTTGTGCCAGTGTAGGTTCACATACCAGACTGGCCCGTTTTTTCGTCAGCTCGCCCTCAGGCAGACAAGGAAACGCCGTATATAAGAATTCGCTTGAAGTCAGCTCAAGGACGGCATCTCCCAGAAATTCCAGCCGTTCGTTCGAATATAATTTGCCCAGCCGTTTCTCGTTGGCATAAGAGCTATGTGTCAATGCCTGTTCCAGCAATTTGCTGTCTTCAAATCTGTACTCTATATCTGCTTGCAATTTACTAATTTTTTTTAAATCTTCCATTTTATGACTCCGTTACCGCACAAAGAAAACGGGGGTGCTGTCTATACAACACCCGCCTTCTTTATCCAACTGATTTTTTTATTTGTTCTACTGCATCTCCGACTGTTACGATTTTTTCGGCTGCCTCGCTGTCAATTTCGATATCAAATTCTTCTTCGATTCCCATAATAATCTGAAATACGTCCAATGAATCCGCACCCAAATCATCTACAAACGTTGTCTCCTCTGATACTTCGCCTGTATCTACGTTAAGTACCTCAGCTATGATTTTTTGTAACTTCTCCAATTCCATTTGTGTATCCTCCTAAAAATGATTGTTATAGTGTTCGATCTGATGATGCCGGGTTATACAATATGTTCTTCAATCTTCTTATTTATATCCTGTCTGTAAAACTCCAGACATTGAAAAATCGCATTTTTTACTTCAATTGATTTTGCACTTCCATGTGTCTTGACAACCAGTCCTTTAAGTCCAAGCAACGGCGCTCCTCCCTGTTCGCTGACATCAAATGCTTTAAAGCCTTTTTTCAGGGCGGGTTTTACAAGTAAGGCACCAAGTTTACTTCTGGTATCGCTCATCAGACTGTTTTTAACGACTGACATCATGGTACTTCCGAGACCTTCATATAACTTCAATATAACATTTCCAACGAACGCCTCGCACACGATGACATCTGCATAGCCGGATGGAATATCCCGGGCTTCTATACTTCCAATAAAATTGATGTCCTTGCATTCCTTTAAAAGCGGAAAAGTCTCTTTGACCAGTGCATTTCCCTTTTCCTCTTCTGCTCCGTTGTTCACAATGGCTACCGTAGGATTCTTAATGCCAACCACATCCTGCATATAGATGGAACCCATCTGTGCAAATTGAACCAGATGTGATGGTCTGGCATCTACATTGGCCCCGCAGTCGACCAGAAGGGAAATTCCTTTCTGTGTAGGAATAAGCGGTGCCAGCGGCGGGCGCTCAATTCCTTTGATGCGTCCGACAATTACCTGACCTCCGACCAAGACTGCGCCTGTGCTTCCAGATGAAATAAACGCATCTGCTTCGCCTCGTTTGATCATGTTCATACCAAGTACAATGGAGGAATTTTTCTTGCTGCGAATCGCCTGTACAGGCGGCTCCGCCGTCTCTATTTTCTCAGGTGCATCCTGAATCTCCAGCTGCTCCCGGGGGTATGTGTACTGTTGCAATTCCTTTTCGATTTTTTCTTTAGGACCTGCCAGAATGATCTTCATCTCTTTTTTCTCATTCAATGCCGCAACCGCACCTTTAATCTGCTCAATCGGTGCATGGTCGCCGCCGGCAACATCCACAATAATCCTTACTACTTCCGGCATGTTTTGCCTCCTCTTTATTTATCCTTGCGTCCTTTTGAAATATCAAAGGATATTCACCCCCATATAATACTAGATATCAGATTAAAATGCAATATATTTACTCAAAGGAGAGTATGATTATCCTGTGTATTCCTACGGCTAGTACACAATTTCACGCAGACTGCTGTCGTACTGGTAGGCACAATCGGCGAGAATCTCCGGAGGTGCTACCTGCGTCTCATTGACTGTACGGACCATCTCGTTAAGTTCCTGCTGTGAATAGGCAGCAGACATAGGTACAATAATACATTCATGAATGCTGCTGGGCAGGATATAAAAGCCGTCAGGGAACATTTCGGCAATTGTATCCATCATCCCCGGATATAAGATACAGGCGGCTCCAAAGGTTCTCATCTCATTACTGATTACATACATGGGAATTTGTACGTTATCGTGCAGCATCTCCTCTCGGGCGGCCTCTTCTTCCGTCAGCAGTTCTCCAATCACAGTATTCATGCTTTTAAATTGCGCCTTCATATGAAGCGGGGTCTGGAGGAACGCAGCCTGCTGCATCTGGGAGAGTGTCATTTGAGCCTCATTCATGGCGGTGTAATCGATGTAGCGAAATGAGTGCTGTTCTGCGTCCTGTTCATAGCGGTAGAATACAATTGCCATATCGAGCAATTGCAGGTGGGGCATATACGACAATCTCTTACAATTATAGTTATAATTTACAAGTTGAAACAAAATACAATCATTCATCATATGCATAGTCCTCCATAGGAATTTTCATTCAGTGTCGGTCTATGCGGTGCTCCTGGATTTTATCGTTCAAATAGTCTGATTTATACTATATACATTGCTGCCTTCCTGTCAAGTAATTATGCGAAAAATTAGAAATTTTTCATTTTTTTAGATACAGAAGTAAAAGCAGAGACACCACATGATATGGCACTCTGCTTTGTCTCTGCTTTGTCTCTGCTTTAGGGCAGACTTCTATCTATCGTAATTACTGTTATGCAGCAGCTCGTGCTCTTTGCCTTTTAACAGCCCTGCATACAATTCTGAAATCAGTGGATTTTGGTCTGATTTCTTAATAATGGTAACACTGTCTGTATTGTACAGACCCTTGGCTCTGGCACTTTTTGAATTGATGTCCGGTGTAGTTGGCTGACCGCCTCCCATGACACATCCATTACGGCAGGCCATGACCTCAATCAAATGATACTTGGCCTCCCCATTTTTGACTTTCTCCATGACCTGGCGTGCATTGACTAATCCGTTGACCACACAAATGTTAAGGTCTTTGCCTGCGTACGGTACTGTAAACTCTTTAATTCGTTCATCCCCCCGTACACCGCTGTGTGCAATTGCATCAAGAGTGGCTTTGTCCTGTTCAGGTGTCAGTCTGCGCAATACGGCCTCTGTTACACCACCGGTCACTCCAAATATGACACCGCCGCCCGAACCAAATCCAAACGGCATATCGCAGGCCTCAGGATCCAGTGAAGCAAAGTTGATACCGGCACTTCGAATCATACGGATTAATTCCGAAGTTGTCAGTACAAAATCTGTGTCCTGTTCCCCATGTGTGTAGCTGTTGGGGCGCTGGATTTCCATTTTCTTGGCCGTACAAGGCATGATGGCCACCATAACAGTCTTTTTACCATGCGCTTTCTTCTCATCGCGGTAGTATTCCTTGATGACTGCGGAAAGCATTCCCTGCGGTGAGCGGCAGGAAGATATATTGGGCACCTGCTCCGGATACTGATCCTGCACGTATTTTACCCATGCCGGGCAGCAAGAAGTCAGAAGCGGCAGATTCTCACCTGCTTCAATTCTCTCCAAAAACTCAGCAGACTCTTCCATAATCGTAAGATCCGCGCTAAACGAAGTATCGTACACTTCGTCAAATCCAAGCGTATGCATTGCATTAACAATTTTACCCATGGCATTCTTGCCTTCCAGAAGTCCAAAGGCCTTTCCGATAGCAACTCTGACAGCCGGTGCCACTTGGGCCACAACTCGTACGTTCGGGTCTGCAATCATATCCCAGACCGGGTTGATGTTCAACTTGATGGCAATCGCTCCTGTTGGGCAGTAGATTCTGCACTGTCCACAATTGACACAAGAGGTCTCGGCCAGTGGTTTATCAAATGCCGGAACCACCACAGCATCGGTTCCGCGGAATGCGAAATTTAATGCGCCAACACCCTGTAATTCATCACAGGCTCTTACACAGTCTCCGCATAAAATACATTTGTCAGGATCGCGGACAAGTGAGGGTGAGCTTCTGTCCATCTTAACATGCTCACGTGTGTTCTCGAATCTTACATTCATGACACCTAAACGACCTGCCAGTTCCTGCAAGGTACACTCGCCATTTTTTACACAAATCGTACAATCTCTGCAATGTGATGCCAGCATAAGTTCTACAATCAGTTTTCTGTGTTTTAACAGGCGCTGTGTATTAGTATAGATTACCATGCCGTCTCTTGGCTCTTCGGAACAGGATGCGAACGTCCGTCCGCGTTCATCTTCGACCGTACACAGCCGACAGGCTCCAAAGGTAGAAACTTCCGAATGATAGCATAAAGTAGGTATGTCAACTCCTGCATTACGTATAATCGTAAGCAGGTTCTTTTCATTGGTGAATTTTACTCGTTTTCCATTGATTGTCATTGTTCCCATAATCACTGCTTCCTTTCTATTCTTCTATGTATATTGCCCCGAAGGAGCAGCATTCTTTACAGGCACCACATTTAATACATTTTGACTGATTAATATCGAAGGGAGATTTGACGACTCCACTGATGGCATTAACCGGACACTGCTTGGCACATTTACTGCAGCCAATACATTTTTCAGGATTTATTTTATACACACTTAAGTCCTGACATACCTTGGACGCACAGTGCTTATTGATGATGTGGTCTTCGTATTCAGAGCGAAAGGTTTTAAGCGTACTAATAACAGGCAGCGGCGCACTCTTCCCAAGACCGCACAGTGCCATGGATTCTACCATGACAGCAAGTTCTTCCAGACGGTCAAGATCTCGCAGCTCACCATTGCCATGAACGATTTTTTCCAGAATCTCCAGCATGCGTTTTGTTCCTTCGCGGCATGGTACACACTTGCCACAGCTTTCTCGCTGGGTAAAATTCATGAAAAAGCGGGCAACTTCGACCATACAGGTATTCTCATCCATAACCACGAGTCCGCCCGAGCCCATGATCGCATTAAATTTGCGCACAGAATCGAAATCCAAAGGAATATCCAGCTGTTCTTCTACCAGACAACCGCCGGAAGGTCCGCCGATCTGTACCCCCTTGAAAGCGGCTCCACTTTTTAATCCACCACCGATATCATAAATGATTTCGCGAAGTGTTGTCCCCATAGGCACTTCAATCAGACCGGTCGTCTCAATCGCACCTGTTATGGAGAAAGTCTTGGTTCCGGGGCTTCCGGGAGTCCCAATGGTTCTGAACCAGTCCGATCCCTGCAAAATGATTTTAGGCACATTGGCAAACGTCTCTACATTGTTAAGTACTGTCGGTTTTTCCCATAATCCATGCTCTACGGTTCTTGGCGGCTTCACTCGCGGCATGCCGCGGTTTCCTTCAATCGAGGCGGTAAGCGCACTTCCCTCGCCGCAGACAAAAGCACCGGCTCCCCGATTGATATGCAGATAGAAGTCAAAGTCGGAACCCAGAATATTTTTGCCCAGCAGACCGTACTGTTCCGCTTGTGCAATTGCTTTTTTCAATCGGGCAACCGATAACGGGTACTCGGCACGAACATAGATATACCCGTCTGAGGCTCCAACCGCATATCCCGCAATCAGCATACCTTCAATCAGCTTATAAGGATCCCCTTCCATTACGCTTCCATCCATAAAAGCACCGGGGTCACCTTCGTCACCATTGCAGACGACATACCGCTGTTTCTCCTCCTGACGGAGCACCTGTTTCCACTTTCTCCCTGCCGGGAAACCACCGCCGCCGCGTCCACGCAGTCCGGATTCTTCTACTATATCCGCCACTTCTGCCGGTGTAAGTTCAAAAATCGACTTTGCGAGTGCAGAAAAGCCGCCAACAGCAATATATTCATCAATTGATTCCGCATCTATACTTCCGCAGTTCTCAAGTACAAGTCTGGTCTGCTTGGCCAGAAATGGGATATCGGATGCACTTGGATAGGATTGCTCCCCCTTCGAATAGAACAGACGCTCTACCGGTTTTCCTCGCAGTATCGTCTCTGCCACAATTTCCACGCAGTCTTCAATCTCTACTTTGATGTATTGAAAATGATGCGGCTCAATACGCACCAGGGGACCATATTCACAGATTCCCTGGCATCCTGTCTTGATAATCCCTATATGAGGCAGATCATTTTCCATCTCAATCGATACACCGTCAAGATCTTTGCACAGACGAAGAAATTCATTATAAATTTTCTGGGCGCCTGTTGCCATACAGCCAGTTCCTGAACAAATCAGAATGCGGCAGTTATAATCTTTCATTTCTTTTTGTGCGCTGGTATAGCGCTCTGCTAACGCTTCTCTGCTATCGATTATCATAGGGCCTCTCCTCTTAACTTAGTCAGCAATTCAACTGCTTTATCCGGTGACATTTTAGGGTAGACTTCATCGTTTACATTAAGCGCTGGGGCCAGACCGCATGCTCCAAGACAGGATACCGTTTCTACCGTAAACATCATATCCTTGGTTGTATGCTCGCCCGGCGGCAAAGCCAGCTCCTTGATCAGTGCATTTCTGACCGGAATGGATTTTCTGACATGACAGGCAGTGCCGTCACATACCTTGATGACATATTTTCCCTTGGGTTCAAACGAAAAATTCTCATAAAAAGTGGCCACACTATATGCCTTGGCCTCCGTAATCCCTATTTCTTTCGCTACATAGGTAAGTAATTCACCGGGCAGGTAGCGGTATTCCAACTGGATATCCTGCATGATCGGTATAAGTGCGGATGCTTTTCTGCCATATTCAGCGATGATTTCATCCGTTTTCTGATAATAAGATTGGTCTAACATGTGTCTTCTCCTTCTTAAAACAAGTGCCATTTTTTGTCCCGTATACACCTTGTTATTTATTTAACTTATGCACGATTATATCGTATAGCTATTTTTTTATCAATCTTATTGATAAATATGTTCACTTGCGCAGCAATATTTAACTCATTTTGTGCACAACACATCCTACATACTGTACCCACCTAAAATAGAGTAAACTAGTTGCTTTCAGAAAAAAGTTGGTTTAAGATATATGTATAGATATACACAGCATAAGGAGGATACATGAGAGGTCTGGATACACCAATAAAAGAGATTCGAAAAAAGATATTTACTGAGATTGCCCGGGTAGGATTCAACTATGATTCGGAGACACTTGTCCAGGATATAGAAGCCATTCCTTACCGCATCGTTGAGGATACTCCCCGTTACAGGGATAGCATTTATCGTGAACGTGCGGTTGCAAGTGAACGGGTGCGGCTGGCCATGGGTATGTCACTGCGGCCGGAGAACAGGGCCGTACATCTTACCTCTGGGATTGAAGCGAGCAATATTGATGAAAAGTACTACGAACCGCCGCTTATGCAGGTCATTCCATCGGCCTGTGCAGCGTGTGCACCTAATAAATATGAAGTCAGTAATATGTGCAAGGGCTGCGTGGCGCATCCTTGTCTGCTGGCCTGTCCCAAAGATGCCATTACTATGGTAGATGGCTTCTCACACATTGACCAGAGTAAGTGCATTAAATGCGGTCGCTGCAAAGCGGTCTGTCCCTATGATGCGATTGCAAAAAAAGAACGCCCTTGTGAGCGTGCCTGTGGTGTAAATGCCTTTACCAGCGACAAACAGGGACGTGCCGTCATACAGCCTGATAAATGTGTTTCCTGCGGTATGTGCATGGTCAGCTGTCCTTTCGGTGCCATCTCCGATAAGTCACAAATTTTTCAGCTGGCGCATGCATTAAGTGAAGGGATTGAAATCGTGGCGGAAATTGCCCCGGCTTTTACCGGGCAATTTGGGGCACGTGTCAGCGCTCCCGTATTCAAGAGTGCACTTAAACAGCTTGGATTTTCGGCTGTGCATGAAGTAGCCTGGGGGGCAGATGTCGGGGCCATTCAAGAAGCACATCAGTACGCCAGCAGAGTTCATACAGGTGAGCTGCCATTTCTGCTTACTTCTTGCTGTCCCTCTTGGTCTGCACTGGCAAAGAAGTACTTTCCGGATATTATAGGCTCTATTTCCCAGGAACTGACACCCATGGTTGCTACGGCTCGCCATATAAAAAAGAAAGCGCCGGAGGTTAAGGTCGTCTTTATTGGCCCTTGTGCTTCCAAAAAACTGGAAGCTTCCCGTACTTCTATCCGAAGTGATGTGGATTTTGTAATTACATTTGAGGAGCTGGCAGGAATGTTCGCTGCGAAAGAAATCGATCTTGCATCACTGCCTGAGGAGGAGGATTTTCACGAGGCCAGTGGTGCAGGACGCGGTTATGCTATTGCCGGAGGTGTGGCCGGCGCGATTGAAAAATGTCTCAAGACCTATCATCCCGAAGTGCCGATCAAAATTGAACACGCGGAAGGTCTGGCGGACTGCAAGAAAATTCTGGCTTTGGCCAAGGCCGGTAAAATGACAGGGTATCTGATTGAGGGCATGGGCTGCCCCGGCGGTTGTCTGGCGGGTGCCGGTACGAATGCACCGTTGCGGGATACTTCCAAAACGTTATCAAAATATGCAAAGCAGGCAGATGCTCCGGTACCTTCCCGGGATTACGAAGAAATCAAGCTTGATTAACTGCTCTCAGGCAAAGAAAAGAGACATTGGAGAAACTTTCCTCCAATGTCTCTTTTGCAAGAGTATAACTTCTATTTATTAGCTTTAATCAGATTCTTAATATTCTTTACATTACCATGAAATATTTCTACCAATTGTGATTTTCGGCTCCTTGATTTGACAATAGCCAGACCCCGGTTATAAGCGATCCAGCCAGCCTTGGTCGGAATCAGTTTGTACATTTTGCCCTGTCGGACCGGCTCGCGCTCCTGACCGCCACATCCCAGAATACGACCTTCTTTGACTGCCTGTATAAAGTCATTTCTGCAGCGTATATCCGCATCAATATCTGTGTATGCCGTACCAACGTATTTCTCCTGATGTGAATCAGACCCGCCAAATGTCGGTTTGTGATATTGCATTGCCAGTTTACGTGCCTGCACATTTGAGTCCGGCAATTCACAGGAGTTAAAGGCTTCAATAAAGTCAAATCGATGAATGAGCTGTTTGCTCTTTTGCAGTTTTTTGGAGGCCATAACACTTACGTACTTGGCACCAAACGGATGGGCAGGTCCAATAATTCCGTCATATCTGTGCACAATACCAATCAACAAACTCAGCGGCAATCCACGAATTTCCAGAATTGGCAGGTTTACCTTGTCCGGCATAACAACAATCATATGACCGGCATCCAGTGTATCGTATTCTACACCTTTTAAGACCACAAAATCCGCATATCTGTCATTTGCTTCCTTCAATTTCTTCCATGTCCGGTACCCTTTATAAGAATTGTGGTCAGTGACCAACATCCCTTGAAAACCTTTGCTTTGCAGCAATTTTACATAGTCCTCAATCGCAATGCGTCCATCAATAGAACCATTCTTTGTATGACAGTGTAAGTCAAATCTCATAGTATTCTCCCTTAGCCAAAACGAGTCTGCAATCACTCATCCCACGAAATCACTGTTTCTGAGCATCCAAAGCACGTCTGGCAGCTTCTACTACATGTCCGACCAGAACTGAAGTCGTA
Organism: Lachnospiraceae bacterium; assembly: GCA_047975025.1. Lineage (GTDB taxonomy): Bacteria > Bacillota > Clostridia > Lachnospirales > Lachnospiraceae > JBKECY01. The sequence continues at coordinate 25,502 of JBKECY010000045.1, forward strand.
ACTGAGCCTACACCACCGGGAACAGGGGTAAGTGCCTCTACAACTGGTTCCGCCTTAGCGAAATCCACATCTCCACAGAGCTTACCTTCTTCAGTAAAATTAATTCCTACATCAATCACAGTCTGTCCTGCTGAGAGATAGGTATCATCGATGACACCGGCACGACCTGCGGCAACAATGACAAGCTCTGCTTCACGTACCACGGCACGCATGTCACTCGTTCTGGTATGACAAATTGTTACAGTTGCATTTTTCTTAAGCAGCATCATCGCTACTGGTTTTCCGATTACCAGACTTCTGCCGACAACCACGGCTTTTTTTCCGGTACAGTCGATACCATAGTGATCCAGGATTTCTATGCAGGCCTGTGCCGTACAGGGCGGAAACCCCTGCGGACGTCCCGCATAAACTCCTACCATAGAACCAGACGTGATGCCATCAATATCTTTTGAAGAATCAAGTGCTTCAACAATTGTATCTTCATCCAAGTGCGCCGGCAAAGGTCTGAACATCAAAACCCCATGGATTTTACTGTCCTTGTTCACCTCAGCAATTGTTTCTAAAAGTTTCTCTTGTGTGACATCCTCAGGCAGCACGTAAGATTTATAGTCCACTCCCAGCGTTTCACAGCGCTTGGTAGCTCCTCTTTCATAAGAAATATCATCCTGTCTCTCACCCACACGTATAATTGCAAGTGTCGGCTGTACGGATTTCAATTTTAGTTCTTCTGCCTTTTCTCTAATTGCTGCATTTAATTCTGCCACTACTTCCTTGCCTAATAACTGTTTTGCCATTTTGTCCTGTCCCCCGCTACTTGGATTTTATACTATCATACCCTTTTTTATAAAAAAAGTCCACTGACATACTCAAAAATCCCTTCGGCCTTTTGCGTATATTCATCAAGTAAAGCATTGGCCTTGGTATTAAGCTCTTCTGCTTCGGCTCGGTTGCTCATAGTTTTTGTATTAATAAAAATATTCAGACTTGCTGCCTGCAGCGCGCCTTTGCAGATAATCGCACCTGCTCCGGCATCACTGATTGCCAGCCGTGTTCCTTTATGTGCAAATTCTTCGATCAGGTCAATAGCCTCTGCACACTTTTCCATGATTTCCAGTGGAACCAGACAAGCATTCTTAGTAACAATTTCCATAATACGTTCTTTTTCGGCTTTTTCCTCCGGTGTGGCACTCGGAAGTGAATACGCCTTGGCAAGTGGTTCAAATGCAGCGGCATCCTTATGAATCAGCTGTAAAAAATCTTCCTGCAATTTGTCACTTTGAGCCTTTAACTCCTGCATACGTTCTTCAACATCTGCAAATTTTTTCTTTCCTACAGTCAGGCTTCCAACCATGTTGCCCAGGGCAATGCCTACTGCGCCTACTAATGCGGAGGCTCCACCGCCGCCGGGTGTTGGTGCTTTCGATGCAAGTACCTCTACAAACTCAGTGCATGTGCTCTTCGCAAAATCCATGTCTCTCTTCTCCTTATTTCAACTCTTTTTCCATTTGTTTGAGTGTTCCTATTATGATATCTCCTACAACAGCCATATCTTCCGCAGAAAAATTATCTTTGAAATTATCGGAGAACAGAATTTGTGAAGAAGGCGGAAACTCTTCATCACCCTCCCACAATAACAACCGTACCGAAAGCTTATTCAATAACTCAATTTCGTACGAAACATCTGCAAATGTCAATTTTTGTGCCCCTAATTGCTCCATGAGTGTGGTGAAAACATCCTGCTTGTTGCCATAGGCGTAAGCAAATCTGGTCAGACAGCGTCCTTGGAATTGTCTGAAATACAATTCTCCGGAAGGCATTTCACGATACGTGAGAAAATCTGCCCCCGGTGTTTTGTAAACGCATTCTGTCAGGTAGCGCAGCATTAATATCTTGGCTTGAATAGACGCAGGAAGCGGACGATACAAACTTGCATCGTCTGGTATAAACTCCGCCTCTGGAAAAGTCAATGTATATCTGCTTTGTAAAAACTCAAAAGTGAATTCTCTGCGTTCTTCATCGTAAGGCAGGTGCACTCTGTCCGACATTTCTACCGGATTTCCAGTTTGAAATGCTTCCAGATAATGTTCCCATGGTAAACGTTCTTTATTGTCTTTGTCATATTGTAAATTCAATTATGTAACCTCTTTTCACTTTTTTACCGTTTTACGGACACAGAAGGAAATAGTGTGGCATCTGTATGGGGCAAAAAACAGGATGCTACAAATTCATCCATATAACTGGGAACTGCACTAAGCTCCATGTAGGTCATATTCTTAGCAATTTCATAGGTCTTCTTCTCCGCCTGCGTTGACAACAGCATGGCATAGGCACCTGTAAGAGAGGAATTGCCAATATAGTGGAATTTCTCCAGTTCCACATCCGGAAACATACCAATATTAACTGCATTACGCATATTGATACCGCTTCCGATTCCTCCGGCCACATACATATGATCAATCATGGATACATCCAGCTCAAGGGAGGATACCATTGTTTGAATTGCTGAGAATATAGCACCTTTGGCGCGGATAAAGTTGTCTATATCTACTTCGTTTATGGCCACATCTTTAACAGATCCTGCTTCTGATTCGAATGCCAGGATATAGCTTCCGGTACCATGCTCGTCAAATACGACCCGCTTTCCTTCGCGAATGAATTTCCCTTTAGGATCAATGATTCCAGTGGTATAAAGTTCACTGATAACATCAATAATACCCGAACCGCACAGTCCGATTGGTTTCGTACCTTCATCACCAATGACCGTACAGGCTGGCTCCATCGTATCAACATCGATGGTACAAGCTTCAATGGCGCCGTCTGTGGCACGCATACCACAGCTGATATCACCACCTTCAAATGCAGGGCCTGCCGAACATGCACAACTCATCAGAAAATCCGAATTTCCAAAGACAAGCTCACCATTTGTACCCAAATCTACGAACAATGAAAATTCAGGCTTGTTCCAAATCATCGAGATTAGTGTTCCCGCTGTAATATCTCCCCCCACATAACTACCAATATTGGGCGCAATTATAACATGGGCATCCGGATTGATATTTACTCCCACATCTGAAGCAAAGATCGAGTTTGTCTTAAAAAATGCCGGAATATACGGCTCTTTGCGCAATGGATCTGCATTGATTCCAGTGAACAGGTGATTCATGGTTGTATTGGCCGCCACACACATTCTGTAAATTTGCGACTGGCTCACCCCTGCACTATGACACATATCCTCAATCATGGGGTTAAGCGTTTCCGATACAATGGCGTCCTGTAATTTCTTCTTGCCGCCCGGTTTGATCGACTCAATAATACGATTGATTACATCTGCTCCATAGCGAATCTGCGCGTTACCTGCGGATGCCTTTGACAAAAGCTCTCCGGTCTTCATATCAATCAGCAAAGCCGATACTGTTGTTGTTCCGATATCAATCACAAGACCTACTATAACAGCTTTCTTCTCTTTTGGCAAAATATCGTATACAAATACATCCTGAGGAGTCGTCCGAATAATACACTGTACGCTAAAGTCCCCTTCTCTTAAAGCGTCCGGCAGCTTCTGCATAGCACTAAAAGAAATGCGGACCTTCGAGATTGAGAGCTTGCTGCGAAGTGCGCGGGCCAGCCGCTCGTTATCCGGAAGAGTATCATCCAGCGTCGGCTCGTTCATTTCTATAAGTATAGTATCCAGACTGTTGGAAAGCTCGATTCCGGATTCCTGAATGCTCTTTTTGGCATCTTCAAAAATTGCTATTTCATCCGGAGAACTAAGATCAGCTACTTTCATACGCTTCTTATAGGCTGTGGCAATATCCGGCACTTCAATGACCACATCCTGCTGGATTGTGCTGACACAAGCAAGGCGGTGTCCCAACTGATAGTCACTTTCGGAGATATGCCTCGTCTGCTTTGATGTAACCGTACCCTCTTTGATGAATACGATACATTTTCCACAGGAAGCATTTCCTGAACAGGGCGCGTCAATCGGAACATTTGCTTTTCGAGCTACTTCCAATAAATTTTCGCCTTCATTTGCGAATGTTTCCACACTGCCGCCTTGATTTGCATACTGAAATGTCACCTTGAACATAGGGGGGAACCGCCTTTCTTTTGTCTTAACAAACCAAAAAAGCAAAGTGAAAGGTCACTATGCTTTTTTTGGTATTGGAATTATTCACATTTAGATTTCTAAGTAAGAGTCTGCATATAATGTGTTGTTCTTGAAGATATCTGCTGACTTAATGGACTCCATCAGTCTTAAATCACAAGGATTAACGATTGCTGAGGTGAGGCCCTGCATCATACACATTGCTACCAGTGTAGAGTCCATAATAGGACGAATGTGCTTCGGCATACCATTAGAGTTATTAGAAAGTCCACCTGTTGAATTCAATCCCATGTCTGAGAACATTTTGATTGCTTCCAGAACGTCCATCTGTTTCTCCTGCATTCCCTTAACTACGAGGAACAGAGGGTCGAACCACAGATCCGAAGGATCCATGCCGAGTGTCATACCATGCTCTAACATGTTCTGGCAATGCATCATACGTTCGTCATTGTCTCCAGGAACTCCTTCAGCAGAGCAAAGTGCAATTACAATTGCGTCATTTGCTGCAGCCAGATCAATATAGCTTAGTCTGCCGCCTGCATCTGCAGAGTTAACAATCGGTTTTCCTTTTGCACGGTTGTATACGGATACACCGGCTTCAATTGCTGCTTTGTTCGCTGTATCAAGTGCCAGGGGAACATTATCAAAATTTTCCTGAAGCAACTGAACCGCCCACTTCATTAAATCTTCTCCATCACTCTCAGCCGGTCCGATATTCAGATCCAAATAGGTGGCACCTGCATCCAACTGCTCTTTTGCTCTTTGAAGAATGGGTTCTGGATTTCTAGTTGCCATTGCCTCTCTGATTGCCGGGGAAATACAGTGAATTCTCTCTCCAATTGTAATAAACTTTGCCATCTTATTCTCCTTTTTATATGTGTTTTATTTCATATCCTTTAAAAACTTGATTAGCTGAACTGCTTCGTTTGGTCCGACGATGATTTCCCATCCCGGAAGTTTAGCTTCAATGTCGCCTTTAAGTACGGCAACCTTGCCTGGAATTACTAATTTTCTGCATTTTACTTTGTCTTCTACCTGCTCTGTGATGAATTTAGCCACTGAGGTCGAAGAAAGCTTACCAGCTGCCCAAGCTGTCAGTACAGAAAGACCGCCTGCATCGCTGATCAGAAGATTGCAAGGAACGCCTGAACGCTCTAACTCACCTGAAACCACAAAATAGGTAAGTGCAAAATCAACTGTAGTAAGGCAGATTGAATCTTCATTAGCACCATTGATTGGATAGATGCCCGGCTCAACCTTCATTGGTTTTTGAGGATCTGTAAATACGTTCTGGCGCAGACCGTATAAAGACAAAGCTTCTGCATAAGTCATCTGTTCCATCACTACAATCGAACCGTAACGTACGGTGAACAAAGAAGCCAGTGCTGCCTGCATATGAACATCACCATTTGCCACACGTACTGTATTAACGATAGATGGGTATCCAAATACACGATCCTGATCTTTGATTGCTGCTCTTCTGACCTGAACTGCATTGGCAAAGGTCTCTTTAATATCAGCACCGGTTACATCCAGAACCAGATTCTTGTTTCCTAATCCTTCAATCTTAGCTACTGTATCATACAAATCGTTGATATCTTTACCAGACACACCTAATACAACACCTGCTTCCGTTGCCAATGCTGAGAATGCTTCAGCGTTTTCAGCGTTAGCACCATTTAAGATTGGTTTGGATGCTTTAGTAAGTTCGAGTGCTTGTTTTGCGATCTCAAGATCTGTTACACCTAATACGAGTGTTCTGCCTAAGGCTGCAGCTTTTTCAACAATTGACAGATATCTCTCAGCTGTTGCACCTGCACCACAGTTTACATATATGAGTTCCGTATACATACGCTCGCCAATACGCTCGTAATCCACTTTCGGGATTTCTGCAAGCTTTGCATCAATTGCTGCGTCATCCTGATCTGTACATACGGCCACTGCATATCTGGTTCTGCTTACAAAAGTTTTGTCATGACGATACAGTACTGTCTCGCCGCCTAAAGTATATTCTGCATCTCCCGTACCAACTTTGATTGTCTTCATTGGCGGTGCAGTTGCAGCTGATAATGTCTCTAATGCTTCTGCTGACATATGTGGGCAGGCAGAAATATCAAGTGCGCCCTGAGCGACTTTCATAGAAAAAGCCATACATGTTGGTGAACCACAATCCTTGCAGTTCGTTTTTGGTGTCATTTTAAATATTTGTATTCCGTTAAGTGCCATTATACTCTATCCTCCTAATTTGCTATTTTACACTAATGATTGAATCAATTTTGAAATGGTGGCTACTGACTGAGGATGTCTTAAGATAACTGCATTTGATCCTGAAGCCAGGTCAGCTGTTGCAGTTATGATTTCCATATCGATCCCGCGTTCTTCCTGAGGGCCCCACTCCGGCATATCTGCCTCTGAAGCGATGGACTCTTTTACATTCCAAGTTTCTGATGCAACAGGTGTAATAATAGGCATCTGAAGCATAGCGTCATTTTGTGACAAAGCTGCACTTTTGATACGCTCCATTGTAGATACCACGTACTCGTATCCATATCCAACACTGGCTGTACCAATATTCATAACAATCTTCTCCGGTTTAACGCCAAGCTGTGTTGTAACAACGTTCAACTGTTTTGCAAGGTTAATATCCACAGAAGACTCTGCGCCTACCGTCTGATTATAAGCCAGACCTGCAGATGCGCCTACCGTTTTATAATTTTCTTCTTTTGCTGATAAAATCAAAGCGTTGCGACCCTGTAATGTCTCAGCTACTTTTGACAGAAGCTCAGAATCTTTGTCTACATTCTTACAGCCTTCCACAACTAATGGACAGTCCACAGCATCTCCTACTTCTTTGACAACTGCCAGAAGTTCGTCAATGGATTTGTCTTCTCCGTTTGGATTTCCGCCTTCAAGACTGAGAACCAGAAAATCTGCTCCTTCCATCTCGGATGCTTTCTTGGCAATTTCTCCGATTGTGGTTGCACCTTCGTAGTAAGCCAGGATTCCTGGTGACATACCTTCAAGCCCAAGATCTGTGATTTCTACACCGACCTTAGGAGCGTTGTCAATGGGTCCGTCAAATGTATATAATGGCAATACACTTTCTCCACCCAAAGTAACTGTTTTGTCTCCGGTTCCGATCGTAACAGCATTAATTGTTGCATTAAATTTCTGTGGTTTCTGATTAAACGGCATTCTAATTAGCCTCCTTATGAATAATATTTTCTCAAAACAATAACAGCAATTCATTTGGCAAGTTGCTCACTAACTCACCAAAACATACCCAATAAATTATACTACATCATTGGCTCCATTGACAAGGCTGGATGACTATGTTCTGTTAAAAATGCAACTAAAGTCTCAGGATCTGTCGCAATGGTTTCATCACCGACCATGTCAGTAAAATTGTCGATTCCATACATCTCTTTGGCTGTTGCATTCAGCCTGTCTTTTACCAGTTCCTTCAGGTCTTTCGGCATCCATACGATACGCTCAATACCGCCTTCGGCTTTCATGAACTTCTTAGATGCAATAAAGTGTTTGCCATGGCCCATAAAACCTGGAGTCTGAACACCGCCGCCAGTCATAGAGGCAAGTTCAGGGAAGGTCATTCCCAAAGGTGTCACGCCCGAATACTCGCGGTTCGCTATCACAACACCATTAGAGAAAGGTTCAATTCCGCAGATGCACTCAAAACAACCGCAGGAAGTCATCGGTTTCTCCATGATGGAATACAACGAAACATTTTCCAGAGCACCATGAGAGAACTGCTGCACTGCTTCATTTACATCCTCAAATTCGCCGATACGCTCATCTATAAGGCGTTCCTTGGTAATTACCTGACATGGTCCTGCCGGGTCCAGTTCATTTGTTGCTTTTGCATCCAGCCATGAAACCGCACCACATAATCCCAACCGCTCCGGAGTAACTACACATACGTGCGACGGAGAGAAGGACTGACATAATACACAGCTGTAATACACTTCTACGGATTCATCTGTCAGTGTTGCCAGACGGGCATCTCTTTTATCAAACGCTGGGATAGCCAGTTCATTGCGGTACTTCGTACAATCTTCAGGATTTGTATAGATTTTAACCTGACATTTGTCTACGACCGCATCAAATTCGCTTTTGACTCTGGCATAGAGCACTTCACCAATATGACGAGCTCTGAATCCTGCATCATAGGCATCTCGACTGATACGCAGCATAATCATATCTCTTTGTCCCGTATGCATTACACCTTCAATACAGTTCAAATAGCTGTGTATTTTGCGCTCGATGACCGGCTCAAAATCAGGCTGCATATTCTTGCCTGCAATTTCGACCACATAGGCAATAGAGTGCTTGCTGCCGATTTCAAAAGCATCTAAATCAGGACCAATCAGCTCTATTTTATGATCTTCGACTTCATCAAGTTCTTTCGTAACAGCCAATTCAAAACAATCTACGCGAGAACCGTCAAATTCGACCTGCATTTCTTTCCTGCGAACAATTTCACCTTCAAAAGCACTTGCAAATGGTACAGGAATGTCAATAGCCGCTACTTTTAGTTTAATATTACGCGCTTCAATTGAAGTTTTGTTAAATAGCGCAACATCCGGCTGTGCGATTAAAGCCCCCGGTACTTCTGCAATGTTCTCAGTTTCATTCGATATCACCGGGAAGCCCAGTTTGATTGCACCTGCGCCGGCAGCTAAGATAATATCATCCACCGGTTTAAAAGCATTCACAAATGCCGGAACTCTTTTAGAGGTATAATCAAGTAAGCCGGGAACATCTCCGGGAGAGATATTACCAAAAATCAGGGCTGCTCTGATTGCTACTGATACAACATGAATGACGGACGTTACATCTGCCCCCAAAGGAACGATACGTACACCCAATCCAACTTTAAGTCCAAGTTCTTTTGCCTGCTCAATACATCCGCCGACCAGTGTGATCAGTAAGCCTTGTACCTGGTAACTTTTGATCAGATCCACCGCTTCTTGTGCCGTAGGGGCTGATCCCAGAATAACGGCAACACCCGGAAGATCACCGGTAACCAATGGAACACCGAGCTCGCGGATTGCCGCATCCGGAAGATGTCCATAACAGGGCTCTTCGTATGGGCTTGCACCGTCTAAATACTTTAGTACCTCAATTAGTTCAGCACATAATGCAGTTGCCACACCTGACATCAGCGCATCATCTAATTCGGGATTTCTTGTCATTAGTGTCTTGATGACACCAAGGGCTTCTTTAACCATGTCCAGTGTTTTGATTTTGACACCCGTTACCGCATAATAACAGGGCAGGCCGTATGCTGTGTCAGGAAAAGATACTGCCATCTCTCCGCCATATTTAGCAATCGCCTCATCAACCAGACTCTCAGTTAATCCGTATACAACGTCATTTCCATTAAAAATACGTTCTATTAACATGTGATCATCTCCCTTTCTATGTAATTAATAAGAAGAAAAAGCAGCAGTAAAGCGGAAATGATCCGCTTTATCACATGCTGCTGTATTACTTCTTAAGTGACAACATCCCAATGTCTCCCAGGAGACAGGTAAAATCAAATGTCTCCTTCGGAGCCGCTTGATTTTCTTCTGACAGGTTACATCATTGGTTCAAGTGCTAATGCAGGATGACCTTTTTCTGTCAGGAAAGCCACCAGAGATTCCGGATCTTCGGTAATTGTTTCATCACCGATCATGTCAACAAAGTTGTCAATGCCGTATAACTCTTTTGCCGTTGCATTCAATCTGTCAGCCACAGTATCTTTTAATTCTTTTGGCATCCATACGATACGTTCTACGCCGCCTTCAGCTGCCATAAATTTCTTAGATGCGATAAAGTGTTTACCATGTCCCATGAATCCAGGAGTCTGTACACCACCGCCTGTCATAGAAGCCAGCTCAGGGAATGTCATTCCAAGTGGTGTCATGCCTGCATACTCGCGGTTTGCGATTACCACACCATTTGAGAATGGCTCGATACCACAGATACATTCAAAGCATCCGCAGGAAGTCATAGGATCTTCCATGATGGAATACAGCGTAACTCGCTCAAGTGCTCCCTGTGAATATTTAAGGACTGCTTCATTAACATCTTCAAAAGAACCTAATCTCTCATCGATCATTTTCTCTTTTGTAATTACCTGGCAAGGTCCTGCCGGATCCAACTCATTGGTAGCTTTGGCATCCAGCCATGAAACTGCTCCACATAATCCCAGACGCTCCGGGGTTACCACACATACGTGTGATGGCGAGAATGCCTGGCACAGGATACAGCTGTAATATACTTCAACAGACTCATCTGTCAGGTTCGCAAGTCTGTCATCGCGATGATCAAATGACGGGATGGCAAGCTCATGACGCAGTTTTGTACATTCTTCAGGATTTGTATAAATCTTAACCTGGCATTTATCAACAACAGCGTCAAATTCATTTTTGATTTTGGCATATAATACTTCACCAATGTGTTTTGCTCTAAAGCCGGCAGCAAATGCGTCTTTGCTGACACGTACACGAATCATATCACGCTGGCCTGTATGCATTACACCTTCAATACAGTTCAAATAGCTGTGGAATTTACGCTCGAATACAGGCTCAAAGTCAGACTGCATATTCTTGCCTGCTACTTCAACAACATAGGCAATGCTCTGCTTGGTTCCTACATCAAACTCATCAAAATCCGGTCCGAACAGCTCAATCTTATGGTCTTCTACATCAGATACTTCTTTAGTCTGTACCAACTCGAAGCAGTCTACACGAGAACCATCGAATTCCACCTGCATATCGCCACGACGAATGATTTCACCTTCAAATGCCGTACCAAATGTAACAGGAATGTCAATATTTGTGATTTTGATTTTAATGCCTCTGGCTTCAAGTGAAGCTGCATTAAATTTGCTGACATCACCAAGTTTAATCAAACTCTTCGGTACAGCAGGTGTATAGTCCATATCATTTGTTACGACTGGGAAGCCATAGTAAATTGCTCCGGCACCACAGGCAACTGTTTTCTCATCCAACGGACCGAACGCATTAACAAATGCATTGATGCGGTGGAAGTTGTACTGCTGAAGACCTTTTGTATCTCCAGGAGTGATATTACCAAAGATCAAGGCAGCTCTCATAGCCAGAGATACAATGTGACATACGGATGAAATGTTTTCACCAAGCGGTACGACACGTACGTTAAATCCGGTTTTGTAATCAGCCTCTTTTAACTGCTCAATGATGCCACCAACAAGTGCAACAAAGATACCTTGTGCCTGGTAGCTCTTCACCAGATCTACGGCTTCCTGTACAGAAGGAGCTGCATTGATGATAACTGCAACACCAGGAATGTCTCCGGTAACAAGCGGCACACCCAGCTCACGAATCTTCGCATCACTGAAATGTCCTTCATATGGCAATTCATATGGTGTTTTGCCATCAATGTATTTAATTGCTTCGATGATTTCAGCGGCCAGTACAGTCGCTACACCTGACATAAAAGCATCATCCAGACGTCTGCCTCTAGTCATCTTGGATTTGATAAATACAAGAGCTTCTTTGGCGTCTTTTAATGTTTCAAGTTTGGTTCCTGTCTCTGAATAATAACAGCCCATGCTGTATGCAGTTTCAGGGAAACCGATTGCCTTATCTTCGCCGTACTCAGAAATGGCTTTTTCAACAGCTTCTGCTGCCTCGTTGTACATTGCATCGTTTCCGTTAAAAACAATATCAAATAATAGCACTTTTCATCCTCCTATTGAATCACGCCTGATCCATTTTCTCTTTGATTTTTTTTATTTCATCTGTCAGTGTATCACTGACATCGAACGGTGCTCTGCCCTGACGGTCAGCATCAATTACCTGTGTATTGTAGTGTACCATTCCTAACAAATCGTCAGACGGTATATTTTCAAGTATAAATGCTTCATCATCTTCATTACGCACTTTATTCGCTACAACCTGCACTTTTTCGACTCCCAGATCATGCGCAAGGCGCTTTACATTCTGGTATGTCTGTACACTTCTTGCTCCGGGTTCAATGACGACTACAAACTGGTCAACGCCTTCTGTGGTTCCGCGTCCGAGATGTTCCAGTCCGGCTTCCATGTCTAAAATTACAACATCGTCTCTGTGAAGCACCATATCACTTATAATGCGTTTTAACATTACATGTTCAGGACATACACAACCGCCGCCACCGGTCTCTACGGTTCCCAGTACGAGCATCTTCACCCCTTCGTGTGTAATACCATAGGTATCGGGAATATCACTTACCTTGGGGTTGATACGGTAGAACTTATTGTCTCTGTTCGCACCTGTACGTTCTTCCACCAGTTTACGCATTTTGGAGATCGGTACAATCTTTTCAAGTTCATCCTGGTGAAAGCCGAGTGCCAGACCCAGATTTGCATCCGGGTCGACATCGACAGCAAGCACTTTTTTCCCTTCCTGTGCATACAACCTTGCAAGAGTTGCAGCAAATGTTGTCTTTCCTACGCCACCTTTTCCGGTAACCGCAATTTTCATATCATTCGCCTCTTTTATAATTGTACTACGCTACTTAGATGCCCAGTGCCGTTCTTTTCTTTTCAAGGTTCTCAATCATGAGGTCTCCAAGTTTATCAATATCTTTTTCAACGGTAAAAGTCGCTTCTACCCAATCCTTTAAGCCGTGTTTCAGCAGATCATCTACCTCTGAAGAACCATATACATAAGGCTCAACACCCAGGTATGTATCGATACCGGTAGCTACAACATAGTTTCCGATAGATACCGCTTTTTCGGACATCCACTCCGGTGCACATCCTACAACCGGTACTTCTGAGATATTCCAGCCGGAATCTTTTGAGATTTCAGAAGCCAGAACCATCATACGGCTGATGTCTACGCAAGATCCCATATGCAGAATTGGAGGAATGTCGGCAAGTTCACACACTCTTTTAAGACCGGCACCGCATAATTCTTTGGCATCTTTATCCATCAGACCAGCTTTTGCAGCCGTCTGCGCTGAACATCCTGATGCAATGATGATAATATCATTTGCAATCAGTTTTTTCATCAGCTCATAATGTGCAAGATCTGCACGAACCTTAGGATTGTTACATCCAACCATGGCAACTGCACCACGTATTACACCAGATTTGATACAATCCACCAATGGGTTTGTTGTTCCGGTTTCATCAACCTGTGTATTGGTAACTCCATCCAGTTTCTTGATGATTTGTTCGTATGAATATCCAACAGACGCTTTTTGCTTAATGTCCGGGATATGAACCAAATCCTGATCTCTGTTCTTAAAGTTCTCAATTGCCGCTTTTACGATTTCTTTGGCATTTTCACCAGCTGTTTTAGCACTGAAACGCATGAAATCCGAATCAGGCATCTGAGCGATATCAGATGTAGTAATGAATTTCGTATGGAAACATTTACTTAATGGGCCTAATGCAGGGAAGATACATTGTACGTCAACGACGATTGCTTCGCAAGCTCCTGTCAGTACAACATTTTCCTGCTGCAGGAAGTTACCTGCCATAGGTACACCGCGACGCATAGCCACTTCATTAGAAGTACAGCATACACCGGATACAGTGATGCCGGCTGCGCCCTGCTCTTTAGCATAAGCGATCATTTCAGGTGAATCTGCACAATCACAGATTTTCTCTGAAAGTGACGGATCATGTCCATGTACAACGATATTTACATTTTCTTTGACCATAACACCAAGGTTGGCCTCTGTTTCAACTTCCTTAGGAGTTCCAAACATAACATCTGAAAACTCTGTTCCTGCCATAGAACCGCCCCAACCATCAGAAAGGCCTGTACGCAGTGCCTGACGAATCAAAGCTTCCGGTTTGGAGGAGTTACCCATATGTGTCATGTGCAGTGCGGTTGATACTTCTCTGTCAATCGCTCTTGGCTCGATACCTTCTCTTTTCCAGATTTCCTGTGTATGCTCCGGCGCACGTTTCAGGAAACGTTGTACACCAAAAGGTTTACCATATTCAAGAAGTGCAATTTCTGCCATCTCATGCGCTAAATCGTAGATATCTTTGCCCTCTGTTTCAACATCCCATTCTTTAGCGATTTTGAGAAGTTTTTCTTCATCTTTTACTTGATAATTGCCATCTGGAGCTGTCTGATACAGTGTATGGCATAATTCACGACCATGATCTGAATGAGATGCAGCACCGCCGGCTGTAAATCTCAGGAAGTTACGGCCTACAATACCATGCATATCACATCCGCAGATTCCTTTGGGTGCTTTTGGTGTAATACGACAGGGTCCCATAGTACAAATTTTACAGCAGACACCTGACTCACCAAATTTACAATGCGGAGTTTGCTGTTTAACCCTTAACTGCCAGGAATCAGCCCCTACCTTAGCACCGTTTTCCAACAAGCGGTTGGTTGCGGCTTCAAACTCCTCAATCGTTGTTAATTTAAATTCACTCATTACGTTCCTCCTTAGTTTTTTGCTCTTTCATATGTAAAAGCCATTATCAGAAATGATAATTTCCAAAACATTTATAAACCAATACGATCAACAATCTCCCTAACCGCTTTTTTAACCGGCGAATCTTCCGGAAGGGATACCAGAGCTTTGCCGTCACAGTCATACTCATATACAAGTTCATCCTGTGGCACGACACCCAGAAGTGTCAGCCCCTGCTTCTCAATTTCTTCTTTTGTACCTTCATTCAAAACACCGCCGGGAGCCCGGTTTACAATTAGACCTATTTTAGAAGGTTTAAAGCCGCATTCATCGATCAATTGAGCGATACGTCCTACTGCCTGTACCCCTCTTCTGGAACAGTCGCTTACCAGAATGGCGGTTTCCATACTTGGCAGGACACCTCTGCTGATATGCTCCAGGCCAGCCTCATTATCAACTACGATATAGGGATAATTCTTCTGGAATTTAGTAAGCTGTGCCTGCAGGATTCCGTTAACGTAGCAATAGCATCCCTGCCCTTGCGTCCTGCCCATAACCAAAAGGTCGTAATCATCTTCTTCCGCAAGGGCATGATTGAATTGCACTTCGGCATATTCCGCCTTTGTCACCCCTTTTGGAATCGTTGTTTCAAGTCCAAGATCCGCATGGGCGATTTCTTCCCTGATGGATCCTAACGTTTTTTCTACTTCAACACCTAATACTTCGTTAAGATTGGAATTGGCATCTGCATCAACCGCAAGAATCGGTCCTTTCCCTTTCTCAGCGAGGTATTGAATTATCAGGCCAGTCAGCGTTGTCTTACCAACGCCTCCCTTGCCCGCAATGGCAATCACATGTGCCATGTTCATCCTCCTACTCTATTTGTCCGTACGAATTCCTGATGCATTGATAATATCAGCAATATCATCGTACTTATTCAAAGCATATAAATGAAGTCCGTCAGCGCCTGCATTCATATAATCGTATAGTTGCTTGATGGTGTATTCTTTTCCTGCTTTTTTGAAATCTTCCGGGCTGTTATAATAACGGCTGATGATTTCGGCTAATTCTCTGGGGATGGAGCATCCGTTCATGGACAATGCCATACGGATTGTTGCATCCTTGTTCAGTACAGGCATAACACCGACATCAATCGGAATCGTGATACCCGCTTTTCTTAGTTTGTCTACCCAACGCTCATACTGTGCTACATCAAAGCAGAGCTGCGTCATGATATAATCTGCGCCTTCATCCTGCTTTACTCTCAGATGTGCTATATCTTCCTCAAAAGTATCACATTGGATGTGCTTCTCGGGATCGGCTGCCATAGCGATGGTAAATCTGCTTCCGAACTCTTTACGGATAAAACCGATCAGGTCGCTTGCGTATTTAAAATCACCTCTGGTTCCTTCCCAGCCAGCCGGCAAATCGCCGCGCAATGCCAGAATATGATCGATTCCCATAGCCAGATAATTACTAAGCTGTTCTTTTACACCCTCTTTTGTATTACCTATGCAGGTAAAATGTGTAACTGCAGTATTTCCGGAATCATGAATTGCTTTACATACTTCCGTATTGCGTCCTACGTTTGTACCTCCTGCACCGTATGTACAGCTGATAAAATCAGGATTGAAACCATACAGCTTTCCTAATACGTCAAGTAATGGTTCAATTGGCTGATCCGGCTTTGGCGGAAAAACTTCAAACGAAAAACTCATTCTTTCTTTCATGATATCCGAAACTCTGTTACCCATAACATCCTCCGTTCAATTAGTGAATTATATATCTAGTAAAATTAGATATCGCTCTTTTATGATGCAGCCGTCAAAACGACAGTGCTGTTTGCAAGATCCACACTTTTAATTACACCTTCAAATACTCGTTCACCACCCATAACATCGGTGAGAATCAAAGTAGCACCATCTACATCTATTCTGCTGACATTTTTAAAAATGATTGATTCATCCTGTTCTTTATATACTGTTGCAAGACACATTGCCCTACACCTCCTTTAAGCTCTCTTTTACTAACGTGAGTGCCAAGCTCAGGCGCATATTGCCTTTCTGGAAATCCTCCACTGCTTCTTTTATTAATTTTGCGGCATCAAGGACTTCTAACTCCTTAAGCTTATCCGACATTACGTCTAATTCCGCCGCATGATGTTCATTATGCTGCAGCATGTAGGTAAGTAAGGCTAAAGTTTCCTGCGCCGAACTTGGTTCACTGGCCTCATTGTGGCTGCTGCCGTGATTGCTGCAGTGCCCTGCATCACCGTGTGAATGACAGTGTTCATGAGAACTATCATGACTATGTGCACACCCGTGGCTATGCGCAATCTCATTGCCATTTTCATCTTTTGTCAAATGCATGACCCGCTCCTTTCTACTTGAAAAATCAACTGTTTCGCGACCCCCGTAAGGGGATTGTGATAATAAATTGTCAATTACTGATATTATACCTCTTTTATTACCTCTATTCAAGAATAATTGATAAAATTATTGTGTTAATACGGATACAATTAACCACCATATGCTCATGTCGTTGTACGTAATGTACAGTTTTCTTTTTCATTTTTGTGAAACTTTTCAACAGGCTGTTTTTTAACGCTTTTTATGCCCATGGAAGTTGTGGATGTTCGATCTTTTTATCCCGCAGCATCAAATCACGCACTGCTTCTGACGCCGGCTTGTCCAAGAAGAGAACTTTATTGATTTCTTCTACGATCGGCATCTCAACATTGTACTTTTCAGACAGACCGATGGCTGCTTTTACAGAGTAGACTCCTTCCACAATCATCTTCACTTCTTTCATGGCTTCATCCATGGTCGCCCCCTGTCCAATCAGATAACCGGCTTTGCGGTTGCGGCTGTGAACACTGGCGCAAGTCACGATCAGATCCCCCATGCCGGACAATCCGTAGAACGTCTCCATCTTGGCTCCCATGGCAATGCCGAGTCTTGTGATTTCGGCAAGTCCGCGGGTAATAAGCGCCGCTTTTGTATTATCCCCGTACCCCAGACCATCTGCGACTCCTGCAGCAAGTGCAATTACGTTTTTAAGGGCAGCACCAAGTTCCACACCGAGGATATCCGGTGTTGTGTAAACGCGGAACACAGGACTCATAAATACACTTTGTAAAAACTCCGCCGTAGCCTGTGTGCGGGCACTGACCACACAGGTCGTAGGCAGTCCTTTGCCCACTTCTTCCGCATGACTTGGTCCGGACAATACCGCAACATCTGCCTGGGGGATTTCTTCTTCGATAATTTCGCTTAGTGTCATAAGCGTTGTCTCTTCCACGCCTTTCGCCACATTCACAATTATTTGTCCCTCTTTGACATAAGGCTTCATAAGAGCCGCGGTAGAGCGTGTGTAGGGAGACGGCACAGCCAGTACAACAATATCCTTGTCTGTTAGTGCGGCCTCCAGATTCGAGGTGATCTCAATCTCCTGATCCAGCATGACACCGGGGAGTTTTGCCTTGTGCTCTCGATCCCTGTCCAATTCTTTAACTTCCGCTTCCAATACTGACCAGATCGTCACTTTGTGTCCGTTGTTGTGCAAAAGCACAGATAATGCGATTCCCCAACTGCCGGCGCCCATGATTGAAACATTCAACATAGCATGCTCTCCTATTCTTTTTTTCCAAAACTGATTTTGTTCTCTGTACCATTTAAAAGCCTTTTGATATTAGCTCTGTGTTTATATAAGGTCAGCGCTGTTAAGGCTGTCATTACACAGTAGAATTCTATAAGATAGCGCTGTGACATGCCATAGTGCCCCAGCTGTCCAAAGATAATCATCGAAACCAGAAGCGCCAGATAGGCACAAATGGAGCCCAGCGATACATATTTTGAAACCAGCACAACAATGATAAAAATCGACAGGCCGATGACGGCGGCACGCCAGTCTATAATCAAAGCAAGACCGCCTGTGGTAGCCACACCTTTACCGCCTCTAAAACCTAGATAGAAGGGATAATTATGTCCAATCACGCATCCTGCTGCCGCATAGATGCTAAGCAAATACGTATTAAGTCCAGGATAGCTGTCTGCAAACAAAGCCCGTACGATTAATACGACCAGGATGCACTTCACACAGTCGCAGAGCAGTGTGATGGCACCCGCTTTTTTTCCCATAGTACGCAGGGCATTCGTTGTCCCTGCATTGCCGCTTCCATGTTCTCTGATATCGATTTTTTTGAAGCGTCCATAAAAGTAGGAAGTCTGAAACAGACCTCCGATATAGCCGATTAGAAAGCAAATACATCTGACAATTAGCAGCATTACGATTTCTCCTTACGTTCACGAGTAATAAAGCGCAGCGGTGTCCCTCTGAATCCAAAAGTGTCACGAATCTTGTTCTCCAGGTACCTTACATAAGAAAAATGCATAAGTTCCTTGCTGTTGACGAAGAAAACAAAGGTTGGAGGCTTTACGGACACTTGTGTAGCATAGAAAATCTTCAATCGTTTTCCCTTATCCGAAGGTGGCTGCTGCATCGCTACCGCCTCCGTAACAATTTCATTCAGGACACCTGTTTGTATCCGCAGTGTGCGGTTTTCAAGCACCATATCAATCAGCGGGAACAGATTGGGCAGCCGCTTTCCTGTCTGTGCAGAGATAAACACCAACTCTGCATAGGGCATGTAAGAAAGCACATCGCGGATTTTGCGTGTGAACTGATAAATCGTCTGGTCATCCTTTTCAACCGCATCCCATTTGTTGACCGCTATGATGGTTCCTTTGCCGCGTTCATGGGCAATCCCCGCAATTTTAGCGTCCTGCTCGGTGATTCCTTCAATCGCATCAATGACCAGTATGACGACATCCGCACGTTCTACTGCGGTCACCGTCCGGATTACACTGTAACGCTCCAGCTCCTCTTTTACTTTGCTTTTGCGGCGCAGCCCGGCCGTATCGATAAAGATATATTCCTTATCATCCCAGCAGATTTTTGTATCTACGGCATCCCTCGTCGTTCCTGCCACATCAGACACAATGACCCGTTCCTCGCCAAGCAGCTTGTTGATCAGCGATGATTTTCCGACGTTAGGCTTACCGACAATCGCCACATAGGGTATGTCTTCGTCCTGTACATCCTGTGAACCTTCCGGAAAATGCTTTACAACTTCATCCAGCATATCGCCCAGCCCCAGCTTAGATGACGCTGAGACCGGCACAGGTTCTCCGATTCCCAGATTGTAAAATTCATATACATCCGGCATGAACTTTTCAAAACTGTCCACCTTATTAACGACCAGTATGACTGGTTTGTGGCTTCGGCGCAGCATATCCGCCACTTTGGCATCTGAATCCACAAGTCCTTGACGCACATCTGTAATAAAGATAATTACGTCGGCAGTATCAATGGCAATCTGTGCCTGATCGCGCATGGAAGCCAGTATAATATCACTTGTCTCCGGCTCAATGCCTCCCGTATCCATCAGCGTAAACTCGTGCTGCAGCCAGCTTACATCTGCATATATTCTGTCTCTTGTAACCCCGGGGGTATCTTTGACAATGGAGATATTCTCCCCAGCGAGGCTGTTGAACAATGTGGACTTTCCTACATTAGGTCGTCCTACGATTGCGACTATCGGTCTGCTCATAAATCTGTCTCCTTTTATGTTTTACTTTTGTACCGCTGTGGGTAAGCTGTCGGACAAAATCCGCACCGTCATTTTCTACAGCTGAAATCTGTACATGCAGCTTTTCTTCCATTTCTTCTATGGTGATGTCATCCAGAAAAACGGATTCTCCGCTTCTTAACATGCTGACCGGCAGCAACAAGGTATCTCCCAGTTCCCTGCCATCCAGCTGCCGCAGAATATCCTGCCCTGTGATTAATCCGGCCACAGTAATCTGCTCCCCGAAAAACTCATTTCGAATCGGAACGACATCTATTGTAATCCCCGGATACTTTAATGTAATCCAGTCACAATACTCCCGGATATAAGGACTGGCCATTTCGCCGGTAGCGATGGTGCAATGCCTCTGTATATGGATATCTCCCTCGCTTTCGGCCAGCGCTTGTACGATTTCATCCTGCAGTGAGCGCAGCATACCGACGCCGTTCTCAATCTGCGGATAGCCGTCGTATTCTGCTGCCTGCGGCAACTGTCTTCCTGCCAGTACATACCACTCATCTGACGCATGTACGAACCGATATCCGTGGTCTTTCAGACATATGGCCTGCCAGCGTTCAATGGCCGCGAGGACCTGCTTCGCATCTTCTGCGGTAAAACTCTCCAGCGGATACACATGTTCTCTGTACTTTGTAAGTCCCACAGGAACCACAGACAAGCTTTGCAGATAAGGTGCATAGGCCGAAAGATCCTGCAGCGTACGCTCCAGTTCTTCCCCATCATTAAGACCTTTGCAAAGCACAATCTGGCCATTCATACGGATTCCTGCCTCATATAAGAGACCGACATAGGAAAGTACATCTCCTGCCGCCTTATTGCGCAACATACGGCACCGCAGGCGGGGATTTGTCGTATGAAAGGAGATATTGATTGGTTCCATTCTGTATCGTATGATGCGGCGTATATCTTCTTCTGACATATTCGTTAATGTTATATAATTGCCCTGCAAAAAAGAAAGACGCGCATCATCGTCTTTGACATAAAGGGTCTCCCGCATCCCCGGTGGCATCTGGTCAATAAAGCAGAACATGCACTTATTACTGCAGGTTCTGTATTCATCCATAAGACTTTCTTCAAATTCCAGCCCAAGATCCTCTTCATATTCTTTTTCTATTTCTGCAATCCACTGCTCACCATCAGCATCCTCAATACAAAGCTCCACGTATTCCTCGTGCAGCATGTAATGATAGTCCAGCACATCATGAATCGGCTGTCCGTTAATGGTCAGCACAAAAGAACCGGGCGTAATCTCCAGCTCCTCGGCTATACTGCCCGCCGCGACTCTGGCAATCCTGTGCTTTGTGCTATTTTTTTCGTTCTTCACTACTTCCTGACTTTCTAAAACGCAGGCAGTTCATCCTGGCCGGCATCACATCGGCAGACCTGCGATTCATTGTGTTCATCTACAAACATATCATACCAATTCACGCTGTAAAAAGCAACCCGAACAAACTTTAATTATGAAAGACGGCGATAAACCGGAAAATAACCGAATATGCCTTGACTGTTTCAAATCCTAGTGTTATAAATAGTACGTAGATAAACAACTACCTCTTAAACCCATTAAAAATTCGGAGGAAAAAATGCCTAATTTAGACTTATTGGAAACTTCTATTCCGGTCGCTCCCATCAAGATTGCCGCTTTAGCCGGCTGCAGAGAATTGGCGGAAGAAGTCGACGCGCATCTGGTACAATTCAGGAAAGAACTGAACGAACATACGCGTTCTGGTCTTCGTCTCAACGGATTCAGTGAAGAATCATTTCTGGTGGACTGTGAATGTCCCCGTTTTGGTACCGGAGAAGGAAAAGCCTATATAAATGAATCGATTCGCGGTGTGGATCTCTATATTATGGTAGATATCACCAATTACAGCCTGACCTATAAAGTCTGCGGACATCTGAATCATATGTCTCCTGACAACCACTACCAGGACTTAAAACGTATCATCTCAGCGGCCACAGGTAAAGCGCACCGTATTAATGTTGTCATGCCCTTCCTATACGAAGGCAGACAGCACAAACGTTCTCACAGAGAATCTCTTGACTGTGCACTTGCACTAAAAGAACTTAGCGATATGGGGGTTACAAACATTATAACCTTTGACGCTCATGACCCACGTGTACAGAACTCTATCCCACTAAAAGGGTTTGACAACTTTTTCCCCACCTATCAGTTTCTCAAGGCCATCTATAAGAACATTCCTGATTTCCGGGCTGACAATGAGCACCTCATGATTATAAGCCCTGACGAAGGTGCCATGTCGCGCGCTGTATATTTTTCAGGTATTCTCGGAGTTGACATGGGCATGTTCTATAAGCGGCGTGACTATTCAGTCATTGTGAATGGCAAAAACCCTATTGTGGCTCATGAATTTCTTGGAGATGACGTTTCCGGTAAAGACGTAATCATCATTGACGATATGATTTCTTCAGGTGAGAGTATGCTTGATGTGGCCCAACAGCTGAAAAGCCGTGATGCCAATCGCGTCATTATCTGTACGACTTACGGATTGTTTACCGATGGGCTGGAAAAATTCGATGAATTCTATGAAAAGGGCTATATTGATAAGGTCATTATCACCAATCTGAACTATGTGACTCCTGAGCTGCTGAAGCGACCTTACTTTATCAAGGCTAATATGAGTAAATATCTGGCAAGTATTATTGATATCATCAACCATGACGTATCTGTTGAAAAAGTACGCTCTTCAGATAACAAAATTCTTAAGCTGGTTAAAAATCTTAATAAAGAACATCGCAAGAAAAAGTAATAAAGCGGCCTGCGGGCCGCTTTATTAGTCTATTTATTGAATATATTCAAATGCCTGTACAATATGTGTCACAGCACTGCCATCAATTGCGATTACATCGAACCGGCAAGGAACTTTGTCTACAAGATTTTCCTGCAGCAGATACCGTAAAGCCACCCGACTGATTTTTCTCTGTTTCCTGCGGTCTACGGCTGCAAGCGCCGTACCGAACTTCTGCCCGCAGCGGTATTTCACTTCTACGAACACAAGACAGCTGCCGGTCCTGGCTATAATGTCGATTTCACCTTCCGCAATTCTGTAATTGCGTACAAGAATTTCATAGGCGGAAGCTTGGAGATAATCAACAGCCCTCTGCTCGTATATACTTCCTGTCTTTCTTTTGTTCATAGACCCTTTCCATCAATTGACGATCAGATAAAATTGTGAATAAAGGATTTGCGGTGTATGGGAGACGGGCCATGTGTACGCAGTGCTTCAATATGTACAGCGGTACCATATCCCTTATTCTCTGCAAATCCGTATTCCGGCAATATAGAATCATACTCTCGCATCAATGCATCTCTGGACACTTTGGCAACGATACTTGCCGCCGCAATAGAGATACTTTTGGCATCACCATGGATAATGGGTACTTGCTGCATCGGTAATGCAGGAATTGTCACTGCATCGTTTAAAAGGACTTCCGGCTGCGGTTCTAATTTGCCGACTGCAATGCGCATTGCCTCATACGTCGCATTCAGTATGTTGATTTCATCAATTCTTGCCGGGCTTACTATCCCCAGCCCCACACTGACCGCACATTCCATGATTTCCTGATGCAGCGCTTCTCTGCGGGCAGCCGAAAGTTTCTTGGAATCGTTGATTCCTGAAATCCGGCATCCTTTCGGCAAAATCACAGCACAGGCTACTACCGGGCCGGCCAGAGGTCCTCTGCCAACTTCGTCAATTCCGCAAACAAGCGCCTGTGGCTCATATTGCCTCTCAAAGGCACTCAGTTTCCACAGACGCTCTTCTTCTTTGTGTATTGCTGCTTCTCTTTTACGATAGGTCGCAATGATCTTTTTGACACCGGCACGTTCGTCCGGTGTATAAAGTTCATACAAAGACTGCAGCTGCGTAAGATCTGCCTGTGCAAATTCAACTTGAATTTCGTTAATCTTCTTCATCTGTTGTCGTCTCCTCCGGAGCTTCCAGTGATATGCGGGCTATCTTCCCGGCACGAAAATCATCCAGAATCAGGTCAGCGGCTTTTGAATAGTTCAATGTATTGCCTTTAGCAATACAGTTACGAGCCTGCGCAATCTGTTCAAGCACCGGTAACGCTTCTTCTTCCATGGAAATGCCATAGTACTCCGTAAGCTTGCCCGGGTAACGCTGCATAATTGTCAAAAGCAGCTGCAATGCCAGCTCTTCCTTGTTCAGAATATCATCATTCACCGAACCAATCATCGCCAGATGGACACCAACGGTCTCATCCTCGAATTTGGGCCATAGAATACCGGGGGTATCCAGAAGCTCAATGCTCTTATGAATACGAATCCATTGTTTGCCCTTTGTAACTCCCGGCTTATTACCGGTCTTGGTACTGGCACGTCCTGCGAAGGTATTAATAAAGGTGGATTTTCCCACGTTCGGAATACCTACGACCATCGCACGTATCGGCCGGTTCTTAATCCCTCTTCGAATATCCCGCTGTATCTTCTCCGCACATGCCTTCTGCAGCAGTTCATGTATCTGTTTGATACCCGTATTCTTGCGGGAATTCATCTTTAGCGCAAAAAATCCCTTGTTTCTGAAAAAAGCCAGCCACAGCTCACTGATTCTGTCATCTGCCAGATCTGCCTTATTCAGCAGAATGATCCGCGGCTTATGGGCTCCCAGCTCATCTATGTCCGGATTTCGACTGGCAAACGGTATTCTTGCATCAATTACTTCGATAATAACATCTACCAGCTTGATTTCCTGCTGCATCATTCTCCTGGCCTTTGTCATATGGCCAGGATACCATTGCACTTTCATATACACCCCTTTTTGCTATACATTGAATCGTCGGTCATGAATACAACCATAATTTACCCACGATATTTTCTCGTTTTACATTTCCAATATCAGGATAACGGCTGTCCTCACTGTTGTTTCTGTTGTCACCCAGGACAAAATACTCGTCTTTTCCTAACACAATCGGCGTCTCCGCCAGTCCCGCATAATTTATGGTCGGGAAATCCTGGCCTTCCTTATACAGGGAACCGTCAATGCGAATCTGTCCATTTTCTATCTGCACTGTCTCTCCGGGCAATCCAATCACTCGCTTGATATATAGGCTGGCATCCGCATCCGATGTTGTTTTAAATACAATAAGTTCACCACGTTTTGGAGAACCCAGCTTATATCCTGCTTTATTAATAAAGTAGTTCTCACCGGTCGTAAGCGTGGGTTCCATCGAACTTTCCTGCATAGATACTGTTTGGAAAAAGCCAATACTGACTACAATTCCCAAAACAAGTACCAGAAGGATCTGAAATCCCCAGATCAGTATACGACGTATCCGGTCGCTCAATCCGCCGGAGCGTACTTGTATACTCACGCTTTCTGCTGTGCCATCCTGTGTCTTTGTCTGAATGGTCTTGTGTTCTGGTTTCATAATACACCTCAAAAACATTACCGCCTGTGAAAGTCGCAAGCGGTAATGTGTGATTAACTTGATTTTATTATAATAGCATTTTATGAGGAATTTTACAAGAAAAAGCTATGGCGCACCGCGCGCATTGCGAAGACACAATAGAATCTTACTTTATTTCGCGTATGCTGTCCTTCATTTCTTTTACATAGGCTTCTACAACCGGTACACTGTCGCGCCCATGTGCTGCAACCATGCGTACTATGGCGGAACCTACGATGACTCCATCGGCGACCGCAGCCATTTTCGACGCCTGCTCTGCTGTGGATATCCCAAACCCGATGGCACAAGGCGTATCTGTAACTTCTCTTACCATCTTAGTCATTTCTCCAATATCTGTCTTGATCTCAGAGCGAACCCCTGTCACGCCAAGAGAAGACACAACATAGATAAATCCGCCTGCACTTTCGGCAATCTTATGAATCCGCTCTTTTGATGTAGGTGCAATCAATGAAATCAGGTCAATTGAGAATTCAGCACAGACACCGGAGAGCTCCTCTTTCTCCTCGTATGGCAAATCCGGTACGATCAGACCGTCAATTCCGCATTCCACACAGCGTTTCATAAACGCTTCTTTGCCATACACAAAGATTGGATTTACATAGGTCAAAAAGACCATCGGCACCTGTACCTTCTGACGAGCCTTCTTTACCATGTCGAATAACTTATCCGTTGTACATCCTGCCTGCAATGCCCGCTCATTCGCTTCTTGTATCACAACTCCTTCAGCCACCGGGTCCGAGAACGGTAACCCAATTTCTATCAAATCAGCTCCTGCCCGTTCCATCGCATACAACAGCTGCTCTGTGGTGGCAAGATCAGGATCTCCTCCGGTCACAAATGGTATGAACGCTTTTCCATGGCGAAACGCCTCTTGTATTCTACTCATATAGATCCACTCCTTTATATCGTGCGATTGCTGCTACGTCCTTGTCTCCTCGTCCCGAAACCGTAACGACTATAATCTGATCCTGCTGCATTGTGGGCGCCAGTTTTCGCGCATACGCTACGGCATGGGCACTTTCAATAGCCGGAATAATACCTTCTGTTCTCGACAAATATTCAAATGCTTCCACCGCTTCATTATCACTGATCGGCACATACTGTGCCCGGTTCGTGCTATGAAGATTGGCATGCTCTGGTCCGATTCCAGGATAGTCCAGTCCTGCCGAGATCGAGTAGACTGGTGCAATCTGTCCGTCTTTATCCTGACAGAACAACGATTTCATACCATGAAATACACCTGTGGTCCCTTTGGCAATCGTAGCGGCATGTTTGTCCGTATCGATACCAAGTCCAGCGGCTTCACAACCAATCAACTGTACGGAAGGTTCTTCAATGAATTCATAGAAGCTGCCAATCGCATTACTGCCACCGCCCACGCAGGCAATGACCGCATCCGGCAGCCGGCCTTCTGTCAGCTGCAGCTGTTCCTTGATTTCTTTGCTGATGACCTTTTGAAAATCACGAACAATGGTCGGGAATGGGTGCGGGCCCATGACCGATCCTAATACATACAGTGTATCATCGCAGCGTCTGGTCCATTCACGCATAGTCTCATTGACCGCATCTTTTAGAGTCTGTGTTCCGGAGGTTACCGTATGCACTCTGGCACCTAAAAGTTCCATACGAAACACGTTGAGTGCCTGTCGGTCCGTATCTTCTTTACCCATGAATATTTCGCATTCCATCCCTAAAAGTGCGGCCACAGTTGCCGTTGCCACACCATGCTGGCCTGCGCCGGTTTCAGCAATTACCCTTGTCTTTCCGATTTTCTTTGCTAAAAGAACCTGCCCCAGTACATTGTTAATCTTGTGAGAGCCTGTATGATTCAAATCTTCTCTTTTCAAATAGATTTTAGCTCCCCCCAGGTCGGCGGTCATCTTTTTAGCTTCGTAAAGTAACGAAGGTCGTCCCGCATAGTTTTGCAGCAACTCATCCAGCTCCCGGCAAAACGCTGTATCATTCTTATAGTGCTCATATGCCTGTGTTGTCTCATGTACCGCGGTCATCAGTGTCTCTGGTATGAACTGACCACCATATTCCCCAAATCTTCCGGTCTTCATATAGTTTCTCCTTGTCTTACACTCGTTATAAAACGCTTTATTTTATCATAATCCTTCACGCCCTGACTTTCAACCCCGCTGCTCACATCTACTGCGAAAGGACGGCTTAATCGAATCTTTTCCGCCACATTATCTTCGTGCAAACCACCTGCCAGAAAGAAAGGTGTGGTAAGAGGCGGAATCAGATGCGTGTCAAAGCTTTCTCCGCTGCCTCCATGCTGTCCTTTGCAGTAGGTATCCAACAGCAGGTAGGCATGCTTCTGCGCATCTATCTGTGTCAGCTGTTCGCGGTTTTTTACACGCACGGCGCGTATTATGGGTACAGGAATGCGGCTCTTTAACGTCTGTATATATGTCGCATCTTCTTCTCCATGCAGTTGGACCAAATCAATACTTTGCACCTGAACAATAGATACAATCTGTTCTATGGGCTCATTGACAAATACGCCAACACTTTTGATACGCTTATCCAGCTTTGCCTTGAGTTCTTGCGCCTGTTGAGGGGAGATCTGCCTGCGGCTTTTGGCAAAGACAAATCCTATGTACTCCGGCAGCAGTTCATTGACAAACGCAATATCATCCGGACGGCTTAATCCGCAGATCTTTATTTTGACATCATGCATACACTTTACCCCCGCAGCAATTTCAATAATTCCTGTTTTTTGTTCTTACTCCGCATGAAAGTTTCACCAATCAATACAGCATCTACCTGTGCCTCTTGCAGTGCCTTGATATCTTCATTCGTCCGGATGCCGCTTTCTGCTACAAATACCATCTCTGCAGGAGCCAGTGCCCGCAGACGCAGGCTATTCGAGATATCGACCGTAAAATCATTAAGATTTCGGTTATTAACTCCTATGATACGGGCCTGTGCATCCAACGCCTTCTCCATCTCTCTTTCATCGTGTACTTCAACCAGCGCTGAAAGTCCCAGCTCATCAGCCAATGCATGATACTCTCTTAGCTGTTCCTGTGACAAGATGGCACAAATAAGAAGTATCGCACTTGCTCCAAGCAGCTTGGCTTCATAGATCTGATATGGATCAATCGTAAAATCTTTTCGCAGCAACGGGATGGATGTGACTGTTTTAATATCCGAAAGATATTCGGGTGCTCCTTTAAAAAAGGTTGGCTCCGTCAGAACCGAGATCGCCGATGCACCGGCCTTCTCATACTCTTGTGCGATTTCCATATAAGGAAAGTCCTCGGCAATAATGCCTTTGGACGGGGAAGCCTTCTTCACTTCACAGATAAAACTGATTTCAGTTTGACGCAGTGCCTGCTCGAACAAGAACGCGCCTTTTTCCAATGCGGAGGCTTTGGCGGCAAGAACTGAAAGCGGCTGTTCGCTCTTGGCTCGTGCGATACGTCGTATGGTATCCTCTACTATTGTATCAAGTATCATCTTACACCTCATTCGTTAATTTGATGAATTCCTGCAATTTATCGTAGGCGGCTCCTGAATCTATGATTTCGGCAGCTAAACGGATACCGTCCTCCAGGGAGATCGCATCCTTCCCCAGATACAGACTGACACCAGCATTTAATACTACGATATCTCTTTTGGGGCCACGTTCCTCGCCCTTTAGGATTGCCTCGGTAATCCCTGCATTTACGGCAGCATCTCCGCCTATCAGCTCTTCCAGAGCGCACCGTTTCATGTTGAACTGTTCCGGAGCAATTTCATAAGATACAATTTCCTTTTCTCGTATTTCTGAGACAAAGGTCTTGCCGGTCAGTGTGATTTCATCAAGTCCATCTTCTCCGCAGACCGCTACACCGCGCGTGACGCCCAGATTAGAAAGAACCTGCGCCAGTGGTTTTACCAGGTTTTTGTCATAGACTCCCAAAAGCTGCATCGTGGCGGCTGCCGGATTCGATAATGGTCCCAGAATATTAAATACAGTTCTCACGCCAATTTCTCCACGTACCGGAGCCGCATATTTCATCGAAGAATGATAGACCGGCGCAAACATGAAGCAGACATCACAAAGTTCAAGTATCTTTTCATTTTGAGGGGCATCAAGTTTCAAATTTGCACCAAGAGATTCCAGTACATCTGCCGCACCGCTTTTACTGGAGACACTGCGGTTGCCATGCTTTGCTACCGGTACCCCTCCGGCAGCGACAACAAAGGCTGACGTTGTTGAAATATTGAAGGTACCCACCTCGTCACCTCCGGTACCCACGATATCAATAACTTCTCTTTTCGGAACAATGCGAATTCCCTTATCCCGCATCACAGTTGCAAATGCAGTGATTTCGTCAATTGTCTCTCCCTGCATCCGCAGAGCGGTTAGAAAACCACCCATTTGAGCTGCGGTTGCTTCTCCGCTCATGATTTCGTTCATGACCAGCGCTGATTCTTCATAATTTAGATCCTGTTTGTTTAGTAATTTGTAAATCGCTTCTTTTATCATACTCTCTCCTCTTACGCAATCGTAATCTTTAAGAAATTAGCCAGGATACGGCTCCCCTGCGGTGTCAAAATTGATTCTGGGTGAAACTGCAGCCCATACACAGGATACGTTGTATGTTCTACTGCCATCACCTCTGCGTTTTCATCGGTTGCAATGACTCTTAGACTATCCGGAATCGTATCTTTTACAGCGACCAGCGAATGATATCTGGCACCTTGTATCGTCGGCTCCATTCCTGCAAACAGCGGGCTGTCTGTCAGGATGTCGATCTCACTGCTCTTACCATGCATCAACTGTTTCGCCGGTGCGATTTTGGCACCATAGACTTCGCAGATCCCCTGATGCCCCAGACATACTCCCAGGATGGGGAACTGCCCTGCCAGATCCCGTACGGCCTGTTCGCACACACCCGCATCTTTGGGATACCCGGGACCGGGGGACAAGATAATATGGGATGGATTCAGGGCTTTGATTTCAGCGGTCTTAATCTGATCGTTTCTAATAACTGTAATATCCGGTTCGATGGAGCCTGCCATTTGTACCAGATTATAGGTAAAGCTGTCGTAATTATCGATTAAGAGTATCATGCTTCCACCTCCTTCGCCTGCATAATAGCCTGCATGACTGCCATTGCTTTATTAGCGGATTCTTCATATTCTGTCTCAGGAACACTGTCTGCCACGATTCCGCCCCCGGCCTGTACATATACTTGATCTTTCTTCTTTACCGCCATACGGATTGCAATACAGGTATCTAAATTCCCTTCAAAATCCAGATAACCCAGAGCTCCGCCGTAAATTCCTCTGGGGCGGTTCTCAAGTTCTTCTATAATTTCACAGGCTCGAATCTTGGGTGCACCGGACAAGGTTCCTGCCGGCAGCACTGCCTCAATTGCACTGAGTCCATCATACGGATGACGTATATTACCTTCGACCTGCGAGCAGATGTGCATGATTTTGGAATACTTGTGTATCATCTTGTATTCCGTTACTTCTACACTGTCAAATTCTGAAATTCTTCCCAGATCATTACGTCCCAGATCCACCAGCATATTATGCTCAGCCAGTTCTTTTTCATCCTGCAGCAAATCCGCTTCTAATGCTTCATCTTCAGCTTGGCTGCTGCCTCTGGGTCTGGAGCCCGCCACAGGAAAAGTGGTCAACCTTCCCTCTTGCAAACGAACAAGCGTCTCCGGTGATGTGCTCATGATTTCTTCGCCGTCAATGCACATATACACCATATAAGGAGAAGGATTTGTCGTTCGCAGTACCCGATAGGCACTTAACAGGCTGCCCTTATAAGGAGCGGTAAACTGTCTGGAAATAACTGCCTGGAAAATGTCGCCTGCACGAATATAGGCTTTGGTCTTTTCCACCAGTTTGTGGTATTCCTGCTGCGTAACATTACAAGTGAATTCCACCTTCTCAGGAAGTTCTTCAGGAACAGGTACTAAGGGACTTCTTATAAAATCGATTAACTCCTTGATCTGACGTTTGGATTTTTCCATACTTTTCTCAATGTTCTTGGTTTTAATGTTGTCAATGACATGAATCTTTTGCTTGAGATGATCGTAGGCAATCACTTTATCAAACAGCATCAGGTCAAAGTCATTAAAATCCCCTTTTTTTATGGACAATACCGGCTCCGCATATTCCATCATGGAGTAGCCGAAATATCCGACCAGACCACCGGTAAAGGGAGGCAGCCCTTCGATTTTAGGAGAGCGATAGGCTTTCATCATTCCCCGGATTGTTTCAAGCGGCTTCTTGGTCCGGATCGTTCTGGTCTGCATCTCTTCTTTTTCCATATCTTCCACAGTCACCAGATTCTCTTTACAAAAAATATGCATTTTGGGATTAAACCCTATAAAAGAATATCTTCCCCAGGTTTCACCTCCTTCTATGCTTTCCAGCAGATAGTAACGCTTGCTGATCTGTGCAATCTTTCGCAGCAAGACGATCGGTGTGATACTATCCGCATAGATTTCTTCACAGACAGGTACAATATTGAATTCTTTTGCATAGCGGTTGATTTCTTCCATAGTCGGCTTCATAGATATCCTCCATTGATAAAAAAGTAAAAAAATAAGCTTTTGTCCCTACAAACAGGGACAAAAGCTTTAGCTTCTGCGATACCACCCAAATTGACTCTTTCAAGTCCACTCTTCCTATGTACTAACATACATTCCTCGCTGATAACGGATAAGGCTCCCGTTGACATCTACTCCCCTCAGGTTTCAAGCCACCCTTGCAAGTCCATTCCATCATGACTTTGTTACTGCCTTCCCAGCACCGGCAATTCTCTTAGAACAACTGTCACAACTTACTACTCTTGCGCATTGGTTTCATGGTGTTATTCATTTATTAGGCTCAGTATACTCTGTAATCTTTTTGTTTGTCAAGCACTTTTTGCATTATTCCAAAATCCACTCCTGAAAAGCTTCATCGGCTGCGGCATAGTTTTCTGCCCACCACTCAGGGTCAAATTCAAGTACAAGCTCCGCATTCTCAGGTGCCGAAGGAATGGATTGAATTGTTTCCGCATCCATCAGATCATAGGCTTGTGAATTGACAGGTCCATAGGGAACTTCAGAAGAAAATGCAGCCTGTGTCTCAGCACGTGTTGCATAGTTTATGAATTCCATCGCCAGATCTTTGTGCTCTGTCCCCTTGATAACACTCCACACATCTGTCGTGACCAAAGCTTCATTCATGTTGAAATCAACTTCCGCACCCTCGCTTTTGGCATCTGTAATTCTGCCTGCCCATGCACCGGCCAGTTCAACTTCTTTGGAAGACAAAAGCTGTGCCGGTTCAGCACCGGATTCCCACCATACGGATACGCTGTCTTTTACTTCATCCAGTTTTGCAAGTGCCCGGTCAATATCAATCGGATAAATCTCATCTTTCGGTACTCCGTCAGCCATCAGCGCAAGTTCATACAGATACATAGCCTGTTTATAAAAGGTTCTTGAAACAGGGAATTTCTCCGTATCAAAGAACTCTGTCCATGTCTGCGGACTGCTTTCGCTGTCATACAGAGAGGAATCATAGCTCATAACGGTTGCCCAGGTATACGAGCCGACCCCTTTGTCGTACGTATAGTCTTCAATTCCTGTCTTATCAACCAGATCATAATCTATATCTTCCAGATAGTCTGCTCCCGTATACATCCAGTAGGCATCAATTGTACAAACATCCCAATACACATTGCCCGCATCGACCATCGCCTGTATTTTAGAATAGTCTGTATAAGAATCCCATGTAATCTTACAGTTGTATTCTTCCTCAAATCCTTCCACTGCGTTTTTCATTGCTTCTTCTAATGCGCCGCCCCAGGTCACTACCACAAGTTCTTCTGGTGTGTCATCGGTTGCTTCCGTCGTTTCCTCTGAGCCACTTGCCGTATCTGTACTGCCGGAACCGCATCCTGTGAACACCAGGGATGTAACAAGTATTGCTGCCATGATTGCTGCCATTTTCTTTGCTTTCATACACTTCTCCTCTTCTTTGCCTTATTGTCAGCTCCAAACCCTATTCTGCTTCACGTACAAGGGGGAATGTCATACAATGAATTCCACCACCGCCTTTTACGATTTCGCTGATATCTACTTCTGTTACCTCAAGTCCCAGATCACGCATCCTTTGATTCGTTACAGTGTTCGTGTGGGAGGATATCACTTTTCCATCACCCAGGCCTTGTATATTCGCAGCGTACTGAACTACCTCTTCTTTTGTAATCTCAATCATATTAAAACCGCGTCTGATAAAGCGCTGTACGATTCCATCCGGCAGAAGGTCCGGACATATGATAACCGTATCTTTTGCAATAATATTAATGATAATATCAATATGCAGGTATTTGCGGTCAACATAGACCGGTGTCATCTCATAGCCCAGATCAGTCAACTGCGCCTGAATGCTTTGGAATCCTGCCTTATCTGTCCGGTCTATGACTCCCATTAAAAGCGTGTTTTCATCAAGGAAGCAGAAATCTCCTCCTTCGAAACAACCGGATGTACATCTGGCAATGCAGGGAACGCCCAATTCACTCAATTTCTTTTCATAAAGTGCAGTCTCTCTCTGGCGTACCGGCTCCTTAAAGTGTCCCAGCACATAGCCTTCTTTTAGGCAGATACCAAAATCTCTGGCAAAAATCTGATACGTGAGGTTCTCCTCCGGTTCCATAAGTTCGACCGTCACTCCATTATCCTCATAGGCCTTTACTAATGCGGCATGCTGCTGTTTGCACAACTCATAATCCATTTGATGTCCCTGTTCCATCCACATTTTGGAAATTTCGTTGATGGGCTCTATCCGGTATTGATCCGCAGGACATAACAGGACTTTCTTCAGCTTTCCATACGCATTGTTAACAAATGTCTTCATAATAATTGCTCCTTTTCATGCATTCTATTTATGTTTTATAGTTTTTTTCAGCTGAAAAACTGCTGAAATAGTAAATCCTAGTATGACCAGTAAAATCAGAATTGTTGAGCAGGCCGCAAGCGTCGGCTTGATCGATTGATTGATCCCGTTGTACATTTTCATCGGAAGTGTGCTGACCGCGGGGCTTGTGACAAACAGTGTCACTGCAATTTCATCAAACGATGTCAAAAAGGCGAACAGCCCTCCCGCAAATAGAGATGGGGCAAGCTGCGGAAGTGTGATTCCGACAAAGGCACGTAAAACACCTGCTCCCAGATTCTGTGCTGCCATTTCGTAACTTCGGCCGATGCGGCTAAGTCCCGCAGTCAATGTGGTAACCACGAACGGAATCGCAATCAACGTGTGACTGATGACCAGCCCCGTCATCGTACCTACCAGCTTCCAATTCGTAAGCAAAGAAAATACTGCAATGGCGGTTACAATGATGGGGACGGATTGGGGCAGCCTGAAATATTCTGCCGCGGGCACCTGTAATTTAAATGGCAGCTCGCGCAGCCCAACTGTAATCAGCATTCCGAGCACAAGCGAAGCCAGAGTTGTAAAAAAGGCAATGAGCAGGCTGTTTTTTAATGCTTCTGCCCATTCAGGGTCTGTAAACAAATCCACATACCACTTTGTCGAAAAATCTGTGATTGGAAACATAATATAGGTCGTACTCGACAGGGATACCGGAATCAGAATCAGGATCGGTACCAGCATGATGATTAATACCAGTACTGTCATGACTTTAGCAACTGTAATCTTTCTGACAAATCTCATGACAAGCCTCCTCTCGTGCCGCGTACTCTGCCAAATCGCTGTGACAGCATCATCACCAGAACCGTTACCACAATCAGAACGATGGAGATAGCTGCTGCAAAATTCCAATCCAGTACTTTGCTGATCTGCGTCTGAATGAGCTGTGACATCATTGTATTTTTCTCACTTCCTAACAGCGCAGGTACGATATAGTAGCCCAGTGAATTCAGAAATACGATGGTAAAACCTGCGATGACTCCTGGCATTGAGAGCGGAAGAAAAATCGAGAAAAATGTCCGGACACTTGATGCCCCCAGATTTGAAGAGGCTGTTAGCAGGTTCGGATTGATTTGTTCCATGACAGCAGTCAATGAGAATACCATATAGGGAATCATTAAATATGTCATACCGCAAATCACTCCCAAATGCGTATGCAGTAATTGAAGGGGTTCTTCAATCAATCCTGTTGCCTGCAGTACGCTGTTAATAACACCCTGCTTTTGCAGCATAATAATCCAGGCGTACGTTCGTACCAGAAGACTGCTCCAAAAAGTAATCTGTAAGATTATATTAATTACAATTCTTGTCTTGGGTCCGGATTTTACCATGGTGTACGCAACCGGGTATGCGAGAAGCAGACTGGCAATCGAAATCGTCAGGCTTAATACAAAGGTATTTTTTAGTACCGTACCGTACAGAGGTGTCTGGAAAAACCGGGCAAAGTACTCCATTGTAAGGCCATCCTGATTGTAGAACGCTTTTACTAAGATCGTCAGTACCGGATAAAACATGAATATGAAAATGTAAATTGCCGGCAGAATAAGGAGGATTTTAAACACATTTTTTCTTACAAAATCTGCTGTTTTATGCATGCATGCTCCCTTCTACTCTGTGACAGCCACAAGATCTCTGATACGAAATCCAATACACAATGGCGCGCCCACACTTAAATCATATTTGCCTCTGGAAAAGACTTTAAGTAAAAAGGGTACCCCGGTATCTGTGACCGCTTCTACACGATAGGTATCGCCTGTATACAAAGAAGCTGTAATTGAGGAATGGAACATTTCCCCGGTATAGTTTTCTGCAACTACTTTTACTTTTTCCGGCCGGATGACCAGAGATATTTCTGCTCCAATTGCAGCCTGAAGCAATGCTTCATTACATTCCATCTCCAGAACACGCCCATCCTTTTCCAACTGGAGTTTGGCCAGCTCCTTGTCCCGAGCCAGTAGTTCGGCCTTAAGAATGGTGGATTCGCCAATAAAATTAGCAATAAATGTACTGTTGGGGCGTTCGTACATGCTCTCCGGCTCCGAGAACTGACATATTTTCCCGTCCCGCATGACACATACCTTGTTCGACATGGTCAACGCTTCTTCCTGGTCATGCGTCACGCTGATGGTTGTCAGATTCAGTTTTGTGTGTATCTTTTTAATTTCTATCTGCATTTGTTTGCGCAGCTGTTTGTCCAGAGCCGCCATCGGCTCATCCAGCAAGAGGACTGACGGATTAAAGACAATGGATCTGGCAAGCGCCACCCGCTGTTGCTGCCCTCCCGAAAGCTGCTTGGGAAAACGCTTGTTATATCCTTCCAACTCGACCAGACGCAGCATATCATTGACTTTTTGGGTTCGCTCGGTTTTGGGAATTCTGCGTATTTTCAAAGGATATGCAATGTTTTCTTCGACTGTCATATGAGGAAACAACGCATAGTTTTGGAACAGCATACCGAAATTTCGTTTATTAGCCGCCAGCTGCGCTATATTTTCTCCATCCATGAGCACCTGCCCTTTATTAATTTTCTCAAATCCAGAAATCATCTTAAGTACCGTTGTCTTACCGGCTCCTGATGGTCCCAGAATTGTTATGAAATCCCCTTTTTCTATGGTCATGTTCACATCATCAACGACTGTTTTTGAGCCATATTTTTTGGTGAGTCCGCAGAGTTTCATCTCCTCCATATAGTTTCATCCTTTCATAAATCGCTCCGATACCGCCAGTTCTAAAAGGCTGTATTTGGCATTTTTACAAATAAAAAAGGAGCTGCTACGATAGTGTAACAGCCCCTTTGCTTTACCTTGTATTTTGCAGTCCGCAAGACTTGATGCAAACTGTAAAACTTAAGATAAATCCTAGCATAGAATATTTTGGTTGTAAATATTTCACCGGTATAAAAGCAATTATGCGCCATGCACAATACTTAAGAAAGATGTTGCTTGATCAGAAACGCATTGTACAATTCCACACAAGACTTTGTACTTTCCAGAGAGATGCCTAGAATGTCTTCAATTTTATGCAAACGGTAGCGCAATGTGTTACGATGAATAAAGAGTGCTTTTGCCGTATCCTCAGCCATACAGTCATGAAATAAAAAAGCTTCCAGCGTATCGCACAGTGCACTATTCACAAGGTGGTCTACCTCTTCTAGTTTGCCCAGAATATTCTGGTAATACCGTTTTAGTGACTCCTCATTATCAATATGGGCAAAGAGCGCAAGCAGTCCACTGTCTTCATAGAATGCAATGTGGTCTGTCTGCGATGCCGCGACTTTTATCATTTTTTCCGCTTCGTACAGACTTGTCTTGATTTTGGAAATAAACTCATAGGTCTGTCCGATGCCAATGTTAATCTGCAAATCAAATGTCTTCCTGAATTTTTCGGCTGCCTCGCAAAAGCCCTGCCGCAGGTTTTCCCCATTCGTATCCTGCAATGAGAGAAGCATATTTGCACAATCGCTTTGAATATAAGTCATTGTATTTCTGGTACCGTATTTACGAAGACTCTGACGCAGCATAAGCACCATCTCTTTTTTGATATTTTGAATCTGCTCCTCCGATATCTCCGGATGCTCGTCAATATATGACTGAAAATTCGCAATATCTGCTACCGCAACACAAAATGGCTGTGTCAGATCGAATGCGTGATGCTTGGCCAGACGAATTACATTGGCTTCCGAATCATACATATCATAAATGATGTTGGCAAACAGCCGCTCAAGAGAATTCTCATTCAACTCATCTTCCATAATAGCCTTACATACAATCTGTGATAAATCTATGGTTCTTAGTTCCCAGCCTAATTCAAACAGAGGAATCCCAAGAGAATCTGTAAACTCTTTGATCTGTTCTGTCACAAGCCCTATATTTAAGATGATTCCGGAGGAAAGTTTCTCATTGGCAAGGCTGATAATCGTCTTTAATACCGGCAGGTTCTTCGCAATTACCTCACTGGTAATAACAATCAGCTCCCCGCCCTTCATCCACTTGCCTACTTCATTGCTGTCCAGCATCTTGTCTGTGCCGATACTTTGCATCGCATCTACAAAATACAGCCAGCGCACCTGTCTGCCAAGCCCCTGTTCCCCTGACACCAAGGACAGTCCTTCCAGTCCTTGCATTTGCAGTAAGTCTTCACTTATCATAGTTTCACCGCCTTCTATATATTACTATAATTGTATAGGTTGTCCGCTGTCAAATGGTTTTTCCACGCATTGTGCGCTGGGCACAATTAAAATAGGCTATCCGTCTATTTACAAATTCTCAACACGTATTAGAATAGTATTTGCAAAGGTGCAGTGAAACAACTACAAGTTTCTGTGCACCTTTATTTTATTGTTTAGGAGGAATTAGATGAAAACATATGTCAATAACGGAACGGATGTCCTTAAGAAAGTACTACTCTGCCCACCCGCTTATTTTGATTTTGAGCCCATCAACGTGATTACCGAACACTGGCTGGAACAGGGCGAAACAGCGAATCACGATGCCTGCATGCGTGAACATGCCGATTTTGTACAAGCCTATCAGGAAAACGGCGTAGAGGTCATACTTATGGAGCCCCAGGAGGGACTGCCCTACGAAGTATTTGCCAGGGATTTTGGCGCAAGCATACGTGAAGGCTATATTGCAGGACGTTTCAGGGAACCCTGCCGTCATCCAGAAAGCGCAGTGTACGAAGCGAAAATGAAGGAATTAGGAGTTCCTGTCGTTGCACGCTGTACCTCCGGTGCTTTTGAAGGCGGCGATTTCTGGATGCTGGATGACTATACGATTGTGCATGGCATCATCGCCCGAACAGATCAAAGCGGCTTTGACAATGTGCAAAGCCAGGTGCAGGAACTCGGGTATTCAATGACCGGGGTTCATTGTCACAGACAGAATCTGCATCTGGATATGTGCTTTAATATTGTTGCTGAGAAAACAGCTGTCATCTGCAGCGAAGCTCTTCCGGACGCTTTCCTTCAAATGCTGAAAAAACGTAACTTCAACTTAATTGATGTTCCGCAGGAAGGTGTATTCAAGCATTACTGCAACCTGCAGTGTCTGGGTAAGGAACGTGTATTGACATTTACAAATAACCGTACCGTTAACGAACAGCTAAGAGCCTTAGGACTTACCACCGTCGAAGTGGATCTGGTGGAAATTTTAAAAGGCGGCGGCGGTCCTCATTGTATGACATTTCCTGTTGAAAGGGGCTGATCTCTATGTATACGTGTAATACGTCTCGAATGGAAGACTTGCTTCGCACTTTCTCAACCTATGGTGCCACGAAAGGCGGCGGAATCACCCGTTATGCTCTGTCGGCCGCAGCATTGGATGCCCGCAGGGAATTCATCCGGCGAATGCAGGAAATCGGGGCGGTCATAGAATTTGATGATCTTGCCTGCGTGTATGCTACTTTACCGGGGACAGACCCTAAGAGCAAACGAATTGTTATGGGCTCCCATATTGATTCTGTGAAAAACGGGGGGAATTATGACGGCATCTTAGGTGTGCTGGCTGCAATGGAGGTGCTGACTGTGATTGCCAGCGAAGAGATTCCGCACACACATCCAATCACTGCCATGATCTGGACAAATGAAGAGGGAGCACTCTATCCCCCCTCAATGATGAGTTCAGGCCTGATCTGCTATGACTATCTGCCGGATGAAATTAAAATCAGTTACAACTATGATAATCTGATGAATACGCCAGGAATCGAATATCCCGAGCAGTCATTTGGACAAGCACTGGCTGCCTCCGGCATGCAAGGAGTACGCGAGCATAGAATATCCCCTGCCAACTCAATGTGCATGTTTGAACTGCACATTGAACAGGGTCCCATTCTGGAGAATGCAGGTAATGATATTGGTGTAGTGGATTGTATTCTTGGGCTTTTTAACTGTAAAGTAAAGTTCTACGGACAGGCCGCACACTCCGGTACATTTCCTATGGAACAGCGAAAAGACGCATTTTATGCCGCTTCGCAGGCACTCTGCTGGCTGCATGATGCCATTGACCAATTGGCAATCGACGGGCTGGTGTATACGACCGGTGAGGTACATGTTCATCCTAATGTCCATACATGTGTCCCGGATTATGCCGAATTCTCATTTGATGCGCGGCACACCGGTGTCAAAGAGCGCAAAATGATCTATAATCTGCTGCTCTCGATTGCAGAGCGGGCATGGGCGGGCTGCCGCTGTGTTGTAGAACACGCCTGGACACATAATACCGTATTTCTGAATCCTGACATGGTTGAGTATATCACACAGACTGTAAAAGAATCCGGAATCAGTTATCAGCCGATTCATTCCGGCGCCGGTCACGACGCGCAATTTTGCTCCTATATGCTGCCAACCGGCATGATTTTTGTTCCTTCCCAGAAAGGGCTGTCACATTGCGAAGAGGAATATACCAGCTTAGAACAATGCACAAACGGCGCCTCCGTTATGCTGGGCGCCGTATTAAAAGCTGAGGAATCTTATTCTCTGTCTACAAATTTTTGATATAAATCCGGACGTCTCAACCGGGTGCGCTCTAATGACTGCTGTTTCCTCCACTCCTTAATGTTGGCGTGATGCCCCGATAGGAGTACCGGAGGAACCTGTCTGTCATGCCAGACTTCCGGTCGGGAATACTGCGGATATTCCAAGAGTCCATTATAAAATGACTCATCCGAGGCAGAATCATCATTACTTAATACCTGCGGAATCATACGCGATACAGAGTCTATGAGGACCATGGCAGGCAGTTCCCCACCAGTCAATACATAATCTCCAATTGATACATAGTCTGTCACAATTTCTTCCTGTACTCTCTCATCGATTCCCTCATAATGCCCACACAGCAGAACCAGATTCTCTTCTCTCGCAAATTCCTTTGCCATCGACTGTGTAAACACATTCCCCTGCGGTGTCAGGCTGACCACCCGTGCCGGTGACCGAAGTTCTTCCTGAATCGCCTGATATGTGTCATAGATTGGCTGCGGCTGCATGACCATACCGGCGCCGCCTCCATAAGGATAGTCATCAACTTTTCCATGCTTATTTCCTGCCCAATCCCTGATATTCCACAGCTTAAAAGCAAGCAGTCCCTTGTCTGCCGCTCTGCCAATAATACTGGCTTCCAGCACCGATGTGAACATCTCAGGAAATAATGTCATAATGTGAAAATTCATACTTTCTCCTTTATCTATCCCAGAAATCCAGTGTTACAGCATCCTGCCTTCCGGCCTACACTAATCCATCCAGCAGTTTAATCTGCATGTCTGCATTCTCGACATCAACTTTCTTAATACATTCTTTAATAGCCGGTAACAGTACTTCCTGGTCTTGCAGCGTACGTACAACATAGACATCATTCGCACCTGTCTGCATCACATCCTCAATCGTGCCAAACGGTGTACCATCTTCCAGGCTGACTGACATTCCAATCAAATCTGCAATATAATACTCGTTAGACTGCAGGGGAAGCGCATGTTCCCGATCAATCCAGAGTCCCATACTCCGAAAAGATTCTACATCTTCGATGCGGTCATAGCCTTTGAATTTCAAAATAACGTACTTTTTGAAATATTTGACATGTTCGATTTCCAGTATAGACGGCATGTTACGCCGCAGGGACGGCACTGCAGGAGGCATCTTGTCTCCTTTGTCTGTTACCGCCGGTTTCAGCATAATCTGCTTTAATTCCTCGAAACGCCGGTTATCATCTGTGGTTGGAAAGACCTTCACCTCTCCCTTTAACCCATGTGGCTGCGTAATGACTCCTATCTGAAATTCCTTTTCCATCTCATTATTCTCCCATAGTATCATAAAGAAGGAGTCGTGCATACATGCAACGACTCCTCTGCAGAACTTTTACAAAGTTCTACACGATATCTACTATCACTCTTTTGTTCGCTTTAGAAGAAGCAGCTTTGACCACTGTACGGATTGCTTTTGCAATACGCCCCTGCTTGCCAATGACCTTTCCCATGTCCGAAGGATCCACATGCAGCTCAACATAGATGCCATCCTCATTCTCGGTTTCAGTCACAACAACAGTCTCCGGCTTTTCAACCAGCGATTTTGCAATAAATTCTACCAGATCTTTCACGACACACCTCCTGTATTTCATGCTCTTGTCTACGACAAGCCACTACCGGTTGCCCAAAAGTTTCATCATCTGTCTATTTCTCAATCCCGGCTGCTTTGAAGATTTTGCTAACAACTTCTGTCGGTTGTGCACCGGTAGCAAGCCATTTTTTAGCTTTTTCTTCATCTACCTTAAAAGCGCTTGGCTCCAGGTTCGGATCGTAAGTTCCGATTTCTTCGATACATTTTCCATCTCTTGGAGATCTGGAATCTGCGACTACGATTCTATAGAAAGGTGCTTTCTTTTGCCCCATTCTTCTCAATCTGATTTTTACTGCCATTTCTTTCACCTCCTCATGGTATCAGGCACGAGCTAACTGCCCTGAAAATAATATATAGTTAAAAGGGCAATTTGAATTTACCTCTTTTACCACCTTGTGCTCCCAGCATGGCCGGCATCTGTTTCATCATCTTCTTCGCCTGCTCAAACTGTTTGACCAAACGATTTACTTCACTGATATCCACACCGGAGCCTTTGGCAATC
Source organism: Lachnospiraceae bacterium (assembly GCA_047975025.1). Lineage (GTDB taxonomy): Bacteria > Bacillota > Clostridia > Lachnospirales > Lachnospiraceae > JBKECY01. Next base: position 68,679 of record JBKECY010000045.1, read on the forward strand.
CGCTGTTTTCTGGATACATTTAGCAGTGCAGGATTCGAACGCTCGGCTGGGGTCATGGACAGAATCATCGCTTCCTTCTTTGCCAGCTCTTTTTCATCCACCATAGATTCCAGATCCTTCATCTTGCCGCCGATTCCCGGCAGCATGGACAGGACACTTGAGATGCCTCCCATGTTCTTCATCTGGTTCATACTATCAAGATAATCATCAAACCCAAATGTGGATTTTTTGATCTTCTCTTCCATTTCTTTGGCTTTGGCTTCATCCATCTGCGCCTCTGCCTTCTCAATCAGGCTCATTACATCGCCCATACCGAGAATACGGGATGCCATACGATCCGGATAGAATTGTTCTAAGTCCGAAAGCTTTTCCCCTGTACCAATATATAAAATCGGTTTTCCGCAGACGGCTCTGATCGAAAGAGCCGCACCGCCTCTGGTGTCGCCATCCAGCTTCGTCAAGATGACACCATCAATTCCAATCTTATCATTAAACGTCTCTGCTGCGTTTACCGCATCCTGTCCGGTCATTGCATCTACCGTCAGAATCGTCGTATCCGCCTGTACCGCTTCCTTGACCTCTTTTAACTCCGCCATCATATCTTCATCAATATGAAGCCGTCCGGCCGTATCGATAATCAGTACATTCTGCTGGTTTGATTTTGCATGTGCCACAGCTGCTTTGGCTATATCGACCGGATTTTGCTTATCGCCCATCGAGAACACTTCAACGCCCTGCTTTTCACCGTTGATCTGCAGCTGCTTGATCGCTGCCGGACGGTATACATCGCAGGCGGCCAGCAATGGCTTTTTGCCTTTTGACTTCATAATACCAGCCAGTTTGGCTGCTGTCGTCGTCTTGCCGGCACCTTGTAAGCCTGCCATCATAATAATGGTCAGTTCACTTCCCGGCTTAATCGAAATCTGTGTCACTTCACTTCCCATCAGGGTCACAAGTTCATCATTAACGATCTTGATTACCATTTGTCCGGGGTTTAATCCATTCATTACGTCCTGCCCAATTGCGCGGTCCTGAACAGATTTTATGAACTGCTTTACAACCTTGAAGTTAACATCTGCCTCTAGTAATGCCATCTTAACTTCTTTTAAAGCGCTTTTTACATCGTCTTGTGTCAGGCGCCCTTTGCTCCGCAGATTTTTAAATACATTTTGAAGTTTTTCACTTAAACTCTCAAATGCCATATTATAGCTCCTCTAATACTTCATTCGCCATATGTTCGATTTCCGTATGACCACTCTTAACCGCTGCCTCCTTAAGCAGGCGGATCTTTGACTGAATCGTAAGAAATTTCGCCACCAGATGCAGTCTGGATTCATAGTCTGTCAAAATTGCCGTACAGCGCTTCACCATTTCATGAACACCTTGCCGGCTGATGGACAGATTTTCTGCCACTTCACTGTAAGAACAGTCTTCTAACACAACGGCCTCATAGACCTCCTGCTGCTTTGCTGTCAGCAGTTCTCCATAAAAATCATAGAGTAATGTGAGTTCAACAATTTTTTCCATGTTTATCACCTAAAGTATCGTACCGTAAAACCTTCTTCTTGTCAAGCTTTTTATGTTGACAGAAAGAAGGTTTTATTAAAATTTAATATTACCCGTTCAATTGAGTTCTTAACGCATCTGCTACCTGCGCAAGTGCTTCCGCCGTCTTGTCAGGAAGACGGCCGCCGGCCTGTGCCATGGCAGGACGGCCACCACCGCCGCCGCCGACAATCGGTGCAATGGTTTTGACCAGATTGCCTGCATGTGCTCCGCGGTCTAATGCTTCCTGCGTTGCCATAGCTAACAGATTTACTTTTCCTTCTCGGACAGATACCAGGAAGAGAACACCTTCACCAATCTTCTCTTTTAACTGGTCTCCCAGATTACGAAGCCCATTCATGTCCAGATTATCTACTTCGGCCGCCAGTAATTTCAGCCCCTCCACTTCCATCGTCTGACTCTCGATACCGGAGGCAGCCTGCTGTGCCAGCTTATCTTTTAGAGATTCATTCTCGCTGGAAAGCTGCTTATGATCCTTTAGCAAGTGCCTGATTTTTTCAGGGACTTCAAGAGACGATGCTTTTAACAGTGCGGCAGCTTCATCAAGCGCCGCTTGTATTGTCTCATAATACTTGCGTACATGCCGTCCGGTAAGCGCCTCGATTCTGCGCACGCCGGAGGCAATTCCTGTCTCCTGCTGAATCTTAAACGCTGCAATGTCAGCAGTGTTTTTGACATGTGTACCACCACAGAGTTCTCTGGAGAAATCCCCCATAGATACTACTCGCACATTCTGCTCATATTTCTCGCCAAACAGTGCCATAGCACCGGTCTTTTTTGCTTCCTCAATATCCATAACGTCTGTCCGTACGTTCAAAGCCGCTTCAATCTCTCGATTTACCAGCTCTTCGGTCATCTTGATTTCTGCCTGCGTCATCGGCTGGAAATGAGCGAAATCAAATCGCAGACGATTAGGCGCTACCAGCGAGCCTTTCTGCTCGACATGTGCACCAAGAACTGTCTTTAAGGCTTTTTGCAGTAAGTGGGTCGCACTATGATTTTTCTCCGTATCATGTCTGCGTTCTTCATCAACCTGAAGCGTAACCGTCGTTCCCTGTTGCAGCATACCCTGTGTCACGACTCCAACATGTCCGTAGCGTGCCTCACCCAGCTTAATCGTATCCTGAACCTCGAACACCCCTGTCGCTGAAGTAATATGTCCGGTATCGCCTGTCTGTCCTCCCATAGTAGGATAGAATGGGCTAATTGCGACCAGAATTGTGCCGCGTTCTCCTTCACTTAATGTATCGGTTACCTCTGTATCCGAAGTCATTGCCGTAATTGCGGATTCATAGGAGAAGTGCTCATAACCAACGAACTCCGTAGAAAGTTCAGGTGCCAGCTGATCATAGACACTGGCATCTGCACCCATATAATTTGTCACTTCTCTGGCTTCACGCCCTTTTTGACGCTGTTCTTCCATACAACGTTTGAAACCGTCTTCATCGATCTGCATCTTGTGCTCTTCGGTGATTTCTCTGGTCAGATCCAGCGGAAAGCCATACGTATCGTAGAGCTTAAAGCATTCTTCGCCTGAGAGAATTGTTTTATGCGCTTTTTGCAATTCATCGATCAGTTCCTGCAGCATTTTCAAGCCTTGGTCAATGGTATTGCCAAATTGCTTCTCTTCATTTTCCAGAACCTTTAGAATAAATTCCTTTTTTTCCTGTAATTCCGGATACCCGTCACTGGAGGTTGCTATCACAGTCTTACTAAGTACAGGAAGGAATTCGCCCTGAATTCCAAGCAGCCTGCCATGTCGCGCGGCGCGGCGAATCAGACGGCGCAAGACATACCCTCTGCCTTCATTTGTAGGCATGATACCATCCGAGATCATAAAGGTAGCTGAGCGTACATGATCCGTAATTAATCGAATCGATATATCATGCTCTTCCACTTCCTTATAGGCGCGGCCTGAAAGCTCCGACACCTGGTTTCTAAGTGCCAGAATGGTGTCCACGTCGAAGATGGAGTCTACATCCTGCACAGCAACGGCAAGGCGCTCGAGTCCCATACCCGTATCAATATTCTTTTGTTCTAATTCGCTGTAATGTCCGGCTCCGTCATTGTTGAACTGTGTAAATACGTTGTTCCAGATTTCCATATAACGGTCGCATTCGCATCCAACCGTACAATCCGGTTTATGACAGCCATATTTCTCGCCCCGGTCATAATAGACTTCCGAGCAAGGACCGCAAGGACCTGCCCCATGTTCCCAGAAATTATCAGCTTTTCCAAATCTGAAGATTCGCTCTTTTGCAATACCGATTTCTTCATTCCAGATAGCAAAAGCCTCATCATCCTCTTCGTAAACGGAAGGATAGAGTCTGTCAGTGTCCAGTCCCACTTCTTTTGTCAGAAAATCCCAGGTCCAGAAGATGGCTTCTTTTTTAAAATAATCTCCAAATGAAAAATTACCCAGCATTTCAAAAAATGTTCCATGCCGTGCTGTCTTGCCTACATTCTCAATGTCACCGGTACGTATACACTTCTGACATGTAGCCACCCGTTTCCTGGGTGGTGTCTGTGCCCCCGTAAAATAAGGTTTCAAAGGTGCCATGCCTGAATTAATCAGTAACAGACTTTTATCATTATTAGGAATCAGCGGAAAACTCTTAAGGACAAGATGTCCGTTTTTCTCGAAATAAGAGAGGAACATTTTCCGCAGCTCATTAACACCATACTTTTTCACAATACTACCTCCAGGCTCAATCTTTGCAGCGAATCTGATGAAAAGCCTTTTTGCCTTTTCTGATAAACAGGCGCTGACTTTCATCCAGATCGTTCAGAGTAAACACAGCATCTACTTCACTTACCTTTTGATCATTAACACTGATGCCGCCCTGCTGTACCAAACGACGTCCCTCAGAACGGGTCGGTGCCAGCTTCGACTCTACCAGAAGTGTGATGATATCCAATCCTTCTTCAAATCGCGCTTTCTCAACTTCAGTAGTCGGGATATCCTGACTGCGTCCGCCTTGCTCAAACATTTCTTTCGCAGCCGCACGTGCCTGCTCTGCCGCCTCTTCTCCATGAACAATCTTTGTAATCTCATATGCCAGTACATCTTTGGCATGATTGATTTCGGCACCTTCGAGTGCGCCCAGCCGACGAACTTCATCCATGGGAAGGAATGTGAGAAGCCCCAGACATTCTTCCACTTTAACATCCTCTATATTTCTCCAGTACTGATAGAACTCATAGGGTGATGTCTTCTCTGGGTTCAGCCAGACCGCCCCTTTCATCGTCTTGCCCATTTTGATGCCTTCTGAAGTTGTCAGAAGCTTAAAGGTAAAACCATATGCCGGCTTTTGTTCTTTACGCCTGATCAGTTCTACACCACCAATAATATTAGACCACTGGTCATTGCCTCCAAGCTCCATGATACAGTTATGATCTTTGTTCAATTTCCAGAAATCGTAAGACTGCATAATCATGTAATTGAATTCAAAGAAGGTCAGTCCCTTTTCCATACGCTGTTTATAGCAGTCGGCTGCCAGCATGCGGTTCACTGAAAAATGCACACCTACTTCGCGAAGCAGATCCACATAATTCAAGTTCAAAAGCCAGTCTGCATTGTTGACGACCAGGGCTTTTCCGTCTGAAAAATCAATGTATTTTGAAATCTGCTCATAGAAACACTTCGCATTATGGTCGATGGTTTCCCGCGTCATCATACTGCGCATATCGGACTTTCCGCTAGGATCTCCTATCATGGTCGTCCCTCCGCCCAGCAGACAGATGGGTCGATGTCCGGCTCTTTGCATATGCATCATGGCCATAATTGTTAAAAAATGTCCTGCTGTCAGGCTGTCTGCCGTAGCATCAAAGCCGATATAAAAGGTAACGGACTCTTTTCCCAGAAGTTCCCGAATCCCTTCATCATGTGTGGCCTGTTCAACAAATCCTCTTTCCTTTAAAATATCGTATACATTTCTCTCAGCCATAACAGCCTCCTTGTCTTTCATTACATTTTCTATATGCTATATGTACTGTGGCTATACCCCGGTACCGACCGTATCTTCTAACAGCTCATCCGAATCAGCGGCCGTTGTGGCCAGTACATCACACCGTTCATTTTCCGGATGCCCTGCATGTCCTTTGACCCAATTAAAACGAACGGTATGCGGTTCTTTGGCTTTTAAAAGCCGTTGCCACAAGTCAATATTCTTGACCTCATTCTTCTTTCCTCTTCGCCAGCCTGCGGCCAGCCAGCCTGCAATCCAATTCTGATTGAAAGCCTCTGTTACATATTTTGAATCCGAATAGACTTCAACGCTGCAAGAACGCGTGAGAGCCTCCAGACCGATAATAACAGCCATAAGTTCCATACGGTTATTTGTAGTCTTTTTGTAGCCTGCACTGTATGTACGTTCGTGAATCTTACCTTCACGATCCATATACTGCAATACAACTCCATAACCGCCCGGGCCTTCCGGGTTTCCTCTCGCGGCGCCATCTGTATATAATTTGATTTCCTGCATAACTTCTCCCGGTTCTATCCTTTACTGCTTATGTCTGTGTATCCTTGAATATGAAATAAGCTTCCACCTGTCCCATATTCTCATAGCCCAGCGCATTCATGGATGTTATGATGCTGTCCGTATCATATTTCATCACAATATAATTGCAATTCAGCTGCCGCGCAAGTGTTGTCAGTTCTGTCAGATTGGGATCTTCAGACATCAGCTGCAGCATCAGCTGCTGTTCTGTTTCAGTCATATCCGAATGTCCCCAGCGTCCATAAGGCATATAGATGCTTGGGTCGTAGACTCTGATATACGTTGTCATCTTGTTCGTTGTTGCCAGATGAATTTCTTCACCCTCTTCTCTTTGCTCATTAATCAGATCACAAATATAAGCCACATAATCCAACACCTTCTGCGGATTATTCGTCCTTACATAATTACCGTTAAAGTAGACACTTTTTCCGGTCACGACAATCACCAGAATCAGAATTGCCACAATAGAGAACTGAATTCCTTTGTTCTTAATCACCCCGGCAATCTTCGTAAATACATAAGCTACAATAATAGGAATCGGAAGTATCCAGAGCATACGCCAATAGACATCTCGTCCGGTACAGTAATCCGCAATAATATAGGCAGTGATCGGAAATGCGAAAATAAAGAAAAAAATGCCGCTGTAACCAACAAACAGTTTTCGGTTTTCTTTTTCCTTCGGGTGTACAAGGATATATAGAAGACATGCAAAAAGAACGATGAACTGAAAACTCTCGCCCCAGTATTTCTCCCACGCACTTTGCACAACTTTCCAGATGGGGGCAGAAAACTCAATTACAGGTTGCATAAACTCTTGTATCTGTGTCATAAAGATTGCCTGCTTCATTTATCTTCCAGCTCCTATCGAATGAATATATACACGACCGATAATATGATATTAGGTATACAGCAAAGTAAGGTCTTCCATAAGTAGTCCCATTTTTTACCAAACAGGCCAAACAAGATGGCAAAACTTCCGGACATGACTGCTGCGAACATAATTCCCATACCGCTGATAAAGCAGGCGGCCGTATTCAGTGCCAAAAGCAGTATCCAGCCCATAGTTTTTTCATTGTTTTTCATTACCTGCATACATGCGTAAAAAATGGCCGGCACAATAATCGCTGCCAGCACAGCTTTTCCCTGCCAGATTCTAAGCAGCATAAAAGTGCTTTGTGTGTATGCCGTATAATTGCCAAAAATATTGAAAACACATGCAAATACCAGGAACCAACCAATCTGAACCTTGTTCTCCTTAAACAACACTTTGCCAATCTGATAGTAGACAATATACGCCAGAGGAATAAAGAACATAGGCAGCACAGTATGTGCAAACGTAGCCGGATGCATGCCCGCCGAATAGCTGACAAGCGCAATATAGATTGGAAATGGTGAAAGCACATACCGGCTTGGCAGTACATCATAGGCAACTCCGGTATAAGGGTTTATGCTGAATACCGTATCTGTTTGAACCGCTGTTGTTGCAGTCGCCAGATAGAACGCATCATCCGCATCAAAATGAGTCAGAAAAACAAGCACAGCAACTTGAAGTAGAATCAGTGCCACAGCCACCCACATAATAGGCGGAACCTTCTTCGTTCCTAACAGGTATTCCTGCCCCATGACCATGAGATTTTTGATATTAAGCATATAACCTACAATTGCCAGTCCCCCAAGGGAGACTGACCAGATCACTACCAGCAAATGAAGTGGCAGCTGCAGATAAATCATAGGAATAATCAGTAGCTCTGATAAAGCAAACACACTGGCATAACCGCATACTACCGCAAGCCCAAGGCTTTTAGAATCACGTAAGAATTTGGTGAATAAAAATCCAATGCCCAGTGGTATCAAGATCATACAAAGAATCAACAAAAGTATATTTACAACAGCCATTCGTCTCCATCCTTACCTTATGCGCGGGACAGATATTCACCCGTTCTAGTATCTATTTTAATGACATCTCCCTGGTCTACAAACAAAGGTACATATACGGTTGCTCCCGTCTCCACAATGGCAGGTTTTGTTGCACCCTGAGCAGTATCTCCCTTAAATCCCGGCTCTGTCTCAGTGATTTCAAGCTCCACGAACAGCGCTGGTTCAATGGCAAACACTTTTCCGTTATGGGAACAGACTTTGACCATCTCATTTTCTTTGACGAACTTCAAGGAATCTCCAACAGAATCCTGATCAAGTCCCATCTGCTCAAATGTCGTGTTATCCATAAAATAAAACAGCTCTCCATCGTTGTACAGATACTGCATATCAACACGCTCTATACGTGCAGCCGGGAATTTCTCATTCGGTCTGAACGATTTTTCCAAAACGGCTCCCGTTATGATGTTTTTGTATTTTGTTCTCACAAAGGCAGCACCTTTTCCGGGTTTTACATGCTGGAATTCAATAATAGTTACAATACTGTTATCAATCTCCAATGTAACGCCATTTTTAAAATCACTTGCTGAAATCATGTCACTTCCTCCTTAAGGTTGCATTTTTTATGCTAGTAGATATTTTAACCGATAGCCAGGCTTTTGTAAAGCGGACATTCACTCTGCAATTATTTTTGCTTCCGGTCATCTAATTCTTTGATTTTTTCTTCTAGTTCGTTCATCAACTGGTAAAATGTCTGTTCCCCGCTTTGTACGGTTATATCCGCCAAACTCTCATACACAGGCTCGCGCTGTTTCATCAGACTTGCTATGCGTTCTCCCAAATCGTGCCCTGCCAGAAGCGGCCGCGTATCATCACCCTCCAGCCTTTTTTTTAGAATTTCAACAGAAGCAGTCAAATGAATAATGATCCCCAGTTGTTTGAGGTGCGGTTGATTTTGCGGCTGAATCGGCAGGCCACCGCCAACTGAAATCACTGTACGTTCTTTTGTATCAATGAATTGCTTTAAGGCAGTTGTCTCAAGTGCCCGAAAGAAAGGCTCTCCGAATTTATCAAAAATCTCATTAACTGACATTTTCATATCGGTTGCGATTTTCTTATCAATGTCTACATACGGCAGATTCAATTCTTCCGAAAGACGTTTTCCGACCCTTGTTTTTCCCGTTCCCATAAAACCAATCAATACAATGTGATTCATTATCCTCCTCCTTGTTTTCTGTAAAAGTACAGAACAATACGTTCCAGATAGCGTTTTAAGACAATCTGAATTTCTTCCTTTGGGTGAATCGGACGCACCAGGATGGTCCTGATTCCGGCCCTTTTAGCGCCATAAATATCCGTAAATAGCTGGTCTCCCACAAAAACAGTGTTCCCGCAAGCTGTCTTTGTCTGTTCCATCGCACGCATATAGCCTTTGGGAGATGGCTTATGCGCATCTTCAATATAGGGCTGATTTACGGCATCACAAAAGCTTTTCACCCTGTCCTTCTTGTTGTTGGAAATCATACAGCATGAAAAACCTATGTCCTGGATTTTATCAAAAAAGCGAATGATCCTGGCATCAGCCGGTGCCCCATGCGGCACCAGCGTGTTGTCAATATCAAACAAGAGCCCTCTATACCCTGCTGCATATAGCTTGGCAAAGTCTATGTCATAGACAGAATCTGCAATGGCATCAGGGAAAAAGCGCTCTAATATCATCTGTATCTCCTATTATACATCGTTCTGCTTGTATCTGTCTACGACAGAAACGCAAGCATATCCTGCAGTTTCTCCTGCATAATCTCATATCCGTGCTCATAGAAAGTCATAAGGGCATCATAGTTCTTTTCTGTCCTTGCAACCGGCTGGATTTCCGGTCGAATCACAAAAATATGTCCTTGTGCTTCCCACTTTTCAATACAGCGAATCGTATGATTATACATCTGGTATCGTTTTAGCATGGTACGAACCAGTTTTGGATATTTTCTAAATAAAGCCATATAGGTTGGTTTACTCTGCCGCGGCGGCGTCTTGCGGTACCCCAGATTGCGTGTCAGAACGACCACATTCTTTTTATGCCCCTTTTTCATGGAATGAAGCAGCGGAATCGAATCCGCAATGCCACCATCCAAATAAGGGATTGAATCGACTGTAACCATAGGTGTCGCAATCGGAACGCTGGAAGACGCTCTGCACACATTCATTAATCGTGTTTTACTGGAAGACTCCGAAAGATATTCTGCTTTTCCGGAAATGCAGTTCGTCACCACCATTTCACATTCAATATCCGAGTCAAAATACGTCTCGTAATCAAACGGGATGATTTCATTCGGGTACCTGTCGAAAATCAGATCCATATCATACAGATGTCTGGTCTTTAAAATATTAGAAATATTGATATTGCTGCCAGCTTTCGGATTGGGAAGCATACATTCAAGTGTACGCCCCTTTTGTCTGGACACATAGTCCAACGCATTACATGCACCTGCCGAAACCCCCACAACGTAAGGAAAGTAAATCTCCTGCTCCATTAAATAATCCAATACGCCTGAAGTGAACACACCTCTGGAGGCACCACCCTCAAGTACAATTCCACTGTTTTTATCCATTATATATCCCCATTACCTGTCTTCTAACTTCACATATGCTGTCTGCGCCTGTACATTTTCATACGCCGGTCTGATAATCTTATCTGTGTTGATCAGCTCTTCCATTCTGTGTGCACTCCAACCTACGATTCTTGCGATTGCGAACATTGGCGTATACAACTCCAACGGCAGATCCAGCATACTATATACGAAACCACTGTAAAAATCGACGTTGGCGCTGACACCCTTGTAGATATGACGCTCGCGGCCAATGATTTCAGGAGCGAGACGTTCTACCATATGATACAGACGGTATTCATCTTCCCGGCCTTTTTCCTTCGCCAGTTTTTCAACAAAGCCTTTGAAAATCTGCGCACGCGGATCAGAGATAGAATAAATCGCATGACCGATTCCATAGATCAGCCCCCTTTGGTCAAATGCCTCTTTGTGCAGAAGTTTCACTAAATATTCCGACACTTCTGCTTCATCCGTTGTGTCCTTGATCTGCTTTCTCATATCTTTGAACATCTGTGCCACTTTGATATTGGCACCACCATGTTTGGGACCTTTTAGTGAGCCAAGAGCTGCTGAAATCGCCGAATAGGTATCTGTGCCTGAAGAGGATACCACGTGTGTGGTAAACGTTGAATTGTTTCCACCGCCATGTTCCATATGAAGTACCAGTGCCAAATCCAGGATAGTAGCTTCAAATTTTGTGTATTTCTTGTCAGGCCGCAGCATACGCAGGATATTCTCTGCCGTAGAAAGCTGTGGCTTCGGATGATGGATATACAGACTCTTTCCCTTGACATAGTGATTGTAGGCCTGATATCCATAGACGGATAACAGCGGAAAAAGACTGATCAGGCTTAACGACTGACGCAGTACATTCGGAAGTGATATATCTTCCGGATTCTTATCATAAGAATATAGCATCAGCACACTTCTGGACAGTGAATTCATCATATCACTGCTCGGCGCTTTCATAATAATATCTCTTACAAAATTAGGCGGCAAAGCCATCTGCTCCGTAAGTACACCTTTGAACTCTTCAAGCTGCTGTACAGTCGGCAGCGACCCGAACAACAGCAGGTAGGTAGTCTCTTCAAACCCCAGACGCCCGTCATTTAAGAAGCCTTGAGTAATGTCCCGGACATCAATCCCGCGGTACTGCAGTTCACCTTCACAGGGAATCCGCTCACCGTCAACCTCTTTGTAAGCCATTACATTGGATATCTTGGTCAGACCCGCCAGAACACCGCGTCCATTTAAGTCACGCAGTCCTCTCTTAACATCGTATTTACCATATAAATCTAACGGTATTTTACTGTTATTAGTACATATTTCTGTTAATTTCTCGATTTTGGGAGTTACTTTAGTATTGTATCCTGACATATAACACTCCTTTCTTCTCTCACAGGAAGAGCTGACACATCTAAAATCAATTTGATTTATCTGTCTTTTACATTGTCTTTGTCCTTATTCTAAACAGCATATTTCAATACAGTATATCACGAAAGTGAGTTCTGGTCTATAAAAAAGTTGAATGAACAAAGAACCGGGCTGACAGCTCCCCCGGTTCTTTGTTCATGATTTGAAACGTTATTCTTGTGCGTTTTAAATATATTTCAATTTTTATCGGGAATACTATTTCTATCATGCAACTTCTGCGATAAATTATTAAATGCTTCTTCTTTGATGTTCAAAAGAGAAAACAAGGAATTTTCTTTGAAAAGTAAATCGTCAAAAAAGCAAAACAAAAAATCACGCTCATCTTCCATTTTTTTCATAATATTTTCATTGACCATCTGATACTCTATACTGATATGACAAGACAATTGTCCCGGATACTCTGTAAGTCTTGTTATTATATAGCCAATTTCTTCAGCAATGTCTTGAGATAATTCATGATCAGAAAGAATACATGCTTTTATAAGGTTTTCCCGGCTAAAATCCTTTTCTTCTTCAATCCCTATCAGGTATGGAAAATCCTTTAAACTGCTTTTTCGCTGTGTATCTAGAATCATAAAAAAGCATAACGTTCGTTCTGAAGCACCCTCTATTCTGTATATTTCCACATTTGTAGAATTAAGTTCTCTATAAAGCTTCATTTTATAAACCACCTTTCTTCGAAAGGCACTGATGGGGCATGAATCATTAAAAAATCCATCTTCCACAGGCAATACTTTTAGGCAAAATGTCCAGACCCGCCGCTATCTTTTGAGAATCACTGCCAGCAGTCCGCCAAGAGATTCCCGGTTAAAAACCATCGGCTGCTGCCTTGGGAATACGGTAATCATACGGTATATATAAAATGCAATTAATAGAAGGACAAGTACAACGACCACATATTTCAGGCCCCGAATGTCCTTCCCTAATCCCCATCTGTACACCGCCGCTATCAGCGCCAGAAGAATCACAGCATAAATGAAAGGATGCATCGCCCATGCGGCACTGAATTCGCCTTGTAAGAGCAACAGAAATGCACGCGTCATCCCGCAGGATGGACAAGGCAGTCCAAGTGTCAGAAACAACGGGCAGACAGCTTTTTTGAACACCACTGTAAATACAAACAGATAGGCTGTAATCATCAACACCGGCACATAATAGCGTTTCACATCGGCAAACACCCTGCTCCAGATTCTTCTGAGATGATTCATTGACGATACCCCTCCATAAAGTCCGTCAGTTTTCCCATAGCATCTTCTAACTGTGTCACAGCAGGTAAGTATACAATTCTAAAATGATCCGGTTCTTCCCAGTTAAATCCCTGTCCATGTACGAAGAGAACACGTTTTTCTCTCAGGAAATCCAGAACAAATTTTTCATCATCCAGAATATTGAATTTCTTAACATCAATTTTAGGAAAAATGTAAAACGCCGCTTTCGGTCTGACCGCCGTAATCCCCGGGATATCATTCAATGCATTGTATATATACTCCCGCTGCTGGAAGATCCTGCCGCCCGGTTTGATATATTCGGCAACACTTTGGTAGCCCCCCAATGCAGTCTGTACAATGGCCTGTGCCGGTACATTAGAGCACAGCCGCATCGCAGAGAGCATATTGATTCCTTCAATATAGCCTTTTGCCATATTTTTGTTCCCGCTTAAGACCATCCAGCCAATTCTAAAGCCGGCAATCATGTGGGATTTTGACAAGCCGGAAAAGGTCACACAGAATAAATCCGGAGCCAACGAAGCGATCGATACATGCTCTTTACCGTCAAATACCAGCCGATCATAGATTTCATCTGCAAAAATAATCAGTTCATTTTCCCGGGCGATTTTTACGAGCTGTTCCAGCATATCAGTTTCATACAGCGCACCTGTCGGGTTATTGGGATTAATAATGACAATCGCTTTGGTCCTGGGGGTGATTTTTTTTCGTATATCCTCCAGATCCGGATTCCAGTCCGCCTGTTCATCACAGATGTAATGTACCGGCTTACCTCCTGCCAAATTGGCCGTACCTGTCCATAACGGGTAATCCGGAGCGGGAATCAGGATTTCATCTCCATCATCCAAAAGCGCCTGCATCGCCAGATTAATCAACTCACTGACACCATTTCCTGTGTAAATATCCTGCATCTGGACTCCCGCCACCTGCTTGGTTTGATAGTACTGCATAATTGCTTTACGTGCGGCAAAGGTTCCCCGGGAATCAGAATAGCCCTGACTGCCTCGAATCGAGCTCATCATATCAGTTATGACTTCTTCCGGGGCATTAAATCCAAAGGGAGCCGGATTTCCAATATTTAGCTTCAGAACATCTATACCACTTTCTTCCATACGCGCCGCTTCCTCTACGACCGGGCCGCGTACATCATAAAGTACATTTTCAAGTTTCATGGATTTTTCAAATTTTCTCATGTCTGCCTCTTACTTCTCCCACGTCAACGGACGGGACTTATTCTTTAGCATTGTTTTGTATTCTGTGTATAAGACTAGTCCACTTTTTTTAAATTGTCAACTCCTACTTACAGGTAATTTTTCAGCAGCTCTTTGGTGTATTCCTGCTTTGGATTGGTCATAATTTCTTTGACCTCTCCCTGCTCAATAATAGTCCCGTCATGCATGACCAGCAGCCGGTCACAAATACCGGCCACTACATTTAAATCATGTGAAATCAGCAAAAATGCCGTTCCCTCAGAAGTTCGGAGTTCTTTCATAAGTTCCAGAATCTGCGTCTGAATGGTCACATCCAACGATGAGACAGGTTCATCGGCGAGGACAAGTCCTGATTCCTGCAGAACTGCAATGGCAATGCTGATTCGCTGACGCTGTCCGCCGCTTAATTCCGAGGGATAGCGTTCTAATACATCGGCAGTCAAGTGAACCTTTTCCAGTGTATCTGCAATTTTCATTTCGATTTGATAAGGAGTCATCGCAGGATGCGTCCGCTGGCACTCTTTTAGGATCCAGCGTATTTTTTTTGATGGATTCAGCGAACTTTTTGAGTCTTGAAAAATCATCTGTGGATACGGTGTATGTATCTGTACACTGCCGCTTCCCGACTTGTGAAACCCTAAGATAGTTTTACACAGCGTAGTCTTTCCACTTCCACTTTCTCCTACAAGCCCAACGATCTCGCCCGTCTGCATTTCAAAGCTTATGTTCTGTAATATCTTACGGCTCTTCTTCCCGTCTCCCAGTGCTACGCTCAGATTAGAAACTGCTAAAACCACGCTCATACATCCCCCTCCTTTGCACCAAACCGATACTGTAGTGCGAATGCCGCTTCTATCAGCCTGCGTGTATACGGGTGTTGCGGATTTCTGAAGACTTCTTCGGTCGTACCGGTCTCCACGATACGGCCTTCCTTCATCACCAGGATTCTGGAGCAGATCTGTCTGGCAATACGCAAATCATGCGTAATCAACAAGATGGCTGTATGATACTGCCGGTTAATAGATTGAAATAGTTCCATGATTTTTCCTTGCGTTGTCCGATCCAACGCCGTAGTTGGTTCATCCGCCAGCAACAGCGAGGGGTTATGAATCATTGCCGCCGCAATGACCACCCGCTGGCGCATACCGCCGGACAGTTCATGCGGATATCTGTGATAGAGTTTATGCGGTTCTTTTAGTCCCATGGATGCAAGAATCTCAATCGTACGCTCATACAGTTCCTGTTTCTTCAAACTTGTATGCAGACGCAAAGCTTCTTGTACCTGGACTCCGATTTTTTTGACAGGATTCAATGCGGTCATAGGTTCCTGAAACACCATGGAAATCTCATTACCGCGCAGGGCTTCCCATTCTTTTTCAGAGTATTGCAGCAAATCTCTTCCCTTAAAGCTTATGCTCCCCTGTACTTTTGTATACGCGGAGTTTAAAAGTCCCATGACCGACAAAGCTGTAATTGATTTGCCCGAACCCGACTCACCTACGAGTGCCACCATCTCTGCCGCATCCAGACGAAACGAGACATCTTCCACCACTGTAACTGGTTCAGCGGTATCATAAAAGTCAATTTTCAGATGTTCTATTTCCAGCATACTATACTCCTTTACACTTGTTTCAGTGAATGCCATCACTTATAAGACTATATCCCAGAATCAACAGCACCACGAATGCCCCCGGGAACAGTGCCGCCCAGGGTGCTGTGAACAGGTACAGTTGTGCTTCATTCAGCATTCTTCCCAGACTCGCATCCGGCGGCTGCACTCCGATTCCTAAATAACTCATGGTCGACTCTGCAAGAACCGCGTTATTAAATCCAATCGCAAGCGATGCAAGAAGTGTGCCCCTGATATTTGGAAGCAGGTGCACGAACATGACTCTCAGAGGCCGGATGCCCATAAGCCTGGCACTTTTTATATAGTCCATTTCTTTTTCACGAATGACCTCACTACGGGCAATCCTCGCAAAGCTTGGTATAAAGGCAATCCCAAATGCAAGAATCACGTTATACTTTCCGGGCCCCAAAACCGCAATGAACACCATGGCTAACAGGATGCTTGGAAAGGCAAGAATGGTATCGTTGAGCTGCATCAGTATCTGATCAAGCCAGCCGCCCTTATACCCGGCAATCATTCCCACAGCAATTCCTGTGCTTCCTCCCAATACAAGCGTTGCTGCCACAACAAAAAAAGTCGTGCCGCTCCCCGTCAAAACACGACTAAAAACATCTCTTCCTAAATGGTCGCACCCCATAATATGTTCTGCCGATGGCGGAGCGAACCGAAGTGCCGTACTGATTGCATCCGGGTCATAGGGAGTGAATGCCGCACCTATTATAATGAACAACAGGGTGCCTGCCGCCAATGCACACCCGAAGATCAGATTAAAGTTTCGCTTCTTTTTCATTTTATCCGGTTCCTATACTTTTTTTAACTGAATTCTCGGATCCAATATTCCATACAAAAGATCTGCCACAAAATGAATGACTACAATAATGGCAGCAATTAGCAGGATGATGCCCTGCACCAGCACATAATCTCTGTTAGAAATTGCCTGAACGAGCATTGCCCCCATTCCCGGAATCGAAAACACCTGCTCCATAATTACACTGGAGGCCGCTACATCTGCAATGGCCAGTGCCCAAAAGGAAACCGCCGGCAAAAGAGAATTCTTCATTACATGATGCACCAGCACCTTGTTCTTGGAGTTGCCGTGGCTATATGCGGTTCTGACGTAATCTTTTCCCGATTCCTGCAGAATTGCTGATCTCAATATCTTCGTACCCATGGCGCTTTTAGGCAATGCTACCGCAAGGCTGGGGAAAATCATGTAATATAAAAAGGCGCCCGCATCTTCAGAAAATGACACGAAGGCACCGGGTGTGAATAATTTCAGCAACAGCCCAAGGCCATAGACCATCAAAATTCCTATGAAAAATCCGGGAACTGACATGACCATCTGACTCAGTACAACCAAAGTCCGGTCAAGCGCACCGCCTTCAAACCGCGCACACAAAAGACTTAATGGAATGGATAACAACAGCAAAAAGATAAAGGACATGCATATCATGGTAATCGTAATCGGAAGTTTTCCAAGAATGATGTCTGACACCGGCATATGGTAGGTAAAAGACTCACCTAAATCCCCTGAGAACAGTCCTGTGAACCACTCCCCAAAACGTTCGAGAGGCGGGCGGTCAAGCCCCATTTCCTTTTGCAGTGCTTCAATTTTTTCAGGTGTTGCCGTATTACCCAGCTGCACGACTGCCGCATCCGAAGGTATCATCTGAAAAGCCAGAAAAGAAAGTGCCGAGACTACGAACAATGTCATAATAAGAGCTACTATTTTTTTAATAATATAACGCATCCCGTACTTCCTTTCCTGCATTTCAATGTACTGCTTCTGCAATCCAGCTGCTACTCTGCGGCCGTTGTGCTGTAAATCTTGCTGATATCCTGTACCGCCAGAGGATAGAACGTGTAGCCTGCATATTCAGAATTCATACCGACAAAGTCTGCCATATCCTGTAAATACACATTGGCTGCATCTTCTGAAAGCAGCGCTTCCATCTGCTTGTACAATTCTATCTGTCTGGCTTCATCCGTCGTTTTAATCACTTCCGCAAACAAAGCGTCGTACTCCTCATTGGAATAGTTTATAAAGTTGCCGCTATTATCCGATACAAAACGCTCCAGGAGCGCTCTGGCAGTCAAAGCTGTTGCATCCACACCAATAACAGTAGCCTCATACTCGCGATTCACATAGACATCTGTCAGCCAGCTCTCCCATTCAATCAAATTGATTGTGGCATTGATATTAATCTGTTTTAGCTGTTCGACCAATACCTGCGCTGTATCAATATGCGGTTGATAATTAGAGGGAACCGTAATGACCAGATCAAATCCATCCGGATATCCTGCTTCGGTCAGCAGTTCTTTGGCTTTCTCAATATTCTGCGGGTAGGCATCCACAAGCTCTTCCGAAAAATATTTAGTAAAAGAGGGGAATATACTGCTGCCAAGCGCCGCCCCTTTGCCATCTGAAATCATATCCATGACTTCTTGACGATCCGCAGCATACGCCATTGCCTGACGCACTCTGACATCTGCCAGCGGCCCACTTGTATTATTCAGGTACAAGGCCTGTACCAGATTCATTGAGCCTTCATAAATGGTAAAGGTATCTCCCAGCTGCAGTATCTGTGTTGAATTCAAATGATACGCCATATCAATCGATCCACTCTGCAGACTGGTCGTAATTGCATTGGCATCTGTCAGCACTTTGAACGTTACCTCGTCCAAATAGGGTTCCTCTCCCCAATACTCTTCATTTTTTTCCAGAATGATATTCTCACCCGGAGTTCTGCTCACAAATTTATACGGTCCGGTACCGATCGGTGCCGTATCCTGCTGTGTATAATCCTTGGGGATGATCGCTACCGACAAATATGCAAGAAATTCCGTATTTGGTTCTGTAAGCTGTATCTCAACTGTATTCTCATCAGTTGCAGTTACCTTTTCAATAATAGAAAAGGCTGATACCAGTGGCTCTCCCCCTGACGTATCAGCACAGCGTTCAATTGAATAAACAACATCGTCTGCCGTAACTTCTGTACCGTCATGGAACTTAACACCATCTCTAAGTGTAAAGGTGTATGTCTTCCCATCATCAGAAATCTGATGTTCTGCTGCTACAGCATCGATATAATTCCCATCTTCATCCGGTTTTACCAAACCTTCAAATATATTAAATAGGATTTCTCTGGTTCCTGCCGCAACTGCTTTGTGTGGGTCAAGACTATCCTCAAGATCTTGAGGTATTCCTACTGCGATCGAACCTCCATAAACAGGTTCGTCACTACTTAGAGAATCACTTGTGGTATCGGAGCCTTCCTGTGTGGACTTCCCACCTGAACAACCGCTCAGTGCAAGAGTAATAATCAGTGCACATAAAAATAAAATCTGCTTTTTTTTCATGTTCTCCTCTTTCCTTGAAGTAAGTATTCTCTTATTATTTAATTGTCAAAAAACATTGTATCTAACCATGCAAGAATTCGCAAGTACATTTTGAAATACAATCTAATTTCTGCCTAATTCAGAACTTTTTTGAGTTCATCCATAAATGTATTGACATCCTTAAATTCTCTATACACCGAGGCAAACCGGACATAAGCCACGGGATCTACCTGTTTTAAACTTTGCATGACGATTTCGCCAATTTTGCTGCTTGCAATCTCCTGGTCCTCAAGATTGAAGATGCTGGTTTCGATTTCGTCGATTGTCTCATTCATTTTTTCTACTGAGATCGGGCGTTTATAACAGGCTCGCAAGATGCCCGCTTCAATTTTCGCTCTGTCATACTGCTCTCTTGTCTGGTCTTTCTTAATAACAATGAGCGGTATGGTCTCGATTTTCTCATACGTTGTGAATCGTTTTCCACATTCATCACACAGACGTCTGCGCCGAATTGAGTTGTTATCCTCTACCGGTCTGGAATCGACAACTCGCGTATTTTCTTGATTGCAAAAAGGACATTTCATGGCATTCTCCTGTTTCCCAGATCTTGTGATCTGTATCAGTCAGTGTTCTTATGAAATAAATTCATCATTTCGCGCAATTCCTCTATGGGCAGTTGTCCCGGTGCGGACTGTTTATCAATCGTCGCAAATGTAAGTGCCGAGCCAAAAATCTCACCGCTGAAGCGGCTCAGGGAACCCAAATCTCCCATGGCAATTGTCACAATTGGTTTTTCCGTATGCTCCACAGTCGTCGAATTAGTTACTTCCAGCAATTCCCAGACATCAAATAAGGTCTTGGGCATGACCGCAAGTTTTAGGATATCCGCACCGGCCGCATCTGCCTTTTGGAGAATTTTGTACATATCTTTCTTCGGCGGTGTATCCGTAAAATCATGAAAGGAGCCAATCGCCTTAATATTATGTTCGTGCAGAAAGTCAATCAAATCTTTTTTCAGGACTTCCTGCTCCAGAATCTCAACATCAATAATATCTGCCAGCTGCGCAACCGCCGCCATTTTAAGCAATTTCGTATATTCTTTAGGATCGATCTCAGCTTTTCCGCCTTGTGGAACCGTACGCACCGTAAAAATCAGAGGATACTCTTTTAATTCCTCCTGAATCATGCGTCCTGCTTCTTTGACAGCGTAAAAGTCATCCAGCGCTTCGAAATAATCCGCCCGCCACTCAACGACATCCGGTGCCGCTTGGCTTACCGCCTTGACATCTTCTCTTAGCTGCTCTAATGTTGTACCCATAATGGGGACACAGATTTTGGGCAAACCTTTGCCTATCATAATATTCTTGATATGAATTGCTTTCGTCATTTCTTGACTTCTCCCTTTCTTTATCTTACTATGAACGTGTGCTCTACAACAACAGAAATCATCACTATTTAAGGAGATTACTATGAATATTCCTATTACAGGTCATACAAAGCTTACAGCACTTCTGGGAAGTCCGGTCACCCACAGCATCTCTCCGCTCATGCATAACGAAGGATTCAGGCATCATGGGCTTGACTATGTCTATCTATGCTTTGATGTGACACAGGACACATTGCCCGAGGTCGTTCATGGACTTACAAAAGCCGGTATACGCGGCTTTAATCTGACAATGCCTAATAAAAACCGTATGGTATCACTCGTAGACGAACTCGCTCCTGCCGCCCAACTCATCGGGGCTGTGAATACTGTGGTACAAGAAGACGGACATCTGACCGGACATAACACAGATGGTGTTGGTTTTATGCGCTCTTTACACTCTTGCGAATTCGCAGTTGCGCAGTCCACGATGACTGTGCTTGGTGCCGGCGGTGCGGCGACTGCCATCTGTGCACAGGCCGCACTTGACGGGATTGGTACTTTGTATATTGCCGCACGCACGACAAGCCGTCACTGGAACCGCATGATGACACTTGTGGAACACATCAACCAACAGGGATTGTGCAAGGCTATTCTGGTCGATATGCAGAATACAGATCTCCTGCGAGATGCCATTTCACAAAGCGACTTATTAGTCAACGCTACTTCCGTTGGCATGGCACCGCAACTACAAGCATGCCCCATTCCCCACCAAAACTTCCTGCATTCCGATTTATTCGTTGCAGACATCATCTACAATCCTAAAGAGACACAATTGCTTGCCATGGCACGCAGTCTGGGATGCCGCACGTTAAATGGTCTTCCCATGCTCTTATACCAAGGAGCAGAAGCCTTTCGGTTATGGACCGGAAAGCCGCTGCCCGTAGAGCTCATCAGAGAAAAATACTTTTCCTGATTTTATTGATTTTCCTGGCTGACTTCACGAATTTGCTTTGTCTTGATTTCTTCAGTAATTCCAGCTATAAATACATCCAGAGTTTTTGCCCCTTCATTGCCCAGATAGCGGCTGCGTACGGAAACCGTCTGCTCTTCCTGCTCTTTTTCCCCCACAATCAGCATGTAGGGAACTCTCATTAGGCGGGCATCTCTGATCTTGTATCCCATTTTTTCGGAACGTTCATCCACATCGCACCGAACATTTTGTGCTTTCAGTGCTTCGGATACTTTCTGCGCATACGCATTGTATTTCTCCGATACCGGAATCACACGTACTTGTTCCGGAGAAAGCCAGGTAGGGAAGGCACCTGCGTATTTCTCAATCAGCCATGCCAGCGTTCTCTCATAGCAGCCAAGGCTGGTCCTGTGAATAATATAAGGACGCTGTTTTTTCCCCTCTTCATCAATATAATACATGTCGAATTGTTCTGCAATACCAAAATCGAGCTGAACGGTAATCATAGTATCTTCTTTGCCATAAACGTTTTTGGCCTGAATATCTAATTTGGGACCATAGAACGCCGCCTCGCCTTCTGCTTCAACAAATGGCAGATCCAATTCTTTAAGCAGAGTACGCATTTTGTTCTGTGACATTTCCCAGGAAGCTTCATCACCAATATATTTTTCTCTATTATTCGGATCCCACTTTGAAAGTCTGTAAGTAACATCCTCTGCCAGCCCCAGGGTACGCAGTACATGCAGTGACAGATTAACACAGCGTTTGAATTCTTCATCCACCTGGGACGGTGTCATGATCAGATGTGCCTCTGAAATCGTAAACTGACGCACACGTGTCAGACCATGCATCTCTCCTGACTCTTCGTTTCTGAATAAGGTCGAAGTCTCGCTGTAACGCAGCGGCAGTTCGCGGTAGCTATGCTGCGAAGCTTTATAAACATAATATTGGAACGGGCAGGTCATCGGACGAAGCGCCATCACTTCTTTGCTGTCCGCGCGATTTTCCAATATGAACATGCCGTCCTGATAATGATCCCAGTGACCTGAAATTTTATACAAATCACTCTTTGCCATAAGCGGTGTTTTCGTACGGATATAGCCCCACTTCTTATCTTCAAGATCTTCGATCCAACGCTGCAGCTCCTGCAGGATAATAACACCCTTGGGCATCAAAAGCGGGAGTCCCTGACCGATGACATCCACAGTGGTAAAAAGTTCCATCTCCCGGCCAACTTTATTATGATCACGCTTCTTGGCTTCTTCAAGCTGCTCCAGATGCGCTGTCAGCTGCTCTTTGTCCGCAAAAGCCGTACCGTAAATTCTGGTCAGCATCTGATTTTTCTCACTGCCTCTCCAATAAGCCCCGGAAGATGAGAGTAGTTTAACGGCCTTCACACCTCGTACATTCATCAGGTGCGGTCCTGCACACAAATCTGTGAAATCACCCTGCGTATACAGGGAAATTTCAGCATCCTGCGGCAGGTCTTCAATTAATTCCACTTTGTATGGTTCATTTTTCTCCTTGAAATAAGCCAGTGCCTCTGTTCTTGGCAGGGTAAAGCGCTCGATTTTTTCACCCTTTTTAATGATCTTTTTCATTTCCTTTTCAATCGCTTTTAAGTCATCCTGTGAGAATGGGGGGCATTCAAAATCGTAGTAAAATCCTGTATCAATCGCAGGTCCAATTGCAAGCTTTGCCTCCGGGTACAGGCGCTTAACCGCTTGTGCCAGCACATGCGATGCTGTGTGGCGCAGTGCGTGCAGACCCTGTTCATCCTCCCCGGTAAGAATCTTTACAACCGCATCCTGTTCCACCAGGGTACGCAAATCTACGACCTCGCCGTCAACTTCACCGGCACAGGCAGCTCGTGCCAGACCTTCACTGATTGAAAATGCAATATCAATTACCGATACTGCCTGATCAAATTCTTTTTTGTTTCCATCCTGCAATGTAATGATCATATGAATTCCTCCTAAAAATTTGCAAAAGTTTCACTTGCAGCGGACAACAAAAAGTCCCCTGCAATCGTATGATTACAAGGGACGGGATATACTCTCGCGGTTCCACCCTGTTTGCCGGACTACCTACGGTAACCAAGCCACTCTTTTGCGATGGTAACGGAATCACCGAACCGTATTAAGGTCACTCAGAGGTGGTATTCGGATATGGTTTCCTGCAAAGGTGCTTTCAGCTACTGCGCCCTCTCTCTGTGCGTTCCTACATATCTTACTCTTCTCTTCAACGTTTTATAAGCTTAGTATATCATTATGATATATTTTGTCAACTCTTACTTTCCACAGCACTTTTTATACTTTTTGCCGGAGCCACAAGGACATGGGTCATTTCTGCCAATTTTAGGTGCTTTTACGACCGTACCGGATTTCTTCTGCTCGACATACAGCTCTTTTTTCTTATCTTCATCAAAAATGGTATCCCATTCCGGAAGCTCATAAAGCCAGTCTGCCTTAGCATCCACCATGTTCTTATAAAGGCGTTCCTTATCGTACTCAAGACGGATGGGGGTGTCCTCCGTAATCTCTTCAAGCGTATAGGGAACCTTTAAACTGTCGTTAATACCATCCAGAAATCCTGCCATAGTGACCGGTTTGATTTCAAAACGCTCTGCTAATTCCTGTAAAGTGCCTTCTGCTACATCCTCAGGCTTCTGAAGAAGCTGGATATAGATTTCCTTTTCTGTATTAAAATACGCTGCCCAGAATCTCTGTAAATCGCCTTTATTTGCAGTCTCATCGTATCCGATTGCGCGCCATTGGTCTATTAATGTCTTCTCACTCATTGCATACTCTCCTACTTATTTAGTGGTTACAAGGTATTAGTATATCGGATTTTCCTGCAAAATACAATCCTTAAATTGTGTTCAGACATTTTACTGCTTTTTAGATTAATAGGCCACCCACACGCCGCCCTGATCTGCTGATTCCACGCATTTTTCCACCCATTTAACACCATCGGCTCCAGCATGTACATCAGGATACCAGAAATCAACTTTTTCATTATAATCGGCTGCAACCATCGCTTTGGCAAACCGGGCATATAAATTGCTCCATGCCTCGAACAGCCCTTCGGGATGCCCGCCACCGATACGGTCTTCCTGTGTTGCGCTTTCTGCCAGATAGCCCATTCCGCGCTCCAGCACACGAACCGGCTCGCCCTGGATTTCATAGGTCATTTGGTTAGGACGTTCATCAAACCACTCCAGTGATGCCTTCTCACCGATAATCCTGATTTTTTGCCCATGCATGGAACCGCTGTTCACACAGCAGGACCATACGTAGCCGACAGCGCCGGTATTATACTGCATCAATGTCATGGCATTATCTTCAAGAGGTGCTCGTGACTCGACAAACGACTGTCTGCTGCACAAAACTTTCTCAATCTGCAGTTTGGGCAGCATGATTTCAGCTAAGTACAATGGGTGGGTTCCCAAATCCCCCATGACATAGGAAGGACTGGCTTTCTTGGGGTCTACACGCCATTTTGTGGATGGCGTATTGCTCTCTACGGCTACATTATGAAATCCATGAGCGAATTGCATCTGTACAATCCGGATCTCACCGAGTGCTCCCTCAGCAATCATGCGGCGTCCCTGCTCAATCATCTGGTGTCCGACATATCCATAGGTAACTCCAACGACCCGGTGCTTTTCTTCGGCCGTTTTTTCTAATATGGCGGCTTCCTGCGTTGTAAGCACATCGGTTTCTCACAGACTACATGCAGTCCTGCCTCCAGCGCTGCTTTTGCAATTTCGAAATGCGTATAATTCGGTGTGGCGATTGAAACGGCCTCTATCCCATCTTCGCGCTTTCCTTCTTCTGCAAACATCGTCTTGTAATCCGGATAACTGCGGCTTTCGTCCACATGTAACTGCTTTGCGAACTCCTTGCCTCTTAGCGGATCTATATCAAATGCACCGGCAACAAGTTCAAAATTAAAGTCGCGCAGTGCCGCCGAACGGTGGATATAGCCAATCTGACTCCCCAATCCACCTCCGACCATAGCCCAACGAATAGGGCGTTCTATCTGTTTTTCTCCATAATACATGGTAACCTCCTGCTTCTATGTAGTTAGATTTCATACCCTACACTTTTTAAATAGTCAACACTGGCCTTTACATCTGCAAGACTCCCCTCCACATTGCGGGGATCCCGTTCCTGTTCAATCGTAATATAGCCTGCATAACCAATCGATTCCAGTTTCTCGCGAATCCCTGGGTAATCAAGTGCGCCTGAGCCGATCGGACACATCGCTCCCTTACCACAGGCTTCGAAGAATCGTATATGCTCCTGCATCACTTCTTGATATACCGCTTGATCCACATCCTTAAAATGTAAGTAATCAAGATGCTGCGCATATTTTGTCAGCCAGGCGACCGGGTCCATTCCCGAATAATACAGATGCCCTGTATCCAGACACAAGCCAGCATCCTCATAAGAAATATCCTGCACCAGCGCCTCGATTTCATCTGCGAACTCAAGATAGCCACCTGCGTGTGGATGCACAACAGCGCGAACCCCGTAGGAGGCGGCCCTTTGGCAAACTGCGCGGATATGGTTCATAAACTGCTTCCACTCTGCGCTAGAGAGTCTGGGGGCTTTGTCCGGATGTCCGGCTGCATAATCCCTTTCGTCATGTCCCCAATCCATCACAGTCAGATAGGGGGCGGGAAACTTTTGTCCCGGATGAGATGGCAGTACCGGAAGATTAGGGTTCATAATTAATTGACAGATATTGTCAACTGCCTCAAGTACATTTTCCTGATTCTGCGGGTCCAGCAAATCATGAAAAATAGTTCCTGCTACCAGAGCAAGGTTGTTTTTATTTAATTCTTCCCCAACAATCTGAGCATCAATCGGCAGATACCCATAGGGTCCCAGTTCAATCGCTCGGTAACCGGCCTGTGCGGCCTCCTTTAGAACCCTCTGCCAGGGGGGAAGGTACGGATTCTTGGGATCATCCACACCCCAGCAGCAGGGCGCGCCACATATATTCATTGTCATAGATATGCCTCCTTTTTATTTATTCTCTGGTTATTTTCTAAATACAATCAGGATTTTTTCACAACATTTTACTCCTCACCTCTTGCCTTTTTCACTGCTTTCATGAGTGCCAACACATTTTCCACAGGAACATTGTTCATAACTTCTTGAGACGGACCTATGATCAGACCGCCACCCTTACCAAGAACGTCAACAACTTTTAATGTTTCTTTATAAACTTCCTCTGGCGTTCTAAAGGTGAGCAGATCCTGTGTATCTACTCCGCCGTAAAATGTCAAATCCTTACCATACTCTCTTTTTAGAAATTCAAAATCCATGCAAGACTGCACCGGCTCTAATACATCCAGTCCGGCATCAATCAGATGAGGTATAAATGCAGTCACATTTCCGCAAGAATGCATCTGAACAGGAAGTCCCGCATCTTTAAACACTCTGAATACTTTAGCAATTCTCGACAAAAACAGTTTCTTAAACACATCTTCAGAAAAGATCGTACTGATTTGTGTTCCGAGATCATCACCATAGTGACCTATGGGAAATCCTCTTCTTACTGTTTCTTTTGCGACCTTTACTTTATAGTCGCAGATGACATCCAGAATGTATTCCACCTTTTTCTCTTCGGCTATCATCATGTACATGAACTGCTCCATACCGACCAGTGGAGTGCCCCCCGATCTTTGTACCAGTGGAAGAGTTAGTTTTGATATGATAAACTAACAAAAAGGAGCAGTACAAAAATGGGAAAAGCAAGGTACACAACGGAGCAAATCATCGTC